>NZ_JBHTVE010000002.1:0-669158 GCF_042793175.1 Streptomyces sp. NPDC056580 | reverse complement strand
ATGCCGCCGGGGAAGCGGCGCTCCATGCCGCGGCGCACCTCCTCCTTGAACCAGGTGACCTCGGTGTAGCCCTCGGGGATGTCGAACTTCGGCATGAGGTCGCGCTTCTCGAACATGCCGGTGGTGTCGACCATCTCGGCGACGAGCAGCGTGTTGGCGCAGCCCTCCTGCCAGGCGTCCGAGGAGTCGATGGCGTACATCTCGTCCGTGGACTTCAGGTAGTAGCCGGTGCCGTCGAACTTGAAGCGGTCCGGGTCGGAGAGGTTCTTGCCGGTCTGGATGCACAGCAGCGCGTCGTGGGCGCCCGCCTCGTGGGCGTAGGTGTAGTGCGAGTCGTTGGTGACCAGCGGGGGGATGCCGAGCTTCTTGCCGATCTCCAGCAGGCCGTCGCGGACCCGGCGCTCGATCTCGATGCCGTGGTCCATCAGCTCCAGGAAGTACCGGTCCTTGCCGAAGATGTCCTGGTAGTCGGCGGCGGCCTTGAGCGCCTCGTCGAAGTGGCCGAGTCGGAGCCGGGTCTGCACCTCGCCGGAGGGGCAGCCGGTGGAGGCGACGATGCCCTCGGACCACCGGGCGATGGTCTCCTTGTCCATCCGGGGCCACTTCTGCAGCCAGCCCTCGGCGTAGGCGTCGGAGGAGAGCCGGAAGAGGTTGTGCAGACCCTTGCTGTTCACCGCCCACATCGTCTTGTGGGTGTAACCGCCGGAACCGGAGACGTCGTCCCGCTTCTGGTGCGGCTGGCCCCACTGGATCTTGCGCTTGTTGCGCCGGGACTCGGGCGCGACATACGCCTCGATACCGATGATCGGGGTGATTCCGGCCTTCTTCGCGGAGTGGAAGAAGTCGTACGCCCCGTGCAGGTTGCCGTGGTCGGACATGGCGATGTGCGTCATGCCCATCTCGTTGCAGGCGTTGAACATGTCCTTGAGCCGCGCGGCACCGTCCAGCAGCGAGTACTGGGTGTGGACGTGCAGGTGCGTGAAGGGCGGCTTTGACACGGTATGGCCTCCAACGGAAACTTCGGCGACGGGCTGGCGGACACTCTGGGGGTCAGCGTCGAAGTCTATGCCCGGGCACTGACACACGCGGGGCGTCCCCACGTACCTTCGTCCGGGAACCGGGCACTCCCGCGCGGCGTCGCCCGTTGGAGACGGCGGAGACGCTGTCGTTCCCCCGTACGCACGTTCACGCACCACCCGTCCCGCACCAGGAGGCACTCCGCGATGCCGGTCCCCGAGCTCAACGACGAGCAGCGCGGCGAGGAGATCCTCGCCGTCTTCGACACCGCCTTCGGCCGGCTCCTGGCCGCCGACCCGGCCGCGTTCCGCGTGAAGTTCCGGAAGATGGCGGCCTCGGCCTTCGCGTTCTACCGGGGCACGGCGTGCCTCTTCTACCACGACCTCGACGCCGAGAAGCGGGGCGGCCCCTACCTGGACGACCGCACCTCGCGGGTGTGGATCCACGGCGATCTGCACGCGGAGAACTTCGGCACCTACATGGACTCCAACGGGCGCCTGGTCTTCAACGTCAACGACTTCGACGAGGCCTACGTCGGCCCGTTCACCTGGGACGTGAAGCGCTTCTCCGCCTCCGTCGCGCTCGTCGGGTACGCGAAGGCGCTCAGCGACGAGCAGATCACCGAACTGGTGACGATCTACGCCGAGGCCTACCGGGAGCGCATCCACGCCCTGGCCACGGGCGCCAAGAGCGACGAGGTGCCGCCGTTCACGCTGGACACCGCGCAGGGTCCGCTGCTGGACGCGCTGCGTGACGCCCGCTCGCTGACCCGCTTCGGGCTGCTGGAGTCGATGACGGAGATCCGGGACTTCGAGCGCCGGTTCGCGCCGGGCGGCGGCTCCGTCGAGCTGGACGCCGCCACCCGCTACAAGGTGCTGGCCGCCTTCGACGGCTACCTGGAGACGCTTCCGGAGACCTCGCTGGCCCGCCCGGACTCCTACCGGGTGAAGGACGTCGTCGGCCGCCGGGGCATCGGCATCGGCTCGGCGGGACTGCCGTCGTACAACATCCTGCTGGAGGGGCACAGCGACGCCCTGGAGAACGATGTCGTGATCTACATCAAGCAGGCCCAGACCCCGGCGGTCTCCCGGCACATCACGGACCCCGCCATCGCGGAGTACTTCCAGCACGAGGGCCACCGCACGGTGATCTCCCAGCGCGCCCTGCAGGCGCACGCGGACCCGTGGCTCGGCTGGACCGAGCTGGACGGCGCCGGGCAGCTCGTCGCCGAGGTCTCGCCGTACGCGGTCGACCTGGACTGGAGCGACATCGACGACCCGGAGGAGATCGCGGCGGTCGTCGCCGACCTGGGCCGGGCCACGGCCACCATGCACGCGGCGGCGGACGACACCTCCGGCGAGTCGCTGGTGCCCTTCTCCACCGAGCGGGCCATCGACGCGGCCATCGCGGCGGACGAGGAGGGCTTCGCGCCGCTCCTGGTCGACTTCGCACACGCCTACGGCGCACGCGCGCGTGCAGACCACCAGATCTTCCTCGACCTGTTCCGCAACGGCCGCATCCCGGGGCTGTGAACCCCGGGACTCACAGGCACCCTTTAGCAGTCCCTTACCGGCGCACGTGACAGACTCTGCATTCACCATGGACATCTCCGGGACCCAGCTCAGAGCCGTACGCGCGGCGCTGTTCACGGCAGTGGTCGTGACGCTCAGCACCGCGTCGCACGTTCTGCTGTCCAGGGCCCCGCTGCCGGCGGCGACCGTGGCCGCGGTCGCCGCAGCGGTGTTCGTCACCGCGTACACGCTGGCGGGTCGCGAGCGCGGCTTCGGCCGGATCGCGGCCCTGCTGGTCCCGCTGGAGCTGGCCGCCGACACGGTGTTCACCACCGGCCAGCAGTCCTGCTACGGCAGGGCGGGCGGCCCGGTCACCGGTCCCCTGCACGCGTTCGGCCTCGACGTGCTGTGCCGGGGCGGCAGCGTGGGCACGCCGCTGGCGCAGGTGACCGGCGCGCCCGGCCGAGGCCCCGGGGTCCCGCTCGCGGACGCCGGGCCGGCCGCCGCCTGGCTGCTGCTCGCCGCGCACCTCGGCGTGGGGCTGCTGGCCGCCGCCTGGCTGCGCCGGGGTGAGCGGGCCCTGACCCAGTTGCTGGGCGCGCTCACGGCCACCACCTTCCGCCCGCTGCTGCTCGCGGCGGCGGCGGGCACCGTGCGGCCGCTGCCGGCCCGCCGGCCGCACCGCCCGGCTCCGTGGCCGGCCGTGGCGCGCGACCGGCTCCTCGTGCACTCCCTGGGACGGCGTGGACCGCCGCGCTCCCGCGCCCTCGCCCTCGTCTGAGCGGCGACCGCTGGGCACGACCAAGTCCCCCACACGTATTCCGCGTACGACATGTGCGCGTCCCATATGGAGATCATCACTATGAGCAAGCGGAACAGCCAGGTGGCGAAGACGGCGGCCCGGGAGCGGCTGCGCCAGGAGCGCGAGCGCCAGGCCAAGCGCGACAAGGCCAGGCGGCAGGTCATCGTGGCCGGCTCGGTCGTGGCCGTGCTGGCCGCGGCGGGCGGCATCGGCTACGCCGTCGTCCAGGCCAACAAGCCCGGCTACTGGGACGGGCTGAAGGACGCCTCCAGCGTCGCCGCCCCGGCCAACACCACGGGCGCCAAGGGCACCACCGTCGTCATCGGCAAGGACACCGCCAAGAAGACCCTGAAGGTCTACGAGGACCCGCGCTGCCCGGTGTGCGCCCAGTTCGAGCAGACGGTCGGCTCTACGGTGAAGAAGGACGTCGACGGCGGCAAGTACAAGATCCAGTTCGTGGGCGCGACGTTCATCGACGACCACGACAACGGCGTGGGCTCCAAGAACGCGCTGAGCGCGCTCGGCGCCGCGCTCAACGTCAGCCCGGAGGCGTTCCTCGAGTACAAGGGCGCGCTCTACTCGGCGAAGTTCCACCCGGACGAGCAGACGGACAAGTTCAAGAGCGACGACTACCTCATCAAGGTCGCCGACACCGTGCCCGCGCTCAAGAACAACGCCAAGTTCCAGAACGCGGTCAAGAAGGGCACGTACGACGCCTGGGCGATGGCGATGTCCAAGGCCTTCGACGACAACAAGGACGGCGTGTCCGGCACGCCGAGCTTCGTGATGGACGGCAAGAAGCTCACCGCCGACAACCAGGGCAACCCGCCCATGACGGTGGCCGACTACAACCGGGTGCTGGACGCGGCCCTCAAGGGCTGACCCGCCGTCGGGTGACGGGTACCGCGTGAAGAGCGGGCGAACTTTCGGAGTTCGCCCGCTCTCGCGCATACCGATCAGTAACCTGATCGGTCGTGACCAGTCGATACAGATCATCCGAGGCACACCCGGGCCTCGACTCCTTCTCGCCCCGCCGCCGTACGGTCGTCAAGGCCGCGGCGGCGACGGCTGTGCTGGCCGGCCCGCTCGCCGCCGCCCTTCCCGCGCGCGCGGCCGACCAGGCGCCCGCCTTCCTGCACGGCGTCGCCTCCGGCGACCCGCTGCCCGACGGCGTCCTGCTGTGGACCCGGGTGACGCCGGTGCCCGAGGCGATACCCGGCTCCGGAGTGGGCCCGGACACCGAGGTCGGCTGGGTCGTCGCCCGGGACAAGGCGTTCACCGACGTCGTCGCCAAGGGCTCGACCACCGCCCGGGCGGGGAGCGACCACACCGTCAAGGCCGACATCCGCGGCCTGGCCCCGGCCACCGACTACTGGTTCCGCTTCACGGCCGGCGGCACGGACTCCCCGGTGGCGCGCACCCGCACCGCGCCGGCGGCGGACGCGGCGGTGTCCTCCCTGCGCTTCGGCGTGGTGTCCTGCGCCAACTGGGAGGCGGGCTACTTCGCCGCCTACCGCCATCTCGCGGCCCGGAGCGACCTGGACGCCTGGCTGCACCTCGGCGACTACATCTACGAGTACAAGTCCGGTGAGTACGCGGCCCGGGGCACGATCGTGCGGCCGCACGCGCCGGCCAACGAGATCCTCACCCTCGCCGACTACCGCACCCGGCACGCCAAGTACAAGACCGACCCCGACCTGCAGGCCCTGCATCTGAAGGCGCCGGTCATCGCGATCTGGGACGACCACGAGTTCGCCGACAACGCCTGGTCCGGCGGCGCGGTGAACCACACCGAGGGCGCCGAGGGCACCTGGTCGGCCCGTCAGGCCGCCGCCAAACAGGCCTACTTCGAGTGGATGCCGGTGCGCCCCGCCATCGCCGGCACCACCTACCGGCGGCTGCGCTTCGGCAAGCTCGCCGACCTCTCCCTGCTGGACCTGCGGTCCTTCCGCTCCCAGCAGGCCGAAACGGCCAGCGGTTCGGTGGACGACCCGGACCGTACGCTCACCGGCCGCGCGCAGCTCGACTGGCTCAAGGCGGGCCTGAAGGCCTCCGACACCAGGTGGCGGCTGGTCGGCAACTCCGTGATGATCTCGCCGTTCGCCGTCGGCTCGCTCTCCGCCGACCTGCTCAAGCCGCTCGCCAAGCTGCTGGGCCTGCCGCAGGAGGGCATCGCCGTCAACACCGACCAGTGGGACGGCTACACCGACGACCGGCGCGAACTCCTCGCCCACCTGCGCTCGAACGCCATCGGCAACACCGTCTTCCTGACCGGTGACATCCACATGGCGTGGGCCAACGACGTGCCGGTGGACGCGGGCACCTACCCGCTGTCGGCGTCCGCGGCCACCGAGTTCGTGGTCACGTCGGTCACCTCGGACAACCTCGACGACATCGTGAAGGCGCCCGAGGGCACCGTCTCGGCCGTCGCCGCGCCGGTCATCAAGGCCGCCAACCGGCACGTCCACTGGGTGGACACCGACCGGCACGGCTACGGCGTGCTGGACATCACCGCCGACCGCGCGCAGATGGACTACTACGTGCTGTCCGACCGCACCGACGCGAACGCGACCTCGACGTGGGTGCGTTCGTACCGCACTCGCAGCGGCACGCAGAAGGTCGAGCGCGCCTACGACCCCGTGTAGCCGCCCGAGCGGGCCCGGCTACAGGCTGTCGAGGAAGCCGAGCGCCACCCGCCAGGTGGCCTCGGCGGCCTCCTCGTCGTAGTCCGGCAGACCGGGGTCGGTGTAGACGTGACCGGCCCCGGCGTACCGGTAGACCTCCACGTCCGCGCCCGCCCGCCCCATCTGCAGGTACCAGGCGGTCAGCCAGTCGTCCGTCTCGAACGGGTCCGGCTCGGCCACGTGGAGCTGCACCGGCAACTCGTCCACCTGCGCGTTCGGCGCGATGTCCGACGTGCCGTGCAGGAGCAGCAGGCCACGGGCCCGCTCGTCGCCGAGGGCCAGGGTCTGCGCGACGGACGCGCCGAGCGAGAAGCCCGCGTACACGAGACCGCGCTCGGAGTACGGCGCCGCCGCCAGCACGGCCCGCTTCAGCAGTTCCTCCTTGCCGATCCGCTCCTTGAACTCCATGCCCTCCTCGACCGTCCCGAACGTGCGCCCCTCGAAGAGGTCCGGCGTCCACACCTCGTGGCCCGCCGCGCGCAGCCGGTCCGCGGCCTCGCGCACCGCCGGCCTGAGCCCGTAGGTGGAGTGAAAGAGCATGATGTTCATGAGGCCATGGTGCCAGCCGCGCCGAGGGGGGCCGGGACCGCCGTACCCAGATCCGCGCCGAACTCACATGTTCATGCGTGCCGAGCTCCGGTTAGGAGCGCATGCATGGAGAACGTACTCCGCCCCCTGATCGTGATCGGCAGCTCCGTCCTGCTCACCCTGGCCATCGGCTGGGCCACCGACCGGCTGCTGGGCAAGGCCGACGCCCGCACCCCCGAGACCCCCCTGTGGGGGCTGTTGCGGCGCGGCCGCATCCCCTACCAGCTGGTCCTCTGCGCCGCCATGCTCAGAGGCTCCTACGACCAGGCGAAGCTGCTGGACCAGCACCACGCAGGCATCGGCCGCACGCTGACGCTGGTCCTCATCGGCTCCGCCGCCTGGCTGGTGATCCGGATAGCGGCGGCGATCGTCGAGACCTCGTACAGCCGCTACGCACGCGTCCACCGGGACGTGGCCCGGGTGCGCCGGGTGCGCACCCAGGTGGAGCTGATCATGCGGGTGGTCTCGGCGATCGTCATCGTCGTGGCCGCCGCCTCGATGCTGCTGACCTTCCCGGCGATGCGCGCGGCCGGCGCCTCGCTGCTGGCCTCCGCCGGCATCCTCGGCATCGTCGCCGGTGTCGCCGCCCAGTCGACCCTGTCCAACATGTTCGCGGGGCTGCAGATCGCGTTCGGTGACATGGTGCGCATCGGCGACACGGTGGTCGTCGACGAGGAGTGGGGCACGGTCGAGGAGATCACCCTCACCTTCCTCACGGTACGGACCTGGGACGAGCGGCGGATCACGATGCCGGTGTCGTACTTCACCTCCAACCCGTTCGAGAACTGGTCGCGGGGCACCCCGCAGATGACGGGCATCGTCTACTGGCACCTCGACCACAGCGCGCCCATCGAGGCGATGCGCGAGAAGCTCCGCGACATCCTGCGCCAGTGCCCGGCCTGGGACGGCCGCGCCTACAACCTGGTGGTGACCGACACCACGCCGAACACCATCCAGGTGCGCGCCCTGGTGACCGCCAAGGACTCGGACGACATCTGGACGGTGCGGGTCGCCGTACGCGAGCAGATGATCACCTGGCTCGCCGCGGAGCACCCCTACGCGCTCCCCCGGGTCAACACCTCGGACGCGGTCCTCGCCCCGAACCGTGTGCCGTCGCCCGACCGCGCGACGCTGCGCAAGGCCTACGAGTTCCCGCGCACCGGCCGGGGCTGACCCCGCAGCGGTCCGGGCCCGCCCGCTACCGGGCGCCGGCCCGGGCCGGCGCGGCCGGTGTCAGCGCAGGCTGCGCACGTCGAGGTGCCTCAGCACCCGGTCCACGATCTCCGGGTCCGCCCCCGGCTCGCTGCGCGCCGCCAGCACCTCGTGCCGCGCCGCGCTCAGCATCTCGCCCTGGATCCGCCGCACCCGCTTCAGCCGCCGGGCCCGCTGGCGCTGCGCCTCCCGGCGTTCCTCCTCCCCGATGTCCGGGCTGATCCGGATTCCGATGTCGAAGGCCCGCCGCAGCATCTGCTCCGACAGTTCCTCGGGCAGTTCCTCGACCTGCTCGATCTCCCGGAGCCTGCTTTTGGCCGCCTTGGCGGCCCGCACCGCGAGCTCCTTCTCGAACTCCTTCTCCCGCTCCGCGTCCGCCTTCACCCGCAGCCGCCGCACCAGCCAGGGCAGCGTCAGGCCCTGCAGCACCAGGGTGACGATGATCACTCCGAAGGCGATGAACACGATCTCGTCGCGGTCGGGGAACGGCGAGCCCGAGTCGGTCTTCAGTGGAATGGCCAGCACCAGCGCCACCGAGGCCACCCCGCGCATCCCGGACCACCACATCACGACGGTCTCCCGCCAGCTCACCGGGATCTCCTCCTCGATGTCCCGCATGGCGTGCAGCCGCTTGGTGAGCCAGGTGGCGGGCAGCAGCCACACCAGCCGCACGACCACCACCACGCCCGCGATCGCCGCCGCCCAGCCGAGCAGTTCGCCCCAGCGCCCGGACGCCGTCCGGATGGCGTTGTGCAGCTCCAGCCCGATCAGCCCGAAGGCGACGCCGGTGACCAGCGTGTCGACGATGTCCCAGAAGGTGTGCCCGGCCAGCCGGGTCATCACGTCGTCGGCGTCGGTGGCGTACTCGGAGAGGAAGAGCGCGGTGGTGAGCACCGCGAGCACGCCGGAACCGTGCAGTTCCTCGGCGAGCACGTAGGAGGCGTACGGCACCAGCAGGGTCAGCCCGATCTGCAGTGTGGCGTCGCCGAGCAGACTCATCAGCCTGTTCGCACCCCAGCCCAGCGCCAGCCCGACGGCGACCGCGACCACGGCGGACAGCACCAGGTCGAGCCCGGCGCCCACCGCGGAGAACTCCCCGCTCACGGCGGCCGCGACGGCCACGTGGTAGAGCACGATGGCCGTCACGTCGTTGAAGAGCCCCTCGCCCTCCAGGATCGACACCAGCCGGCGGGGCAGTCCGAGCTGCCCGGCGACGGCGGTGGCGGCGACCGGGTCCGGCGGGGCGATCAGCGCGCCCAGCACCACGGCCGCGGCGACGGGCAGTCCGGGCACGATGGCGTGGGCGACGGCGGCCACGCACAGCGTCGTCACGAACACCAGGGCGACGGCCAGCAGGAAGATCGGCCGTTTGTTCGCCGTGAACTGCCGCCATGAGGTGCGGCGTACGGCGGCGTAGAGCAGCGGCGGCAGCAGCGCGGGAAGGATCAGCTCGGGCGGGAACTCCACGTTGGGCACGAAGTCGGCCACCGCCAGGGCCCCGCCGACCAAGGTCATCAGCACCGGCGCAGGCACCCCGAACCGCTCTCCCACGGGAACGCTCACGAGAGCCCCGAGCAGCACCACGAACAACAGGGCCAACTGATCCACGGCCAGCGCTCCGGGACTCGACGATCGCACGACAGGCCTCCAGCCTGCCACGGCGTCGTACGCGCGGGCTGTTCCGGCGGTCTACAGGACGCGCCGCATGGCCCGGTGCGCGATCCCCGCGTCCGGGAACTCCGGGCCGTACGCCTCGTACCCGAGGCGCTCGTAGAAACCCAGGGCGTGGGTCTGGGCGTGCAGGTCCACGGCGGCCAGGCCACGCGCGCGCGCCGCCTCCTCCACGGCCCGCACCAGGGCCGCGCCGACGCCGAGCCCGCGCGCCGGACCGGCGACGGCGAGCCGGCCGAGGGAGCCCACCGAGGCGTCCCCGCCGGTCTTCGCGGCGGCGGCGTCGCCGTACAGCAGGCGTCCGGTGCCGAGCGGCACGCCGTCCTCGCGGACCGCGAGCACATGGACGGCTACGGCGTCGTAGGCGTCGTACTCGATGTCCTGCGGAACACCCTGCTCGACGACGAACACCTCCTTGCGCACCGCGAAGCAGGCCTCGCGGTCGGCGGGGTCCTCGGCGACGCGGACGGTGTACGGCGCGCTCACGCGTACGTCTCCTCGCGGACCTGGTCGAGGGCGTGCTGGAGGTCCTCGGGGTAGTCGCAGCCGAACTCCACCCACTGGCCGTCGCCGGGGTGCTCGAAGCCGAGCCGCACTGCGTGCAGCCACTGGCGGGTCAGGCGGAGCCGCTTGGCGAGGGTCGGGTCGGCGCCGTAGGTCAGGTCGCCGACGCAGGGGTGGCGGTGGGCGGACATGTGGACGCGGATCTGGTGGGTGCGGCCGGTCTCCAGCTTCACGTCGAGCAGGGAGGCGGCGCGGAAGGCCTCGATGAGGTCGTAGTGGGTGACGGAGGGCTTGCCGTCCGCCGTCACCGCCCACTTGTAGTCGTGGTTGGGGTGGCGGCCGATCGGGGCGTCGATCGTGCCGCTGGTCGGGTCCGGGTGGCCCTGGACGAGGGTGTGGTAGCGCTTGTCGACCGTGCGCTCCTTGAACTGGCGCTTGAGCGACGTGTACGCGTACTCCGACTTCGCGACCACCATCAGGCCGGACGTGCCCACGTCCAGCCGGTGCACGATGCCCTGGCGCTCGGCGGCGCCGGAGGTGGAGATCCGGTAGCCGGCGGCGGCGAGACCGCCGATGACGGTCGGGCCGCTCCAGCCCGGCGAGGGGTGCGCGGCGACGCCGACCGGCTTGACGATCACGACCACGTCGTCGTCGTCGTGCACGATCTCCATGCCCTCGACCGGCTCGGCGACCACCTGGACCGGAGCGGGCGCCTGCGGCATCTCGACCTCGAGCCAGGCGCCGCCGCGCACCCGCTCGGACTTGCCGACCACAGCGCCGTCGACCTGCACCTTGCCTGCCGCGGCGAGTTCCGCCGCCTTCGTGCGGGAGAAGCCGAACATGCGGGAGATGGCGGCGTCTACGCGCTCGCCCTCCAGGCCGTCGGGCACGGGCAGGGTACGGATCTCGGGAATCGTGCTCACCCGTCGAGTATGCCGGACGGCTCGCACGACCCCGAACGAGCCTGTGGACGACGGCCCCGGGCGGGGCCGGTCCCGGTCCGTCCTCGGGGCCGGTCTCAGTCCTTGTGGACGGTGCCGTCCGGGTCCAGGCCGCGGAACGACAGCAGCACGATCAGGATGCCGCCGCACACGATCGCGGAGTCGGCCAGGTTGAACACCGCGAAGCCCTTCGGGGCGATGAAGTCCACCACCTCGCCCTGGAAGACGCCGGGCGCCCGGAAGACACGGTCGGTGAGGTTGCCGAGCGCACCGCCGAGCAGCAGGCCCAGCGCGATCGCCCAGGGCAGGCTGTAGAGCTTGCGGGCGAGGCGGACGATCACCACGATCACGGCGGCCGCGATCAGCGTGAAGATGATCGTGAAGGCGGCCCCGAAGCCGAAGGCGGCACCGGGGTTGCGGATGGCGTGCAGCTCCAGCAGGTCCCCGATCACCTGGATCGGCGCGTGGTGCTCAAGCTTCGCCACCACCAGCATCTTGCTGACCAGGTCGAGGGCGTACGCGAACGCGGCCACCGCGAACAGCACGGCGATCCGGCGGCCGCGGCCGCCCCGCTGCCCCTCCGGCGCCGTCCGCTCGCCGGTCCCGGGCGTGCCGGACGCGCCGGTTCCGGCGGGTGCCTCGGCCGCCGCCGACCGCTCGCCGCTGTCGTCCGGGGTGTCCGGCGTACCGATGATGCGCTCCGCCTCTGCCACGTGAGTCCCTCAACCTAGGTGCC
Source organism: Streptomyces sp. NPDC056580 (assembly GCF_042793175.1). Classification (NCBI taxonomy): domain Bacteria; kingdom Bacillati; phylum Actinomycetota; class Actinomycetes; order Kitasatosporales; family Streptomycetaceae; genus Streptomyces; species Streptomyces sp. NPDC056580. Next base: position 657,492 of record NZ_JBHTVE010000002.1, on the reverse strand, counting down.
TGACTGAGGACGAGACTACGGCACGCCCCGGCCGGCCCCGGTGCTCAGGAGCGGCGTTCCTGCTTCTGCTTGCACTCCACGCACAGAGTGGCCCTCGGGAACGCCTGCATGCGGGCCTTGCCGATGGGGTTGCCGCAGTTCTCGCACAGGCCGTAGGTGCCGGCGTCGAGCCGTTCCAGGGCGTGCTCGTTCTGGGTCAGCATCTCGCGCGCGTTGGCGGCCAGCGCCATCTCGTGCTCGCGCGTGATGTTCTTGGTGCCGGTGTCGGCCTGGTCGTCGCCGGCGCCGTCGCCGGAGTCGCGCATCAGGCCGACGAGGGCGTTCTCCGACGTGCTGATCTCGGTGCGCAGCCGGTCCACCTCCGAGGTCAGCTCGGCTCGGGCCTCGGCGACCTCCTCCGGGGTCCAGGGGTCCTCACCGGGGCGTACCGCGAGATCGCCGGGGTCCGCCGCGGCGAGCCGCGCCTTGGGAACGGCGGTCTGCTTCGCCGTGGCCGTGCCAGGAGTCTTCTTCGCAACCACTGTCGTGGCTCCCGTCTGCTTCGCGGCCCGCGCCGCGCCCGCCTTCTTGGACGTGCTCTTGCCGGACGCCTCCGGGGCGGCGGCCTCGGTGGCCGTCCGCTCGGTGACGGCCTCTTCCCCGCCCGCCTCTCCGGCGGCCACCGCGTTCGCGGCCGCTTTCCCGGCACCCGTCTTACCGACCACCGCTCCCTTCCCGGCCGTGCCCTTCCCGGCCGTGCCCTTCCCCTCGGCCGTGCCCTTCCCCTCGGCCGTGCCCTTCCCCTCGGCCGTGCCCTGTCCGGCCGCTTCCCCCCCGGCCGCTTCCTCCCCGGCCGTGTCCTCGACGGCAGATCCCTTCCCGACCACCTTCCTGGCAACCGTCTTCCTGGAGGCACCGCCCTTCGCGCGCGCCTCCCCGCCGACCGCGTCTCCCGGAGCCGTGTCCTGCGCCGGTCCCTCACCGGCCGCGCGCTTCCGGACGGTCCGCTCGCCGGCCACGTCCCGGTGAGCCGTGCCCTTCGGCGCCGTCGCCCCGGCCTCTTCGTCCTTCGAAGGCGTCCGCGTACCGGTCCTCTCCCGCCCGGCCGTACCTCCACCCGCCTCCTGCTCGGCGGCCGCCTCACCGACCGCCGTGCGCCTCCGGCCCGTCCTCTTGGCGGATGGCTCCCCGGCGGCCGTCCTGGTCGCCGCCGGACGGGCGGGCTGCCGCTCCGCGACCGGCTTCCGGCCGGCGGTCTTCTTCGCGCCGGTCCTGTCCGCGCTGGCGGTCTTCGCGTCCGTCTTGTCCGCGCTCGCGGTCTTCACCTGCGTCTTGTCCACGCCTGCGCCCCGCGCGTCCGGGGTGTGCGCGGCAGCCTTCCGGCCGGCCGCGGCAGCGCCGGCGGGCTTCTGGGCGGCGGCCTTCTTCGTGCCGGCGCCTTCCGCGGAGGCTGCCTCCGTCTTCGCCGTCGCTTCCCTCGCTGCCGCTCTCCTCGCCGCCGCCGTCGGGACACCGCCCTGGGTGCGCGCGCCCTTGGCGACCGCGTTCGCCGTGGCCGCCGTCCCGCCCGGCGCACGCTTCGCACCGGACGCGCCCCGCTTCGTGCCGCCGCCGGCGGCCGCCGGGTTTCCTGCCGGCTCCGTGGGCGCGGGCGTCCGGGGCGTCGCCGCCGAAGCGCGCTCGCCGGTGCCGGCCGACGCCGCCGAAGCGCGCTCCTTCGCTCCGGCCGCCGGCGCCCGGGCAGATCTCACCGGCCTCGCCCGACCGGCCGTGGCGGCGTCCGCGCGCGCGGGGTTCCGGCCCGCGGCTCCCTCGGCCGCGCCGCTGGAGCGGCCGGACGCCGGCTGCTGTACGGCGGTCTTCTTCGCCACCATGGCCGCGGCCCTTTCATATATTGTGATCTTGCACGCGAATCGTGCTGGGACGATAAATCGACTTGAGTCCCGCGGCAACGGGGCGCACCGCCCGATTCGCCCGCCCGCGTCCCCCGAGCAGCGGACCTGCAACCGTTGTGCCCAGCTCCCCGCCCGGTAATCCGCGCGGGGAAGCGCGCCTACGGCGCGAACGCCCCCCATGGCCATTCGGGTCATCCCCCCCGGCCCCCGCCCCAGCCCCGGCCCGCCCCGCCCGCTCACGCGCGCGGGAAATCCGGTCGGCCGCTGTCGGCTCCGCGCCGTACACTGGGCGCAGCGAGAAGCTTGGATGGGGACGAGTAGCGGCGTACGCAGCGCAGAGCGACCCGGGGACGGTGTGAGCCCGGGGGCGAGCGCGACGTGAAGATCACCCCGGAGCCGCCGGAAGAAAGCAGTGGCAGCCGCCACCGCGAGTAGAACCGGCTTCGCGACCCCAATGAGGGGGCTCACCGGCGCGTACGGCGCGGCGGGAGCCAAGGAGGGTGGTACCGCGGGAGCGCGCCGCACACGGCGTGGACAGGAAAGAGCTCTCGTCCCTCCGACGGAAGGCAGCAAGTCCGTTGGAGGATGCTCGCAGATGACAGCGCCGACGTACCGCCAGGTGCCCGCCCAGGTCGACCTGCCCGCGCTTGAGCACGCCGTGCTCGACTTCTGGCGTGAGCAGAAGATCTTCGCCAAGAGCCTGGAACAGTCCGAGGGACGCCCCGAGTGGGTGTTCTACGAGGGCCCGCCCACCGCGAACGGCATGCCCGGCGCCCACCACATCGAAGCGCGCGTCTTCAAGGACGTCTTCCCGCGCTTCCGCACCATGCGCGGCTACCACGTGGCCCGCAAGGCCGGCTGGGACTGCCACGGGCTCCCGGTGGAGCTGGCGGTCGAGAAGGAGCTCGGCTTCTCCGGCAAGCAGGACATCGAGGCGTACGGCATCGCCGAGTTCAACGCCAAGTGCCGCGAGTCGGTGACCCGCCACACGGACGCCTTCGAAGAGCTCACCACCCGCATGGGCTACTGGGCCGACCTCCAGGACCCGTACCGGACGATGGACCCCGAGTACATCGAGTCCGTCTGGTGGTCGCTGAAGGAGATCTTCGGCAAGGGCCTGCTGGTCCAGGACCACCGGGTCGCCCCCTGGTGCCCGCGCTGCGGCACCGGCCTGTCCGACCACGAGCTGGCGCAGGGCTACGAGACGGTCGTGGACCCGTCCGTGTACGTCCGCTTCCCGCTCACCTCCGGCCCGCTGGCCGGCGAGGCCGCGCTCCTGGTGTGGACGACCACCCCCTGGACCCTGGTGTCCAACACCGCGGTCGCCGCGCACCCCGAGGTCACCTACGTCGTCGCCACCGACGGCCAGGAGAAGATCGTCGTCGCAGAGCCGCTCGTCGCCAAGGCGCTCGGCGAGGGCTGGGAGACCACCGGCCAGACCTTCACCGGCGCCGAGATGGAGCGCTGGACGTACCGGCGCCCCTTCGAACTCGTCGAGTTCCCGGAGCCGGCGCACTACGTGGTGAACGCCGAGTACGTGACCACCGAGGACGGTACGGGCCTGGTCCACCAGTCCCCCGCGTTCGGTGAGGACGACCTCAAGGTCTGCCGCTCCTACGGCCTGCCCGTGGTCAACCCGGTCCGCCCGGACGGCACCTTCGAGGAGGACGTCCCGCTCGTCGGCGGCGTCTTCTTCAAGAAGGCCGACGAGAAGCTCACCGAGGACCTCCAGCAGCGCGGCCTGCTCTTCCGGCACCTGCCCTACGAGCACAGCTACCCGCACTGCTGGCGCTGCCACACCGCGCTGCTGTACTACGCGCAGCCGTCCTGGTACATCCGCACCACCGCGATCAAGGACCGTCTGCTCCAGGAGAACGAGAAGACGAACTGGTTCCCGGACACGGTCAAGCACGGCCGGTACGGCGACTGGCTGAACAACAACATCGACTGGGCGCTGTCCCGCAACCGCTACTGGGGCACCCCGCTGCCCATCTGGCGCTGCGAGGAGGGCCACCTCACCTGTGTCGGCTCGCGCGCGGAGCTGTCCGAGCTGACCGGCGCCGACCAGTCGAACCTGGACCCGCACCGGCCGTACATCGACGAGGTCACCTTCGCCTGCCGCCACGAGGACTGCGGCCGGACGGCCACGCGCGTGCCGGAGGTCATCGACGCCTGGTACGACTCGGGTTCGATGCCGTTCGCGCAGTGGGGCTACCCGTACAAGAACAAGGAGCTGTTCGAGGCCCGCTACCCGGCGCAGTTCATCTGCGAGGCCATCGACCAGACCCGCGGCTGGTTCTACACGCTGATGGCCGTCGGCACGCTGGTGTTCGACAGGTCGTCGTACGAGAACGTGGTCTGCCTCGGCCACATCCTCGCCGAGGACGGCCGCAAGATGTCCAAGCACCTGGGCAACATCCTGCAGCCGATCCCGCTCATGGACCAGCACGGCGCCGACGCGGTGCGCTGGTTCATGGCGGCCGGCGGCTCCCCGTGGGCGGCCCGCCGCGTCGGCCACGGCACCATCCAGGAGGTCGTCCGCAAGACGCTGCTGACGTACTGGAACACGGTCGCCTTCCAGGCCCTGTACGCCCGCACCTCCGACTGGGCGCCGTCCGCCGCCGACCCGGCCCCGGCCGAGCGGCCGCTGCTGGACCGCTGGCTGCTGTCCGAACTGCACGCGCTCACCGACCAGGTGACGCAGTCCCTCGAGGGTTACGACACCCAGCGGGCCGGCAAGCTGCTGTCCGCGTTCGTCGACGACCTGTCGAACTGGTACGTCCGCCGCTCGCGCCGCCGCTTCTGGCAGGGCGACAAGGCCGCGCTGCGCACGCTGCACGAGGTGCTGGAGACGGTCACGAAGCTGATGGCGCCGATCACCCCGTTCATCACCGAACGGGTGTGGCAGGACCTGGTCGTGCCGGTGAGCCCGAACGCCCCCGAGTCGGTCCACCTGGCGACCTGGCCCGAGGCCGACCTGTCGGCGATCGACCCGGAGCTGTCCAAGCAGATGGTCCTGGTCCGCCGCCTGGTGGAGCTGGGCCGCGCCACGCGCGCGGAGTCGGGCGTCAAGACCCGCCAGCCGCTGTCCCGGGCGCTGATCGCCGCCTCCGGCTTCGAGTCGCTGGACCGGGAGCTGCACGCCCAGATCACGGAGGAGCTGAACGTCTCCTCGCTGGCGTCCCTCTCCGAGGTCGGCGGTTCGCTGGTCGACACCACGGCCAAGGCCAACTTCCGTGCCCTGGGCAAGCGGTTCGGCAAGCGGGTGCAGGACGTGGCCAAGGCGATCGCGAACGCGGACGCGGCCGCGCTGTCCCTCGCCCTGCGCGCGGGCACGGCCTCGGTGGAGGTCGACGGGGAGACGGTCACCCTCGCGCTCGACGAGGTGATCATCACGGAGACCCCGCGCGAGGGCTGGTCGGTGGCCTCCGACTCCGGCGCCACGGTGGCGCTGGACCTGGAGATCACGGAGGCGCTGCGCCAGGCGGGCCTGGCCCGGGACGCGATCCGGCTGATCCAGGAGGCTCGCAAGAACAGCGGCCTGGACGTCGCCGACCGCATCGCGCTGCGCTGGACCTCCACGGACCCGGCGGTCATCGCGGCTCTCTCGGAACACGCCGACCTGATCGCCGAGGAGGTCCTGGCGACCGACTTCGCCCAGGGCGAGGCCGACGCCGGCTACGGAGAGCCGTTCACGGACGAGGGCCTGTCCCTCACGTTCCGGCTCCGCAAGGCGTAAGCGCCGAACGAGCCCGAAGGCCCGGTCCCCGCTGCGGGGGCCGGGCCTTCGGCGTCACGGGCGGACGGGACGCAGCGGCGGACAGGACGACGGGCAGGCGCAGGGGCGCTCGGGACGGAGACGCTCAGTGGGCGTCAACACGCGTAAAAGGGGCGGGTCCCCGGACCGAAGTCCGGGGACCCGCCCCTGAACGCTGCCGACGCCCTTGTCGTACTACTGGCCGCGGCCCGTCAGTTGTCGTCCTCGTCGATCAGGAACCCGCGCATCGGCGAGGGCGCCTGGCCCATCGGGGACGGACCCTGCGGGCGGACCGGAGCCATGGGCTGGGTCATCGCGGGCGTCATCTGCTGCTGGCCGCCGTAGGACGGGGCGGACGGCCCGGACGGGCCGCCCATGCCCTGGTTGCCGCCGTAGGACGGGGCGCCCGCGCCGGCCGGGGCCATGGAAGGCGCCGGGGACGGCGGGAGCGAGGCGGTGGCCGGGGTGCGCGGCGGCGCCAGGGAGTCGTCGGCCTGGGTCTCCAGCTGACGCAGCTGGGACTCGAGGTACGACTTCAGACGCGTGCGGTACTCGCGCTCGAAGCCGCGCAGGTCCTCGACCTTGCGCTCCAGCGTGGCGCGGGCGGACTCCAGGGAGCCCATCGCGACGCGGTGCTTCTCCTGCGCGTCCCGCTCCAGCGCGTCGGCCTTGGCACGGGCGTCACGCTCCAGACCCTCGGCGCGGCTGCGGGCCTCACCGACGATCTTGTTGGCCTCGGAACGGGCCTCGGCGATCGCCTGGTCGGCGGTCTGCTGGGCCAGCGAGAGGACTCGGGCGGCGCTGTCGCCACCGGGGCCCTGACCGGGGCCGCCCATCGGACCGCCCATCGGACCGCCCATCGGGCCGCCCATCTGCTGCTGCATGGGCGGCTGACCGCCCATGTGGCCCTGGCCCATCGGACCCTGACCCATCGGACCCTGACCCATCGGACCCTGACCCATCGGGCCGGGACCCTGCGGGCCACCCTGGCCGCTGGGGCCGGCAGGCAGCTGCGGGGCACCGCTCGGCAGCTGGGGCGGACCACCCATGGGGCCACCCATCTGCTGCTGCGGCGGGCCCGATATGCCGGCGGGCACCGGTGCGCCGGGACCTCGCATCCCCTGCTGAGGCATACCGCCCTGCTGAGGCATGCCGCCCTGCTGAGGCATACCGCCCTGCTGAGGCATGCCGCCCTGCTGCTGGTCCTGCTCCGGGGGCTTGCGCATGTTCTGCTGGTTCTGGGCCGCGGCGCGCGTGGCCGCGGCCAGTTTGGCGCGCAGGTCCTCGTTCTCGCGGAGCAGGCGCGTCAGTTCGGCTTCGACCTCGTCGAGGAAGGCATCGACCTCGTCCTCGTCATAGCCTTCTCGGAGGCGGACGGTCGTGAACTGCTTGTTCCGCACGTCCTCGGGGGTCAACGGCATCTCTTCACCTCAACGTAGTCATCGGCAGTCGGCAAGACCGTATCGTCCATCCTCATCACACAAATCTCTGTGCGACGGAGATGAGGATCCAGACAATGATCATCAACACGAAGAAGGACAGGTCGAGCGCCACGCCCCCGAGACGCAGCGGCGGGATGAACCGCCGCAGAAGCTTCAGCGGTGGATCGGTGACAGTGTAGGTGGCCTCCAGGACGACCACCATCGCCTTGCCGGGTTGCCATGAGCGGGCGAACTGGAAGACGTAGTCCATGACCAGCCGGAAGATCAGCACGACGAGAAACACCATCAGCGCGATGTAGATCACCTGCGCGAACACGCTCATGGCCTGGCTTTCCCTCTCCCCTGTTCCGTGCTTTTCCCGGTGGTACGTCTCAGCTCTGGTTGAAGAACCCGCCCTCTGCGATGCGGGCCTTGTCCTCCGCCGTGACATCGACGTTAGCAGGAGACAACAGGAACACCTTCTGCGTCACCCGCTCGATGCTGCCGTGAAGACCAAACACCAAACCGGCCGCAAAGTCGACAAGTCGCTTCGCGTCTGTGTCATCCATCTCAGTCAGATTCATGATCACCGGAGTGCCCTCACGGAAGTGTTCCCCGATGGTACGGGCTTCGTTGTAGGTCCGCGGGTGCAGCGTGGTGATCCGGTAAGGCTCCCGCTCGGACACGACCTTGGGCATGATCACCGGTGCGTTCTTCTCCAGGGACTGGCGTTCTTGTGTGATGGATGCCACGGGCGCGATACGCGCCGGGCGCCCGGATTCCGCGGCGAGCGAAGTCGAACGGGCCACCGGCTCGCGCGGCGCGGGCGGTTGCGCGATTCGCACCTCTTCGTCCCTTTGGGACTGATGCGCACCGTGTGACTGGTGTGACACCTCGTGCCGTCGGTGGTCCCGGTCGAGTTCCGGGTCCAGCTCGGGCTCGAAGTCGTCGTCGGGGTCGAATCCGCGGCCGTCGTACCCATCGTCCTCCACGAGGCCGAGGTAGACCGCCATCTTGCGCATCGCGCCGGCCATTCTCTGAGTCCTCCGCTCTGTGGTGGATCGGCTGACGACTGCCAAGTGCCCGCGATCCACGTGGTCGTTGTGCCCGCTTTCGCGGACATTGACCATATTTTCTGCTGTGGTCCGACTTCTTGGCGACGTTACCCGAGCCTGGGGCGGACTCCGAGTACCGCAGTGCCGACGCGCACATGTGTCGCCCCGGCCGCCACGGCCTGTTCGAGGTCCGCACTCATCCCTGCCGACACCATGGTTGCAGCCGGATGGGCCCGGCGCAGGTCGGTCGACAAATCCATGAGCCGCCCGAACGCCGCCTGTTCGCGTCCCGCGTATTCGCCGGTGAGCGGGACGACGGTCATCAGACCGTCGAGCCGAAGTCCCGGCGACCCGGCCACGAGGCCGGCCAACTCCTCGACGCCGCCCGGCGCCACGCCGCCGCGCTCGCCCCGGCCGCTCTCGCCCGCGTCCAGCGCGACCTGGATGAGGCATCCCACCTCGCGCCCGGCCCGCTCGGCCTCCTTCGACAGCGCGGTGACGAGCCGGGCCCGGTCGATGGACTGCACGAAATCGGCATAACCGACCACGGAACGGACCTTGTTGGTCTGCAACTGGCCCACGAAATGCCACTTCAGCGGCAGATCCGCGCAGGCGGCCGCCTTCGGCGCCGCGTCCTGGTCGCGGTTCTCGGCCACGTGGCGCACGCCGAGTTCCGACAGGATCCGCACATCGCTCGCCGGGTAGGTCTTGGTGACCACGATCAGGGTCACCTCCTCCCGCTCGCGCCCGGCGGCGGCGCACGCGGCGGTGATGCGCTGTTCCACGTTCGCCAGGTTCGCGGCGAGTTCGGTCTTACGGTCCGTCATGCCCCATCAGTCCAGCCAGACATAGCCCGCGAGCCGCCCGGTGGTGCGGTCACGGCGGTACGAGTAGTGATCGCCCGACTCCAGCGTGCACACCGGGGACTTCTCCCGGTCGCGCACCCCGAGCCGCTCGAGCTGGGCGTGCACTCCGGCGCTCACGTCGACCGCCGGAGTGCCCCAGCTCGTTTCGGCGTGCGCCGCCGGCTCGGCCGCGGCCACCTCGGCGCGCATCGCGTCCGGCACTTCGTAGCACCGGCCGCAGACGGCCGGACCGGTGCGGGCGGTGATCCGCTCCGCCTCGGCGCCGAGTCCGACCATGGCGCGTACGGCGGCGGGCACGACCCCCTTGACCATCCCCGGCCGGCCCGCGTGGGCGGCGGCCACGATCCCGGCGACCGGATCCGCCAGCAGCACCGGCACGCAGTCGGCGGTGAGCACCGCGAGCACGAGCCCCCGGCGCGCGGTGACGAGGGCGTCGACCTCCGGCACCGGATCCCCGGCGGCCCAGGGCGCGTCCACGACGGCCACGTCGGCCCCGTGCACCTGGTTCATCCAGACGACCGCCTCGGCGGCGAACCCGAGCGACTCCGCCGCCAGCTCGCGGTTCGCCCGCACCGCCGCGGCGTCGTCGCCGACGGCGCCGCCGAGGTTGAGCTCCTCATACGGAGCGGCGCTCACCCCGCCCCACCGGTCGGTGAAGGCGAAGTGCGCGCCGCTCACGCTCTCGCGCCGTCCTATCACTTCAGGAAGTCCGGAACGTCCAGTTCCTCGGCCGCGCTGTCCGCGTAGGTGCGCGGCGCGGGCGGCACCGACGGGGTCACCGGGATCTCGGCCACCGGCTCGGGCGCCGGCTCCGGCTCCTCCTTCGGCGTCACGCTGCCGAGCGACCCGAAGGAGGGGCGGCTCTCCGGCTGCCGCGCCGGAACGGGCTCCTCGCGGCGGGGCGCGGAGGAGGCGGAGGCGGAGCTGGAGCCGAGGACGTTGTCCCGGCGGGCCGGCGGCTGGCCGCCGTCGAAGCCGGCCGCGATCACGGTGACCCGCACCTCGTCGCCGAGGGCGTCGTCGATGACCGCGCCGAAGATGATGTTGGCCTCGGGATGGGCGGCCTCGCTGACCAGCTGGGCGGCCTCGTTGATCTCGAACAGGCCGAGGTCGGAGCCGCCGGAGATGGAGAGCAGCACACCGCGGGCGCCGTCGATGGACGCCTCCAGCAGCGGCGAGGAGATCGCCATCTCGGCGGCGGCCACCGCGCGGTCGTCGCCGCGGGCCGAGCCGATGCCCATGAGGGCCGAACCGGCCTCGGACATGACCGACTTGACGTCGGCGAAGTCCAGGTTGATCAGGCCGGGCGTGGTGATCAGGTCGGTGATGCCCTGGACACCGGAGAGCAGGACCTGGTCGGCCGACTTGAAGGCGTCCAGGACCGAGACCTGGCGGTCCGAGATGGACAGCAGCCGGTCGTTGGGGATCACGATGAGGGTGTCGACCTCTTCGCGCAGTTCGGCGATGCCGTCCTCGGCCTGGTTCGCGCGGCGCCGTCCCTCGAAGGTGAACGGGCGCGTGACCACGCCGATGGTGAGCGCGCCGAGCGAGCGCGCGATGTTGGCCACGACGGGCGCGCCGCCGGTACCGGTGCCGCCGCCCTCACCGGCCGTCACGAAGACCATGTCGGCCCCCTTGAGGACCTCCTCGATCTCCTCGCGGTGGTCCTCGGCGGCCTTGCGGCCGACGGCCGGGTTGGCTCCGGCGCCGAGTCCGCGGGTGAGTTCGCGGCCCACGTCGAGCTTGACGTCGGCGTCGCTCATCAACAGCGCCTGCGCGTCGGTGTTGATGGCGATGAACTCGACGCCCTTGAGACCGACCTCGATCATCCGGTTGATGGCATTGACACCACCGCCGCCGACACCGATGACCTTGATGACTGCGAGGTAGTTCTGCGGTGCTGCCACGTCGAAGGCCTCTCGCCTCGAATTACGTTGTCGCCGCCGGACGGTTGCCCGTACCGGGACGACGGATGCCGAATGGGACGGTCCGTAGCGCCGACCCGAACCCTAACCCTGAAGTTTAGGGTTACCAGTGTGTCCGTTCCCTGAAGTCTTCTGAACAGGACACTAAGTCGACAAGTGGCGCGCGTTCAACGAACACGCCGAACCTCCCGTTTTTCTTTTCACCCTATGTGATCAGCCATAGCAGCGCCCAACCAGGGTGCTGGCCTGCACGGATATCCGTCAACTGCCCGATGAGGCAGGCGCGGTGGGGACACTCACGTCGAAGTGCCGGGCGCCGGGAGCTGCTTTCATGAGTGCTGTGAGGGCCCGTGCCTTGGCGCGCCCGTTCTCACCGCTGCCCCAGCGGACCGTGCGGCCGTCGCCCAACTCGACCGAGATGTCGTCGTAGGAACGGACTTGGACGGTACGGGTCGCCCCGGCGACGGGGGCCGGGAGGGCGCCGGCCACGCCGACCGCCTCGCGCACCAGGCGGTCGGCGCCGAAGCGCCGGAAGCTCGCGGCGGCCCGGCCCGAGCCGGACGCGGTCAATTCCAGTACCGGAACGCCTTTCGGCGCCTGCGAAACGGTGGCGAAACGGACACCCTGGTGGTCGACTTCGACGAAGTTACCGGCTTTTCGGACAATAAGCACCGGAGTCCGCTCGGTCACTTTCAGATCGATTCCGTGCGGCCAGGAACGGGTGACTGAAACAGTGTCAATTCGGGGCAATTTATGACGAAGTCTGGCTTCGACCGTACCCGTGTCGACCGAGACCAGCGGCGCGCCGACCGGCACGGAGGCGACCTCCCGCACATCGGCGGGGGTCAGCATCCGCGTGCCGGAGACCGAGACGTGCCGTACCCGCAGCCACGAGGAGCCGTACAACAGCCAGGTGGAGCCCGCGCCGAGGAGCACCAGGACGACGGCGAGGGCGACGGCCGCCCGAAGGCGGCGCCGCCGCGACCGTCGCGCGGGCGGCGGGCCGGACGACTCCTGCTGGCGTTCACCGCGCTCCGCGGTAGTCGATCCGGCCACCCTCACTGCCCTTTCGTCATATGGTCCTATCGGCGTGAGGCGATCGCCTCGTACACCATGCCGACGAGCAGTTCGTCGGCGTCCCGGCGGCCGAACTCGCTTGCCGCGCGGGACATCTCGTACAGCCGGTGCGGGTCCGCGAGCACCGGCAGGACGCTCTGCTGCACCCACTCGGGGGTGAGTTCCGCGTCGTCGACGAGGAGTCCACCGCCCGCCTTCACCACCGGCTGGGCGTTCAGCCGCTGTTCGCCGTTGCCGATGGGCAGCGGGACGTAGGCGGCCGGGAGCCCGACGGCGGAGAGTTCGGCGACGGTCATCGCGCCCGCGCGGCAGAGCATCATGTCGGCCGCGGCGTACGCGAGGTCCATCCGATCCAGGTAACTTACCGGGATGTACGGCGGCATTCCCGGCATCTGCTGCACCTGCGGCAGTTCGTTCTTCGGGCCGACCGCGTGCAGGATCTGGATACCGGCCTGCTGCAGCCACGGGGCGACCTGCTGCACCACCTCGTTGAGGCGCCGGGCGCCCTGGGAGCCGCCGGAGACGAGCAGGGTGGGCAGGTTCGGGTCCAGACCGAAGCGGGCGCGCGCCTCCGGGCGGACGGCGGCCCGGTCCAGGGTGGCGATGGAGCGGCGCAGCGGGATGCCGATGTAGCGGGCGTCGCGCAGCTTGCTGTCCGGGGTGGAGACCGCGACCCGGGCGGCGTACCGGGAGCCGATCTTGTTGGCCAGGCCGGGACGGGCGTTGGCCTCGTGGATCACGATGGGCACGCCGAGGCGCTTGGCGGCCAGGTAGCCGGGCAGGGCGACGTAGCCGCCGAAGCCGACCACGGCGTCCGCCTTGGTGCGCTCGAGGATCTGCTCGGCGGCCTTGATCGTGCCGCGCAGCCGGCCCGGAACGGTGATCAGCTCGGGCGTGGGCTTGCGGGGCAGCGGCACCGCGGGGATCAGAGCCAGCTCGTAGCCGCGCTCCGGGACGAGCCTGGTCTCGAGGCCCCGTTCCGTGCCCAGGGCCGTGATCCCCACGGTCGGGTCCTGCCTGCGCAGGGCGTCCGCGAGGGCGAGCGCGGGCTCGATGTGGCCCGCGGTACCTCCGCCGGCGAGTACGACATGCACCGAAATTCACCGCTCTCCGGACGTGCGCGCCGCCGAGGCACGCCGTCGCATCGTGTTCCATCTCCGAGGCCCCCGCTCGGCACCGGAGCCTCCTGCCCGCTTTCTACCAAAGCGAGGTTGCCGCATCGCAAGCGCCGCCCGCGCAGCGGGGTCGTCGCGCGCGAAGGCGATCAGCAACCCGATGGCGAACATGGTCGGCAGCAGGGCGGACCCTCCGTAGGAGAACAGCGGGAGCGGGACGCCGGCGATCGGCAGCAGGCCGAGCACCGCACCGATGTTGATCACCGCCTGGGCGGTGATCCAGGTGGTCACGCCTCCCGCGGCGTACCTCACGAAGGGGTCCTCCGTGCGTCCGGCCACGCGGATACCCGCATAGCCTAGAGCCGCGAACAGGGCCAGCACCGACAACGTTCCCGCCAGCCCCAGTTCCTCACCGGTGACGGCGAAGATGAAGTCGGTGTGGGCCTCGGGCAGTTGGCCCCATTTCTCCACGCTCGCACCGAGACCGGAACCGAACAGTCCGCCGGAGGCGAGGGCGTAGATCCCGTGCACGGCCTGCCAGCAGTCGGCCACCCCGGACTTGGGCTCGGTGGCGCCGATGCAGGCGAGCCGGGCCATCCGGTTGGGGCTGGTCTTGATGAGCACGACTCCGATCAGGCCGGCGACCGAGAGCACCCCGGCGAACAGCCGGGTCGGCGCCCCGGCGAGCCACAGCAGGCCGAACAGGATCGCTGTGAGAATGATCGCGGTGCCCATGTCGCCGCCGAGCATGATCAGCCCCAGCAGCATGAAGGCGGCCGGCACCAGTGGAACCAGCATGTGCTTCCACTGGGTCAGCAGCTTGCGCTCCTGTTTGCGCGCGATCAGGTCCGCCCCCCACAGCACCAGGGCGAGCTTGCCGAACTCGCTGGGCTGGATCTGGAAGGAGCCGCCGAGGGAGATCCAGTTCTGGTTGCCGTTGACCGCCATCCCTATCCCGGGCACCTGCACCAGGACCATCAGGAAGACGGCGCCGGCCAGGATCGGGTAGGCCAGGGCCCGGTGCAGCTTCACCGGCATGCGGGACGCGACGAACATCAGCACGCCGCCGATGAGCGCGGCCAGGAACTGCTTGCGGAAGAAGTACGAGCCCGGCAGCGAGAGCTGCAGCGCGGTGATCTGGGAGGCGGAGTAGACCATCACCAGACCCAGCACCGTGATCAGCAGGCTGCCGCCGAGGATCAGGTAGTACGCGGTCAGCGGCCGGTCCCAGGCCTTGCGCGCGCGCGAGTAGAGCCGCTGCACGGGGTTCTCGTGCGGCGGCCGGGCGGGCACGGGTCGCCGGGGCGCCCGCTGCACGGGCGGGCGGCCGGTACGGCTACCGGGCATGGGCGCCTCCACTGAACGTCGACCGTCCCACGCGTCCCTCCCAAGATCCGCCCGGCGGGCGGCCGGGTCAGGCGCCGAGTTCGCGGACCGCAGCCGCGAACGCGTCACCGCGCTGGTTGTAGTTGGTGAACATGTCCATGGAAGCGCAGGCCGGGGCCAGCAGCACCGTGTCGCCGGGCCTGGCCAGCCGCTTCGCCTCCGTCACCGCCTGGAGCATCGCCCCAGTGTCGGTCCGTTCGAGGTCGACGACGGGTACTTCCGGGGCGTGTCGCGCCAGCGCCTCGCGGATCAGGGCGCGATCGGCGCCGATCAGGACGGCCCCGCGCAGCCGCTTCGCCGACTTGGCGACCAGTTCGTCGAACGTGGCCCCCTTCGCCAGACCACCCGCAATCCATACGATCGACTCATATGACGCCAACGAGGCTTCCGTGGCGTGGGTGTTGGTGGCCTTGGAGTCGTCCACGTACGCCACCCCGTCGATGTCCGCGACGTGCGCGATGCGGTGCGCGTCCGGCCGGAAGGCACGCAGCCCGTCACGGACGGCGGTGGCGGGCACGCCGAACGCGCGCGCCAGGGCGGCGGCGGCAAGGGCGTTGGCGATGTTGTGCGGGGCCGGCGGGTCGACGTCCGAGACCTCGGCCAGCTCCTGCGCGCTCGTCTGCCGGTTCTCCACGAAGGCGCGGTCGACCAGGATGCCTTCCACGACGCCGAGTTGGGAGGGCCCGGGCGTGCCGAGTGTGAAGCCGACGGCCCGGCAGCCCTCCTCGACGTCGGCCTCGCGCACCAGGTCCTCGGTGAGCTTGTCGGCCACGTTGTAGACGCAGGCGACCCGATTGCCCTCGTAGATACGGCCCTTGTCGGCCGCATAGGCCTCCATGGAGCCGTGCCAGTCGAGGTGGTCGGGGGCGAGGTTGAGGACGGCCGCGGAGTGGGCGCGCAGGGAGGGCGCCCAGTGGAGCTGGTAGCTGGACAGCTCCACGGCGAGGACGTCGTACCGCTCCTCGCCGAGGACCGCGTCCAGCAGGGAGACGCCGATGTTGCCCACGGCCGCTGTGCGCAGGCCCGCGGCCGTCAGGATCGAGGCGAGCATCTGCACCGTCGTGGTCTTGCCGTTGGTGCCGGTCACGGCCAGCCAGGGCGCCGCGTCGGGCCCCCTGAGGCGCCAGGCCAGCTCCACGTCGCCCCAGACCGGCACTCCGGCCTCCCGGGCGGCGAGGAACAGCGGCTTGTCCGGCTTCCAGCCGGGCGCGGTGACGATCAGCTCGGTGCCCTCCGGCAGGGTGGCGCCGTCGCCGAGGCGCACGGTGACGCCGAGCGCCTCCAGCTCCGCGGCCTGCTCACGCGCCCGTGCGTCGTCGCCGTCGTTGACGACCGTGACGACCGCACCGCGCGCGTGCAGCGCCCTGGCCGCCGGGACGCCGGAGACGCCGAGCCCGGCGACGGTGACGTGCTTGCCCTGGAATTCAGAAGGCGCCGAGGAGGTCACTTGTCCGCTGCCCATCCCGCGTAGAAGAGGCCCAGTCCGACGATCACACAGATGCCTTGGATGATCCAGAAGCGGACCACCACCAGGACCTCGGACCAGCCCTTGAGTTCGAAGTGGTGCTGGAGCGGCGCCATCCGGAAGACGCGCTTACCGGTCAGCCGGAAGGACCCGACCTGGATGACGACCGACATGGTGATGAGGACGAACAGGCCGCCCATGATGGCCACCAGCAGCTCGGTGCGAGAGAGGATGGCCAGGCCGGTGAGGACGCCACCGAGGGCGAGCGAACCGGTGTCGCCCATGAAGATCTTGGCCGGCGAGGTGTTCCACCACAGGAAGCCCAGGCAGGCGCCCATCAGCGCGGAGGCGACCACGGCGAGGTCCAGCGGGTCGCGCACCTCGTAGCAGGCGCCCGGGTTGGTGAGGGTGACCGCGTTGGCGCAGGACTCCTGGAACTGCCAGACGCCGATGAACGTGTAGGCGCCGAAGACGAGCACGGAGGCGCCGGTGGCCAGGCCGTCGAGGCCGTCGGTGAGATTCACGCCGTTGGACATCGCCAGGATCATGAACAGCGCCCAGACGACGAACAGCACCGGGCCGATGCTCCAGCCGAAGTCGGTGATGAAGGACAGCTTCGTGGACGCCGGGGTGTTGCCGCGGGCGTCCGCGAACATCAGCGACAGCACCGCGAAGGCGATGCCGACGATGAGCTGGCCGGCCATCTTGGCCTTGGCCCGCAGGCCGAGCGACCGCCGCTTGACGATCTTGATGTAGTCGTCGAGGAAGCCGACCAGGCCCATGCCGGACATCAGGCCGAGGACCAGCAGGCCGGAGTAGGTGGGGGGGTAGCCGGTGATGAGCTTGCTCAGGAAGTACGCGGCGATGGTCGCCAGGATGAAGGCGATGCCGCCCATGGTCGGCGTACCGCGCTTGCTGGCGTGCTCGCGCGGGCCGTCGTCACGGATGTACTGGCCGTAGCCCTTGCGGGCGAGAAGCTTGATCAGCAGCGGGGTGCCGACCAGCGTCAGGAAGAGGCCAATGACTCCTGAGAACAGGATCTGCTTCATCATCGGGCGGCAACCTCACCCTCGGCGCCGGTCTCGAGCAGCGCCTGGGCGACGCCCTCGAGCCCCACCGAACGGGACGCCTTCACGAGCACGACGTCCCCCGGGCGCAACTCGCTGCGCAACAGGTCGACCGCCGCCTGTGCGTCGGACACGTGCACCGACTCCTCACCCCACGAACCCTCGTTATATGCGCCCAGTTGCAGCCAGGAGGCCTCAATCCCCCCGACCGCGACGAGCTTGCTGACGTTGAGCCGGACGGCGAGCCGTCCGACGGCGTCGTGCTCGGCGAGCGCCTCGTCCCCCAGCTCGGCCATCTTGCCGAGCACCGCCCACGTACGGCGCCCCTTGCCCATGGCCGCGAGCGCCCTGAGGGCGGCCCGCATGGACTCGGGGTTGGCGTTGTAGGCATCGTTGACGATGGTCACGCCGTCCGGGCGCTCGGTGACCTCCATGCGCCAGCGGGAGAGGGAGCCCGCCTCGGAGAGCGCGGTGGCGATCTCAGCTGCGGACATGCCCAGCTCATGGGCGACGGCGGCCGCGGCGAGCGCGTTCGACACGTGGTGCTCACCGTACAGGCGCATGGTCACATCGCTTGCACCGGAGGGTGTGTGAAGCCTGAAGGCGGGCTGTCCGCTGTCCGTGAGTCGCACGTTCTCGGCGCGTACGTCCGCTTCGGCCGACTCTCCGAAAAGGACCACCTTCGCCTTGGTACGGGAGGCCATGGCCCGCACCAGCGGGTCGTCGGCGTTGAGGACGGCCGCGCCGTCCTCCGGGAGCGCCTCCACGAGTTCGCCCTTGGCCTGGGCGATCTGCTCACGGCCGCCGAACTCGCCGATGTGGGCGCTGCCCACGTTGAGCACCAGGCCGATCCGCGGCGGGGTGAGGCCGGTGAGGTAGCGGATGTGCCCGATGCCGCGGGCGCCCATCTCCAGTACCAGGAAACGGGTTTCGGCGGTGGCGCTGAGCGCGGTCAGGGGCAGCCCGATCTCGTTGTTGAGCGAGCCGGGCGTGAACACGGTCGGCGCCTTGCGCCGCAGCACCTGGGCGATGAGGTCCTTGGTGCTGGTCTTGCCGGCGGACCCGGTCAGGGCGACGAGGGTCGCGCCGAGCCGGTGCACGACGTGGCGGGCGAGGGCGCCGAGGGCGGACTGCACGTCCTCGACCACGATCGCCGGCACGCCGACGGGCCGGGAGGCCAGTACGGCCACGGCTCCCGCCCCGACGACCGCCTGCGCGTAGTCGTGGCCGTCGGCGCGCTCGCCGACGAAGGCGACGAAGAGGCTGCCCGGCACCACCTCTCGGGAGTCCCGGACCACCGGCCCGGTGACCTGGACGGACGGATCCGGTATGTCGTGCGTCTGCCCGCCGACGACTTCAGCGATCTCGGCGAGGGAGAGGGCGATCACAAGTTCATCCCTGGGTCTTCTGGATAGCTTCGCGAAGCACCTGGCGGTCGTCGAAGGGACGGACCACTCCGGCGATGTCCTGGCCCTGCTCGTGGCCCTTGCCCGCGACCAGCACGGTGTCCCCGGCGTGCGCCCGGGCGACGGTGGCGGCGATGGCGGCGGCCCGGTCCTCGAACAGGAGCACCTCGCCGCGCTCGTGGGCCGGCACGGAGGCCGCGCCCTGGAGCATGGCCGCGAGGATGGCCAGCGGGTCCTCGGAGCGGGGGTTGTCCGAGGTCAGTACGGCCGTGTCGGCGAGCCGGGCCACGGCGGCGCCCATCGGGGCGCGCTTGGTCTGGTCACGGTCGCCGCCGCAGCCGAGGACGACGTGCAGGCGGCCCTTGGTGACCTTGCGCAGCGCCTTGAGGACCGACTCGACCGCGTCGGTCTTGTGGGCGTAGTCGACGACGGCGAGGTAGGCCTGCCCGGCGTCGACCCGCTCCAGGCGGCCGGGCACCCCCGGCACGGCGGCGATGCCGTCGGCGGCGTCCTGCGGGTCGAGGCCGGCCACCGCGAGGGCGACGATGGCGGCGAGGGTGTTGGCCACGTTGAACGGGCCGGGCAGCGGCGACCTGGCCTGCACCCGCTCGCCGTCCGGGCCGAGCACGGTGAACGTCGAATCCATGGGCCCGACCTGGACGTCCTGCGCGCGCCAGTCGGCGTCCGGGTGGCCCTCGGCGGAGTAGGTGACGACCGGGACGGTGGCCTCCCGGGCGAGCCGGCGGCCGTACTCGTCGTCGGTGTTGACGACCCCGAGCCTGCTGCGCAGGGGCGTGAAGAGCTGTGCCTTGGCCCGGAAGTAGTCCTCCATGTCGGAGTGGAACTCCATGTGTTCCGGGCTGAGGTTGGTGAAGACGGCGATGTCGAAGACGCAGCCGTCGACCCGGCCGAGGACCAGGGCGTGGCTGGAGACCTCCATCGCGACGGCCTCGACGCCGCGTTCGCGCATGACCGCGAACAGGGCCTGCAGGTCGGTGGCTTCGGGGGTGGTGCGCTCGGATTTGATGCGCTCGTCGCCGACGCGCATCTCGACGGTGCCGATCAGGCCCGTGGTGCGGGTGGTCTTCAGACCGCCCTCGACCAGGTAGGCGGTGGTGGTCTTGCCCGAGGTGCCGGTGATGCCGATCTGGAGCAGATCGCGGCCCGGGTGGCCGTAGATCGTGGTCGCCAGTTCGCCCATCCTCGCGCGCGGGTCGTCGACGACCAGGACCGGCAGGCCGGTCGCGGCGGCGCGCTCGGCGCCCGTCGGGTCGGTCAGCACGGCGACCGCGCCCAGGCCAGCGGCCTGGGTGACGAAGTCGGCGCCGTGCAGGCGGGCGCCCGGCAGGGCGGCGTACAGGTCGCCGGGCCGGACGGCGCGCGAGTCATGGGTGATGCCCGTGACCTCGGCGGCGCCCTCGGCGGCGGCACCCAGCTGATCGGCCAGCTCCGCGAGGGGTGTGGCGGAGACCTGAACCGGTCGCGGCGGTCCCGGATATGTCACGGAAGCGCCCTTCTGGGTGGTGTGGGACTGATCAGCGTGTGGCACGGCGGTGAGCGTACCGGGCGCACCGGCTCCGGAGCCAAGCGAGGGCTGCTGGGTGCCCTGGTTCCCGGGCTCGGGGGTGATCGTTGTCACGAGTGGTTCCTGGTCTTTCCGAGGTGCTGATCAGGGCTTGTAGTCGACGGGCAGGTTCGCGGCCTTCGCTCCGGTCGGCGGTACCTGCAGCGTCTTCAGGGCGAACTCCATCACCTGCTTGTACACGGGGCCGCAGATCTGGCCGCCGAAGTAGCTGCCCGACGTGGCGTTCTGGATGGCGCAGTACACGGTGATACGCGGCTTGTCCGCGGGGGCGAACCCGGCGAACGAGGAGGTGTATCCGCGGTACCTGCCGGTGGCCGGATCCACTCGGTTCGCCGTGCCGGTCTTGCCTGCCACCCGGTACCCGGGGATACGGGCCTTGATGCCGGTGCCCTGCTCGTCGTCCACCACGGACTCCAGCATCTGGGCGACGCTCCTGGCCGTCTTCGCGCTGACCACACGGGTCTTGGCGGGCTCGGCGGCGGGCGTGAAGCGGCCGTCGGCGCCCCGGGTGCCGCGCACCAGGGTCGGCTCGACGCGGACACCGCCGTTGGCGATCGTCGAGTACACGGAGGCGGCCTGCATGGCGCTGAGCGAGAAACCCTGGCCGAAAGGGATCGTGTACTGCTGCGAGGTCGACCAGTTGCCGGGCTGGGCGAGGATGCCCTTGGTCTCGCCGGGGAAGCCGAGCCCGGTGGGCCGGCCGATGCCGAACTTGCGCAGGTAGGAGTAGAGCACCTTGTTCGCCTCGGGCTGCGACTTGCCCAGCTGGCCGGTGGCGAGGATCGTGCCGATGTTGCTGGACTTGGCGAGCACGCCGTTGAGGGTGAGGTACCAGGTGGCGTGGTCGACGTCGTCCTGGAACAGCCGGTCGCCGCGGTGCAGCCGGTTGGGGACGACGACATGGGTGAGCGGCGTGGCCGCGTTCTCCTCCAGCACGGCCGCCATGGACATCACCTTGGCGGTGGAGCCGGGCTCGAAGGCGTCCTGGACGGCCGCGTTGCCCATGGCCTCGGCGTCGGCCTCGGACAGGTTGTTCGGGTCGAAACCGGGTGAGTTGGCCATGGCCAGGATCTGGCCGGTGCGGGTGTCCTGGACGATGACGTAACCGCGGTCCGCCCTGGACTTCCTCACCTGCTCGGAGATGGCGTTCTGCGCGGCCCACTGGATGTCGCGGTCGATGGTGAGCTCGACGTCGCTCCCGGGCACCGCGGGGGTCTCGTTCGAGCCCGCGGTGGGCACCTCGCGGCCGCCGGACTGGGCGTAGCGGATCTTGCCGTCCTTGCCGGCGAGCTGCTTGTCCAGCTCCTGCTCGATGCCGCCGCCGCCCCGGCCCTCGGCGTTGACCCAGCCCAGTATCCCGGCGGCGAGGTCGCCGTTGGGATACACCCGCTGGCTGCTGGGGTCGGCGAAGACGCCGGCCAGCACGTTGGGCGTCCGGCCGTCGGCGCCGGCCTTCTTGGCGAGGGCCGCCTTCAGGTCCTTGATCTGCTTCCAGACCTGCGGGGTCTGGCGCACGGCCAGCTTGGCGTAGCGGGAGAGCGGGTTCGCCGGCCGCAGCTTGCGGACGATCGTGTCCTGGTTCTGGCCGAGGATCGGCGCGAGCAGGGCGGCGGCCTGCTCGGGCCCGTCGCCGATCTTGAGCTGCTTGCGGTTGAACATGGTGGGGTCGGCCGTGATGTCGTACGCGTCCTCGCTGATGGCGAGGGCCACGCCGTTGCGGTCGGTGATCCCGCCGCGGTCGGCGGCCAGGGTGTGCACGACGTAGCGGTTCTCCTGGGCCTTGGCGGCGTACGCGTGCGCGTCGACGGCCTGGACCTGGAGCAGCCGCACCACGAAGGCGCTCATCACCAGGGTGAGGGCGAGGCCCACCATGCGCAGCCGGGGCCTCGGCCGGCCGAGCCGGAGCGGCGGCGGGGGCATGGGCCGGGCCCCGGCGGGCCTGCGGGCCGGGCGGGCGCCGGGCCCGGGCTGCCGCCGGACGGCGCCCCGCTCCCGGCGGGGTTCCGCCCGGTCCGGTCGGGGCCGGTGCCCCGGGGAAGGCTTCGCGGGGCCGGGCACGCGACGGCGCGGCGGTTCCCTGTCGGACACTTCCGTCACCTGCCGGAGGTCGGGGTGGGGGCGGGCTGGAGGGTGGAGAGCGGTGCGACCGCGGCGGCCGGGGCGGTGGTCTCCGGGGCGTGGGCCGCGGGGGTGGGCGCCGGAGCGGCGCTGGACGTGGGGGCGCCGGCGGACTGCGCCGGGGCGGACGGGACGACGGTCTCCGGGGCCGCCGGGCCGGTGACGGCGGCCGGCTCGGGGCTCGCGGCGCCGGGCACGCCCTTCACGGTGCCTCCGGGATCGAGGAAGGCCGGGTCGCCGCCGGGGACCATGCCGAGTTCGCGGGCCCGGCGCTGGAGGGCGTCGGGGGACGAGTAGCCGTCGATGTCCCGCTGGAGCGCCTGTTCCTCGTCGGTGAGGTTCTTCGTCTGCTTGCGCAGGGCGTCGAGCCGGAACGAGCCTTCGCTGAGCGCGGAGTTCAGCACCAGCAGCCCGATGAGGCCGCCGCCTAGCAGCAGGACGACGAGCAGGACGAACGGGGCGCGGGCCGCGCGGGCGCGGCCGGCCGGCAGGAGCCGGGCGAGCCGGGCGGCCCTCCCCCTCAGTTCGGGTTTCCTACTCACTGGGCCTCCGGTGGCTCCGGGGCGCCGAGAGGTGAGTCCGGGAGCCCAACCGACCCGATCCGCTCACTCGGCGTCCTCCCTGATGCGCTCGGCGCCGCGCAGCCGGGCCGGGGCGGCCCGGCGGTTCTCGGCGACCTCTTCCTCGGTGGGCAGTTCGGCACCGCGCGTGAGCAGCTTGAGCCGGGGCTGGTAGCGCTCGGGCACGACGGGCAGCCCGGGCGGCGCGGTGGAGGCGGCGCCGGCCGCGAGGACCTGCTTGACCAGCCGGTCCTCCAGGGAGTGGTACGACAGCACGGCGACGCGTCCGCCGACCGCGAGGGCCCCGACCGCCGCCGGGACCGCCCGTTCCAGGACGGACAGCTCGCCGTTGACCTCGATGCGCAGGGCCTGGAAGGTGCGCTTGGCCGGGTTGCCGCCGGTGCGCTTGGCGGCCTGCGGCAGCGCGTCCCGGATCAGCTCGACGAGCCGCGCGCTGTTGTCGAACGGCTCCTTCTCGCGCTCCCGGACGATCGCCGAGACGATCCGCTTGGCCTGCTTCTCCTCGCCGTACGCGCGCAGGATCCGCACCAGCTCGCCCGGCGGGTAGGTGTTGAGGACCTCGGCGGCGCTGATGCCGGCCGTCTGGTCCATGCGCATGTCGAGCGGGGCGTCCTGGGCGTAGGCGAAGCCGCGGCCGGCCTCGTCGAGCTGCATGGAGGACACGCCGAGGTCGAACAGCACGCCCTGCACGCGCGGGGTGCCGAGCCGGTCGAGGACCTCGGGCAGCTCGTCGTACACCGCGTGCACGAGCGTGGCCCGGTCCCCGTACGGCGCCAGGCGCTCACCCGACAGGCGCAACGCCTCCTTGTCCCGGTCGAGGCCGATCAGCCGGGCCCCGGGGAACCGGCTCAGCAGCGCCTCGCTGTGGCCGCCGAGGCCGAGGGTGCAGTCGACGACCACCGCTCCCGGCCGCTCCAGGGCGGGCGCCAGCAGGTCCAGGCACCGCTGGAGCATCACCGGGACGTGTCGACTCTGGCTCAAGGGGGCCTCTCGTTTCCGGCGGGCCGTACGCACCGCCGGGTCCCCGCCCGCTCCGTGAAGGGGAGGCCCGCCGGCGCCGGAAGCGTCAGCCGGCCGGGAGCGGGAGGAGGCCGAGCCGTACGTACGCGCCGCGCACGTGGGGAGACGGTCCGGGTGAGGGCCGGGGTCTCCGGGGAATTCACCAGCAGGGAGGACCGCGCCTCCCGCTTCGCGTCACTTTAGTCCACCGTGTCTCGCGGTCAATCAACCGGCCTGCGCGTCGCCCGACCGGGTGCGCTTACGGTTCGCGCTACGTGTGGAGTCGCTCACAACAAGCCACAATGGCGTTCTTTGTCCGCTCTGCACAGCGGGCCTGGACCGGGGATGACCAGTACGGTCTTGGGTATGACGACTTCTGCAGACGCTCACACCGGATCCAACGGAACCATAGCGGGTGACGGCACCGTCACGGACCGTCTCGTCGCGGCCAACGAACGGTACGCGGCCGAGTTCACCGACCCCGGCATGGACGCCCGCCCCGTCCTGCGCGTCGCCGTGGTGGCCTGCATGGACGCCCGCCTCGACCTGCACAAGGCCCTCGGCCTGCAGCTCGGTGACTGCCACACGATCCGCAACGCGGGCGGGGTCGTCACCGACGACGTGATCCGGTCCCTGACCATCAGCCAGCGCGCGCTCGGCACCCGCAGCGTGGTGCTCATCCACCACACCGGGTGCGGCATGGAGACCATCACCGAGGAGTTCCGGCACGACCTGGAGCTCGAGGTGGGCCAGCGTCCGGCGTGGGCGGTGGAGGCCTTCCGGGACGTCGACCAGGACGTGCGGCAGTCGATGCAGCGCGTGCGGACCTCGCCGTTCCTGCTGCACACCGACGACGTGCGCGGTTTCGTGTTCGACGTCAAGACCGGACGACTGCGCGAGATCCACCCCGCCTGACGGGGGCCCGGCCCGCCACGAACACCCCCGCCCCGCGTGGGCACCGCTCGTGCCGCCGCGCCTCGGGAAAACGGCAGCCGGAGAGGCCGTGGGACCGACATGGTGCGGGCAGTTGTCCACAGCCGGTGACACGAATCGGTAACGGCGGCAAGAATGCGGGGTGTGGCGTCGCACGGAACTGTTCCGGCGCGGGGCCCGTGTTTCGGGGTGGGCCGGTTTCGCAGCGCAGAGCGTCGGCCCGAGTAAGAACGGGCCGAGGAGGGCCGGGTGACGACCTATGACGATCGAGCGAGCCTCACTGATCTGACCGCCACTGTGGAGCGTGTCCGCAGTTCGGTGGAGGGTGTGATCGAGGGCAAGCCCGAGGTCGTACGGCTTTCGCTGACCGTACTGCTCGCCGAGGGACACCTGCTGATCGAGGATGTCCCGGGCGTGGGCAAGACGATGCTGGCCAAGGCGCTGGCGCGGTCCATCGACTGCTCGGTGCGGCGTATCCAGTTCACGCCCGACCTGCTGCCCTCGGACATCACCGGTGTGTCCATCTGGGACCAGCAGCGCCGGGACTTCGAGTTCAAGCCGGGCGCCGTCTTCGCGCAGATCGTGATCGGCGACGAGATCAACCGCGCCTCGCCGAAGACGCAGTCGGCGCTGCTGGAGTCCATGGAGGAACGGCAGGTCACCATCGACGGGCAGACCTACGAACTGCCCAGCCCCTTCATGGTGGTGGCCACGCAGAACCCGGTCGAGATGGAGGGCACCTACCCGCTGCCCGAGGCCCAGCGCGACCGCTTCATGGCCCGGGTCTCGGTCGGCTACCCGAGCGTCGAGGCGGAGCTGCAGATGCTCGACGTGCACGGCGGGGTGAGCCCGCTCGAGGACCTGCAGCCGGTGGCGCACGCGCACGAGATCGTGAAGCTGATCGAGGCCGTGCGCGGGGTGCACGTCTCCGAGGCGGTGCGCCGGTACGCGGTGGAGCTGGTCGCGGCCACTCGCAGCCACCCCGACCTCAGACTCGGCGCCTCCCCGCGCGCGACCCTGCACCTGCTGCGCGCCGCCAAGGCGTCCGCCGCCCTCGCCGGCCGGGACTACGCACTCCCGGACGACCTGCAGGACCTCGCCGTCGCCGTGCTCGCCCACCGGCTGCTGCCCACCGCGCAGGCCCAGCTCAACCGGCGCACGGCCGAACAGGTGGTGCTGGAGATCCTGCAGGGCACCGCCGTGCCCGCCTCGCCGCGACAGCACGGCGGCTTCGGCTCGCTGGGCCGGACCATGCCCGCCTATCCCCAGCAGCCCCCCCGGGGTCTGTGATGAGCACCGGGGGGACGGGGCGGGTGGAGGCCGACCGCGGTGAGGCGGGCGGCGTCCGCACCGCCCTGGCGGGGCTGACCACGCGTGGGCGCTCCTTCCTCGCGGCCGGGATCGCGGCCGCGGTCTGCGCCTATGTGCTGGGCCAGAGCGATCTGCTGCGGGTCGGGCTGCTGCTGGCGGTGCTGCCCCTGCTCTGCGCGGCTGTGCTGTACCGCACGCGCTACCGGGTGGCCGGCAGCCGCCGACTCTCCCCCGCACGGGTGCCCGCCGCCGGCGAGGCGCGCGTGCACCTGCGGATGGACAACGTCTCCCGGCTGCCCACCGGCCTGCTGATGCTCCAGGACCGGGTGCCCTACGTCCTCGGGCCCCGGCCCCGTTTCGTGCTGGACCGGGTGGAGCCGGGCGGGCGCCGCGAGGTGTCCTACCGGGTCCGCTCCGACCTGCGCGGCCGCTATCCGCTGGGCCCGCTGCAGTTGCGCCTGACCGACCCGTTCGGGATGTGCGAGCTGACGCGGTCCTTCTCGACGTACGACACGCTGACCGTCATACCGCGCACCGAGCCCCTGACACCGGTCCGCTTCAGCGGCGAGGCGAAGGGGTACGGCGACGGCCGGCAGCGGTCGCTGGCCCTGGCCGGCGAGGACGACGTGATCCCGCGCGGCTACCGGTACGGGGACGACCTGCGCCGGGTCCACTGGCGCTCCACCGCGCGCTACGGCCAGCTGATGGTGCGCCGCGAGGAGCAGCCGCGGCGCTCGCGCTGCACGGTGCTGCTGGACACCCGGGCGATCGGCTACGAGGGCGCCGGTCCCGACTCGGCGTTCGAGTGGGCCGTCTCCGCTGCCGCTTCGGTCCTGGTGCACCTGCTCGAACGGGGGTTCTCGGTGCGGCTGCTGACGGACGGCGGCACCTCGGTGCCCGGTGAGGGGGCCGACGGCTTCGCGGGCACCGGCCCGGACGGCGCGGACGCGGCCGGGCTGATGATGGACACCCTCGCGGTGATCGACCACTCCGACGGCACGGGCCTGTCCCGGGCGCACGACTCGCTGCGCGGCGGGAACGAGGGGCTGCTGGTGGCCTTCCTGGGCGACCTGGACGAGGAGCAGGCCGCGGTGGTCGCCGGGATGCGGCAGCGCAGCGGCGGCGCGGTGGCCTTCGTGCTGGACCCGGACGCGTGGGTGCGGGAGCCGGCCGACGTGCTGGCTCCGGGCGACCGGCACCAGCAGCGGCTGCACATGCTGCGCGAGGCGGGCTGGACGGCGGTGGGCGTGCCGCGCGGGGCGTCGCTGGACGAGTTGTGGCGGCAGGCGGACGGGGACGGCGCGGGCCTGACCGGCGTCGGCGGGGAGGCACTGTGATGAGCGGGCGGGCCCGGCTGGCCCTGTGCGCCGCCGCGGCCACGCTGATGACGGCGTGCTCGCTGCTGCCCCTGGTCGACCAGCCGACGTGGCTGTTCACGACGGTGCTGCTGGTCGCCGTGCAGACCGGGGTGGGCGCGGCGGCCCGGCGGGTGCCGCTGGCTCGGCCGCTGACCGTGGCCGCGCAGGCCCTGGTCACGCTGATGCTGCTGACCCTGGTCTTCGCCCGGCGGCAGGCGCTCGCCGGGCTGATCCCGGGCCCGGACGCGTTCCGCTACTTCGGCGAGCTGCTCCAGCAGGGCTCGGACGACGTCAGCCGGTACGCGATACCGGCGCCGCTCACCGACGGCATCGAACTGATGCTGATCGGCGGAGTCCTGGTGATCGGGCTGCTGGTCGACACCCTGGCGGTGACCTTCCGCAGCGCCGCCCCGGCCGGGCTGCCGCTGCTCGCGCTGTACTCGGTGGCAGCCGGGCTCTCCGACAGCGGCAGCGACTGGCTGGCGTTCCTGTTCGCGGCGGCCGGCTATCTGGTGCTGCTGCTCGCCGAGAGCCGGGACCGGCTGGCCCAGTGGGGCCGCGTCTTCGGGGGCGCCCCCGGTGAGCCGGGCCTCGCGGAGAGCGGGGCGGTGGCGCCGGTGCGCACCGGGCGCCGGCTCGGCGCTGTGGCGCTCGGCGTGGCCGTGCTGGTGCCGGCCATCCCCCTGTTCTCCATCCAGGGCGGGCTGCTGGACGCGACGGGGACCGGCGTCGGCGCGGGCAAGGGCGGAGGCGGCACGATCTCCGCGGTCAACCCGCTGGTGTCGCTGCGCGACAGCCTGAACGTGGACAACGACCGCCAGGTGCTGTCGCTGCGGACCACGGCGGGCGACCTGTCGGACATGTACCTGCGGATCGTGTCCCTGGACGACTTCGACGGCACCACCTGGAAGCCGTCCCAGCGGCACATCGTCGCGGTGCCGGACGTCCTCCCGGCGCCCGCCGGCCTGGACGCGGACGTCAAGCGCACCACGGTGCGGACCAGGATCAGCGCGGCGGACTGGTACGCCCAGGACTGGCTGCCGATGCCGTACCCGCCGAGCAGGGTGAGCATCAGCGGGAACTGGCGGTACGAGCCGGTCGGCATGTCGCTCGTCGGCGACCACGGCCAGAACACCCGCGGCGAGGTCTACGAGGTGCGCAGCCTCGAAGTGCGGCCGACCGCCGCCGAGCTGGCCGCCGCGCCCCCGGCGCCCGCGACCCTGCGGCGCGAGTACACCAGGGTGCCGTCCAGGCTGCCGAGGGTGGTGGCCAGAACCGCCCAGGAGATCACCGCGGGCTCCTCCAGCCCCTACGACGAGGCGGTCAAGCTCCAGGACTGGTTCGCGGTGAACGGCGGCTTCCAGTACGACACCGAGGTCGAGGTCGGCCAGGGTCCGGACGCGATCGCGAGCTTCCTGCGGAAGAAGCAGGGCTTCTGCGTGCACTTCTCCTTCGCGATGGCGGCGATGGCCCGCACGCTGGGCATCCCGGCGCGGGTCGCGGTGGGCTTCGCGCCCGGCACCCCGCAGGCGGACGGCTCGGTCTCGGTGTCCCTGAAGGACGCGCACGCCTGGCCCGAGCTGTACTTCGAGGGCGTGGGCTGGACCCGTTTCGAACCGACCCCGACCCGGGGCACCGTGCCGTCCTACACCCAGTCGGACACGCCGGGCACCTCGCAGCCGGACGAGGCCCTGCCGTCGCGCGGGGCGTCCCAGGCGCCCTCGGCGGCGGCCTCGCCGAGCGAGAGCTGCTCGGCGCAGTTGCGCAAGCTGGAGGCGTGCGACAGCCCGGCCGCGGCGGTCGCGCGTCCCGGCGGTGGCGGCAGCGGCTGGGACCTGCTGTGGCTCGCCCTGATCGGGCTCGGTGTCCTGGCCGTGCTGGCGGTGCCGTTCCTGCCGCTGCTGTGGCGGGCGCGGTTGCGGGCCGTACGGCTCGGCGGGCACGCCCGGACCGAGGAGGGCGCCGCCGCCCACGCGCTGTCGGCCTGGCAGGAGCTGACCGACAGCGCATGGGACCTGGGCATCCTGCCGGACGAGTCGCTGACCCCGCGCAGCGCGGCGGCGCGGATCGTGCGGCTGGGCCGTCTCGACGCGGCCGCCGGGGCCGCGGTGCACCGGGTGGCGGACGCGGTGGAGCAGGTGCTGTACGCGCCCCGGCCGCGACCGGCGGCGGGCCTAGCCGAGGACGTGCGCCGGGTGGTCGCCGCCCTGAACGGCGGTGTGCGCCGGCGGACGAGGCTGCGGGCGCGGTTCGCACCGCGGTCGGCGGCGCGGGTGCTGTGGGCGGCGTCGGACCGGTGGGCGGCGCTCAGGGAGCGCGTGGTGGCCGCCCGGCCGGGATGGCGCCGGCCGTCCGGACAGCGGGGCTGAGACGGCCCCGGGGCACGGGGCGCTGAAGCCGCGGGGCTCAGGAACCGCCGAGCTCTGAAGCCGCCGGACTCTGGGGCCGCGGAGCACCGAAGCCCCCAGGCCCCGGAGCCGCAGAGCACCGAAGCCGTCGGGCGCTCCAGGGCACGCGTGAGGGGTGACCACCGGCTGGTGGTCACCCCTCACGGATGTCCGATGTCGGCCGCTGCCGTCGGTGCCCGGCCCGGTCCGACCGGTGAAGCCCTAGTGCCCCTGCTGCTCGTCGCGGCGGCGCTGCCAGCGCTGCTCGATGCGCTCCATCATGGAGCGCTTCTGCCGTACCTGGCGGCGCGGGGCGCCCGCGGGCCGCTCGCCCGGCTTGGGGGCCTTGCGCCAGCCGGTGACGGCCAGCACGGCGCAGCCCAGCATCACGAGGAAGCCCACCACGCTGACCCAGATCTGCTGTGCGACCATTCCGGCCATGAGGAGCGCGATACCCACGAGGAAGCCCACGACCGCCTGGTAGACCCGCCGCCGGGTGTACGTCCGCAGCCCACTTCCCTCAAGCGCCGACGCGAACTTGGGATCTTCGGCGTACAGCGCTCGCTCCATCTGCTCGAGCATGCGCTGCTCGTGCTCCGAGAGCGGCACGGAGTCCTCCTCATCGTGCAGTCGCCGGGGCGACCCGGGGGGTCCCTTCAGGATAGGCAGGGAATCGCCCCCGTGAAACCCGCCCCTCTGCGCCAATTGGCCAACCGGAATCCATCCTGGCCGTCCCGGCTCACTGAGGCTTCCATTCCCCGGCGGCCGACCCGTCATGCCGGACGGCGTACCTCGATCATACGGCGCAAACCGCTCGATCGGGTGGCTTGTGGCGTACTCCATCCGCCGCCGAGCCCCTGATCAGCGGCGGGTCACCGGGAGCGCTCAGGCCTCGGCGGACCCCCTGGTCTCACCGAGCACGTGGAGCTGGGTGGCGACCGAGTGGAACGCGGGCAGTTCGGCCGCCGCCGCCTCGAGCTTCAGCAGGGCGTCCATGGCCCCGGGTTCGGTATCCACCAGGACGCCGGGCACGAGGTCGGCGAAGACCCGTACGCCGTGCACGGCGCCGATCCGCAGGCCCGCGCCCTCCACCAGCGCGGTGAGCTGCTCCGCGGTGAAGCGGCGCGGCACGGGGTCGCCGGTCCCCCAGCGGCCCTCGGGATCCTGGAGCGCCTGCTTGGCCTCCTTGAAGTGGCCGGCAAGGGCGCGGGCGAGCACGGCGCCGCCGAGGCCGGCGGCGAGCAGGCTGAGGACGCCCTCGGGGCGCAGTGCGGCCACCGCGTTGCGCACGCCCTCGGCCGGGTCGTCGACGTACTCGAGGACGCCGTGGCACAGCACCACGTCGTGGCCGCCGCGCTCGACCACGTCGAACAGGCCGTGGGCGTCGCCCTGGACGCCCCGGACCCGGTCGGCGACACCGGCCTCGGCGGCGCGGCGTTCGAGCGCGAACAGCGCGTTGGGGCTTGGGTCGACGACGGTCACCCGGTGGCCGAGGCCGGCCAGGGGCACGGCGAAGTTGCCGCTGCCGCCCCCGGTGTCGAGGACGTCCAGCGATTCCCGCCCCGTGGCCTTGACCCGGCGGTCGAGGGCGTCCTGGAGGACCTCCCAGACCACTGCGGTACGGAGGGAGGAACGGGGGCGCATCGGGTCCGACACGGCAGTTGACTCCTCGGCGCGGCACCGCCTTGTTGCCGGCGGCGCGAACGGGGTGCCTCCCCGGCCCGGACGCGGGTGGAGGGAAGGCCTCAGGCATCTCCACCCTATTGCCTCCGCCGCTCTGCCCACTCATCGCGGTGGGGCGGGCCGAGTCCGTCTCGCAGGGCGGACGGCCGAGGTCAGCCCGCGTCCGGGAGGTCTTCGCGGACCGGTGGGCCCGGTGGCTCCTCCGGGTCGTGACGGGGCTGGGGCAGTACGGGCTGGAGCACCAGCATCCGCTCGACGAGGCGGAGGAACATCGCCACGTCGCGTATCAGGTCGTCGGCGTCCCGCTGTCCCGCCGCGCCCTGGATGCCCGCCTCGGCGCGGGCCCGGCGGGCGGCGCCGGAGGCGAAGAGCGCGCTCCACTCGGCGAGTTCGGGGGCTATCTCGGGCAGCACCTCCCAGGCGCTGCGGATCCGGGCCCGGCGGCGGGGCGAGGTCTCGGGACGGCCCCGGGCCGCGAGCACCGCGGCGGCGGTGCGCAGGGCTGCGAGGTGTGCGGTCGCGTAGCGCTCGTTGGGCGTGGCGAGCCGGCCGGCCTCCTCGAGTCCGGCACGGGCCTGGGCGAGCAGGTCGAGGGCGGCGGGCGGGGCCGTGGCCCGGCGGAGCACGGGGTGCACGTCGCTCGCAGGGCCGGTCAGTGAGGGGGCAGGGCCGGTGGCGCGGCGCCGGTGGGCGGCTGCGGACTGGTTGGCCATGACGAACCTCCTGTCGTCTGTGACGGCACGGATGCCGTATGTGCCCATCGTGAGGTATGGCACTGACAATCCGATCTGACCTGCTCTTTTGCTTCGGTCAAGGGTTCGGAGTACTTTTGTACTGACCAGTCAGTGCAAAAACGGAACAGGCAAGGGGGAGGCTTGTGGACGGCGCGCACCTCACCGCCGGGGGCCTCGGGCTCAAGGGGCCGCGGGGTTGGGTCTTCCGGGACGTCACGCTCGACGCGGAGCCCGGCTCACTGATCGCGATCGAGGGACCGTCCGGCTCCGGCCGCACGTGTCTGCTGCTCGCGCTCACCGGACGGATGAAACCCACTCAGGGAGTGGCCGCGGTGGCCGGCTTCAAACTCCCCCGGCACATGGCGGCCGTGCGCCGGATCGGCGCCGTGGCCAACGTGGCCGGTGTCACCGACCTGGAGCCGGCCCTGACCGTAGCGGAGCACATGCGCGAACGGGCCCTGATGCAGCGCCGGTTCGGCGACTCGCTGCGGGAGGCGCTGCGGCCCCGCCCGGACCGGGTCCACGAGGCCCGGCTGCGCGTCGACGCGGCCCTGGCCGCCGCCGGACTCGACGTGGAGACGCTGCCCAAGGGCTCCCGCACGGCGGTGCGCGACCTGGACCGGCCGGCGGAACTGCGGCTGTCCGTCGCGCTTGCGCTGCTCGGCCGGCCGCGGCTGCTCGGCGTGGACGACGTCGACATGAAGCTCTCGGACACCGAACGCGAGGAGATCTGGGACCTGTTGCGGTCCCTCACGCGCGCGGGGACGACGGTGGTGGCCGTGTGCCGCACCGCCCCCGCCGACTGCCTCGCCGTCACCGCCCGGCCGGCCGGGGAGGCCGGGGGCGGGCATGCCCCAAAGGCCGGCGCCGACGGCGTTCCGGAGCCCGGCGGCGAGAGCACCCCGGAGCCCGCGGCCGACAGCGCCCCGGCATCCGGTTCCGACGACGGCAACGAGCGGAAGGACGAGGCGGATGCGCACGCCCAGGCTGGCCGCGCTTGAGCTGAGGCGCTTCGGACGGGGAAAGCTGCCGCGCGCCGCCCTGGTCGCGCTGCTCGTGCTGCCCCTGCTGTACGGCGCCCTGTACCTGTGGTCCTTCTGGGACCCCTACGGCCGGCTGGACCGCATCCCGGTGGCCCTGGTGAACGACGACAAGGGCGCCACGGCGGGCGGGAAGAGGGTCACCGCCGGCGACGACATCGTGTCCGGGCTGCGCGACAGCCGCACCTTCGAGTGGCACGAGGTGAGCGACGCCGAGGCCCGCCGGGGCGTGGAGGACGGCACCTACTACCTGTCGCTGACCATGCCCGCCGACTTCAGCAGCCGGATCGCTTCCAGTTCCGGGGGCTCCCCCGAGACGAGCGCGCTCAGGGTGCGCACCAACGACGCCAACAACTACATCGTCGGCCAGATCTCCCGGACCGTCTTCAGCGAGGTCCGCACGGCCGCGTCCACCAAGGCGTCCCGGACGTTCCTGGACCGGATCTTCATCTCCTTCTCCGACATCCACGGCGAGACCGTGACGGCCGCCCGGGGCGCCGACCGCCTCAAGGGCGGCATCGGCAAGGCGGAGAAGGGCTCGAGGGACCTCGCGGCAGGCCTGGAGGACGCCAAGAGCGGCAGCGGCAGACTGGCCAAGGGGCTGAAGAAGCTCGACTCGGGCGCGGGCCGGCTGGAGACCGGCTCCCGGCAGGTCGCGGACGGCACCCAGACGCTCGCGAACGACGTCAACGGCGTCTACGAGCAGGCCGGACCGTTCCTGAAGGACAACGAGAAGACCATCGGGGACACCGCCCGGCTGGTCGCGGACTCGGCCGGGACCGTCCGGCACAACCTCGGGGTCCTGGTGAAGGCGGCGCCCGGCGCCGCCAAGGCCGCCCACGCCTCCGCCGACGTGCTGGACGAGGTCTACGCGGCTCGCTGCGAGAAGGCGGCGGTCCCCGACCCGGCCTGCCCGGACCTGAAGAGGGCCAGGCAGGCGGCGGCCGACGTGGCCACCGTCGCCGACGACCTCAACACCCTGATCGCCGACCAGGACGGCGACCTGAAGACCATGCGGGACAACCTGGGCACGCTCCAGAAGCAGGCCCAGGCCCTGGCCGAGCGCGCCCCGCACCTGTACGAGGACGTCGACGACGCCGTCAGGAAGATCAACAAGCTGAACGACGGCGCGGCCGAGGTCGCCGCCGGCGCCAAGAAGCTGCACGCCGGGATCGGCACCGCCGGCACCGGGGCGGCGAAGCTCGACAAGGGCATCGGCACCGCCGAGTCGGGCGCCCAGGCGCTCAGCGGCGGCATGTACAAGCTGGTCGACGGCTCCGGCAAGCTGGCCGGCGGTCTGCACGACGGCGCGAAGAAGATCCCCGACTACGACAAGCAGGACCGCGACCAGCGCACCGGCGTGATGGCCGACCCGGTCCAGCTCGCCTCCCACGACCTGCACAAGGCGCCCAACTACGGCACCGGTTTCGCCCCGTACTTCATCCCGCTGTCCCTGTGGGTCGGCGCGATGGTGGCGTACATGCTGATCCCGCCGCTCAACCGGCGTGCCCTTGCGGCCGGTTCGCCGGCCTGGCGGATCGCGCTGGCCGGCTGGCTGCCGGTGGTCGCGGTGGGCGTGCTGCAGACGGCCGCGCTGATGGCGGTGCTGCACTGGGCGATCGGGCTGCGGATGGCGCGGGCGGCCGGCACGGTCGGGTTCCTGTTCCTGGCGGCGGCCTGCTTCGCAGCGATCGTGCAGTGGTTGAACGCCCGCTTCGGCGCGGCCGGCCGGATCCTGGTGCTGGCGCTGCTGATGCTCCAGCTCACCTCGGCGGGCGGCACCTACCCCGTGCAGACCAGCCCGGGCTTCTTCAACGCCGTCCACCCGTTCCTGCCGATGAGCTACATCGTGGAGGCCCTGCGCCGGCTGATCACGGGCGGCGGGCTCGGCCCGGTCTGGCAGGCGTGCGGGGTGCTGGCCGCCTTCACCGCGGGCGCCGTCGCGCTGACCGCCCTCGCGGCCCGGCGCCGCCAGGTGTGGACGCTGGACCGGCTGCACCCGGAACTGAGCCTGTGACCCCCGGGAGGCCCCCGCACGCGCGCGCACCTGTGAGAATCGGGGCCATGGAAAGCAGCAGCGCCACGTCCGGCGGCAGCACCCGCCGCGAGGCCACCCGGCAGAAGCTCTACGAGGCGGCCGTCACGCTCATCGCCGAGCAGGGCTTCTCCGCCACCACCGTGGACGAGATCGCCGAGCGGGCGGGGGTCGCGAAGGGCACGGTCTACTACAACTTCGCGAGCAAGTCGGTCCTCTTCGAGGAGCTGCTGCGGCACGGCGTGGGCCTGCTCACCGCGTCCCTCAGGGAGGCGGCCGAGCGGACCGCCGCCGAGGGCGGCGGCAAGGTGGACGCGCTGGACGCGATGGTCCGCGCGGGCCTGGTCTTCATCGACCGCTACCCGGCCTTCACCCAGCTCTACGTGGCCGAGCTGTGGCGCACCAACCGCGCCTGGCAGTCCACGCTGATGGTGGTCCGGCAGGAGGCCGTCGCCGTCGTGGAGGGGGTGCTGCGCGAGGGCGTGGCGTCCGGTGAGTTCAGCGACGAGATCGACGTCCAGCTCACGGCGGCCGCGCTGGTCGGCATGGTGCTGGTGGCCGCCCTGGACTGGAAGTCGTTCCAGCCGGAGCGTTCCCTGGACGACGTCCACGCGGCCCTGTCCCGGCTGCTGCAGGGGCGGGTGAGCGGGAAGGGCTGAGGCGCCGCCGGAAGCACGGGGAAGGCGCCGGCCCCTTGCCGGGCCGGCGCCTTCCCGCTTCCCCCGTGCTTCCCGTACTCCCCCGTGCCTCCCCCGTACGGTTCTCCCCCGATGGTCCCCCGTGGTGGTCCGCCGCGGGTCCCCCGTGCCTCGCTTCCGCCGACGGATCGGCGGAAGGAGCGGCCAGGGCGCGGGCGCCGTTCCGCCGCCCCGTGCCGGCGGTGCCGGTCCGCGCCCCCTGCCGTGCCTCCACTCTCCCGTTCCCGGCGGCCGCGGCCCATCCGCGCGCGTACTCATCCGGCCGTCTGAGTACGGATACTCAGTACCGGGTTGCGCGGGCCCGGGACGGCGGGCCGCCGGATGGCTACCATCCTTCGGGTGTCCGTACTCCCCCTGGTGTTCACCAGCGGCTGGGCCAGCGGCATCAACGCCTACGCGGTGGTGCTGCTGCTCGGCGTGTTCGGCCGGACGGGACTGAGCGACGACGTCCCGCAGACGCTGCAGCGGCCCGAGGTGCTGGTCGTGGCGGCCGTGCTGTTCCTGTGCGAGGCGGTCGCCGACAAGATCCCGTACGTCGACTCGGTGTGGGACACCGCGCACACCGTCGTGCGGCCGCTCGCGGGCGCCTGGGTCGGGGCGCTGCTGGCCGGGCAGAGCGGTTCGCTGCCGGACGTGGCGGCCGGGCTGCTCGGCGGCTCGACGGCACTGGCCAGCCACGGTGTGAAGGCCGGCACCAGGATGGCGGTCAACTCCTCGCCGGAGCCGTTCAGCAACTTCGTGCTGAGCGTCGCCGAGGACCTGGGGGTCGCGGGCGTCGTGTCGTTCGCGATGTTCCACCCCGTGGCGGCCGCCGTCGTCGCGGCGGTGCTGCTGGCCGGCGGGCTGGTCGCGCTGTGGTTCCTGGTCTCCCGCATCCGGCGCTTCCTGCGGCGCCGCGCCCGGCGGCGCGAGGAGCGGCGGCCGGCCCCCGGGTGCCCGGACCGCCGGGCTGACCCGGTTCGCACCGCCCGTCGGCGGGACCGCCGGCGTCGGTGGATAAAGTCGCGGTCATGGCACGGATTGCGGTGATCGGCGCCGGGATGGGCGCGATGGCGGCCGCTGCCCGGCTGGCCGTCGCGGGCCACCGGGTGGCGGTGTACGAACGTAGTGAGACGTACGGCGGAGCGGTGCGCCGCTTCGAGCGGGAGGGGTTCGCCTTCGACACGGGCCCGGGGCTGCTGCCGCTGCCCGCCGTGTACCGGGATCTGTTCGTCAAGACCGGCAAGGAGCCGCTGGAGGACGTCGTCGAGCTGGTCCAGGTCGACCCGTCCGCGCGGCACGTGTTCGCCGACGGCACCGAGGTGTCCCTGCCGAACGCCTCCCGCGCCGGTGTGGTCGCGGCCCTGGACGAGGCGCTGGGCGAGGGGGCCGGGCAGCGCTGGGGGGACTTCCTGGTGCGGGCCCGGGAGGCGTGGGACCGCACCCGGCGGCCGTTGCTGGAGGAGCCGCTGTGGCCTAACTGGCAGGTGCTGGCCGAACGTGAGCCCTATCCCTCGGTCCCGCACAAGCGGCTGCTGCGCACCCGCCGGGCGGCCACCCTGGCCGACATCGGCGCCTGGGAGCTGCGCGACGAGCGTCTGGCGGCCCTGCTGGAGAGCCATGTGCTCGGATACGGCCTCGACCCCCGGACCGCTCCGGCGAGCGCGGCCGTGCTGCCGTACATGGAGCACGCCTTCGGCACCTGGTACGTGCGCGGGGGCATCCGGGAGCTGGCGCGGGCGGTGTACGAGCGGTGCCTGAAGCGGCGGGTCGAGTTCGGCTTCGGCGCCGAGGTGACCGGGATCCTGCGGAAGGACGGCCGGGCGGCGGGGATCGAACTCGCCGACGGTTCGCTGGTGGAGGCGGACCACGTGGTGGCGGACGTGGACCCGGCACGGCTGCGGGTGCTGACGGAGCATCCGCTGGACGCGGACGGGGACGTGCTGCCCGGTGATCCGGTCCTGCCCGCGCCCGGACGGTTCACGGCCCTGCTGGCCCTGCGGGGCGGCCGGGAACCGGGAGCCGTCCACCGCACGGTCGTCCACGCCCCGGACGTCCAGACCGAGCTGGACCTCCTGGCCTCGCCCGGCGGCGACCGGCCGGTGTGCCCCACGGTGACCGTGCTGCGCCCTGACGACCCCGCGCTCGCACCGGACGGCGCGCACGAGTCCGTGGTGGTGTCCGCCGTGGTGCCGGCCGGGGCCGCCTGGGAGGAGGAGGGCACGGTCCGGTCCTACACGGACTTCCTGGTCGGAGCCGCCGAGCGCGCGGTGCCCGGGCTGCGGGAGCGTCTGCTCTGGCACGAGGTGCGCACCCCCGTGCACACGGAGCGGGAGACGGGCGCCCGGTCCGGGGCCGTGCCCGCTCCCGCGCTCGCCGCGGGCCGGGGCCGTTTCCTGCACCCGGCGAACACCACGCGGCTGCCCGGGCTGTACCGGGTGGGCGGCTGGTCCCACCCCGGCGGCGGGCTGCCGCACGCCGGGATGTCGGGGGCGCTGGTGGCCGGGCTGATCGTGGAGGGACCGGAGTTCCGCGGCTCCCGGTGAGCCGGGAGCCGCGGCCTCAGAAGCGGTACTGCTCGTCGTACCCGGCGCCGTGCTGCTGCTCGTTGCCCTGGTACGGGTAGGGCTGCTCCTGCGGGAGTTCGCCGCCGTGGCTCTCGTCGCTGCGCTGCTGCGGCACCCAGACCCCGCCGGCCGGGGTCTCGCCGTAGCCGCCGCCGGCGTACGGGTCCTGGCCGTAGCCCTGTTGCCCGTACTGCTGCTGGCCGTAGCCGGCGTCGTAGGAGGCGCCCCCGTAGCCCTGGGCGCCGACGTAGGGGTCGGAGTAGTTGGCGTAGCCCTGCTGGCCGCCGTTGTCGTAGCCGTAGTCCTGCTGGCCGTATCCCGAGTAGCCGTAGGCGTAGTTCTGGTCGGCGCCCTGGGCCTGGGCCGCGCCCGCGTAGGCGGTGTCGCCGTAGACGCCGTAGGAGCCGGTGTCGTCCGGGAGGGGCTGGGGCTCGTAGACGGCGCCCGTCCCGGCGGCGGACGGCTCGGCGGAGCGGGCCGGGGTGAAGACGTCGTCGTGGTCGTACTCGTCGGCGTGGGCGGGCTGTTCGTGGCCGTAGCCGGCGTCGTCGTGACCCCCGGCCGCCTCCAGGTCGGAGACCTCCGGGGTCGGTTCCCGGCGCTCGGCCCTGCCGCGGCGGCGCTTGCTGCCGCCGCTCTCCGCCTCGTCCTCGGGGCGCTTGACCGCCCAGCCGGAGGCGAAGCCGCGCCGGAAGGACAGCGTGACGTAGGTCTGGCCGAGCGCGAAGGCGATCGCGCCCGCGCCGATGACGACGACCGACGGCATCAGCACACCGACGACGACGCCGAGGAAGCCGGCGAAGGCGAGCAGCCGCCAGCGCAGCCGCGCCTTGTACTGCAGCAGCACCTCACCGAGCAACCACAGTGCGACGACGCCGAACGCGATGTAGAGGACCGTCCAGCCCATGTACGCCCCTCTCCCAGTGGCCGTTACGCAGTGTGTCGTACCGCGGTGCGGCCGGTCTAGGCCTGCGGGGGGTGGTGCAGGCCCAGGTTCTCGTAGATTTCCAGAGTCGCCGTGGAGTTGTTGAGCGTGATGAAGTGCAGTCCGGGCACTCCCTCGGCCAGCAGCCGCGCGCAGAACTCCGTGGCGAAGTCGATACCGATGGAGCGTACCGCCGCCGGATCGTCCTTCGCTGTGAGGATGCGCTCTTTCAGGGCGTCCGGGAACAGCGCGGTGCTGAGCTTGGGCACCCGTTCCAGCATCCGCACGCTGGTGACCGGCAGGATCTCCGGGATGACCGGGGTCTCGCAGCCCGCGGCCGCCACCCGGTCGCGCAGCCGCAGATACGACTCCGGCTGGAAGAACATCTGTGTGATGGCGTAGTCGGCGCCCGCCCGGCACTTGTCGACGAAGTGGCGGACGTCGGTGTCCCAGTCGGCCGAGCGCGGGTGCATCTCGGGGAACGCGGCGACGCCGACGCAGAAGTCACCCGACTCCTTGATGAGCCGGACGAGTTCGGCCGCGTACGTCAGGCCCTGGGGGTGCGGGACCCACTCGCCCATCGGGTCGCCGGCCGGATCGCCGCGCACGGCCAGCATGTTGCGGATGCCG
The DNA here is from genome assembly GCF_042793175.1 of Streptomyces sp. NPDC056580. Taxonomy (NCBI): domain Bacteria; kingdom Bacillati; phylum Actinomycetota; class Actinomycetes; order Kitasatosporales; family Streptomycetaceae; genus Streptomyces; species Streptomyces sp. NPDC056580. The sequence goes on along the minus strand of NZ_JBHTVE010000002.1, from coordinate 617,515 downwards.
GCGTCCGCGTACTGGCCGATGATGTTGCGCAGCTCGGCGACGGAGTGGTCGACCGCGGTGAGGTGGGCGACGGGCGTGAGCGTCGTGTCCACGACGATCTGCTGGGTCTCCCGGACCGTGGTCGTGCGGGTGGTGCCGCCGGCGCCGTAGGTGACGGACACGAAGTCCGGGGCCACCGCCTCGACCCGGCGCAGCGCGTTCCACAGGTTCCGCTCGCCCTGGGGCGTCTTCGGCGCGTAGAACTCGAACGAGTACGTCGTCTTGCCGGCGGCGAGGATGTCACGCACGGTGCGTGCGCGATCAGTCCTGGTCGATGCGGTTCCGAGGGCCATACCCGCAGGTTAGCCAGGGGTGGGCGGTCCCCCAACCGCACGCCGACCATTTGCCCGATTTGCCGCTTTCTCGTCCACCCCTTGGACACTGACCCGGACAGCGCGGGCGGCCGCGGCCCCGTCAGCGGCGCCGCCGCTAGCCCTGCCGCAGCCGCTTGGCGAACCGTGCCGCGGCCTCGCCCGGGTCGTCGGCCTCGGTGATCGCGCGGACCACGACCACCCGGCGGGCGCCCGCGTCCAGCACCTGCTCCAGGTTGCCGAGGCCGATCCCGCCAATGGCGAACCAGGGGCGGTCGGTGCCCAGGCCCGCGGCGTACCGCACCAGGCCGAGGCCGGGGGCGGGGCGGCCGGGCTTGGTCGGGGTGGGCCAGCACGGGCCCGTGCAGAAGTAGTCCACGCCCGGCTGGACGGCGGCCGCTGCGGCCTCGGACTCGGTGTGGGTGGAGCGGCCGATCAGCACGCCGTCGCCGAGGACGGCGCGGGCGGCGGGCACGGGCAGGTCGCCCTGGCCCAGGTGGAGCACGTCGGCGCGGGCGGCGTGGGCGACGTCGGCCCGGTCGTTGACCGCGAGCAGCCTGCCGTGCCGGGCACAGGCGTCGGCGAGGACCTGGAGGTGCTCCAGCTCCTCGGCGGCCTCCATGCCCTTGTCGCGCAGCTGCACGACGTCGACACCGCCCGCCAGGACCGCGTCCAGGAACTCGGCGAGGTCGCCCTGCCGTCTGCGGGCGTCCGTGCAGAGGTACAGGCGGGCGTCGGCGAGCCTGTCGCGGGCGGTGTCGGTCATGCGTGGGTCCCCCCGTGGTCGGTGTCCATGGGCGTGCGAAGGGGTGGCGTACGGGCCGGGGCCGGTACGCCACCGCGCGGTGCGGGTCGGTTCAGACGGCGAGCGCCTGGGCGCGCCGCTTCACCTCCGTGCCGCGATTCTCGCTCAGTGCCTGCGCGGGGGTGCCGGGCAGGCTCGGGTCGGGGGTGAACAGCCATTCGATCATTTCTTCGACCGTGAAGCCGTCGTCCCGCAGGAGCGTCAGGGTCCCGGACAGGCCCTTGACGACCTTGTCCCCGTCGATGAAGGCGGCGGGGACGTGCAGCGCCCGGTTCTCACCTCGGCGCACGGCGATGAGCTGGCCCTCCTTGACCAGCTGCCGCACACGCGTCACCTCGACGCCGAGCTGTTCGGCGATGTCGGGGAGGGTGAGCCAGGCGGGGACGAGAGCATCGATCTTTGCGTCAATCTCGGTCACGGGATCTAGCCTGCCATCCCCTACCGACAGTCGGAAGCCAGGCCGGTCCGCGCGGGGGAGACGACGCCGCCGGGGCCGGTCGCGGAAGCGGCCCCGTCACCCGGAGGGCGGCCGCTTCCGCGACGGATCGTCAGACAGGCCCTAGTCGAGGGCTGCGCTCTTCAGCGGCCTCGCGGGGTCGGCCAGGACCCCGGGGTCCATGCGGCGGCCGGCCTCGATCAGCCGCCGGCCCTGGGCCAGGTCGCGCGGCCGGCCGACCGCCAGCAGGGCGACCAGCCGGTCCTCGCGCAGCCAGCACACGGACCAGGCCGGCCCCTCGGGCTCACCGCGCCAGACCATGCGGTCGGCGGCGGCGTGGTGGCCCGCGTACTGGACGAACCGGCCGAACTGCTCCGACCAGAAGTACGGCACCGGGTCGTAGACCGCCGGGATCTCGCCGAGGATGTTCGCGGCGACGGTGCGCGGCCCCTGCAGGGCGTTGTCCCAGTGGTGGATCAGCAGCCGGGCGCCGTAGCGGGCGGACGGGAAGGAGGCGCAGTCGCCGACCGCGTAGACGTCCTCGGCGGAGGTGCGCAGCCGGTCGTCGGCCAGGACGTCGCCGTGCGCGCCCAGCTCGATGCCCGAGCCGGCCAGCCAGGCCGTGGCGGGGCGGGCGCCGATGCCGACCACCACGGCGCCCGCGGGCAGCCGGGTGCCGTCGGCGAGCAGCACCGAGCCCGGCTCGACGCGCTCCACGCGCGCGCCGGTGCGCAGGTGGGCGCCGCTGTCGGCGTACCAGGCGGTCATGGGCGCGGCGACCTCGGCGGGCAGCGCACCGGCGAGCGGCCGGTCGGCGGCCTCCACGACGGTCACGGCGCAGCCGGCCTCGCGGGCGGCCGTGGCGAACTCGGCGCCGATCCAGCCGGCGCCGACGACCACGATGTCGTGCTGCCGGGCCAGCACCGGGCGCAGCCGTTCGGCGTCGTCCAGGGTGCGCAGCAGGTGCACGCCGGGCACGCCCTCGGCGCCGGGCAGCGTGACCGGCTCGGCGCCGGTGGCCAGGACCAGGACGTCGTACGGCACGGGGCCGGCCTCGGTGTCCAGCTCGTGGTCGGCGGGGCGCACGCCCAGCGCCTCGCAGCCGAGCCTGAGTTCGATGCCGAGGGACTCGAAGTCCACGTCGAAGGCGGAGCCCTCGGCCGTGCCGAGGAGCACGGCCTTGGACAGCGGCGGCCGGTCGTAGGGCTGGTGGGGCTCGGCGCCGATCAGGGTGACGGTGCCCGTGAAGCCCTGTTCGCGCAGGGCCACCGCGGTCTGCACCCCGGCCATGCCCGCGCCGGCGACGACCACCCGCCGCCGCGCGCCCTGCTGTGCTGTCTGCTCGCTCACCCGATCACCTTAGACAACTGACGGAACGTCAGTCAGTGGGCGTGCCCGGTGACCTGCTCCACAACGCTGGTGCCGGCGCCCCGCTGCGACTCCCACTCCCAGGTCTCCTCCAGCCGCACCCGCCCGTCGGGCAGCTCCACGACCGCCGACACGCAGTGCCCCGAGGACGTGGTCCCGTCCCGCTTGAGCTGCACGTACCGGAAGTCCAACCGGTCCCCCTCCCGGGTGCCCACCAGGTGGCCGCGCACCACGTCGCCGCCCGCGTACTCGGCCCAGACCTCGCCGTCGCGCTCGTGGTAGGCGAACCGGGTGCGGGTGCCCACCTGACCCGGTGCCTGGTCCGCCACGGGGGCGAGGACGAGTCCGTCGAGCGAGCGGGCCATGGGGCGGGGCTCCTTACGGGGTCGGGGCGCCGAGGGCTAGGGTGGCCACCGTACAAGCACTCGCGGGAGCCCGGACGCACCGGGCTGAGAGGGAGGCTGGCGGCCTCCGACCGTACGAACCTGATCCGGGTCATGCCGGCGAAGGGAGGGGCTGGACGCCCATGCCGTCACGTACGTCCGACGTCCTCGTCATCGGGGGCGGGATCATCGGCCTGGTCACGGCCTGGCGTGCCGCGCAGCGCGGGCTCGCCACGGCCGTGGTGGACCCCGAGCCCGGCGGCGGGGCCGCGCGGGTCGCGGCGGGGATGCTGGCCGCGGTCACCGAACTGCACCACGGCGAGGAGAGACTGCTCGCCCTCAACCTGGAGTCGGCCCGCCGCTACCCGGACTTCGCGGCCGAGCTGACCGAACTCACCGGCCACGACCTGGGCTACCGGCGCTGCGGCACGCTCGCCGTGGCGCTCGACTCGGACGACCGCGCCCACCTGCGGGAGCTGCACGCCCTCCAGCGGCGCTCGGGACTCGACTCCGTGTGGCTGTCGGGGCGGGAGTGCCGGCGTCTGGAGCCCATGCTCGCGCCCGGGGTGCGCGGCGGGCTGCGGGTCGACGGCGACCACCAGATCGATCCCAGACGGCTGGCGTCCGCCCTGGTGGCCGCGTGCGAGCGGGCCGGGGTCGTGTTCCACCGGTGCTGGGCCGAGCGGCTCGACGTCGCCGGGGGCCGGGCCGCCGGGGTCTCCGCGGCGGACGGCACCCGGCTGGGCGCGGGGCAGGTGGTGCTGGCGGGCGGCAGCCTCAGCGGGCGGCTCGCGGGCGTCCCGGACGACGCGCTGCCCCCGGTGCGGCCGGTGAAGGGCCAGGTGCTGCGGCTGACCGTGCCCAGGCGGTACGCGCCCTTCCTGAGCCGCACCGTGCGGGCCGTTGTGCGCGGGAGCCAGGTCTACCTGGTGCCCCGGGAGAACGGCGAGCTGGTCGTTGGCGCGACCAGCGAGGAGCTGGGCTGGGACACCACGGTGACCGCCGGCGGTGTGTACGAGCTGCTGCGCGACGCCCACGAGCTGGTCCCGGGGATCACCGAGCTGCCCCTCACCGAGACCGGGGCCGGCCTGCGCCCCGGCTCCCCCGACAACGCCCCGCTGCTCGGCCCGTCCTCGCTCGACGGGCTGCTGCTGGCCACCGGGCACTTCCGCAACGGCGTGCTGCTCACCCCGGTCACCGGGGACGTCATGGCCGCGCTGCTGGCCGGCGGCGAGCTGCCGGAGGCGGCCCGTCCGTTCACCCCGGAGCGCTTCGGCGCCGTACTCGTGGAGCAGCCCGCATGAGCATCTGTGTCTCGGTCAACGGCGAGCGCCGGGAGATCGTCCCGGGCACCGCGCTCGATGCGCTGGTGCGGTCCCTGACCGCGGCGCCCTCCGGGGTGGCCGCGGCCGTCAACGAGACGGTCGTACCGCGCGGGCGGTGGGCGGCCACCGCGCTGCGCGAGGGCGACCGCGTCGAAGTCCTCACCGCCGTACAGGGAGGCTGACCACATGACCGACGACCCCTTCCTGGTGGGCGGGGTGCCCTTCGGGTCCCGGCTGATCATGGGCACCGGCGGCGCGCCCAGCCTGGAGGTGCTGGAGCGCGCGCTGGTCGCCTCCGGCACGGAGCTGACCACGGTGGCGATGCGGCGGGTCGATCCCGGGGTGCACGGCTCGGTGCTTTCGGTCCTGCAGAGGCTCGGCATCCGGGTGCTGCCGAACACCGCGGGCTGCTTCACCGCGGGTGAGGCCGTGCTGACGGCCCGCCTCGCGCGCGAGGCGCTCGGCACCGACCTGGTCAAGCTGGAGGTCATCGCCGACGAGCGCACCCTGCTGCCGGATCCGGTGGAGTTGCTGGACGCGGCGGAGACGCTGGTCGACGAGGGTTTCACGGTGCTGCCGTACACGAACGACGATCCCGTGCTGGCGCGCAGGCTGCAGGACGTGGGCTGTGCGGCGGTGATGCCGCTCGGCTCCCCGATCGGCTCCGGGCTCGGGATCCGCAACCCGCACAACTTCCAGTTGATCGTCGAGCACGCGCGCGTGCCGGTGATCCTGGACGCGGGCGCCGGCACGGCCTCGGACGTCGCCCTGGCGATGGAGCTGGGCTGCGCCGGTGTGATGCTCGCCTCCGCCGTGACGCGGGCCCAGCGGCCCGAGACGATGGCCGCCGCGATGCGGCACGCGGTGGAGGCGGGGCGGCTGGCCCGGCTGGCCGGCCGGATCCCGCGCAGGCACTTCGCCGAGGCCTCCTCCCCCGCCGCCGGGCGCGCCGACCTGGACCCGGAGCGGCCCGCGTTCCGGTCCGGCGCGCTGCCGGACTCCGTCTAGTCCGTCCGCCTCCAGGGCTCGGCCCGTCCGCCTCCGGGACCGTCACAGGTCTGCTGCAGTCCGTCACCGGAATGGCGCAGCGTGGGGCGGTGTCCGTCGGCCCTCGTACACTCGCCTGCGTGGATACGCCCCTTCAGGACCCGATCGTCGGGCAGGTGCTCGACGGACGCTACCGCGTCGACGCGCGGATCGCGGTCGGCGGGATGGCCACGGTCTACCGGGCCCTGGACACCCGCCTGGACCGGGTCCTCGCGCTCAAGGTGATGCACCCGGCCCTGGCGGCCGACGGGTCGTTCGTGGACCGGTTCATCCGGGAGGCCAAGTCGGTCGCCCGGCTCGCCCACCCCAACGTGGTGCAGGTCTTCGACCAGGGCACCGACGGGGGCTACGTGTACCTGGCGATGGAGTACGTCGCGGGATGCACCCTGCGGGACGTGCTGCGCGAGCGCGGGGCGCTGCAGCCCCGGGCGGCGCTGGACATCCTGGAGCCGGTGCTGGCCGCGCTCGGCGCGGCGCACCGGGCCGGGTTCGTGCACCGGGACATGAAGCCCGAGAACGTGCTGATAGGCGACGACGGCCGGGTCAAGGTCGCCGACTTCGGGCTGGTGCGTTCGGTGGACACGGTGACCGGCACCACGGGCTCCGTCCTCGGCACCGTGTCGTACCTCGCGCCCGAGCAGGTGGAGCAGGGCGCCGCCGACCCCCGTGTCGACGTCTACGCCTGCGGTGTCGTCCTCTACGAGATGCTGACCGGCGGCAAGCCGCACTCCGGGGACTCCCCCGCGCAGATCCTGTACAAGCACATCCACGAGGACGTGCCCCCGCCCTCGGCGCTCGTGCCGGGGCTGCCGCCGGAGCTGGACGAGCTGGTCGCCTCGGCGACCGCGCGCACCCCGGACCTGCGGCCGGACGACGCCGCGGCCCTGCTCGGCCAGGTGCTGCGGGCGCGTGCCGGGCTCAGCGCCGGGCAGCTCGACGCCGTGCCGCCGCGGGCGCTGACCGTGGAGCACGACAACGCCGGGGACCGCACGAGTGTGATCCCGCGCTCGCTGACCGTGCCCCGGCCGCTGCCCGTCAACGAGGACGCGGGCCCGGCGGACGTCCGGTACACCAGCCGGCTGCAGAGCCCGCCGGTCCCCGCGCGGCGGGGGCCGCTCCGCCCGGGACGCGGGCTGGCCGCCCTCGTCGCCGTCGTGCTCGTCGTCCTCGGCGTGGGCGCCGGGGTCTGGTACATCAACTCCGGGCAGTTCACCAAGGTCCCGCCGCTGCTGGCGAAGACCGAGGAGCAGGCGACGGCGCGGCTGAAGGAGTCCGGCCTCCACGTCAAGGAGGTCAAGCGCGAGTTCAACGACACGGTCAGGAACGGCACGGTCGTCAGCTCCGACCCGACGGCCGGGTCCCGTATCCGGGGCAACGGCTCGGTGACCCTGGTCATCTCCCGTGGACCCAGGATCGTGAAGGTGCCCGACCTGCGCGGGGTGCCGTTGGCCGAGGCGCGCTCGCGGCTGAAGTCCGCCGGGCTCGAGCCGGGCATGGTCAACCGCGACTTCAGCGACAGCGTGGCGCGCGGCTCGGTGATCGGCACCGACCCGGAGACGGGCACCGCGCGGCACGCGGGCTCGGCGATCGCGCTCCTGGTCAGCAAGGGCAGTCCGGTCGACGTGCCGGACGTCACCGGTGAGGACCCGGACAGCGCCCGGCAGGACCTTCAGGACGCGGGGCTGAAGGTCCGGATCGCCGTGCAGCGGGTCAACTCCGAGTTCGACAAGGGCCGGGTCGCCCGGCAGAGCCCGGGGGCCGGGGGCCGGGCCGCCGAGGGCGACACGGTGACGCTGATCCTGTCCAAGGGCCCGGAGATGGTGAAGGTGCCGGACGTGGTCGGCTCCAGCGTGGACGACGCCACGCAGCGGCTCGAGGCCGCCGGCTTCGAGGTGAACGAGGACCGCGGCCTGCTCGGGCTGTTCGGCGACACCGTGCGGAAGCAGTCGGTGGACGCGGGCGGCAAGGCGCCCAAGGGATCGACGATCACGATCACCATCCGCTGAGCCGGTGAGCGGGGTCACCGGGGACCGCGGCCCGGCGGCGGGGGACGGCATGACACCCTGAACGGGTGACATCCCAGCCGTCCCAGCCGTCCCGTTCCGCCGCGCCGCCCCTTGCCGGCCCCGCCCGCAACCCGATCGGCGGTCACGTTCCGGTGGCCGGGGGTCTGCACTCGGTGGGGCTGTCCTACGCCCGCGATCTGAAGGCCGAGACCGTGCAGGTCTTCGTCGCCAATCCGCGCGGGTGGGCCACGCCGGCCGGGAACCCGCGGCAGGACGAGGCGTTCCGCGAGGCGTGCGCCGCGGAGTCGGTCCCGGCGTACGTGCACGCCCCCTACCTGATCAACTTCGGCTCGCACACCGAGGCGACCGTGGAGCGCTCGGTGGAGTCGCTCAGGCACTCGCTGCGGCGCGGCCGGGAGATCGGGGCGCTCGGCGTGGTGGTGCACACGGGCAGCGCGACCGGCGGACGGGCGCGGGATGTGGCGCTGAAGCAGGTGCGCGCCCGTCTGCTGCCGCTGCTGGACGAACTGACCCACGACGACGACCCGTTCCTGCTGCTGGAGTCGACCGCCGGGCAGGGCGCCTCGCTGTGCTCCCGCACCTGGGACTTCGGACCGTACTTCGAGGCGCTGGACGCCCACCCCAAGCTCGGCGTCTGCCTGGACACCTGTCACGTCTTCGCCGCCGGGCACGACCTGAGCGGCCCCGGCGGCATGCACCAGACCCTCGATCTGCTGGTCGGCACCGTCGGCGAGGGCCGGCTGAAGCTGATCCACGCCAACGACTCCAAGGACGTGGCGGGCGCGCACAAGGACCGGCACGAGAACATCGGCGCCGGTCACATCGGCGAGGACCCGTTCCGCGCGCTGATGACCCACCCGGCGACGGCGGGCGTGCCGCTGGTCATCGAGACCCCGGGCGGCAAGGAGGGGCACGCGGCGGACGTGGAGCGGCTGAAGAGACTCCGAGATTCCTGACCCCCGTACGGAATAGGGAATACCCCTGGGGGGTATGCGGTTCCCATGGGCACGGGAACCGTCCGTCCGGCATTGGGGGACCTCATGGAGCACACGGCGCACACCCACCACCAGCACGGCCCGGGCCACGACCACGGGTCCGGCCACGGTCACGGCGCGGCGAGCTGGCCGATGGCCGCGCAGGCCACCCTGCACTGCCTCACCGGCTGCGCCGTCGGCGAGGTGCTGGGCATGGTCGTCGGCACCGCGCTCGGCTGGGGGAACCTGCCGACCACGCTGCTGGCCGTCGCCCTGGCCTTCCTCTTCGGCTACTCGCTCACCATGCGCGGGGTCCTGCGGGCCGGCGTCGACCTGCGGACCGCCGTCCGCGTGGCCCTTGCCGCCGACACCCTGTCCATCGCCGTGATGGAGGTGATCGACAACGGCACGATCCTGGTCTGGCCGTCCGCGATGGACGCCACGCTCGCCGACACGCTGTTCTGGGTCTCGCTGGCCGTCTCGCTGGTGATCGCGTTCGTCGTGACCACCCCGGTCAACAAGTGGACGATCGGGCGGGGCAAGGGGCACGCGGTGGTGCACCGGTACCACCACTGACCCGGCCGGGGCGCCGGGACCGCGCGAACCCCGTCCATGCCCGCCGGGATCAGAGCTCGGGACCCTCCCCGGGCTCTTCCTGGTAGGAGTAACGCTGCTCCTTCCAGGGGTCGCCGACGTTGTGGTAGCCGCGCTCCTCCCAGAAGCCGCGCCGGTCGGCGGTCATGTACTCCACGCCCCGGACCCACTTCGGGCCCTTCCAGGCGTACAGGTGCGGGACGATCAGGCGGACCGGGAAGCCGTGTTCGGCGGTGAGCAGTTCGCCGTCCTTGTGGGTGGCGAAGACCGTGCGGCCGGAGGCGAAGTCGGCGAGCCGCAGGTTGGAACTGAACCCGTACTCAGCCCACACCATCACATGGGTGACGTCCGCGGCCGGCGGGGCGAGGTCCAGGATCGCCCGGGCCGGGACGCCGCCCCACTCCGCGCCCACCATGCTGAACTTCGTCACGCAGTGCAGGTCGGCGACCACGGTGGTGTACGGCAGCGCGGTGAACTCATCGTGGTCCCAGGTGTGCTTGTCGCCGTCGGCGGTGGCGCCGAAGACCCGGAACTCCCAGCGCTCGGGCCGGAACTTCGGCACCGGGCCGTAGTGCGTGACCGGCCAGCCACGCTGCAGCCGCTGCCCCGGCGGAAGCTCGGACCCTGCCGCTTCTCCAGACGCTCGCTCCACCGGATGACCCATGTATCCATCCTGACAGACCTCGGGCGGTGCCCTTGACCACCCTTCCTCACATCGGACAGATGACGTCAAGACGCCACTTACGTACTAAGTACGCACTTACTGGAAGATCCTCCCGGCCGGTGAAATCATGCGGCGCTAGCCAACCGGTTCGACCACCTGAAGGAGTCCATCGCGATGCAGGGCGACCCCGAGGTCATCGAACTGCTCAACGAGCAGCTGACCGCCGAGCTGACCGCGATCAACCAGTACTTCCTGCACGCCAAGCTGCAGGACCACAAGGGATGGACGAAGCTCGCCCAGTACACCCGGGCCGAGTCGTTCGACGAGATGCGGCACGCCGAGGTCCTGACCGACCGCATCCTGCTGCTGGACGGGCTGCCGAACTACCAGCGGCTCTTCCACGTCCGGGTCGGGCAGACGGTGGCCGAGATGTTCCAGGCCGACCGGCAGATCGAGGTGGAGGCCGTCGACCGGCTGCGCCGGGGCGTCCAGCTCATGCGCGAGAAGGACGACATCACGTCGGCGAACGTCTTCGAGGCGATCCTGGCCGACGAGGAGCACCACATCGACTATCTGGACACCCAGCTCGAGCTCGTGGACAAGCTCGGTGAGGCGCTCTACCTGTCGACGGTGATCGAGCAGAGCCAGCCCGACCCCTCCGGACCGGGCACCGGTGGCTTCGCCACGCAGTGAGCCGCCGCGGACGGCGGCGTCAGGCGGCGTCGTCCAGCCGCTCGAGGGCCGGCACGCGCCGGTCGATCAGCTCCCGGCGTGGGCAGGCGCCCCGGCCGAGCAGCGCCTGGATGCGCCGTACGCAGCCGCCGCAGTCCGTGCCCGCCTTGCAGGCGGAGGCTATCTGGCGGGGGGTGCAGGCGCCGTCCTCCGCATGCTGCTTGACCTGGGCCTCGGTGATGCCGAAGCAACTGCAGACGTACACGCGGATTCACCTCCCGACGGGATCGCTGATGTACTGCCGTCCCGTTTCCGGTGAGGCAAACCTAACCTAACCCATCCCGTCAGAGGTGCGAAAGCGCGAGGGGCGCGGATCCGCTGTGATCCGCGCCCCAGATCGCTCACTGGTCCCGGTACATCTCCGCGACCAGGAACGCGAGGTCGAGGGACTGGCTGCGGTTCAGCCGCGGGTCGCAGGCCGTCTCGTAGCGCTGGTGCAGGTCGTCGACGAAGATCTCGTCGCCGCCGCCCACGCACTCGGTGACGTCGTCCCCGGTCAGCTCCACGTGGATGCCGCCCGGGTGGGTGCCGAGCGCCTTGTGGACCTCGAAGAAGCCCTTGACCTCGTCGAGCACGTCGTCGAAGCGGCGTGTCTTGTGGCCGGAGGCCGCCTCGAAGGTGTTGCCGTGCATCGGGTCGGTCACCCAGGCCACCGTGGCACCGGACGCCGTGACCTTCTCGACCAGCTCGGGGAGCCGGTCGCGGATCTTGTCGGCGCCCATGCGGACGATGAAGGTCAGCCGGCCCGGCTCCCGCTCGGGGTCGAGGCGGTCGATGTACCTCAGCGCCTCCTCGGCCGTGGTGGTCGGGCCGAGCTTGATGCCGATCGGGTTGCGGATCCGGGAGGCGAACTCGATGTGCGCGCCGTCGAGCTGCCGGGTGCGCTCGCCGATCCACACCATGTGCCCGGAGACGTCGTAGAGCTTGCCGGTGCGGGAGTCGACCCGGGTCAGGGCGGACTCGTAGTCCAGCAGCAGCGCCTCGTGCGAGGAGTAGAACTCGACGGTCTTGAACTCCTCCGGGTCGGTGCCGCAGGCCCGCATGAAGTTCAGCGCGCTGTCGATCTCCCGCGCGAGCTGCTCGTAGCGCTGCCCGGACGGGGAGGACCTCACGAAGTCCTGGTTCCAGGCGTGCACCTGGCGCAGGTCGGCGTAGCCGCCGGTGGTGAAGGCGCGCACCAGGTTCAGCGTGGAGGCCGAGGCGTTGTACATGCGCTTCAGCCGCTCGGGGTCCGGGACGCGGGCTTCCTCGGTGAAGTCGAAGCCGTTGACGGAGTCGCCGCGGTAGGTCGGCAGCGTCACGCCGTCCCGGGTCTCGGTCGGCTTGGAGCGCGGCTTGGAGTACTGCCCGGCGATCCGGCCCACCTTCACCACGGGCACGGAGGCGGCGTAGGTCAGGACGGCGCCCATCTGGAGCAGCGTCTTGAGCTTGTTGCGGATGTGGTCGGCGGACACCGCGTCGAAGGCCTCGGCGCAGTCGCCGCCCTGGAGGAGGAACGCCTCTCCCTTGGCGACGGCCGCCATCCGGGCGCGCAGCTGGTCGCACTCGCCCGCGAAGACGAGCGGCGGATACGACTCGAGGTCCGCGATCACTGCGCGCAGAGCCTCGGGGTCGGGGTACTCGGGCTGCTGCGCCGCGGGCAGGTGTCGCCAGGTGTTGCCAGCGCTCGCGCTGGTCTTAGCGTTCACGGTCACCTTCTAAACATTACGGGGTCGTGTCCCGTGTCCTGCGTCCGGCTCGAAGGATGAGACGGACTGATTGCCCCGTGGACGCCGATCGCCCCGTGTGCGTCCGGCCGGTGCGGTAGGGTTGCCGGCATGTTCGCGCATTCGATCCAGAACTGGTGGTGGACCGCTTCTCCGGCGGCCCACTGACTGCGCGTACGCAAGACTTCGCGAAGGCCGCCCGAGGGGCGGCCTTCGGCGTTTCCCGGGGCCGTTCCTCTCCGTCCGACAGACGACCGAGAAGGAGCCCCACCCGTGAACCTGCAGGACCTGTTGTCCGACCCCCGCCCGTTCGCCCTGCTGCGCCGGCGCACCCCCGGGCGGGAGGAGCACCCGGTGGAACTGCTGCTCGGCCCCGTCACCGCCCGGGACCGGCTGGCCGACCTGCCCGACGAGGGCCTCGCGCTCGTGCCGTTCCGGCAGATCCGCGAGCGCGGCTTCGACGTCCGGGACGACGGCACCCCGCTGCTGGTGCTGACCCCGCAGGAGTCGTACGAGATCCCGTTCGCCGAGGCCCTGCGCGCGCTGCCGCGCCACGAGGTGCGGGTCGAGGGCGGGGGCTTCGACGTCGGCGACGAGGAGTACGGCGAGATCGTCGGGCGGGTGCTGCGCGAGGAGATCGGCCGGGGCGAGGGCGCCAACTTCGTGATCCGCCGGACGTACGAGGGAGAGATCCCCGGGTTCGGGCGGGCCGACGCGCTGGCGCTGTTCCGGCGGCTGCTGGAGGGCGAGCGGGGCGCGTACTGGACGTTCCTGGTGCACACCCCGGAGCGGACGCTGGTCGGCGCCAGCCCCGAGGTGCACGTGCGGATGTCGGGCGGGACGGTCGTGATGAACCCGATCAGCGGGACCTACCGCTACCCCGCCGGCGGGCCCACGCCGGAGCATCTGCTGGACTTCCTCGCCGACGGCAAGGAGATCGAGGAGCTGTCCATGGTCGTCGACGAGGAACTGAAGATGATGTGCACCGTCGGCGACATGGGCGGGGTGGTCGTCGGGCCGCGCCTGAAGGAGATGGCTCACCTCGCGCACACCGAGTACGAGCTGCGCGGCAAGTCCTCCCTCGATGTCCGGGAGGTGCTGCGCGAGACCATGTTCGCGGCCACGGTCACCGGGTCGCCGGTGCAGAACGCCTGCCGGGTCGTCGAACGGCACGAGGCCGGCGGGCGCGGCTACTACGCGGGCGCGCTGGCCCTGCTCGGGCGGGACTCCGGCGGCGCCCAGACGCTGGACTCCCCCATCCTGATCCGCACCGCCGACATCGCCGCCGACGGCCGGCTGCGCGTCCCGGTCGGCGCCACGCTGGTGCGCGGCTCGGACCCGGCGGGCGAGGTGGCGGAGACGCACGCCAAGGCGGCGGGGGTGCTCGCGGCCCTCGGGGTACGGCCGTCGGCGCCGCGCACGCCCGGCGCGCGCCCCCGGCTGGCCGACGATCCCCGGGTGCGGGCCGCGCTGGACGGGCGCCGGGCCTCGCTCGCCCCGTTCTGGCTGCGGATGCAGGAGCGGTCCGAGACCCTCACGGGGCACGCGTTCGTGGTCGACGGCGAGGACACCTTCACGGCGATGCTCGCGCACGTGCTGCGCTCCGCCGGGCTCGAGGTGACCGTCCGGCGCTACGACGAGCCGGGGCTGCGGCAGGCCGTGCTCGCGCACGAGGGCCCCGTGGTGCTGGGGCCGGGCCCGGGCGACCCGTCCGACCCGGCCGACCCGAAGATGCGCTTCCTGCGGGACCTGGCCGCCGCCCTGATCGGGGAGCACCGGCACGGCGTGCTCGGGGTCTGCCTGGGGCACGAGCTGATCGCGGCCGGGCTGGGTCTCGAGATCGTCCGCAAGGAGGTCCCCCACCAGGGGGCGCAGACCACGATCGACCTGTTCGGGCGGCCGGAGACGGTCGGCTTCTACAACAGCTTCACGGCCCGCTGCGACGACGAGGCCGCCCGGGAGCTGGCCGCGCACCACGTGGAGGTGAGCCGGGCGGAGAACGGCGAGGTGCACGCGGTCCGCGGCCCGGGGTTCGCCGGGGTGCAGTTCCACCCGGAGTCGGTGCTGACGCTGAACGGCGCGGCGGTCGTGCGGGAGCTGGTCGGCGAGCTGCGCGGGGCGAGCAGGGCGGGCTGACGCCGGGGGCCCGGGGACCGCGGTCCCCGGGCCCCCGGCGCGGGTGCCGGCGCGCCGTCAGCCGAAGAACACCCCGGCCTCCTCGTAGAGCTTCGGATCCACCGTCTTGAGCCTGGCCGTGGCCTCGGCGATGGGGACGCGCACGATGTCGGTGCCGCGCAGGGCGACCATCTTGCCGAAGTCGCCGTCGCGCACGCACTCGATGGCGTGCAGGCCGAAGCGGGTGGCGAGCCAGCGGTCGAAGGCGCTGGGCGTGCCGCCGCGCTGGATGTGCCCGAGCACGGTCGTCCGGGCCTCCTTGCCGGTGCGCTTCTCGATCTCCTTCGCCAGCCACTCGCCGACCCCGGACAGCCGGACGTGCCCGAAGGAGTCCGTCGACTCGTCCTTGAGGACCATCTCTCCGTCCTTGGGCATGGCGCCCTCGGCGACGACGACGATCGGGGCGTACGAGGCCTTGAAGCGGGAGGTGATCCAGGCGCACACCTGGTCGAGGTCGAAGCGCTGCTCGGGGATGAGGATGACGTTGGCGCCGCCGGCCAGCCCGGAGTGCAGGGCGATCCAGCCGGCGTGACGGCCCATCACCTCGCAGACCAGCACCCGCATGTGGGACTCGGCGGTGGTGTGCAGGCGGTCGATGGCCTCGGTGGCGATGCCGACGGCGGTGTCGAAGCCGAAGGTGTAATCGGTGGCTGACAGGTCGTTGTCGATGGTCTTCGGCACGCCCACGCAGGGCACGCCGTACTCGTCGGAGAGCCGGGCGGCGACGCCGAGGGTGTCCTCGCCGCCGATCGCGATGAGCGCCTCGACCTCCTGCTTGCTGAGGTTCTCCTTGATGCGGCGGATACCGCCCTCCACCTTGAGGGGGTTGGTCCGCGAGGAGCCGAGAACGGTGCCGCCGCGGGGCAGGATGCCGCGCACCGCGGGGATGTCGAGGCGCACCGTGTAGTTCTCCAGCGGCCCCCGCCAGCCGTCCCGGAAACCGACGAACTCGTATCCGTACTCCTGCACGCCCTTGCGGACGACGCCCCGGATGACGGCGTTGAGCCCCGGGCAGTCACCGCCTCCGGTCAGCACTCCGACCCGCATGCCACACGTCCCTTCACCGCGGTTACCTGACGCTCACTCACGGTAATGGTGATGCGCGTCACACGGCGAGAGGCGGGGAGGGCGATTCCGGTGAAATGTCGGCGGACCTCGCGGCCGGCCGGTCTCACTCGTCGTCGAGTCCGCGCTCGATCGCGTAGCGCACCAGCTCGACCCTGTTGTGCAACTGCAGCTTGCCGAGGGTGTTCTGGACGTGGTTCTGCACGGTGCGGTGGGAGATGACGAGGCGTTCGGCGATCTGCTTGTAGCTCAGCCCCTTGGCGACCAGCCGCAGCACCTCGGTCTCCCGCTCGGTGAGCCGGGGCGCGCCGGGCCGGTCGTCGCCGTCCGGCGCGGGCGCGGGCTCGGCGGCCAGGCGCCGGTACTCGCCGAGTACCAGTCCGGCCAGGCCCGGGGTGAACACCGGGTCGCCGGCCGCGGTACGGCGCACCGCGTCCAGCAGCTCCCCGGTCGAGGCCGACTTCAGCAGGTAGCCCGTCGCGCCGGACTTCACCGCCTCCAGCACGTCGGCGTGCTCGCCGCTTGCGGAGAGCACCAGGACACGCAGCGCGGGATCGTGGGCGATCAGTTCCCTGCACACCGTCACACCGGGTTTGGCGGGCAGGTTGAGGTCCAGCACGAGGACGTCCGGGGCCGCGGCCTTGGCACGGCGGACCGCCTGTTCGCCGTCGCCGGCGGTGGCGACCACCTCGAAGCCGGACTCGGTCAGGTCCCGGGCCACCGCGTCGCGCCACATGGGGTGGTCGTCGACCACCATGACCCGGATCGGGTCCTGCTGCTGCGTCATCGCCGCTCCGCCTCCCCCAGCGCCCGCAGGGCGCCCTTCGGTACCTTCAACTCGACTTCCGTGCCCTGTCCGGGCACCGAGATCAGCTCGGCGCTGCCGCCGAGGTCGCGCAGCCGGCCGCGGATCGACTGGGCCACGCCCAGCCGGCCCTCGTCCTCGGCCTGCGCCAGCCGGCCCTCGGGGATGCCGGGGCCGTCGTCCCGGACGGTCACGACGATCTCGTCCGGCTCGTCCTCGACCAGGATCCAGGCGCGGGCACCGGTTCCGGCGTGCCGGCGCACGTTGTCCAGGGCCGCCCCGACCGCCGCCGCCAGTTCCCGCGCGGCCGGCCCCGGCAGTTCGACCGGGGCGCCGGGCTCGGCGAGGCTGGTCCGGGCGCCCGCATGGCGGGCGAGCAGCGGGCGCAGGTCGACCGGGCCGTCCGGTTCCCCGTCGTAGGGCTCCTCGACGGCGCGTACGACGGCTCCGTCGGCGGCGTCCTGCGACACCCGGGACACCGGCAGCAGACCGCCGGAGACCAGCGTGCGCAGTGCCGCCTCCTGCTCCCCGGCCAGCCGCCCCAGTTCGGCGGCCTCGCCGCCGAGGTCGGCGCCGCGCCGCTGCACCATCGCCAGCACCTGGAGCACGCCGTCGTGGATGTCCCGGGCGAGCCGCTCGCGCTCCCGGGTCGCCGCCTCGATCTCCAGGGCGCGGGCGAGGGTGCGCTCGGAGGCACGGGCGACCTCGACCACGTAGCCGATGGCGATGGAGGCCACCCAGACCAGGATCACGTTGTGCACGGTGTCCCGGGCCGGGCTGCCGCGCTCCACCAGGTTGGCGGCGGCGACGGCCGTGGAGGCCACGGCGGCCCAGCGCCAGCCGCCCTTGAGCGCGTAGGCCAGCACCGCGCCCGCGGTCCATATCGACGGCAGGGTCGGGCCGCCGCCCACGATCCGCTCGTGGTTGTCGGCGAGCGGGGTGAGCAGGATGCCGGTGAGCGCGACGGTCAGGTCGGCGGCCAGGAAGCCCCTGGTGCAGCTCGCCGCGTTCGCCACCCTGGGCAGGGTGGCGAGGGTCCACACGACCAGGACGGCGTAGTAGCCGACGGCGACCCAGGGGCGCACGAAGTGGTCGTACGCGGTGGCGCACAGGCCGATGGCGTACAGCGTCGTCAGCACCCGGTAGCCGGCCAGCGCGCGCCACAGCGGCAGCTCGACCGACATCCTCATGACCCGCTCGCGCCTGGGCATGGCGCCGCCCCCCGATCCCCCGGTCTCCCCCGTTAGCTCCCGGTCTGCTTCTTCTCCGCCTTCTCCGCCTCCTTGGCCGCCTTCGCGGCCTCCGCGATCTGCCGCTTGGCGGCGGTCGCGTAGATGTCGACGTACTCCTGGCCGGAGAGCTTCATGATCTCGTACATGACCTCGTCGGTCACCGCCCGCAGCACGAACCGGTCGTGCTCCATGCCGTGGTAGCGGCTGAAGTCCAGGGGCTTGCCGATGCGGATGCCCGGGCGCATCAGCTTGGGCATCACCTGGCCGGGCGGCTGGATCTTCTCGGTGTCGATCATCGCGACCGGGATGACCGGGGCGCCGGTGGCGAGCGCCACGCGCGCGAGGCCGCCGGGCTTGCCCCGGTACAGCCGGCCGTCGGGCGAGCGGGTGCCCTCGGGGTAGATGCCGAACAGCTCTCCGCGCTCCAGGACCTCTATGCCGCTCTTGATCGCCGCCTCGCCGGCCCCGCGCGCTCCGGACCGGTCCACCGGCAGCTGTCCGACGCCCTTGAAGAAGGCCGCGGTCAGGCGGCCCTTGACGCCGGGGGTGGTGAAGTACTCGGCCTTGGCGATGAAGGTGACCTTGCGGTCGAGGACCGCGGGCAGGAAGAACGAGTCCGAGAACGAGAGGTGATTGCTCGCCAGGATGGCGGCGCCCACGGGCGGAATGTTCTCCAGGCCCTCCACCCAGGGCCTGAAGGCGACCTTCAGCGGCCCTCCGATGGCGACTTTCATCGTGCCGTACAACACCCGCGTGCCTCCTGTTTCCGTGGGTCAGACCATAACCCGGAGTGCCGCCAATGGGCCCGACGACCCTGGTCGGTGTCGGTGCGGTCGCGTACGGTGAACCACATCCGCCAGTTCTTCACGCCTTTTCCCAGGAACAGGAGCCCGAAAGGTGCCGGTTCTCCCCGGAGCCGAGCCGTACCGCCACGAGGGCGGGGAGGTGGGAGTCCTCCTCTGCCACGGCTTCACCGGCTCGCCCCAGTCGCTGCGCCCCTGGGCGGAGCACCACGCGGCGCACGGTCTGACCGTGTCGCTGCCGCTGCTGCCCGGGCACGGCACCCGCTGGGAGGACCTGCAGGTCACCGGCTGGCAGGACTGGTACGCGGAGGTGGACCGGGAGCTGCGGCTGCTCGCCGGCCGGTGCTCTCGGGTGTTCGTCGGCGGCCTCTCGACGGGCGCCGCGCTGGCGCTGCGGCTCGCCGCGAAGCACGGCGACGGGGTCGCGGCCGTCATGGCCGTCAACCCTGCGAACCGGGTGCACGGCCTGTCCGCGTACGCGCTTCCGGTGGCCCGGCACCTGTTGCGCACGACGAAGCGCGTCGCCGGTGACACGGCCCTGGAAGCCGCCGCGGAGCCGGCCTACGGCCGGGTGCCGCTGCACGCGGCTCACTCCCTGCGGGTGTTCCTGCGCCGGCTGGACGGCGAGCTGCCCCAGGTGACCCAGCCGTTGCTGCTGCTGCGCAGCGCCCACGACCATGTGGTCCCGGCGGCCGACTCGGCGCGCGTGCTGAGCCGGGTGTCCTCCCGGGACGTCACCGAGACCGTGCTGGAACACAGTCGCCACGTCGCGACGTTGGACCACGACGCGGACCGGATCTTCGAGGAGAGCCTCGCCTTCATCGGCCGGCTCGCACCCAGTACCGGCAAGGAAGGGACGGCCGCAGTTGGCTGAGCACGACTCCGACCGCGGGGACCGCGAGCCGGACGACAAGGGGGTGCCCTTCGACGAGGAGGCCGCCTGGCAGGCGATCGTCGCGAGCTACGGCGCCGAGCCGCCGGACCCGCCGGGCAGCCGCCCCTTCAAGCCGGTCGAGGATCTCGCGCTGCTCGAGAAGGAGGCCCCGGACGGGGGCGCCGACGGCCCCGAGGGGCCCGGTGAGCCGCGCTCCGACCGGCCGCTGGGCAGCTCCGTCGCGTTCGCGCCGGGGGTGGGCCCGCGCGACTACCGGGTGGCCGAGCCGTCCGACGACGACCTCGGCGAGGACGACGAGGGCCACTTCGTGCCGCCCGAGCCGCCGCCGCTGCCGACCGCCGACACCACCGCCAGGTTCGCCTGGCTGGGGGTCGTCGGCGGGCCGGTGCTGCTCCTGCTGGCCGTGCTGCTCGGCTGGCAGATGACCTGGTACCTGGCGACCCTGGGCATCGGCGGTTTCCTCGGCGGCTTCGTGACGCTGGTGACGCGGATGCGGACGGACGAGGACGGCGACGACGACCCGGGGCGCGGGGCCGTGGTCTGACCCACTGCCCGCCCGGCCAGCGTCACAA
This sequence comes from Streptomyces sp. NPDC056580, assembly GCF_042793175.1. Lineage (NCBI taxonomy): Bacteria > Bacillati > Actinomycetota > Actinomycetes > Kitasatosporales > Streptomycetaceae > Streptomyces > Streptomyces sp. NPDC056580. Next base: position 597,557 of record NZ_JBHTVE010000002.1, on the reverse strand, counting down.
GGACGGGATCCTGAGGGCGGCCAGGACCGGCAGGTGGTCGCTGGCCGCCCTCAGGTCCGCCTCGCGCACGCCCGGCAGGCCGACGGGCACCCCGCAGCCGAGGACCTCGACGCCCTCGGTCGCGAAGAGGGCGTCGATGCGCTGGTGCGGGTCGGCGGCGGTGGAGGTGAACTCGCCGCCCCAGGGGCTGACGGCGCGGCAGTCCTGGAGGGCGGCCGCGAGACGCCGGAAGGTGTGGCCGTCGGGACGCTCGTTGAGATCCCCGCCCGCGACGGCGTGCTCCACGCCCAGTGCGGCGAGCCGGTCCAGGAGCATCCCGCCCTGTGCGCGCCGCTCGTCCTGCCGCAGGCTCAGGTGGCAGCTCAGGACTCCGAGGCGGGCGCCGCCGAACGTCACGACGGCGGTGGCGAAGCCGCGCCGGTGCAGTCCCGGGGTGAGCGGCAGGAGCACGTCCTCGGTGCGCTCGACCGTGGCGCGCAGCGAGCACAGGATCGCCGGGCCCGCCGCCGTCGCGCCCCCGGTGAGGACGACCTGGCCGGAGGCGGCCGCGAGCCGGGCCAGCTTCTTGCGCCAGCGGAAGAAGCGCGGGGCCTCCTGGACCAGGACCAGGTCGGGGGCGCAGGCGGTGATCACCCGGGCGAGCGCGTCGGTGTCGTCGCGCATCGAGCGGACGTTGTAGGCGAGGACCCGGATGACGGCGGAACCGTCCGGTTCGGTGCGGGAGTTGGGAAGCGTCGGGGTTGCCATGACGATCAACATACGACGGTGCCCGCCGTCCCGGGACCGGACTCGGCGGGCACTGCCGTACGCGCTCGTCACATGATCGGATCGGGCTCCCGGGCCAGGTCGGCCGCGCCCACCAGGCCCGCCTTGTTGCCGAGCTGGGCGGCGATCACGTCGGCCACCGGACGCCAGTTGCCGCCGACCAGCCAGCGCTTGTAGGACGTGCGGATCGGGTCCAGGACCAGGTCCCCCTCGTCCGAGAGACCGCCGCCGACGATGAATGCCGAGGGGTCGAAGAGCGAGGCCAGGTCGGCCAGGCCGGCGCCGGCCCAGCGGGCCAGCTCGCGGTAGGAGTCGACGGCCACCGGGTCGCCCTGCCGGGCGGCCATGGAGATGTGCTTGCCCTCGACACCGTCGGGGGTGCCGTCGCCGAGGGAGAGCAGCACCTCGGCGCGCTCGGGGGTGGCGTTGGCGCGCTGCTTGGCGTAGCGCACCAGGGCGCGGCCGGAGGCGTACTGCTCCCAGCAGCCCTGCGAACCGCAGCCGCAGAGCAGGCCGTCCGGCACCATGCGGATGTGGCCGAACTCGGCGGCCACGCCGAAGTGGCCGCGGCGCAGCTTGTTGCCGATGATGATGCCGCCGCCCAGGCCGGTGCCGAGGGTGATGCAGATGACGTTGCGGTGGCCCTTGCCCGCGCCGAACCTGTACTCGCCCCAGGCTGCGGCGTTGGCGTCGTTCTCGACCACGACGGGCAGGCCCACGCGGGCCTCGACCTTCTCCTTGAGCGGTTCGTTGCGCCAGTCGATGTTGGGCGCGAAGTAGACCGTCGAGCGCTGCCGGTTGACGTAACCGGCCGCACCGATGCCCACGCCGACGATCTCGTGCCCGGCGCGCGCGCCCTCCACCGCCGAGGCGATGGCGTCCACGATGGCCTCGGGCGTGGTGGGGGTCGGCACCTTGAACGTCGAGAGGATGTTGCCTTCCTCGTCGACCACGCCGGCCGCGATCTTGGTGCCGCCGATGTCGACGCCGATGGTGAGTCCCATGAATCCCTCAGTTCGGTCGAGCCCCGCTACGGCCAACCGTACCCGAGGCCCCGCTGTGGGAGGGCTTCAGTCCAGGTCGATGCGCTCCCCCGGGCCGCCGTCCTCGCCCCGGCCGGGGCCGTCGGTCCCCTCGCCCTTCGGGCCGGACGTTCCGGTGGTCCAGCGGCGTTCCTGGTTGTGGACGGCGGACCGGTATGCGGCCAGCAGCTCGTTGCCGGCCGCGGCGAGGTGGTCGAACACGTCCGGGTTGCGCTCGAGGACGGGTTCGACGGCGGCTTTCGCCTGCTGGACGACCTGCCGCACCGCCTGCTGGGCGGCGGGGCCGGCGAGGCCCCCGAGGAGCGGGGACTGCAGGCCGGACAGCCTGTCGGCCACGGTGTCCACGAGTCTGCGCAGCTCATCGGCGGCGGAGCCCGGGGGCGGGCCCTGATCGGAGCGGCGGCGGGCGTTCTCGGCGGCGAGGTCCTCGGCGCAGGCCGTGGCCCAGGCGTCGGCGTCGGTCGCCCCCTCCTCGTGGACCTCCGCGGCGGGGTCGGGTGTGGGGCGCTCTTCGCTCATGGCGGACTCCTGACTACGGTTCGCCCCTACGACGTTACCCGAACGGCCCACCCGTTCACCGGCCCGCCGCGGGCCACAGCCCGGGGTCGGGCGCGAACCGGATGCGCAGCTCGCCCTCGCGCAGCCCGGCGCCGGCGACGGTGCAGCGGCGCAGGGCGGAGGGCAGTGGAACGATCCGCCGGAAGGGGCCCGCGCTCACCACGAGTTCGTCGCCGCGCCGGATCAGGTCCAGGTCCTCCCGTACGGCGCCGGGCAGCGGGATGTGCCAGACCAGCACCCCGTCGGCGGCGAGGGCGTCGGTGACGGGCCACTCGACCGGGGCGGGCGCCTGGTTGACGCCCGGGACGGCGAGGGCGTCGAGGTCGTCGGCGCCGTGCGGGTCGCGGCCGAGGTGCGGCACGCAGTGGACCTCGTGCTCCGCCTGCCACTCGGCGAGCGTCTTGCGCTGCTGCGCCAGGAGCCCGGCGAGCCAGCTGTCGGGCACGGTGTCGGGCAGCACGCGGTTGGCGACCAGGCTCTCGGTGCGCAGTCCGCGCAGGGCGAGGCCGAGGCGGGCGGTGCGGACCGCGTCGGCGCCGGCCGGGCCGGGTTCGGCGACCAGGCGCACGGCCGTGTGCCGGTCGGTGAGCACCGCCTCCGCCGCGGCGAGTTCGGTGTCCCAGCGGGCCGCCGTCTCGTACAGCCACTCGGCGGGCATCGGCACGCCGGCCAGCCGGCCGAGGACCGGGCGCAGGGCGCGGGCCGCCTGCCGCTCGGGCGGGAGCAGCCGGCGCAGGTAGCGGCGCAGTTCCTCCGGGAGGGCGAGCAGCGGGAGGGCCTGCGGCAGGGGCGGGAGGTCGACGACGAGGAGGTCGTAGCGCTCGGAGAGGGCGGCGTCCCGCAGGGCGCGCAGAAAGGAGAGTTCCTGGGCGCCGGGCAGCGGGGTCACCTCCTCGGCGTCCAGCCGGGCGGCGCCGAGCAGGTCCAGGACGTTCGCCGCGCGGGTCTGGAAGGCGGTGAGGTCCTGCCGGAAGCGGTCGGCCGCGTCGGGGCGCCAGACGGTGAGGTTCCCGGCGGCCTCGGCGGGGACCGGTCCTGTTCCGGTGCCCAGCGCCGCGCCGAGGGTGTCGGTGTGGTCCGCGCCGAGCAGGAGGGTGCGGGTGCCTGCGGCCGCGGCGCGCCGTGCGGTGGCGGCCGCGACGGTCGTACGGCCGCCGCCGCCCGGGCCCGTGATCAGGAGGGTGCGCATGAGGGTGAACGGTAACGGAAGGGCGGCGGGCCGCCGCCGGTGCCGCGGCCGGGCGGCGTCCCCGGGGCTCCGGAGCCGCGGGCGGCGGGAGCTGTCCGCTCCGGGGCCACGGCGGCCTGGGCGAGACCCGCGGCGGCGCCTAGTGGTCCGACTCCACGCGCTTCTTCAGGCCCGCCAGGGCGCGGTCGATGATGACCTTCTCGGCCTTGCGCTTGATCATGCCGAGCATCGGGATCTTGACGTCGACGGTGAGCCGGTAGGTCACCTCGGTGGCGCCCTGCCCGGCCGGCTTCAGCAGATAGGAGCCGTCCAGGGAGCGCAGCATCTGGGACTTCACCAGCGTCCAGGAGACCTCATGCTCCCCCATCCAGGTGTAGGCCAGCGTCTGGTCGTCCTTGATGGCGCCGGCGTCCATGACGAGGCGGACCTGCTCGGCCCGGCCCCGGCCGTCGGTGGCGAGCACCTCGGCCTCCTTGACCTCGCCGGTCCAGTCCGGGTAGCGGGCGAAGTCGGCGATCACCGCCATGACGTCGGCCGGAGCCGCCTCGATCGTGATGCTCGAACTGGTGTGTTCCGCCATCGCCGTGGCTCCTCCAGATGCGGACCGAAGAGACTCTTGCCGTGCGCGGACCGCGCACGTGTGTGCAGCGTGAAGGCTACCGCGCCCCCGACCAGCCGCCTTCACCCCGTCCGCGTCGGCGTTCCGTCACCATTCCAGCGCCCACGGCCGGCCGGTGCCCGCGAAGTGCCCCACGTTCACGCACTCGGTCGCGCCGATCCGCATCCGGCGCGCCAGCGGCTGGTGGACGTGCCCGAACAGGGCGAACCGCGGTCTGGTGCGGCGGATGGCGTCCAGCAGCGCCCTGCTCCCCCGCTCGAAGCGGCGCGCGACCGTGTCGTAGACCAGTTCGGGCACCTCCGGCGGGATGTGGGTGCACAGCACGTCCACCTCGCCGACCGCCTCGATCTTCGCCGCGTACTCCTCGTCGTCGATCTCGTACGGCGTGCGCATCGGCGTCCGCAGCCCGCCGCCGACGAAGCCGAAGGTACGGCCGGCGATCTCCACCCGTTCGCCGTCCAGCACCGTGGTGCCGGGCCGGGCGTACTCCCGCCACAGGGGCGGCATGTCGACATTGCCGTAGGTGGCGTACGTCGGTGTCGGGAACGCGGCGAACAGCTCGGCGTACTGCTTGCGCACCGCACGCTCGATCGCGGCGGCCCGGTCGGTGCCGATCCCGGCCCACAGCCGGGCCCCGAAGGCGCGCGCCTCCTCGAACCGGCGGGCGGTGCGCAGCTCGACGATCCGGTCCGCGTTCTCCTCGCCGAACAGGTCGGGGAAGATGCCGCGCGAGTGGTCGGCGTAGTCGAGGAAGAGGACGAGGTCGCCCAGGCAGATCAGGGCGTCCGCCCCGTCGCCGGCCCGGGCGAGGTCACGGGCGTTGCCGTGCACGTCGCTGACCACGTGGACGCGGGTGCGTCGGCCGCCGGCCGGTGTGGGTGCCATGGTGATCAAGGGTAGGCGGCGCGCGGCCCTGGTGAACAGTGCCGGTCCGGCCTGCGGTTACTCGCCGGTCGGTTGTGCCGTGGACTACTGTGCGCGAAGGAACGCCAACCTGTGTGACGCAGCGAACATCTCACCTGGACCCCCTGTCGTAGAGGCCATACCGGCGGGTAACGTCCGGGCCGTCCAGTCGTGCTCTGGATTTCAACATGTGAATCGGCATGTGGTTCCCGGAGCACACCCGAGCCTTGGACCGCACCGTCGCATCACACAGAGTCGTGGCGCCGGCGCCCTATGAGGAGCAGCAGTCTTGCGCGAGTTCAGCCTTCCGGCTTTGTACGAGGTCCCTGCCGACGGCAACCTGACCGACATCGTCCGCAGAAACGCCGCGCAGCATCCCGACGTCGCCGTGATCGCCCGCAAGGTGGGCGGTGTCTGGCAGGACGTGACGGCGACCCGGTTCCTCGCCGAGGTGCGCACCGCCGCCAAGGGCCTCATCGCCGCCGGTGTGCAGCCGGGCGACCGGGTGGGGCTGATGTCCCGCACCCGGTACGAGTGGACGCTGATGGACTTCGCGATCTGGAGCGCGGGCGCGGTGACCGTGCCGGTGTACGAGACCAGTTCGCCCGAGCAGGTGCAGTGGATCCTGTCCGACTCGGGCGCGACCGCCTGTGTCGTGGAGCTGGACAGCCACGTGGCCGCCGTGGAGTCGGTGCGGGCCTCGCTGCCCGCACTGAAGCACGTCTGGCAGATCGAGGCCGGCGGCCTGGAGGAACTGGCCCGGCTCGGCCAGGGCGTCGCGGACGCGACCGTGGAGGAGCGCGGCTCCCTCGCCCGCGCCGACGACCCGGCGACGATCGTCTACACCTCCGGCACGACGGGCCGCCCCAAGGGCTGTGTGCTCACCCACCGCAGCTTCTTCGCCGAGTGCGGCAACATCGTCGAGCGGCTGCGCCCGCTGTTCCGCACCGGCGAGTGCTCGGTGCTGCTCTTCCTGCCGCTGGCGCACGTCTTCGGCCGGCTGGTGCAGATCGCCCCGATGATGGCGCCCATCAAGCTGGGCTGCGTCCCGGACATCAAGAACCTCACCGACGAACTGGCCGCGTTCCGGCCGACCCTGGTCCTCGGTGTGCCGCGCGTCTTCGAGAAGGTCTACAACACCGCCCGGGCCAAGGCGCAGGCGGACGGCAAGGGCGCGATCTTCGACAAGGCCGCGGACACCGCGATCGCCTACAGCAAGGCGCTGGACGCCCCGTCCGGCCCGTCCCTCGGCCTGCGGATCAAGCACAAGGTCTTCGACCGGCTGGTCTACAGCAAGCTGCGCGCGGTCCTCGGCGGCCGCGGCGAGTACGCGATCTCCGGCGGCGCCCCGCTGGGCGAGCGGCTCGGCCACTTCTTCCGGGGCATCGGCTTCACGGTGCTGGAGGGCTACGGCCTGACCGAGTCCTGCGCGGCGACCGCGTTCAACCCCTGGGACCGGCAGAAGATCGGCACGGTCGGCCAGCCGCTGCCCGGCTCGGTGATCCGGATAGCGGACGACGGCGAGGTGCTGCTGCACGGCGAGCACCTGTTCAAGGAGTACTGGAACAACCCGGGCGCGACCGCCGAGGCGCTGGCGGACGGCTGGTTCCACACCGGCGACATAGGGACCCTGGACGAGGACGGCTACCTGCGGATCACCGGACGCAAGAAGGAGATCATCGTCACGGCGGGCGGCAAGAACGTGGCCCCGGCCGTGATCGAGGACCGGATCCGGGCGCACGCGCTGGTCGCCGAGTGCATGGTGGTGGGCGACGGGCGGCCGTTCGTCGGCGCGCTGGTCACCCTGGACGAGGAGTTCCTCGGCCGCTGGGCCGAGGAGCACGGCAAGCCGGCCGGCTCCACCGCCGCGTCGCTGCGCGAGGACCCCGAGCTGCGGGCGGCGATCCAGTCGGCGATCGACGACGGCAACGCCGCGGTGTCCAAGGCGGAGTCGGTGCGCAAGTTCCGCGTCCTGACCCAACAGTTCACGGAGGAGTCGGGCCACCTCACCCCGTCGCTGAAGCTCAAGCGGAACGTGGTGGCGAAGGACTACGCGAACGAGATCGAGGCCATCTACGCCAAGTAGGCCGCCTGCTGAGAGCACGTCACGGCGCGGGTCCCCGGGCGGGGACCCGCGCCGACGGCGTTCGTGCCCACGGCCGGCCGAGCGGGCGCCCGCCGGCCGCGTCCGTCCAGGGCCTGCCGCGGGAGCGGCCTCGTCGCCCGAAGGGCTGCCGCTCCCGCGGCAGGCCCTAGAGCAGGTCCTTGAGCTTCTCCGCCAGCAGGTCCCAGCGCCACCTCTCCTCGACCCACCGGCGGCCGCGCTCGCCCATCCGGCGGCGCAGCCCGGCGTCGCCGAGCAGGGCGGTGATCCGCTCGGCCGCCTCGGCCGGCTCGCCGCCGCGGACGACCCAGCCGGTCTCGCCGTCCAGCACCGCGTCCGGCGCGCCGCCCGAGTCCCCGGCGACGACCGGCAGCCCGGTGGCGGAGGCCTCCAGGTAGACGATGCCGAGGCCCTCCACGTCCAGCCCGCCGCGCCGGGTGCGGCACGGCATGGCGAAGACGTCGCCGGCGCCGTAGTGCGCGGGCAGCTCGGACCAGGGCACGGCGCCGGTGAAGCGCACCGAGGCGTCGACGCCGGTCTCCCGGGCCAGCCGGCGCAGGTCACGCTCGTAGGGGCCGCCGCCGACGATCAGCAGCACGGCGTCCGGCTCGGCGGCCAGGATCCGGGGCATGGCGCGGATGAGGGTGTCCTGGCCCTTGCGCGGCACCAGCCGGGAGACGCACACCACCACCGGCCGCTCGGTGAGCCCGAGCCGCGCCCGGACCTCGTCGCCGCCGGAGTCCGGGTGGAAGGTCTTCTCGTCGACCCCGGGCGGCAGTTGCGTCATACGCCGGGCCGCGTCCTCGGTGAGGGCGGCCGCGATCCGGGAGCGGGTGTACTCGCCGAGGTAGGTGAGGGTGTCCGTGGACTCGCCGATCCGGCGCAGCAGCCGGCGGGCCGCGGGGAGCTGGGCCCAGCCGGCCTCGTGACCGTGGGTGGTCGCCACCAGCCGCTCGGCGCCCGCCCTCCTGAGGGCCGGCGCCATCAGGCCGAGCGGCGCGGCCGCCCCGAACCACACCGAGGTGCAGCCGTGCTCCCGCAGAAGGCCGGTCGCCCGGCGGGTCGCCGCGGGCGTCGGCAGCAGCATGGTCGTACGGTCGCGTACGACGGTGAAGGGCTGGTCCTCGTCGAAGGCGGCCGTGGCCCGGGCGCCCTCCTGTCCGCGCTTCCAGGTGGAGGCGTAGACGACCAGCCGCTCGGGGTCCAGCCGGAGGGCCATGTTGTGCAGGAACGCCTGGATGCCGCCCGGCCGGGGCGGGAAGTCGTTGGTCACGATGAGGGTCTTGTGCATCGCCGCCGACCCTACCGCGCGCCTGCGGCGGGCCCGGCGGCCGTGGTTGGCCGGCCATGGGCAGCGGAACGGACGGGAGCACGCGTGAGGACGACGGGCGGACGGCGGGCGGCGCTGCCGTGGACCTGGTGCGCGACCCGGCTGGTGCTGCTGCTCCTGGTCTTCCGGGTGGTCCCGCTGCCCGGCGCCGACGTCACCGCCGACGTGTCGGTGATCTACCAGGGCTGGGCCGGGGTGCTGCGCCGGGGCACGTTCCCGCTGGACGACGTGACCTGGCAGTACCCGCCCGCCGCCGCGCTCGCGGTGCTCTCCCCCGCCCTGCTGCCGTTCCTCGGCTACGCGGCCGCCTTCTTCGTCCTGAGCTGCCTGGCCGACCTGGTCGTGTTCGGGCTGCTGGCGCGCGCGGGCCGGGGCCCGGGGCGGTCCTCGCGCGGCGCCTGGATCTGGGTGGCGGGTCTGCCGCTGCTCGGCCCGACGGCGTACGCCCGCTACGACCTGATGGTGACCGCGGTGGCCGTGGCGGCCCTGCTCGCCGGGACCCGCCACCCCCGGCTGATGGGCGCGCTGGCGGCGTTCGGGGCCCTGCTGAAGGCGTGGCCCGCCCTGCTGCTCGTGGGCGCCACACGGCTGCGGGCGTGGTGCGCGGCGGCGGTGACCGCGGGCGGCGGCGCGGCCCTGTTCGCGGTGGCGATGCCGGGCGCCTTCGCCTTCCTGGCCTTCCAGCGCGACCGGGGCACCGAGGTGGAGTCGCTGGGCGGCCTGGTCCTGCATGTGGCCCGGCGCTTCGGCTGGCCCGGCGAGGTGGTGCTGAACTACGGCTCGGTGGAGTTCCTCGGCCCGTACGTCGGAGCGGTCGGCAAGGCGGCCGTGGTGCTGACCGCCGGCGCCTTCGGCTGGCTGCTGCTGTGGCGGGTGCGGGCGACCCGGTTCGAGCCGCACACGCTCGCGGACGCGGCGTTCACCGCGGTACTGCTCTTCACCGTCACCAGCCGGGTGATCAGCCCGCAGTACCTGGTGTGGCTGGTCGGCCTGGCCGCCGTGTGCGGGTGCCACCGGGCGAGCCGGACCGGGAGGCCCGCCGCCCTGGTGCTGGCGGCCGCCTTCGTGACGCTGCTGGAGTTCCCGATCGGCTTCGCGCACGTCATCGTGAGCGACACCTACGGCGTCGCCCTGCTGCTGCTGCGCAACGGCCTGCTGCTCGCCGCCGCCCTCACCGCGGCCCGGACCCTGTGGCGCGCCACCGTCCCGGCGCCCGCCGGTCCCGTGCCGCTCAGCCCAGCTGATCCCGCACGTACGCGCGCCACCGGGCGGTGAACGCCTCCGGGGTGGTGCCGAGGACCCTGTGCAGGGCGTCGGCGAGGGCGCCCGCGCGTTCGGCGTGCGCGCCGACGGCCCGGTAGAAGGCGCCGAGGCGGCTCTCGCCCCAGTGGGCGGCGATCATCCTGCAGGCCAGCCAGCCGCCCTCGTAGGCCTGGGCGAGGAGGGTGGGATCGCCGCTGAAGCCGAAGTCACGGTCGGTGGGCAGGGCCGCCGGCGCCTTGCCGTCCCGGACCGCGCGGGCCAGTTCCGGCGCGGCCTCGGCCGGGGTGCGTCCGGTGCCGAGGTATCCGATCCAGTCGGCGTAGCCCTCGGAGAGCCAGAGCGGGGTGGCCGCGGTGGTCTGCGCCCGGGTGGCCACGTGGGTGGTCTCGTGGGTGAGCACCACCTGCTTGCCGACCTCGCCCAGCACGGCGTACGCCTCCGGGTTGACCACCACCCGGTCCGCGGGCGTCCGCCCCGGGCTCCCCGCCTCGCCGGTGGTGACCGCGGCGATGCCCCGGTAGCCGGAGGCGGGCGAGCCGAGCAGGCCGGCCATGCCCGCGAGGCTCCGCGGGACCAGGACGACGAGCCGCCGGGTCCAGGCCGTCCCCCACGCCGCGGAGACGGCCGGTACGGCGCGGTCGGCGAGCCGGGCGTAGCGGCGCAGCTCGGCGGCGCTCTGGCCGGTTCCCAGGACCAGGCTGTGCGCGCCGCTGACGGCGGTGACCCGGCCCTGGTCCCAGAGCTGCTGCCCGGTCTTCGCGGCGGGCCGGTCCCCGGTGACGTACCAGCGGCCGCCGTCGGTGCGGCGCAGGGTGAGGGTGCGGCGGACGGTGACCGGCGCCCTGTCGTAGCCGGCGACCCGGTAGCGCAGCTCGGTGTCGGCGGTCGCGCCGGAGCCGGCGCGGCGCAGTGCCGTCACCCGGTACGCCCAGGAGGCCAGTGGCAGGGCGCGCAGCCGGACGTAGGCGGTGCGGGCGCCGGTGGCGCCGAAGGCCGACTCGTCGTGCCCGAGCAGGGCCGCGGAGCGCCGGTCGAGGACCCGCTGCACCTCGGCGGTGACCGGGTCGGCGGCGGTCCGCCCGGCGCATCCGGCCAGGGGCGGCAGGAGCAGCAGGCAGAGCCCCGCCGCCGCGGCGCGCCAGGTCCGCGGCGCCCGTCCACGAACAGTCACCCGCCGATCGTACGGCGCGCCGGCGGAGGTCAGGGGCGGGTGACGGAGGCGATGGGCATCATCCCGACCGGGTCGTAGCGCACCGCCGCCCCCGGGTGGGGCGCGTGGATCACCCGGCCGCCGCCGACGTACATCCCCACGTGGCCCGCGTCGGAGCGGTAGACGACCAGGTCGCCGGGGCGTGCCTGGGACAGCGGGATCCGCCGGCCGGCGTGCCGCTGGTCCTGGGAGGTGCGCGGCAGATGGACGCCGGCCCGCGCGTACGCCCACTGCATCAGCCCCGAGCAGTCGAAGCCGGACGGCCCGCTGGCGCCCCACACGTAGGGGCGGCCGAGCGCGGACCGGGCGGCGGCGACGGCGGCCGCGGCGCGGGCGTCGGGCGCGACGGCGCCGGCCAGGTCCGGCAGCCCGGGCAGGTCCACGCGGCCGTCGCGGGAGGCCCGGTCGTAGGCGGCGCGTTCGGCGGCGGGCAGGGAGTTGAGCAGTTGCCGGGCCCGGGCGAGCTTGCGCTCCACGATCCGCTTGTGGGTGTCGACGGCCCTGCGGTCGCGCTGGAGTTCCGCGAGCTTCCCGGCGGCCTCGGCGCGTTCCTGGGCGAGTTGCCGCATCTGCCTGCGCAACTCCCTGAGCTGCCCGGCCTGCTGGACGCCGATGCGGTCGAGGGTGGAGGCGCGGTCGAGGTAGTCGTCCGGGTCGTCGGACAGGAGCAGGGCGACGGCCGGGTCGAGGCCGCCGGAGCGGTACTGGGCGCCGGCCAGCGAGCCCAGCCGCTCCCGCATGGTGTTGACGCGCTGCTGGCGGCGCGCGATGCGCTCCTGCGCGTCCCGGACCTCGCGGCGCAGCGCGTCGGCCCGCTCGTCGGCCTTGTCGTAGGCCTGGGTCGCCTTCTCGGCCTCTTCGTAGAGGCGGTCCACCTCGGCGCGGGTGTTCCGGTGCGGCGCCGCGTCGGCCGGTACGGTCCCGAGGGCGGCGGCCGCCGCCGACAACGCGCACAGGGCGGTCGCTGCGCCCCGGTCGAACCCGGACGGTGCGAGACGGCGATGGGAACCCACGGCGGTCCTTCTGCTGGCGGACAGGAGCGGTCCCCCGACGCGGGGGACGGGGAGGCCCCCGCGCCGGGGAAACGCGGCAGACAGTAACCGGGCGGGAGGACGGCGGCCAAAGGCCGTCGACGGCCCCGTGACCACCGCGCCCCGCCGCTGACGCAGGTCAGGGCGGGGCGGAGGGTCAGTCGCGGTACTCGGGATTCGCCCTTTCGGGTGGCCCGGAGCCGGCGCCGGACGGCGTCAGACGCGGACGCCGAACTGGAAGGGCATGTTGTTGATCGACTCGTAGCGGACCACGGCGCCGGTGTGCGGGGCGTGCAGCACCTGGCCGTTGCCGGCGTAGAGGCCGACGTGGTGCAGGTCGCCGTAGAAGAAGACCAGGTCGCCGACCTGGAGCTGGCTCATCGACAGGTGGGCGCCGTAGCCCGCCTGGGCCTCGGAGGTGCGCGGTATGGAGACGCCGGCCTGGGCGTAGGCCCAGGAGGTCAGGCCCGAGCAGTCGAAGGAGGACGGACCGGACGCGCCGTAGACGTACGGGGTGCCGATCTTGCTCTGCGCGGCGGAGAAGGCGGCGGCGGCCCGGCCGGAGGCAGAGGTGTCGTTGCCGAGGTCCACACGGTCGGTGGAGGAGCGGTTGGCGCGCTGCTGCTCGGCGGCGAGGGCCGCCTTCTCCTTGGCCGTCAGGGTGTTGAGCAGCTTCTGCGCCTCGGCGAGCTTGCCCTGGACTTCCTTCTTCTTGTTGCCCAGCTCGGTGCGGGTGGAGGCCAGGTCCTTGAGCTTCTCGGTGGCCTCGGCCCGCTCCTGGGCGAGTTGGCGCTGCTTGTCCTGGATCTTCTTCAGCGCCTCGACCTGCTGACCGCTCAACTGGTCGAGCGTGGACGCCTTGTCGAGGTAGTCGTCCGGGTCGGCGGACAGGAAGAGCTGGACCGAGGGGTCGATGCCGCCGGAGCGGTACTGCGCGGTGGCCAGCGAACCCAGGCCGTCGCGGAGCTTGTTCAGCTCCTCCTGGCCCCGGGCCACGTTGTCCTGGATGGTGGAGATCTCCTTCTGCAGCTTCTGCTGCTTCTCCTTGGCCCCGTTGTACTTCTCGGTGGCCTGCTCGGCCTGCTCGTAGAGCTTGTCGACCTTCGCCTTGACCTCGTCCTTGCCGAGCTTCTCGCTCGGGGCGGCGTTGGCGGCGTTCGCGCTCAGCACGACGGCGGCCGCGGCCGCGGTGGTGAGCACGGTGACACGCGTGCGGCTGGGTTGCTTGGGTCGACGGTGGGACGCCACGAGGGACGATCTCCTTCTTGTGAGTGATCACCCGTTCGGAGGTTCGAGCCAGACCCTAGTGACCCAGTTGTGATCAGTTCAAATCCCTGCGGCAAAAAACCCGGTGACGCAACGCATTCTTTGCACACAACTCACGTGCGGTGATGCCGGATTGACACTACGTTGCGTGACGATACGTCCAATTCGGGCAATGCATATGCGTATTGCACGTTCAGGACAGTCGCTTCAGAAGTACCGCAGAGGCCACCGGACGGGCACCGGCGCGCGCGACCCCGTCGGCCACCTCCCGGTCGGTCGAGGCGACGATGACCGGACGGCCCGGCGGCTCGGCGCGCACGAGCTGCCGGATCAGCTCGTCCGCCGTGACGCCCGGCTTGGAGAACAGCACCCGCACCCCGCGGGGCGGCGCGAGCAGCACCGGCGCGACCAGTTCGGCGCCGTCGAAGACGCAGGTCACCTCGGCGCCGGTCTGCGCGGCGAGCGCGGAGAGCTGACCCAGCAGGCGCAGCCGCTGCTTCTCCAGCGGCATCTGCGGATAACCGGTCTTGGTGACGTTGTAGCCGTCGACCACCAGATGCGCCTGCGGCAGCGCCAGCAACTGGTCGAGGATCGCCGGGTCGTTCTCGGACAGCGCCCGGGCCGCGATGTCCTTCGGGGTCATCCGCCCCGGTTCGACCGCGTCCACGGTCTCGGCCGGCCGCACCGAGACCGGCGGCAGGGCGAGCTCGCGCCGCAGGCCCTGGGCGGCGTCCAGCAGGGTGTCCAGCAGCAGCCGCACCCGCATGTCCTCGACGCTGCGGCCCTCGCGGGCCGCCCGCCGGGTGGCCTCCAGCGCCGCCTCGACCTCGCCGAGGCGCGCCTTGAGCCGCCGCGACTCGCTCTCGGCCGCCGAGAGCTGCGCCTGCCCCTCGGCGCGCACGGCCTCGGTCTCGCCCCGGGACTTGCGCAGCGCGGCCTCACCGCGCTTGACGTCGCTGAGCGCGGCACGCAGCTTGCGGTGCAGGGACTCCGCTTCCCTCTTCGCCGACTCCGCCTCGGCGCGCAGCCGTTCGGTCTCGGCGCGGGTCTGCTCACGGGCCTGGGCGAGTTCGGCGCGCAGCCGCTCGAGTTCGGCCCGGCCCTCCTCGTCGGCCCGCTCGGCGTCGGCGCGCTGCGCCTCCTCGCCGGCCGCGGTGACCAGCTTCACCCAGCCCGCGGGCCGCAGTACGTAGGCCGCGGCCGCCACTTCGAGCGGGTCCGCGGCCGGGGGCGGCGAGCCGGAGTCGAGGGCGCCGGAGAGTTCCGGCTGCGCCTCTCTGAACTTCTCCCCGATCCGCTGCCGGAACAGCCCGTCGGTCTCCAGCGCGGCCGCCATCGCGTTGCCGGCGAACTTGGCCCGGCGATTCGGGGCGAACCGGGCGTACTGCCGCAACTGGGTGGGCAGTTCCGTCACCGTCAGCAGGCCGAAGGCGTCCGAGACGATCTGCACGACCCGCCGGCGCACGCCGTCGGGCATCGGACGGTCAAGCACCTCAGCGGTGCCGTCGCCCGGCCCCCCGCCTGCGGTCTCCACCATCCGTCACACCCCAATATCCGTCCGGGGCCCGCTCCGCTCAGGAGCCGGCGCCCGGCCTGTCCACGAGTTCCACCTGGTCCACCGCGTTGCACCAGCGGCAGCGGACCGACTCGATGGTCTCACTGACCACCTCGCGCTCCTCGACCGTCGGCTCTCCCGCGAGGTCCAGGTGAACGTACTCGACGACCTTCGACGAGCGGGTCACGTCGAAGCGGGTGAGGTTGCCGCAGAGGGCGCAGCGCCATCGTGTCGTGGCGGTCGGCAGGGGAACCGTCATCGTGGCTGTTCGCTTCCTTCTCGGTCGGTGCGCGCCGCTCCTCGACGCGTGTGGCTCGTAACCCTACGGCCTGGCGGTCGCTCGCCGCCCGCCCGTCCACGGCGGCGAGGCGGTCTGTGTGCTTGCGTCCCCTTACGTCATGCTCTGTAGTCATGATCCGCACCTGGGGCACGGCGGCCCGCGGAGCGTTCCGGGCGGTCCGGGGCGTCTCCGCGCCGATGACGTACGTCCTCCTCGTCCTGTGCACCCTGATCTTCGTGCTGAGCCCGGCCTCCGGACTCACCCCGGCGTACGGCTCGGGCGGGGCGCTGTTCGCGGCGCAGCGGGCGTACTTCCGCCACTGGGGCGTGGTCCCGGCCGAGCTGTTCGACCCGTCGGTCCGGGCCGCCCTGACCCCGGCCACCGCCCTGTTCGTGCACGGCAGCTGGGTGCATCTGCTCGGCAACATGCTCTTCCTCTTCGTCTTCGGGCTGATGACCGAGGAACGGATGGGCCGGGTTGAGTTCACCCTCTTCTACGTCGGCTGCGGGTACCTGGCCCTGCTCGGCTACGCGGCCGCCAACGCCACCTCCGGACAGTCGCTGGTCGGCGCCTCGGGGGCGATCTCGGCGGTCCTCGGAGCGTTCCTGTACCTGTTCCCCCGTGCCCGTGTGACCAGTCTCCTCCCCTTCCTGTTCTTCCTGCCCCTGCGCTTCCCGGCCTGGGTGGTGCTGCCCTTCTGGGCGGCCCTGCAGTGGCTCGCGGCGGGCCGCTCCGGCCAGGGCCCGGGGGTGGCCTACCTCGCCCACCTGATCGGCTTCGGCCTCGGCTTCGGCTACGCGCGGGTGCGCTACGGGCCGACTACTAGAGTGAAGTCCGCACCGGCCCCGGCACCCGAGGGAGAGAACCTGCCGTGATCACCGCGATTGTCCTCATCAAGACCAGCGTGGACCGGATCCCCGAGATCGCGGAGCGGATCGCTTCGCTGGATTCGGTGAGCGAGGTTTTCTCCGTCACCGGCACCTACGACCTCATCGCCATGGTGCGGGTGCGGCAGCACGAGGACCTGGCCGACGTCATCCCCGGGCGGATCAGCAAGATCCCCGGCGTGGAGGCCACCGACACGCACGTCGCGTTCCGCACGTACTCCCAGCACGACCTGGAGGCGGCGTTCGCGATCGGCCTCGACTCGTGAACGCCGGCTCCTAGGGTCCGGCACGCCAGGCGTCGCGGGCCCGGCGGGCATCGTCAGACAGGCCCTGGGGGTCCGCGCCCGACTCAGGCCTGGTCGCGCACCGGCACGCAGCGGCCGTCCTCGGTGCGGTACCGCCACCGCGCGCCGTCGCGGACCAGTTCCCGCACCGCGTCGACGAAGCGGTCGACGTGCTCCTCGGGGGTGCCCGCCCCGAAGCTGACCCGGACGGCGTTCAGCGACTTCTCGCCGGGCGCGGCCTCGGGCGCCCCGCACTCGCCCTGGGTGCCCGGGTCGCCGCCCAGCAGGGTGCGGACCAGCGGGTGGGCGCAGAACAGGCCGTCGCGGACGCCGATGCCGTACTCGGCGGAGAGCGCGGCGGCGAAGTGGGAGCTGTTCCAGCCCTCGACGACGAAGGAGAGCACACCGACCCGCGGGGCGTCGTCGCCGAACAGCGAGAGCACCCTGACCTCCGGCACCTCGGCGAGACCCGCCCGGACCCGGGCGAGAAGGTGCTGCTCACGGGCGACGAGGGTGTCCCAGCCTGCCTCGGTGAGCGCCTTGCAGGCGGAGGCGATGGAGTAGGCGCCGATCACGTTCGGGGAGCCGGCCTCGTGGCGCGCGGCGCTCTCGTGCCACTCCACGTCCACGCCCCCGTCGGTGCGCCGGGTGACCCTGCGGCTGGCGCCGCCGCCCGCGAGGTACGGCTCGGCCGCGACCAGCCAGTCGGACCGGCCGGCCAGCACGCCGGAGCCGAAGGGCGCGTACAGCTTGTGACCGGAGAAGGCCACCCAGTCGACGTCCAGGTCCTGGACCGACACCGGGTGGTGCGGGACGAGCTGGGCGGCGTCCAGGACGATCCGGGCCCCGTGCGCGTGGGCCGCGGCGGCCAGCTCGCGCACCGGCCACAGCTCGCCGGTGACGTTGGAGGCGCCGGTGACGCACACCAGGGCCGGGCCGTGCGGGTCGCGGTCGGCGAGGGCCCGCTCCAGGGTCTCCACGGCCCGCCGCGGGGTGCGCGGCGCGTCGAGGACGGTCACGCGCGCGTCCTGCCACGGCAGCAGGGAGGCGTGGTGCTCGGTCTCGAAGACGAACACCTCGCAGCCGGCCGGCAGCGCGCGGGCGAGGAGGTTCAGGGAGTCGGTGGTCGACCGGGTGAAGACCACCTGGTCGCTTCCGCGGCAGTCGAGGAATCGGGCGACCGTCCGGCGGGCGTTCTCGAACAGGTCGGTGGAGAGCTGGGAGAGGTAGCCGGCGCCGCGGTGGACGCTGCCGTAGTAGGGCGCGTAGGCGGCGACGTCGTCCCAGACGCGCTGCAGGGCGGGGGCGCTGGCGGCGTAGTCCAGGGCGGCGTAGGCGACCTCGCCGCCGGTCACGAGCGGGACGGTGACGTCCCGGCCGAGGACGGGCAGCTCGTCACAGGCGGTCTTGGCGGCGGCAGCGGTGGGTGCGGACATGGTGAACTCCCGTGAGGCAGGCAGGGATCACCGTGCGAGCGGTACGGCTCCAGCACGGCGGAAAGGTGAAAGGGGTATGCGGAGGCGGGGCTCGACGCCCTATCGCATTCGCTTGCTCACAGAAGGCTCCCTCGACGACCAGGACCCCTGGTCCCGCGCTCCCGCAGGAGCCGCGCGAGGGGTCCGCGCTTGCCGTGGACCTCGCTGCCCACGGCCTGGTCCTCACCCGGGGCACCCCGCCACGGACGGAGGGTTGCCGGACAGCCGGCCGGGGCCGCATGGCTGTCGCTCATGACCTGGTTCAGTATCCTGCCACACGATCTACGGTGCGCAAGGCGCGGTCCGCCATCCGGACCGCGCCCCGCGTCGCACCGGGCGGGGTCAGGCGTTGCTGGCCGCCACCCACCGCTCCAGCGTCCGCCCGGCCGCCCCGGAGTCGATCGACTCCGCCGCCCTCGCCATGCCCGCGCGGAGCTGCTCGGTGAGCGGCTCGTCGGTCGGCCGCAGGGCGACCAGCGCCGCCGCCGAGTTCAGCAGCACCGCGTCCCGCACGGGACCGTGCTCGCCGTCCAGCACCCGCCGGGCCACCTCCGCGTTGTACGAGGCGTCGGCGCCGCGCAGCGCCTCCACGGGGACCAGGTCGATGCCGGCGTCCCGGGGGTCGAAGCGCTCCTCGGCGACCTTGCCGTCCCGGACCACCCACACCCGGGACGTGGCGGTGGTGGTCAGCTCGTCCAGGCCGTCGTCGCCCCGGAACACCAGGGCGGAGTTCCCGCGCTCGGCGAGGACCCCGGCCACGATCGGCGCCATGCGCGGGTCGGCCACCCCGACCGCCTGGGCGCGCACCCGGGCAGGGTTGGTCAGCGGGCCGAGCACGTTGAAGGTGGTGCGGATCCCCAACTGACCGCGGGCCGCGGCGACATGGCGCAGCGAGGGGTGGAACTTCACCGCGAAGCAGATGGTGATGCCGGCCTCCTCGGCCACCTCGGCGACCCGCCGCGGGGTCAGGCCGAGGTTGATGCCGAGCTTCTCCAGCACGTCGGAGGAGCCGGAGGCGGAGGACGCGGCGCGGTTGCCGTGCTTGACGACCTTCGTGCCGGTGCCGGCGACGACGATCGACGACATGGTGGAGATGTTCACCGTCTTGGCGCCGTCGCCGCCGGTGCCGACGATGTCGACGGCCGGCCCGGGCACCTCGATCACGTTGGCGTGCTCGTACATGGTCCGTACCAGTCCGCTGATCTCCTGCACCGTCTCGCCCTTGGCGCGCAGCGCCACCATGAACCCGGCGATCTGGGCGTCGGTCGCCTCGCCGCGCATGATGAGGTCCATCGCCCAGGCGGTGTCGTCGGCGGACAGGTCCCGGCCGTCCAGCAGCCCGTTCAGCAGGGCGGGCCAGGAACGGCCCGCCGCGGTGTCGCCTCCAGCGGGGGTCACAGCGCTCATAGCCGCTCCTGGGTGTCGTCGCAGAACAGTGTGCTCCCACCCTATCCAGCACCGGACACGGCGAAGGGCCCCGTCCGTAAGCCGGACGGGGCCCTTCGACTGTGGCGTGGCGACGCTCGGGGATCAGTGGTGGCCGTGGCCGCTCGTGATCTCCCGGTACTCCTCGACGGTGGCCTTCGGGATCTGGTTGTCCTCGCCGTAGTAGGCGTTGCTGAGCTTGGCGCGCAGCTTCTCGGACCCCTTCACCTTGCGCTCGACACCGTTCTCGTCCACCGTCGGGCCGATCTCGGCCGGCTCGTACTGGTGGTGCGCGGTGAGGGTGTGCAGCTGCTCCTGGCTGAGCGGCTCGTGGACCTCGATGAACTCACCGTGCGGCAGGCGCTTGATGATGCCCGTCTCGCGGCCGTGCAGCACCTTCTCGCGGTCCCGGCGCTGCAGGCCGAGGCAGATCCGCTTGGTGACGATGAAGGCGATGACCGGTCCGGCGAAGAAGGAGATCCGGACGAACCACGTGACCGCGTTGAGCGACAGGTGGAAGTGGGTGGCGAAGAGGTCGTTGCCACCCCCGACCAGGCCCACCATGTACACCGTGACCCAGGCGACGCCGAACGCGGTGCGCGTCGGGGCGTTGCGCGGGCGGTCCAGGATGTGGTGCTCGCGCTTGTCGCCGGTGACCCAGGACTCGATGAACGGGTACACCGCGATCGCGGCGAGCACCAGACCGAAGAGGACCAGCGGGATGAACACGCCCAGGACGAGCGTGTGACCCCAGAAGTTGATCTCCCAGCCCGGCATGTAGCGGACCAGACCCTCGGCGAAGCCCATGTACCAGTCGGGCTGGGCGCCCGTGGACACCTGGTCCGGCCGGTAGGGGCCCATGGCCCAGATCGGGTTGATCTGGGTGACCGCGGCGATGGCCGCGATCACGCCGAAGACCAGGAAGAAGAAACCTCCGGCCTTGGCCATGTAGACCGGCAGCAGCGGCATGCCGACGACGTTCTTCTCGGACTTTCCGGGACCCGCGAACTGCGTGTGCTTGTGGTAGAAGACCAGGATCAGGTGGCCCACCATCAGGCCGAGCATGATGCCCGGCAGCAGCAGGATGTGGATCGAGTAGAACCGGGCCACGAAGTCGTGGCCGGGGAACTCGCCGCCGAAGAGGAAGTACGAGATGTACGTGCCGACGATCGGCATCGACAGGATCGCGCCCTCGGTGAAGCGCACACCGGTGCCGGAGAGCAGGTCGTCCGGGAGGGAGTAACCGGTGAAGCCGGTGAACATGCCCAGGACGAACAGCAGGAAGCCGAACAGCCAGTTGATCTCACGCGGCTTGCGGAACGCGCCGGTGAAGAACACGCGCATCATGTGCACGAACATGCCGGCGAGGAAGATCAGCGCGGCCCAGTGGTGGATCTGCCGGATGAGCAGGCCACCGCGCACGTCGAAGGAGATGTGCAGGGTCGAGTTGAACGCCTCGGACATCAGCTGTCCCTGGAGCGGGACGTAGGAGCCGTGGTACTCCACCTCGTTCATCGACGGGTGGAAGAACAGCGTCAGATAGACACCGGTCAGGATGATGATGAGGAAGCTGTACATGCAGACTTCGCCCAGCATGAACGACCAGTGGTCGGGGAAGATCTTCCGCATGTTCGACTTCGCCAGGGAGTAGATCCCCAGCCGGCCGTCGGCCCAGTCGGCGATCCGCTCGCCGGCGGGCGCCTTGCCGCGTCGCTCGTTGTTCTCGTTGGTGCTCATCCGCGCTCCCAGAATGCAGGACCGACGGGCTCCTCGAAGTCGCCGAGCGCCTGGAGGTAACCCTCGTCGTTCACGCCGATGCGGAGCTGCGGCAGGGCGTGACCAGCGGGGCCGAAGATCACTCGGGCACCGTCGGAGAGGTCGAAGGTGGACTGGTGGCACGGGCACAGCACGTGGTGCGTCTGCTGCTCGTACAGGGAGATCGGGCAGCCGACGTGGGTGCAGATCTTCGAGAAGGCGACGATGCCCTCGTGCGACCAGTCGAGTTCGCGCTTGTCCTTGATGTTGCCCGGCTGCAGCCGGATGATCATCAGGGCCGACTTGGCGATCTCGTTCTGGAAGTCCTCCTGGGTCTCTTCCAGGCCCTCGGGCTTGGCGAACGTCAGCGAACCGACGGCGACGTCCTCGGGACGCAGCGGCTGGTTCGTGTTCATGTTGACCAGCAGCTTGCCCTTGGCCCACAGCGTGTGACGCAGCGAGGTGCCGGGCAGCGGACCGAGGTCGCGCAGCAGGACGACGCCGGACAGCGGCACCAGGGTGAGCGCGCCGAACATCGTGTTGCGGATCAGCTTGCGGCGGCCGAGCCCCGACTCCTTGGCGCCCTCCTTGAAGTCCGCGTAGACCTTCGCACGGACCTCGGGCGGGGCCTCGATCGGGTGACGCTCGTCGGCGACCTCGACGTCGGACATCAGCGTGCGGGCCCAGTGGACCGCGCCCGCGCCGATGCAGAACAGCGCCGCGCCCAGGGTCAGGCCGAGCGCGAAGTTCAGCGCGCTGATGTGCCCGATCGGGAAGACGTAGACCGCCGTGTCGGGCGAGATCGTCACGTACGAGGCGATGAAGCCGATGGTGGCCAGCATCGAGACCGTGAACAGCAGGGCGACGACGCGCTCGGACCGCTTGGCGGCCCGCTCGTCGATGTCCTGGATCCGGTGCTCGTGGGGCGGCAGCCCCGGGTCCGCGAACGGGTTCTCCTCGTCCGCGACGCTCACGGCGCCGTGCGCGTGGTCCTGCGCTGCGGGCAGGTTCTCTTCTGGAATGTCTTGGCTACTCATGACTTCTTGGCCTTTGCGGTCCGGGCGGCGACCCACACGGCAACCGCGATCAGTGCGCCGAGACCGAAGATCCAGGCGAACAGACCCTCGCTGACCGGCCCGAGGCCGCCCAGCTCCAGGCCACCCGGGTTGACCGTCTCGTCACCGTTGACCGCGTTCAGGTACGCGATGATGTCCTTCTTGTTCTTCTCCGACATCGTGGTGTCGGGGAAGGACGGCATGTTCTGCGGGCCGGTCTGCATGGCCTCGTAGATGTGCTTGGGGGCAACGCCATCGAGGCTCGGCGCGTACTTGCCGTTGGTGAGGGCACCACCCTTGCCGGTGAAGTTGTGGCACTGCGCGCAGTTGGTGCGGAACAGCTCGCCGCCCTTGGCGATGTCCGCGCCCTCCGGGCTGTACTGCTGCTTCGTCGGCACGTTCGGGCCGGCGCCCAGCGACGCGACGTACGCCGCGAGCTGGTCGATCTGGGCCTGCGTGTAGATGACCTTCTTGCGCGGGATCTGCGCCATCTGCGAGGTGGAGGCGGGCATACGGCCCGTACCGACCTGGAAGTCGACGGCCGCGGCGCCCACGCCGACCAGACTCGGCCCGTCGGAGGAGCCCTTGCCACCGGTGCCGTGGCAGCTGGCGCAGCCGACCTCGTAGAGCTTCTTGCCCTCCTTGATGGTCAGGGACTGGGAGGTTTCATCGGCCTGTGCCTTGCTCGCGGGCGCGAACGCGGCGTACAGCCCCCCGGTGGCCGCCAGCGCGAGGAGTAGGACGACGACCGCCGCCAGCGGATGGCGTCGTCGTGCGGAGAGCTTTTTCACGGATTACCCCGGTGTCAGGATCTTCTGCGTCGATGCTTGGTGTGCGGGAACGGTCCCGGCTACTTGATCAGGTAGATCGTGGCGAAGAGGCCGATCCAGACGACATCGACGAAGTGCCAGTAGTAGGACACGACAATGGCGGCGGTCGCCTGCTCATGGGTGAACCTCTTCGCCGCGTATGTACGGCCGAGGACCAGCAGGAAGGCGATGAGACCGCCCGTCACGTGCAGGCCGTGGAAGCCGGTGGTCAGGTAGAACACCGAGCCGTACGGGTCGGAGGACAGGGAGATCCCGTCCTTCTTCACCAACTCCGTGTACTCGTAGATCTGACCGCCGATGAAGATCGCGCCCATGATGAAGGTGAGGATGAACCAGCCACGGAGCTTCTTCACGTCCCCGCGCTCGGCGGCGAAGACGCCGAGCTGGCAGGTCAGTGAGGAGAGCACCAGGATCGTGGTGTTCGTGGCGGAGAAGGGCACGTTGAGTGCCTCCGCCATCCCCTTCCAGTGCGCCGGTCCGGTCACCGACCGGAGGGTGAAGTACATCGCGAAGAGGGCCGCGAAGAACATCAGCTCGGAACTCAGCCAGATGATGGTTCCGACGCTGGTGAGGTTCGGCCGGTTGACCGACGGGTGCGCGTGCCCGGTTTCTACTGTCGTTGCTGTCGCCACGACCGACATTATGTCGGTCGCTTATCCCGCCCTCACTCCGGGGGGTGCCGTTCGGAGTGTCTAGCCCCGCCGAACCGGTGTTGACGTGGTGTTCATGGGAGTAACATCCGCCTCGAACGGCCCTGTCCGTACGACGCCCTCGTCCCGGAGGAAGCATGCAGCCGACCGCCACAGTGCTGGTGTACAGCGACGACTCCAACACCCGCGAGCAGGTGCGGCTGGCCGCCGGGCGGCGGCCCGCGCCGGACGTGCCGGTCGTGGAGTTCCTGGAGTGCGCGACGCCCGAGGCGGTGCTGCGCGAGCTGGGCAAGGGCGGCATCGACGTGTGCGTGCTCGACGGCGAGGCCGTGCCGATGGGCGGCATGGGGGTGTGCCGGCAGATCAAGGACGAGGTGTTCAACTGCCCGCCCGTGCTGCTGCTGATGGGGCGGCCGCAGGACGCCTGGCTCGCCACCTGGAGCCGTGCGGACGCCGCTGTGACGCTGCCGGTGGAGCCGGTGGAGTTCGCCTCGGCCCTGGCCTCCCTGCTGCGCCAGAAGCGGCTGCTGGGCGTCTAGGGCCCGGCGTGGGCGGTGCGGGGGCGCGGGGCGAGCCGTACCGCCCCGCGCCCTCGGTCACAGCGCCACCGGCCGCAGCCGGGGGGCGTCGCGGGACGGGGCAGAGGTGTCCGGAGCGCCGGCCGTCAGGGCGCTGCCCGTGCGCCACTTGTTCCAGTCGACGTTCCAGTCCCCGAAGCCGTTGCCGAAGGGTTCCATCGGGTCGCCGTTGGAGTTGACGACCTTCACGATGTCACCCGGATGGACGTGGTCGAAGAACCACTGGGCGTTGGACGTGCTCATCCCCGTGCAGCCGTGGCTGACGTTGGCGGAGCCCTGGGAGCCGACCGACCAGGGCGCGGCGTGCACGTACTCGCCCGACCAGGTGACCCGGGTGGCGTAGTAGACCGGCAGGTCGTACGAGTCGGAACTGCCCTCCGCGATGCCGACGGTGGTGCCGCGCATCCGTACGTAGTACTGCTTCTCGAGGATGACCTTGACGCCGTTGCGGGTCTCGAAGCCGGGCTTGCCCGTGGTGACGGGGATCTGCTCGACCTCCTGGCCGTTCTTGTAGAACGTCAGCTGGTGCGTCGCGGCGTCCGTGACGGCCTCGATCCGGTCACCCGTCGTGATCTTCAGCGGCTTCGTCTTGCCGCCCCAGAGCCGGTCGCCGATCTTCACGCCCTCCAGGTTGCTGTGCACCTGGACGGTGGTGTGGACGGGCCAGTAGTCCTTGGGGCGGAAGTGCAGCTCCTTGTCGCTGACCCAGTACCAGGAACCCTGCACGGCCGGGACGGAGTCCACCCGCAGGGCGCGCTCCACGACGGCCCGCTGCGCCTTGTCCTTGACCGCGCGGTCGAGTTGGGCGGTGATGGGCTGTCCGACGCCGTAGACGCCCGACTTCGGCCCGAACGTGACGTTCAGCCGCTGCTTGCTGGTGGGTTTGCTGGTGTCGAAGGTGAGGACCTTGCGGCCCGGCGCGCCGTCGTCGTCCTCGGTGCTGACGCGGACCGTGTAGTGGGCGTTGGCGGCCAGCGGGGAGGTGCTGTGCCAGCGGCTGCCGTCGGCCGCGAGTTCGCCCGCCACGAAGCGCCCTGTGGAGTCCTGGGCGGTGACGTCGGTGATCCGGCCCTCACCGCTCTCGGCGGTGATCTCCAGGGGCTTGTCCGGATCGGCGGGCTTCCCCTCGTCGGTGGGGCCGTTGAAGGAGATCTGGCCCGCCGCGTCGTACGGGCTGGCCGACAGGGGGTTGCCGTCCGAACCGCAGGAGGTGACGCCCGCGCCGAGGGCGGTCACCAGCAACGCGCAGGTGACGACGGTGCGGGTCCGCGGAGTGTGATTCATATGATCACGCTATGAGATGCCGACCTCCTTGGCGCGGTACGTAAGTCGTTCGGGTGACAGGTGTCGTGGCAAATGCAGGAGCCCGGACCCTCCTGACGGAAGGTCCGGGCTCCTGGCGCGCTCGGCGCCCGCGTCACCGCGTGCTACTGGGTGCGGTTCTCACCGTGGTAGTACTCGAACACCCAGCCGAACAGGCCGATGAGGATGATCGGCGCGGCGAAGAAGATCAGCCACCAGCCGACCGCGATGCCGAGGAAGGCGATCGCGCCGCCGACGCCCAGCATGAGCGGCTGCCAGCTGTGCGGGCTGAAGAAGCCCAGCTCGCCCGCCTCGTCGGCGACGTCCGCCTCCTTGTCGTCCTGGGCACCCGCGTCGACCCGCCGGGCGGTGAAGCCCAGGTAGAAGCCGATCATGATGGCCAGGCCGAAGGCCAGGAAGAGCGCCGTGGTGCCGGCCGGCTCCTTCGACCACACGCCGTACACGACGGCCATGATCAGGAGGAAGAAGCTCAGCCAGATGAACATCCGGCCCTGGATCTTCACTTGCCGGCCTCCTTCTCGCCCGCGATGGCGGTGCCGTGGCCGGCGTGCTCGAGCTGCTCGAGCGCGACGATCTCGGGGTGGTGCAGGTCGAACGCCGGGGATTCACTGCGGATCCGCGGCAGGGTGAGGAAGTTGTGCCGCGGCGGCGGGCAGGACGTCGCCCACTCCAGCGAACGGCCGTAGCCCCACGGGTCGTCCACGCCGACCGGCTTGCCGTACTTGGCCGTCTTCCAGACGTTGTAGAGGAACGGCAGGATCGACAGGCCCAGCAGGAACGAGCTGATGGTCGAGATCGTGTTCAGGGCGGTGAAGCCGTCGGCCGCCAGGTAGTCGGCGTAGCGGCGCGGCATGCCCTCGGCGCCCAGCCAGTGCTGGACCAGGAAGGTGCCGTGGAAGCCGATGAACAGCGTCCAGAAGGTGATCTTGCCCAGGCGCTCGTCCAGCATCTTGCCGGTCATCTTCGGCCACCAGAAGTGGAAGCCGGAGAACATCGCGAACACTACGGTGCCGAACACCACGTAGTGGAAGTGGGCCACCACGAAGTACGAGTCCGAGACGTGGAAGTCCATCGGCGGCGAGGCCAGGATGACACCGGTCAGACCACCGAAGGTGAAGGTGATCAGGAAGCCGACCGCCCAGAGCATCGGCGTCTCGAAGGACAGCGAGCCCTTCCACATGGTGCCGATCCAGTTGAAGAACTTCACACCGGTCGGGACCGCGATCAGGAAGGTCATGAAGGAGAAGAACGGCAGCAGCACCCCGCCGGTGACGTACATGTGGTGCGCCCACACCGTCACGGACAGACCGGCGATCGCGATGGTCGCCGCGACCAGGCCCATGTAGCCGAACATCGGCTTGCGGGAGAAGACCGGGATGACCTCGGAGATGATGCCGAAGAACGGCAGGGCGATGATGTACACCTCTGGATGGCCGAAGAACCAGAAGAGGTGCTGCCACAGCAGTGCGCCGCCGTTGGTCGCGTCGAAGACGTGCGCCCCGAATTTGCGGTCCGCCTCCAGGGCGAACAGCGCGGCCGCCAGGACCGGGAAGGCCAGCAGGACCAGCACGGCGGTCAGCAGCACGTTCCACACGAAGATCGGCATGCGGAACATCGTCATGCCCGGAGCGCGCATGCAGATGATCGTGGTGATGAAGTTGACCGCGCCGAGGATGGTGCCGAAGCCGGAGAAGGCCAGACCCATGATCCACATGTCGGCGCCCAGGCCCGGGCTGCGGACCGCGTCCGACAGCGGGCTGTAGGCGAACCAGCCGAAGTCGGCCGCGCCCTGCGGGGTGAGGAAGCCGCCGACCGCGATGGTCGAGCCGAACAGGTAGAGCCAGTAGGCGAACATGTTCAGCCGCGGGAACGCCACGTCGGGCGCGCCGATCTGCAGCGGCATGATCCAGTTCGTGAAGCCGGCGAACAGCGGCGTCGCGAACATCAGCAGCATGATCGTGCCGTGCATCGTGAACGCCTGGTTGAACTGCTCGTTCGACATGATCTGCAGGCCCGGACGGGCCAGCTCGGCGCGCATCAGCAGCGCCATCACGCCGCCGATCAGGAAGAACGCGAACGAGGTGACCAGATAGAGCGTGCCGATCGTCTTGTGGTCGGTGGTCGTCAGCCACTTGACCACGACGTTACCGGGCTGCTTGCGCCTGACCGGCAGCTCGTTCTCGTACGAGTCCTCAGCTGCCGCGGCACCCTGGGGTTCGTTGAGGATGCTCACAGGTTGTTCGTCTCCCGGTTCTTCTCGTGCGGCGTCTGCGCGATGCCGGCGGGAATGTAACCGGTCTGCCCCTTCTTGGCGAGGTCCTTGAGGTGCTGCTGGTAACGCTCGGGGGAGACGACCTTCACGTTGAACAGCATCCGGGAGTGGTCGACACCGCAGAGCTCAGCGCACTTGCCGAGGAAGGTGCCCTCCTTGTTGGGGGTCACCTCGAAGGCGTTGGTGTGGCCCGGGATGACGTCCTGCTTCATCAGGAACGGCACCACCCAGAACGAGTGGATGACGTCGCGCGAGGTCAGGACGAAGCGGACCTTCTGCCCCTTGGGGAGCCAGAGGGTCGGTCCGGGGTTGCCCGTCTGCGGGTTCCGCGTGCCCGGGGTACCGACGTCGTAGACGCCGCCGGCGTTGGCCGGGAAGGCCTTCTTGTACCGGTCCGGAATGGCGGACAGGTTCGGGTCGGCCTTGGCGTTGCCGGTCGAGCCGGGAACGTCTGCGATGTAGTTGAAGCCCCAGCTCCACTGGAAGCCGACCACGTTGACCGTGACGTCGGGCTTCTTGGAGAGGCTCAGGAGCTTCGTCTCGTCCCGTGCCGTGAAGTAGAACAGCACCGAGATGATGATGATCGGGACCACCGTGTAAAGGGCCTCGATCGGCATGTTGTACCGGGTCTGCGGAGGTACCTCGACCTTGGTGCGGCTGCGCCGGTGGAACATGGCGCTCCACAGGATCAGGCCCCACACCAGCACGCCGACGGCGAGCGCAGCCGCCCAGGAACCCTGCCACAGGGAGAGGATCCGCGGAGCCTCTTCCGTGGTCGGGGTGGGCATACCAAGGCGGGGGAAGTCTTCCCAGTTGTACGAGCAACCGGTGGCTGTCGCCAGGACCAGGCCCGCGGTCAGTGCCTGCAGCAGCTTCCGCCGCATCGGGCGCCGCGGCGAGCGGTCGGAGCCGTTGGGACTCACGTAGCGCCTTCCCGAGAGTCTCGCCCGCGCTGTACGGCTGCGGCCTTCTCGCTGGTCGGTCGCCGCCCTGCGTCGGGCAGGGGTTTGGATGTTTATGCGGACCAAACCCTAGCCGACGCTCTCCGAGGGTTCGCGGGGAGGGTGCCATACGCGCCGCCGGTCACTCCTTCAGGTCGGGAATGGGCGCCTATTAGCTCGGGTTGTCGGGGTTTGGCCGACCGCCGCGGGTACGTTGTGGCTGGTCGCGCCCGCCGCGCGGCGACTGTGCGGACACGGTCCCGCGCCCCTGCCCGGCCACCCGCGTTCTAACGTTGATGTGTGGCTTACTTCGACGCGGCCTCCGCCGCTCCCCTTCATCCCGTGGCCCGGGAGGCGCTGTTGGCCTCGCTCGACGACGGGTGGGCCGATCCGGCCCGGCTCTACCGGGAGGGGCGCAAGGCGCGGATGCTGCTCGACGCGGCCCGCGGGGCGGTGGCCGAGGCGGTGGGGTGCCGGGCGGACGAGGTGGTGTTCGGCTCCTCCGGCACCTGGGCCGTACACACGGCTGTCGCGGGCGCGTTGGCCGGGCGGCGGCGGGTGGGACGTCACCTCATCGTGTCAGCCGTCGAACACTCCTCGGTCCTCCATTCGGCTGAGGCGTTCGAGGCGGAGGGCGGTTCGGTCGGCACGGTGGCCGTCGACCGGTCCGGGGCGGTGGACCCGTCGGCCTACGCCGCCGCCCTGCGGCCGGACACCGCGCTGGCCTGCCTGCAGTCGGCCAACCACGAGGTCGGGACCGTGCAGCCGGTGGCGGAGGTGGCCGAGGCGTGCCGGGCGGCCGGGGTGCCGTTGCTGGTGGACGCGGCGCAGTCCCTGGCCTGGGGGCCGGTCGAGGGCGACTGGTCGCTGCTGGCCGGCAGCGCGCACAAGTGGGGCGGGCCCTCGGGCGTGGGGCTGCTGGCCGTGCGCAAGGGGGTGCGGTTCGCACCGCGAGGGCCCGTGGACGAGCGGGAATCGGGGCGGGCTCCCGGGTTCCAGAACCTGCCGGCGATCGTGGCGGCCGCCGCCTCCCTGCGGGCGGTGCGCGCCGAGGCGGCCCAGGAGGCGTCGCGGTTGCGGGAGCTGACGGAGCGGATCCGGGCCCGGGTGCCGCGGCTGGTGCCGGACGTGGAGGTGGTGGGCGATCCGGAGCGGCGGCTGCCCGGGATCGTCACCTTCTCCTGTCTCTATGTCGACGGAGAGGCCCTGCTGCACGAGTTGGACCGGGAGGGTTTCTCGGTGTCCTCGGGGTCCTCCTGCACCAGCAGCACGCTGACGCCCAGCCATGTGCTGAGGGCGATGGGCGTGCTGAGCGAGGGGAACGTGCGCGTGTCGCTGCCGCCGGGGGCGGCGCGGGAGGACGTGGAGCGGTTCCTCGATGTGCTGCCCGGGGTGGTGGCGGGGGTCCGCGAGAAGCTGGGGGCGCCGGCCGCCGCGCCCGCGACGGCCGTGCGGGCGGAGGAACTGGTCGTCGACTCCCTGGGCAAGCGCTGCCCGATCCCGGTCATCGAGCTGGCCAGGGTCTTCGGGGAGGTGCCGATCGGCGGGACGGTCCGGGTGCTGTCGGACGACGAGGCGGCCCGCCTGGACATTCCGGCGTGGTGCGAGATGCGGGGCCAGGAGTACGTGGGCGAGGAGCCCGCGGAGCGGGGCTCGGCCTATCTGGTCCGCCGGGTGAGCTAGTGCTGTGACCGGAAAGGTTCACCGTCTCGCGGCGTCCGGCAAACCTTTCCGGCCACAGCACTAGGGCCTGTCCGACAACTCCCGCCGGGCCCGCGACGCCTGGCACCGCACCTCGCCGCGTCGTCGGGTACGCCCAGGCACCTCCAGTACGAGGGCGACCCTCCGCCCTGCGACGCACGGCACCGGACGCCACGGGCTGATCCGCCGCGAATCGTCGGACGGGGCCTGGCGGGGGCGGTCGGTCCCGCCCCCGCCGGGACGCTCAGCCCAGGTGGGCGTGGACCTCCTCGGCCGCGTCGTGCCCGTACGCCTTGGTGAACCGGTCCATGAAGTGGGCCCGGCGGAGCTGGTACTCCTGGGTGCCGACCGTCTCGATGACGAGCGTCGCCAGCATGCAGCCGACCTGGGCGGCGCGCTCCAGGGAGACGCCCCAGGCGAGGCCGGAGAGGAAGCCGGCCCGGAAGGCGTCGCCGACGCCCGTGGGGTCGGCCTTGCGCTCCTCCTCCGGGCAGCCGACCTCGATCACGCCCTCGCCGGACCGCTCGATGCGGACGCCGCGTGAGCCGAGGGTGGTGACCCGGTGGCCGACCTTGGCCAGGATCTCCTCGTCCGACCAGCCGGTCTTGGACTCGATCAGGCCCTTCTCGTACTCGTTGGAGAACAGGTACGTCGCGCCGTCCAGCAGTATCCGGATCTCCTCGCCCTCCATGCGGGCGATCTGCTGGGAGAAGTCGGCGGCGAAGGGGATGTTCCGGGAGCGGCACTCCTCGGTGTGGCGGAGCATCGCCTCCGGGTCGTCCGCGCCGATCAGGACGAGGTCCAGGCCGCCGACGCGGTCGGCGACGGTCTTGAGCTCGATGAGGCGGGCCTCGCTCATCGCGCCGGTGTAGAAGGAGCCGATCTGGTTGTGGTCGGCGTCGGTGGTGCAGACGAAGCGGGCGGTGTGCAGGGTCTCGGAGATCCGGACCGAGTCGGTGTCCACGCCGTGGCGGTCCAGCCACGAGCGGTACTCGTCGAAGTCGAAGCCGGCGGCGCCGGCGAGGATCGGCCTGGTGCCGAGCTGGCCCATCCCGAAGGCGATGTTGGCGCCGACGCCGCCCCGGCGGACGTCCAGGTTGTCGACCAGGAAGGAGAGCGAGACCGTGTGCAGCTGGTCCGCGACGAACTGGTCGGCGAAACGGCCGGGGAAGGTCATGAGGTGGTCGGTGGCGATGGAGCCGGTGACTGCGATGCGCACGGCGTGGACTCTCCTGTGGAGTTAAGAAGGGGCGCGCGATAGCGCTCGTTGGGAAGGGCCTGACAGTTCACGCTACCCGGTTGGCGCGGGACGCTGAAGCAGGCAAAACTACCTGATAGTAGGTCTTTCTTCGTCGCTCCCACGTACATACGGTGCCGCCATGACGAACCTCAAGGTCAACACCAGCGCCCCGGCAGACCTCGAAGGCGATCTCGCCTCGCTGCGCGGGGACTGCGCCCGGATGGCCCCGCACTGGGCGCCGCCGCGGCACACCGGATCGCGGCCGGTTCCTCCGTCGCTGATCCACGGGGTGACGGTGCCCGCGCGGTCCGCGCGGCTGCTGGACGCCATGTCGGACTACGGCGACTGAGCCGGGGCGCGCGGGCGGGAACCGTGCGCTCCCCTGGCACGTCACACCGGCGTTCCCTCTGCCGGGGACGCGGGAGACGAGCCAGCGAGGAGCGATGCGGTGAACACCGAGCGACCCGAGAACCCCGAGGAGCCCAGGGACCCCGCCGAGCCGGAGGTCCAGGGCGACGCCCGGACGGCCGGCGCCGGGGGCACCGCGGACGGCGAGGCCGGGGAGGTCCGCGCGGCGGTCGGCGGGGACGCCGGCGACGCCCGCGCGGAGGCCGGCGGGGCGGGCCCGGCGGACGGCGGGGACGGCGGCGAGTGGGCCGGGCGGAACCGCTCGCGGGCGGTGATCGTGTCGGTCGCCGCGGCCGTGCTGCTGGCCGGTGGCGGCGGTGCGTACCTGGCCGCCGCGGGCGGCGGTTCCGGCCATCGCGCGGACGCCGGCGCATCCGGCCCCGGCGCCACTCCCCCGCCGCTGCGCCTGGACACGTGGACGCGGAGCGGTACGGAGGGCATCGCGCCCGGGGAGCCGGATCCGTACGGAGCGACCTATGTCGCGATCGGCGAGCTGCCGGACGGCCCCGGCTCCGCGCCGGTGTACGGACCGGGCAGCGGGGTCCGCGAGGAACAGGTGACCCGGCTGGCCCGGGCGCTCGGGGTCGAGGGCGCGCCGGTGGCCGAGGGGCGCGGCTGGCGGGTCGGCGGGAAGGACGGGTCCGGGCCGCTCCTGCGGGTGAACCGGGACGCGCCGGGCGACTGGACCTACAGCCGCTACTCGCCCGGCACCGACGACTGCCGGAAGGTGACCGTCTGCGCGCACGACCCGGCCGCCCCGGCCGCCGACCCGGTGAGCGCGGACGCCGCCGAGAAGGCGGTGGCGCCGGTGCTGAAGGCGCTCGGCCAGGAGGACGCCGCGATCGACGCCAGTCGGGTCATGGGGGCGCAGCGGGTGGTCGACGCCGATCCGGTGGTGGGCGGTCTGCCCACCTACGGCCTGACGACCGGCCTGACCGTGGACGCGAACGGCGAGCTGGCCGGCGGCCACGGCCGGCTGGCGGCGCCGGTCAGGGGCGACACGTACCCGGTGCTCGGGGCGGCCCGGACGCTGGCGCTGATGAACAAGGGGCCGAAGGCAGGTCACCGGATGGGGATCGGCGGCTGCGCCAGTCCGGTGCCGCTGAAGGAGCGTCTGGAGCAGCCGTGCGGCGGTGCGCCGTCCGCGCCCGGGGCGGCCGACCCGGTGAAGGTGGACAAGGCCGTGTTCGGGCTGGCCGCGCGCTCGTCCGACGGGCGTCAGGTGCTGGTGCCGGCGTGGCTCTTCGAGGTGCGGGGCTCCGCGACGCGCGGCGCCTTCACGGTGGCCTACCCGGCCGTCGACCCGAAGTACCTGCTCGAGCGGGGCCCGGCCATCGACCCCGAGGCGCTGACCGCCCCCGGCGGGTCGGCGGCCCCCGAGCCGGGCACGGCCACACGGACCCGCAGCGTCACGCCGGACGGCTACAGCGCCGACGGCCGTGAGCTGAGCGTGAGCTTCACGGGCGGGGTGTGCTCGCGGTACCGGGCGGCGGCGAAGGAGAGCGCGGACCGGGTGACGGTGACGGTGACGGAGCGGTCGCGGCCGGGCGGGATGTGCGTCGCCATGGGCAGGCTGTACGCGAAGACCGTGCGCCTCGACGCACCGGTCGCCGGGCGCGAGGTGGTCGCGGGTGACGGGCGCCGGCTCCCGGAGGTGAAGCCGCTGGAGCCGCGGACCGCTCGTTAGGACGCTCCCGCGCCTCCGCGGCGCACGGAGCCTCGACGCACGGAGCCTCGACGCACGGAGCCTCGACGCACGAAGCGGCGGCCCCCCTGGACAGGGGTGCCGCCGCTTCGCGCTTCAGGCCGTGGCCGGTTCAGCTGAAGGAGTCGCCGCAGGCGCAGGAGCCCGTCGCGTTCGGGTTGTCGATCGTGAAGCCCTGCTTCTCGATCGTGTCCACGAAGTCGACGGTGGCGCCGCCGAGGTACGGAGCGCTCATGCGGTCGGTGACGACCTTGACCCCGCCGAAGTCCTTCACCACGTCGCCGTCGAGCGAGCGCTCGTCGAAGAAGAGCTGGTAGCGCAGGCCGGAGCAGCCGCCGGGCTGGACGGCGACACGGAGGGCGAGGTCGTCGCGGCCTTCCTGGTCGAGCAGGGCCTTGACCTTCGACGCGGCGGCGTCGGTCAGGATGATGCCGTCGGTGACGGTGGTGGTCTCGTCCGATACGGACATCTACATCTCTCCCGGGTTGTACGGAGACTGCTTGCCGAACGAGTGCAACCGGCGCATCCGCGGATTCATTCCGGGCCGGGCATTCGCGTGGTCGCGTTTCTGGTTCCGTCTTCATGCTCGCACACGCCCGTGGACACGGACAGCGGCCTGTGGAGCGACCCGGGCGGGCCGGGCGGGATTCACGTCACACGGACACTATGGGCATCGTCAAAGTGACGTGAAGCGGCTATGATAGATAGCGTCAGTTAGACGAAAAGTAGAAAGGGTGCGTGTCGTGACCACCGCCCAGACCCCGGAGCTCGACGTACAGCCGACTCCGCTCGCCCTGCTGCTGCTCGGCCGCGAGGCCGACCCGAAGAGCGAGCGGGGTGTCGAGTGCCCCGGCGACCTGCCCTCGCCGTCCGACCCGGACCTGGTGATGCGCGCCCGCGCGGCCAAGGAGAAGCTCGGCGACAAGGTCTTCGTGCTCGGCCACCACTACCAGCGCGACGAGGTCATCCAGTTCGCCGACGTCACGGGCGACTCCTTCAAGCTGGCCCGGGACGCGGCCGCGCGCCCGGAGGCCGAGTACATCGTCTTCTGCGGTGTGCACTTCATGGCCGAGTCGGCGGACATCCTGACGTCCGACGACCAGAAGGTGGTCCTGCCCGACCTGGCGGCCGGCTGCTCCATGGCCGACATGGCCACCGCCGAGCAGGTCGCCGAGTGCTGGGACGTGCTGACCGAGGCGGGCGTGGCCGGTCAGGTGGTGCCGGTCTCGTACATGAACTCCTCGGCGGACATCAAGGCGTTCACCGGCAGGCACGGCGGCACCATCTGCACCTCGTCCAACGCCAGGCGCGCCCTCGACTGGGCCTTCGAGCAGGGCGAGAAGGTCCTCTTCCTGCCCGACCAGCACCTGGGCCGCAACACGGCGGTGCGGGACATGGGCATGTCCCTGGACGACTGCGTGGTCTACAACCCGCACAAGCCGAACGGCGGGCTGACCGCCGAGGAGCTGCGGGACGCGAAGATGATCCTGTGGCGCGGTCACTGCTCGGTGCACGGCCGCTTCAGCCTGGACTCGGTCAACGACGTCCGCG
Source organism: Streptomyces sp. NPDC056580 (assembly GCF_042793175.1). Taxonomy (NCBI): domain Bacteria; kingdom Bacillati; phylum Actinomycetota; class Actinomycetes; order Kitasatosporales; family Streptomycetaceae; genus Streptomyces; species Streptomyces sp. NPDC056580. The sequence goes on along the minus strand of NZ_JBHTVE010000002.1, from coordinate 562,361 downwards.
AGCGCATCCCGGGCGTGAACGTCCTGGTGCACCCCGAGTGCAGGCACGAGGTCGTGGCCGCCGCCGACTACGTCGGTTCGACGGAGTACATCATCAAGGCCCTGGAGGCCGCCCCGGCCGGCTCCAAGTGGGCCATCGGCACCGAGCTGAACCTGGTCCGCCGGCTGGCGAACCGTTTCGCGCCCGAGGGCAAGGAGATCGTCTTCCTCGACAGGACGGTCTGCTTCTGCTCGACCATGAACCGCATCGACCTGCCCCACCTGGTCTGGGCGCTGGAGTCCCTGGCCGAGGGCAACCTGGTCAACCGGATCGAGGTCGACGAGGAGACGGAGGCGTTCGCCAAGCTCGCCCTGGAGCGGATGCTGGCGCTGCCCTAACGGTTCACCGGCACACGACGGGGCCCGGTCCGCGCACTGCGCGGACCGGGCCCCGTCGTTCGCTCAGACGCCCGCGGGCTCCAGCGCCTCGGGCTCCGGCTCCCGCTCGGCCGTCTTCCGCTTCGCGCGCCGCTCCTTGCGGAGTTCGAGCATCGCGTAGAGCGTCGGGACCAGGAGCAGGGTCAGCAGGGTCGAGCTGATCAGGCCGCCGATGACGACCACCGCCAGGGGCTGGGCGATGAAGCCGCCCTCGCCGGTGACGCCCAGGGCCATCGGGAGCAGGGCGAAGATGGTCGCCAGCGCCGTCATGAGGATGGGCCGCAGCCGGTGCCGGCCACCCTCGATCACGGCCTCCACGACGCCGTGGCCCTGCCTGCGGTACTGGTTGATCAGGTCGATCAGCACGATCGCGTTGGTCACCACGATGCCGATCAGCATCAGCATGCCGATCATGGCCGGGACGCCCATGGGGGTGCCCGTGACGACCAGCAGGCCGATCGCGCCCGTGGCCGCGAACGGCACGGACACCAGCAGGATCAGCGGCTGCACCAGCGAGCGGAACGTCGCCACCAGCAGCATGAAGACGATCGCGATCGCCGCCAGCATGGCCAGACCCAGGTTCTTGAACGCGTCGTCCTGGTCGGAGGAGACGCCGCCGATCTCGGCCCGCGCCCCCGCCGGGAGCTTCAGGGCCTTGATCCGCGACTGGAGCTGGGTGCTGACCGCGCCGGTGTTGTCGCCGGTCGGCCGGGCCGTGACGGTCGCGGCGCGCCGGCCGTCGATGCGGGTCATCGACACCGGTGCGTCCACCACCTTGACGGTGGCGATGTCGCCGAGCTTCACCGGGCCGAGGCGCAGCGCCTTGAGCTGCGCGAGGGTGGTGGCGGGCTTGGCCGACTTCACGACGACGTCGCGCTCGGTGTCGTCGAGGACCGCCTTGGCGGCCGTGGTGCCGCGCACGGCCTGCGCGACCGGGGCGCCCAGCTTCTGGTCGTCGAACCCGGCCGCGGCCGCCTCGGCGTTGGCCTTGACCGAGATCCGCGGCACGCTCTGGGCCAGGTCGCTGGTGACGTCGGTGACGTCGTCCAGGCCCGCCACCGTGGAGCGGACCCGCTCGGCGGCCTCGCGCAGCGCACCGGCGTCCGAGGCCTTGACCACGACGCTGAGGTCCTGGCTGCCGAAGCCGTCACCGGCGGAGACCGTGGTCGTGCCGATGCCGTCGAGCTTCTTCAGGCCGTCCTCGAGGTGCTTCTGCACGTCGTCGTAGGACGCCGAGTCCTTCAGCATGACCTGGTACGACGCCTGGTTGGTGTCGGTGCCGCCGCCGAAGGCCGCCATGAAGCCGGAGGAGCCGACGGTGACCTGGTAGTCCTTGACGCCGTCGGTGGAGGCGAGCAGCTTCTCCACCTTCTTCGCCTGCGCGTCGGTGGCCGCCAGGCTGGTGCCGGGCTTCAGCTTCTGCTTGACCGTGAGGACCTCCTGCTCGCCCTGGTCGAAGAAGTTCGTCTTCAGCAGTCCGGACATGCCGAACGTGACGACCAGGACGGCCACCGCGATCAGCACGCTGGTGAGCCTGCGGCGGGTGGCGAAGCGCAGGACGGGGACGTAGACCCGCTGGAGGCGGCTCTTGGCCTCCTTCTCCTCTGCCGCCCGGCGCGCCTCCTCGGCGTCGTCGGGGGTGCCCTTGGGCGCGCGCAGGAACCAGTAGGACAGGACCGGCACGACCGTCAGCGAGACCAGCAGGGAGGCGAGCAGGGCCGCAGTCACGGTGATGCTGAACGAGCCGAACAGGGCGCCCACCATGCCGCCGACCAGGCCGATCGGCAGGAACACGGCGACCGTGGTGAGGGTCGAGGAGGTGACCGCGCCGGCCACCTCGCGCACCGCGCCCAGGATCGCCTCCCGGCGCTCCTCGCCGTAGCCGAGGTGCCGCTTGATGTTCTCCAGGACCACGATCGAGTCGTCGACGACCCGGCCGATGGCGATGGTCAGCGCACCGAGCGTGAGCATGTTCAGCGACAGGCCGCGGGTCCACAGCACGATGAGCGCGAGGACCACCGACAGCGGGATGGACACCGCCGTGACCAGCGTCGAGCGGACCGAGGCCAGGAAGACCAGGATGATCAGGACGGCGAAGAGCAGACCCAGCGCGCCTTCCGTCGTCAGGCCCTTGATCGACTTGGAGACGGCCGGGCCCTGGTCGCTGACGACCGTGAGCTTCGCGCCGGAGCCGAGGTCCGCCCGCAGGGCGGGCAGCTTGTCCTGGACCGCGTCGGAGATGGAGACCGCGCTGCCGTCGTGGTCCATGGTGACGTTGACGGCGAGGCTGGGCCGGCCGTCGGTGCGGGTGATGGAGTCCGCCGGGGCCGGCTGCTCCTTCACGGCGGCCACGTCGCCGAGGCGCACGGGCTCGTCCGCGCCCTCACCGGTGACCCGCAGGTCCCGGATCTGCTTCAGCGAGGTGAAGCCGCCGCCGACCTGGACGGTGCGGTTGGCGCCGTCCTCGTCGAAGGAGCCGGCCGGGACGGTCGCGCCGCCCGCCTGCAGGGCCTGGCCGAGGGCGGCGGAGGTGAGCCCGGCCTTCGCCAGCTTCGCGTCGTCCGGGGTGACCGCGACCTGCAGGTCCCGGGCGCCGGTGACCTGGACGCGGCCGACGCCGTCGATGTCCTTCAGGGCCGGCACGACGGTGGTGTCGAGCTGGTCGGCGAGGGCCTGCTGGTCCTTGTCGGCGGTGACGGCGAGGACCACGGTCGGCATGTCGTCCGTGGAGCCGGAGACGACCTGCGGGTCGACGTCGTCGGGAAGCTGGTTGCGGGCCCGGTTGACGGCCTGCTGGACGTCGGAGACGAGCCGCTTGGTGTCGTTGCCGTAGTCGAAGGACGCCATGATCACGGCGTTGCCCTCGCTCGCGGTGGAGGTGACGCCGGTGACGCCGTCGACGCCCTGCAGGTTGTTCTCGATGGGCTCGACGACCTGCTTCTCCACGACGTCGGGAGAGGCGCCCTGGTACGGCGCGATGACCGACACCATGGGCAGTTCGATGGTGGGCAGCAGTTGCTGCTTGATCTGAGGGATCGCGATCAGCCCGAAGACGAGCGCGATGAGCGACATCAGGCCGATCAGGGCCCTTTGTGCGAGGCTGAATCTCGACAGCCAGGACATGGGTCAGGGATCTCTCTTCTGTGAACGGCAGAAGCTGCTGCGGGGCGCGGACGAGCGCCCACCCCACCTTGGGCCATGCCGGACGGCGGTTCCGTAGCCCCCAGGTCCATTTCCTTATCCGGTGCCTACTCCGCGCGCAGTACACGCGGGTGGAGATCAGTCCATCCTCGGACGTACCAGACCCGACTCGTACGCGATGACCACGAGCTGTGCCCGGTCCCGTGCGCCCAGCTTGGCCATGGCCCGGTTGACGTGCGTCTTCACCGTCAGCGGGCTGACCTCGAGGCGTTCGGCGATCTCGTCGTTGGAGTGGCCGCCGGCGACCTGGACCAGGACCTCGCGCTCCCGGCCGGTGAGCGCGCCGAGCCGCTCGGAGCGAGCCGGGTCGCGGCCGTCGTCGCCGCCCTGGGCGAGGAAGCGGGCGATCAGGCCCTTGGTGGCGGCCGGGGAGAGCAGCGCCTCACCGCCGGCGGCGACCCGGATCGCGTTCAGCAGTTCTTCGGGTTCGCTGCCCTTGCCGAGGAACCCGCAGGCGCCGGCGCGCAGCGACTGCACGACGTAGTCGTCGACCTCGAAGGTGGTCAGTATGACCACGTGCACCTGGGCCAGGTCGGGGTCGGCGCTGATCAGGCGGGTGGCGGCGAGGCCGTCGGTGCCGGGCATGCGGATGTCCATGAGGACGACGTCGGCGGCGCGCTCCCCGGCCAGCCGCACCGCCTCGGCGCCGTCGGAGGCCTCGCCCACCACCTCCATGTCGGACTCGGAGTCGACCAGCACCCGGAACGCGCTGCGCAACAGCGCCTGGTCGTCGGCGAGCAGGACACGGATCGTCATGCGGTCTCCCCCGGAGCCGTCGTACGGGTCGTGACCGGCAGGATCGCATGGACCCGGAAGCCGCCGCCGTAACGGGGCCCGGTGGTCAGGATGCCGCCGACGGCTGTGACCCGCTCCCGCATGCCGAGCAGCCCGTGACCGCCGCCGTCGCCCGGCGCACCGCCCGTGCCGGCGCCGTCGTCCACCACGGTGACCTCGATGCTGCCGCCGACGCGTACGACGCTGACCTCGGCCCGCGCCTCGGCGCCGGCGTGCTTGCGCACGTTGGTCAGGGCCTCCTGGATGCACCGGTAGGCCGCCAGGTCCACGGCGGCAGGGAGTTCGGTGCCGTGGTCGGTGCGGGCCACCTCGACCGGCAGCCCGGCGCTGCGGAAGGTGCCGGCGAGTTCGTCGAGGCGGCTCAGGCCCGGGGCGGGCTCGGTGGGCGCCTCGGGGTCGCCGGACTGGCGCAGCAGGCCGACGGTGGCGCGCAGTTCGTCGAGCGCGCTGCGGCTGGCCTCGCGGACGTGGGCGAGCGCCTCCTTGGCCTGGTCGGGCCGGCGGTCCATGACGTGCGCGGCGACCCCGGCCTGCACGTTGACGAGCGCGATGTGGTGGGCGACCACGTCGTGCAGGTCGCGGGCGATGCGCAGCCGCTCCTCGGCGACCCGGCGGCGGGCCTCCTCCTCGCGGGTGCGCTCGGCGCGTTCGGCGCGCTCCCGTATGGCCTGCACGACGGCGCGGCGGCTGCGCACCGCGTCGCCGGCGGTGGCGCCGATGCCGGTCCAGGCGAGCAGGCCCAGGTTCTCCTGGGCGTACCAGGGCATGGGGCCGGCGAGCATCGCGGCGGCGGTCAGCACGGTCATGGTGAGCAGGCCGACGCGCCAGGTGGTGGTGCGGTCGGTGGTCGCGGCGACGGTGTAGAGGGCGACCACGGCGGCCATCGCGACCGGGGCGCGCGGGTCGCCGGTGAGGGACTCGATCAGGGAGGCGGTGCCGGTGACGGCGAGGACGCCCTTCGGGAAGCGGCGGCGCAGGACCAGCGCGGCGGCGGCGAGGGTCATCAGGACGAGGCCGAGCGGGTCGGGGACGCGCATGCCCCAGGTGACGCCCTTGGCGCCGTGCGGCACCGCGAAGGAGCCGGCGACCATGCACGCCAGCACACCCGCCGCGATGGCCGCGTCCAGCGCGATGGGGTGGGCCTTGAGGCTGCACCGGGCGCGATCGAGAGTGCTCACCCGCTGAACAGTACGGGGCGGGGCGGGGCGCCGGAACCTCGCGAGGCGCAGCTCACCCGCCCTCGGCGTCCGGCCGGTGCGCGCGCCGCGCGCGTCGGCCGGACGCCCCGTTCCTGCTGTTCACACGCGGTCTTCTCGCCGTCGTCCGGGCCGCCATGGGCGGCTCAGCCCGGGATGAGCCCCTCGTCGCCGAGCAGCTCCCGGACCTCCTCCAGCGTCGCCTCGGGGGACGGGAGGATGAGTTCCGAGGGTTCCAGGGCGTCGTCCGGCAGCGGGGCGCCGAGGCGCCGGACGGCGTCCAGCAGGGTGGAGAGCGTGCGGCGGAAGCCCGCCTCGTCGCCGCCCTCCACCTCGGCCAGCAGCTCGTCGTCCAGCTCGTTGAGCTCGGCGAAGTGGGCGTCGTCCAGCTTCACCTGGCCCTCCCCCATGATCCGTACGATCACGTCGGCCTCCTCGGCTCGGGGCCCCGGCCCGGACTACTGCTTGTCGAAGCGCGGGGTGTCCTGCGGCTGCTGCTGGGACTGCGCCTGGCCGGTGCCGCCCTCGATGGCCTGCTGCGAGGAGCCCCCGGCCAGCTCGGCCTTCATGCGCTGCAGTTCCAGCTCCACATCCGTACCACCGGAGAGCCGGTCCAGCTCGGCCTGGATGTCGTCCTTGGCCATTCCGGAGGGGTCGTCGAGGGCGCCGGAGGCGAGGAGTTCGTCGATGGCGCCGGCCCGGGCCTGGAGCTGGGCGGTCTTGTCCTCGGCGCGCTGGATGGCGAGGCCGACGTCGCCCATCTCCTCGGAGATGCCGGAGAAGGCCTCCCCGATGCGGGTCTGCGCCTGGGCGGCGGTGTAGGTGGCCTTGATGGTCTCCTTCTTCGTCCGGAAGGCGTCCACCTTGGCCTGCAGCCGCTGGGCCGCGAGGGTGAGCTTCTCCTCCTCGCCCTGGAGGGTGGAGTGCTGCGTCTCCAGGTCCGTCACCTGCTGCTGGAGGGCGGCGCGGCGGGACAGCGCCTCGCGTGCGAGGTCCTCACGGCCCAGCGCGAGCGCCTTGCGGCCCTGGTCCTCCAGCTTGGAGGACTGCTGCTGCAGCTGGTTGAGCTGGAGTTCGAGGCGCTTGCGGGAGGTCGCCACGTCGGCGACCCCGCGGCGCACCTTCTGAAGCAGTTCGAGCTGCTTCTGGTACGAGTAATCGAGGGTCTCGCGCGGGTCCTCGGCCCGGTCAAGGGCCTTGTTCGCCTTCGCGCGGAAGATCATCCCCATACGCTTCATGACACCGCTCATGGGCTTCGCGCGCCCCCTTCTGACGGACTCCAGCTGACCGATCCAGCGACAGAACCCACAGTACGGGCCCTGACTCCATTACCGCACTGTTCGGGGACCGATGCGCTCATCCCCAAGGACGACTGCGGACCCGGCCGATCCGGCGTGAGGAGTAGGTGATCCCCGGGGCGGGCCCGCTCGCGCCCTTCCGGTGACCGCCGGGTGAAGCGTCCGCGTCGTCCCCTCTGTCCCCCTACAGACGTCCGGTGTTGCCGGATCGTTCCCGGGCGGGCTGGGGTCCATGCCTGTGCAGCCCGTACCCTTGGGTTTTGTGTTCCGTAGCCGTGCCAAGGAAGAGAAGGCCCCCGCCGACAAGGCGGCCGTGAGCTTCTCCAAGCAGCCCCGTGACCCGCAGGCCCCCAAGGGCAGGCCGACCCCCAAGCGCAGTGAGGCCCAGTCGCAGCGCCGCAGCGTCGCCAGCACGCCGACGACCCGCAAGGACGCCGCCAAGCGTCAGCGCGAGGAGCGGCGGCAGGCGCTGGAGCGGCAGCGCAAGGCGCTGGCCGGCGGCGACGAGCGCTACCTGCCGGCCCGCGACAAGGGCCCGGTGCGCAGGTTCGCGCGCGACTGGGTGGACTCGCGGTTCAACATGGCGGAGTTCTTCCTGCCCTTCGCCGTGGTGATCCTGGTGCTGAGCGTGGTGCGGGTGCCGTCGATCCAGACGCTGGCGCTGTGGCTGTGGGCCGTGGTGATCGTGCTGATCGTCGTCGACGCGGTGCTCAGCGGCTTCCGGCTGCGCAAGCGACTGGCCGAGCGCTTCCCCGACCAGAACCGCCGGGGCGCGGTCGCCTACGCCCTGATGCGCTCGCTGCAGATGCGCCGGCTCAGGCTGCCGAAGCCGCAGGTCAAGCGCGGAGAACGGCCCTGAGCACTGAGGCTTTGACCGGGGGTGCGGCCGACGCCCGGCCGGGCGGGCTGCGTGACGTCGTGCGACAGGAGCTGGTGGCCCGGCAGCTCGACGAGCAGATGGCCGGGCGGTTCCCGGTCGGGCAGCGGCTGCGGGTGCTCGACGTGGGGATGGGCCGGGGCACGCAGGCGCTGCGGCTGGCCCGGCTCGGCCACCGGGTGACCGGCGTCGAGCAGGACGCGGCGATGGTCACGGCCGCGCGCCGGGCGCTGGCCGGTGAGCCCGAGGGCATTCGCGAGCGGGTCCGTCTGGTGCAGGGCGACGGGCGGGACACCGGGGTGCACTTCCTGCCCGGCAGCTTCGACGTGGTGCTGTGCCACGGCGTACTGATGTACGTGGAGGAGCCCGACCCGCTGGTCGCGGGCCTGGCCCGGATGCTCGCGCCCGGCGGACTGCTGTCCCTCCTCGTGTGCAACGGCGACGCGCTCGCCATGCGGCCGGGCCTGTCCGGCGACTGGCCGGGGGCGCTGGCCGCCTTCGGCACCGCCCCCCGCCTCCCCGGTCCGCGGACGGACCCGGACGCGCAGGCTCCCGACCGTCCCGGCCCGGACGTACGGGCCGACCGGCTGGCGGCGCTGACCGCCACCCTGGCCGGCATCGCCGCCCCGCTGCACGCCTGGTACGGCGTGCAGGTCTTCACCGGCACCGCGGCGGACGACGCGGAGATCCCGGACGACCTGGAGACCCTGCTGGCGGCCGAGGACCGGGCGGGGCGCACGGACCCCTACCGGGCGGTCGCGGCTCTGCTGCACCTGTGCGGGGTGCGCGGCTAGGGGCCTGTCGCGACAGGGCCTCGTAGCCCGAGGCGGCCGCGTGGCCCGGCAGGCCCTGGGGCCGGCCGGACCCCGGCGGCGTTCCGGGCCCCGGCGGCGTTCCCTGGGGCACGGCGGCATTCCCGGGTCACGGCCGGACGGGGAATGCCACCGGGGGCGTCGCGGTCGCCGCGGCGACGTCACCGGCGGCCGGCGGTGTCCGGGGCCGTTCGGACGTATCGGGCGGGCCCGGGGGGTCGCGGGTGGAAACACTCGGGGCATGGACGTTTCCCGTGGCCGCGCCCGCCTGAGGGGCGCCCGCGTTCCCGTGCTGGTCTGTGCCGTGCTGCTCGCCGCCGGCTGTACGGCGCCGGCGACGCCGGTGGAGCGGCCCGGCGCGTCCGACCGGGCGGCGCTCCCGCTGGGGCCGGACGACGTGCAGGGCCGGTTCCTGAAGGTGATCAAGGAGGTCCTGCCGTCGGTCGTGCAGATCCAGGCGAGCCGTGACCTCGGCTCCGGGGTCGTGTACGACGACCGGGGGCACATCGTCACCAATGCGCACGTGGTCGGGGCCGAGAAGACCTTCCGGGTGACCACGGCCAACAGCGAGGAGCCGCTCACCGCGAGCCTGGTGTACTCCTACCCCGAGCAGGACCTCGCGGTGATCAGGCTGGACCGGGTGCCGGCCGGGCTGCGGGCGGCGGTGTTCGGGAACTCCGAGGCGGTGCAGGTCGGCCATATCGTGCTGGCCATGGGCTCACCGCTCGGACTGTCGTCCAGCGTGACCCAGGGCATCGTCTCGGCGACCGGACGGACCGTCAGCGAGGGCGGCTCGGACGGCGGTACCGGCGCCACCATCGCGAACATGGTGCAGACCTCGGCGGCCATCAACCCGGGCAACAGCGGCGGGGCGCTGGTGAACCTCGAGGGGCAGGTCATCGGCATCCCGACGCTCGCCGCGTCCGATCCCGACCTGGGGGGCGGCGCGGCGCCCGGCATCGGTTTCGCCATCCCCGCGTCGATGGTGCGGACGGTCGCCGACCAGATCGTCCAGAACGGCAAGGTCGTCGACTCGGGGCGGGCCGCGCTCGGCGTCACCGTGCGCACGGTGGTGGACGACGGCTACCGGCCGGCCGGGGCCGCGGTGGTGACCGTCACCGGCGGCGGCCCGGCCGCCCGGGCCGGGCTGCGGGCCGGCGACGTTATCACCGGGGTGGACCGCACCCCGGTCACCTCCGCCACCGGGCTGTCCGAGGCGCTGGCGGCCCGGCGGCCGGGGCAGCGGGTCCCGGTGACCTACGAGCGCGACGGCGCGGCGAAGACGGTGGAGGTGACACTGGGTGAGCAGTGAGGAGGGCGGCCGCGGCTCCTCCCCACTCCCCGGCCGCGGCTTACGACGCCTCGGCGTGCAGGCTCATCGGGCCGTAGATCTCGCTGGTCTCCTCGAACAGGCGCACCTGGTCCGCGCCGCCTTCCTGCAGCGCCTTCCAGTGCTCGCCGATCCAGGACTCGGCGTCCCCCTGGGTGGTGAACTCCTCGGGCTGCACCGCGGGCTGGACCTCCGTCCCGTCGGCCTTCTCGAACCGCCACGTCCATGCCGTCATATGGGCCTCCTCTGATCCAACTCTGCCCCGGCAGACTAGCCGGAAGCGCAAGACCTGCTGGGAAGGGTGAAAATCGGTCCGTGGAAGTCACTCTGCTCGGCACCGGCGCCCCCGCGGGACTGCCCCGCCCCGACTGTTCCTGCGCCGTCTGCGCGACCGCGCTGGGCCCCGACGCGCGGGCGGCCACCGCGCTGCTCGTGGACGGGGCCCTGCTGCTCGATCTGACGCCGGGCGCGGCGCTCGCGGCCGCCCGGTCCGGGCATTCGCTGGGCGGAGTACGGCAGGTGCTGCTGTCCCATCCGCACGACGGGCCGCCGGTGGAGGTGCCGGCCGGGCTGCCGCAGCCCGGACGGGTGCCGGACGGGCGGGAGTTGGCGCTGCTGACGGGCCATCGGGTACGGGCGGTGGCGATGGACGCGGGCGGCACCGGGTACGCGGTGAGCGGACCGGACGGGCAGCGGCTGCTGTACCTGCCGCCGGGCGGGGCGCCGGCCGGCCTGGAGGAGCCGGCCCCGGAGACGTACCAGATGGTCCTCGCCGACGTCGTCGGCCGGCCGGACGCGCTGGCCCGGCTGCGGGCGGTGGGTTCGGTGGACCCGACCACGGACGTCGTCGCCGTGCACCTCGGCCACGACGTGCCGCAGGGCGCGGAGCTGCGGCGGCGGCTCGCGGCGGCGGGCGCGCGGGCGGTCCCGGACGGCACGACGCTGATGGTCGGCGCGTACGAGGAGGTGCCGGACGTGCCGCGCCGGACGCTGGTGCTCGGCGGAGCGCGCTCGGGCAAGTCGGTGGAGGCCGAACGGCGTCTGGAGGCCTTCCCCGACGTGCTGTACGTGGCCACGGGCGGCACGCGCGGCGGCGACACCGAGTGGGCGGCGCGGGTGGCCGCGCACCGGGAGCGGCGGCCGGGGTCGTGGCGTACGACGGAGACGACGGACCTGCTGCCGCTGCTGGCCGGGGACGGGCCGCCGGTGCTGATCGACTGTCTGTCGCTGTGGCTGACGGACGTCATGGACTCCGTCGGGGCGTGGGACGACGCGGAGTGGGCCGGAGGCGGGGAGAAGGCGCTGCGGGAGCGGGTGCGGGAGCTGACGGCGGCGGTGCGGAGCGCCCGGCGGACCGTGGTCGCGGTGTCCAACGAGGTGGGGTCGGGGATCGTGCCGGCGACTGCCTCCGGGCGGCGGTACCGGGACGAGCTGGGGCGGTTGAACGCGGCGTTCGCGGCCGAGTGCGAGCAGGTGCTGCTGGTCGTGGCGGGACAGGCGGTGGTGCTCCGCGGCTGAGGCGCGTGGTCGGCCCGGCGCCGGGCCTCGGACGGGCGCCGCCGGGATGCCGCCCGCCGCCGAGGCGCCGCCCGCCACCGGGATGCCGCCCGCCGCCGGGGTGCCGTTCGTGGTCGGGGTGCCGTTCGTGGCCCGGTGTGGGCACGTGGCGCCCGGTCGCGCGGTTCCCCGCGCGCCTTCCGCCCGGTCCCGGGGCGGCTGTGTCCCGCTCAGGGCGATGGCTGAACGGCGGCCGCCGTGTTCTTGCGGGCCACGAGGCGGTAGGCGTTGGAGAAGGGGGTGTGACGGGCCAGGGGGGAGAGGGTGTGGTCCAGCGCCCGGGCGAGGTCGGCCAGGGGGGCTGCCGCGGCCCGCAGGAGGGAATGGGTGCGGGACAGGGCCAGGGTGAGGGCCGCCGACAGGTCGTAGGGGATGTGCGGGGCGCAGCGGTCGGTGACGAGGACCGTGCAGCCCTGCCGCTCCAGCTCCGCGCGGAGGTTGGCGAGGGGCGGCAGGTGCAGGTGCCTCGGCTGTCCGTAGGACCACCACCACCTGCCCAGGAGTGCGGCGAACGCGCAGCGCGGGTCGGGGACTTCGACGACGAGGTGGCCGCCGGGCCGCAGGACGGCGAGCGCGGCGCGGAGTTCGGCGCGCGGCTCCGGGGCGTGCTGCAGGTGGTGGAACATGCTGACCACGTCGTAGCGGGCGCGCAGGCGGGCCGCCGTGCCCGGGGTGCTCAGGTAGCCGCGGTGGGCCTCCTCGACGCGGCCCTCCAGCAGGGCCTGTTCGACGCGGGCCGTCGGGTCCAGGCCGTCGAAGCTGGTGTACGGGAAGAACTCCTTCGCCGCCTCGGGGAAGCGGGCGTGTCCCGTGCCCACGTCCAGCCAGCTCTCCGGGTCGGGCAGCGCCGACAGCGCGTGCGCGGCGGCGCGGTGGCGGCGGCGGACCGTGCGGGCGGAGCGGAGCCGCCCGGCGAACTCCTCGAGCTGTCGCACGTAGGAGTCCCGGTGGTAGAAGGCGAGGCCCTCCGCGGTGAGCCGGGGGTTCTGGAAGACGTGGCGGCAGTCGCCGCACTCGTCGAGGGCGTGGCTGCCCGGCCGGTGCCGCAGCGGATCGGGGGCGCGCATCAGGGTGCGCAGGCGCCGGGAGCCGCACCAGGGGCAGTCCCCGCGGCGCGGTTCCAGGAAGGGGTCGTAGGGCTCGTTGACCGGCGTGGAGGAGGACGAGGGCTGCATGGACGGCTCCCAGGGCGACATTCCGCGGCAAACCGGAACGTATGGGATACCGATCTTGGGTGCAAAGACGTCGTCACCGCGCGGTGGCGATGTGGCGCGGGCGGGTTCGTCCGCTGCCGGTACTGTTCGGCGAATGAGCAGCCTTGAACTGGACGACTTCACCGATCTGATCGAGCGCCCGGACGGGGGCGTTCGCCGTGACGCCGAGGCCCGGCGCGAGCGCCAGATCGTGCCGCCCGGGTCGCTCGGACGGCTGGACGAGCTGGGCGAGTGGCTGTCCGCCGCGCAGGGCGCCGTACCGGTACGGCCGGTCGAGCGGCCGCGGGTGGTGCTCTTCGCCGGTGATCACGGCGTCGCGGAACTCGGCGTCTCCGCACGGCCGGCGGGCAGCGCCGAGCGGCTGGTGCGGGCGGTGCTGGAGGGCGGCAGCCCGGTGTCGGTGCTCGCGCGCCGGCTGGACGTCCCGGTGCGCGTGGTGGACATGTCGCTGGACTGCCCGCCGGAGTCCTTCCCGGAGGACGTCGTGCGCCACCGCGTGCGGCGCGGCAGCGGCCGCATCGACATCGAGGACGCGCTCACCGCGGACGAGGCCGAGGCGGCCTTCCGGGCCGGCGTGGCGGTCGCCGACGAGGAGGCCGACTCGGGGACGGACCTGGTGGTGCTCGGCGACCTGAGCGTGGGCGGGACCACGGCCGCCGCGGTGCTGGTCGCGGCGCTGTGCGGGACCGACGCGTCCGTGGTGACCGGGCGGGGCGGCCGGCCGGTCGACGACCTGGCGTGGATGCGCAAGTGCGCGGCGATCCGGGACGCGCTGCGGCGGGCGCGCCCGGTGCTCGGCGACCAGCTCCAGCTCCTCGCCACCGTGGGCGGCGCCGACCTGGCCGCGATGACCGGGTTCCTGTTGCAGTGCGCCGTGCGCAAGCTGCCGGTGATCCTGGACGGCGTGGTGTCCGCAGCGTGCGCCCTGGTCGCCCAGCGGGTCGCGTTCCGGGCGCCCGACTGGTGGCTGGCCGGGCACGACAGCGGGGAGCCGGGGCAGGCGAAGGCGCTGGACCGGATGGCGCTGGAGCCGATGCTGGAGCAGGGCGTGAAGGTCGGCGAGGGCGTGGGGGCGCTGCTGGCGCTGCCGCTGGTGCGGGCCGCCGCCGCGCTGGCGGCCGAGCTGCCCGAGGAGCCGGAGCCCGGGGCGGACGAGAAGCCGGAGCCGGAGGACGGGAACGCCGCGCCGGGTGCGGGGCCGGGGCCGGGCCGGGAGACGGGGCCGGAGAAGGAGTAGCCGGTCGCGGTCGGCTGCACGGTTCGCGGCGAGGGCCCCCATATGATCCTTCCTCATGGGAGATGCCCGATTTGCCGTGGAACAGCAGGCCGAGCCGGGGCGGCGGTCCGGCGGCGCCTCCCGCCGGGCCGCCGCGTTCGCCGTCTGGTACCTGCGGGCCGTCGCGTTCGTCAACTTCCTGAGCGGGGTGTGGGTTTCGCTGGGGCAGGACGTGCGCCGGCACAACCAGGAGAACCTCTTCACGCCCTACCTGCTGACCGCCGGCTTCGCCTCGGGCGTGTTCACCGCGTTCCTGGCCATCACCATGCGGCGGCGCAAACGGGCCGCCTGGATCCTGAACATGGTGCTGAGCGGGCCGTTCCTGGCTCTGTTCGCCTTCGCCATGACGTTCCCGGAGATCCGGCAGTACGCGCAGAACTGGGTCTCCCTGGCCCTCACGGCCGTCTTCACCGGATCGCTGCTGGCCGGTCGGCGGGAGTTCTACGCCAGGGGTGACCGGTCGAACCCGCGGCTGGCCGCGACCGTGGCGGTGGGCGGCGGCCTGCTCGCCTCGCTGCTCGCCGGTGCGCTGGTCACGGTCACCAACCAGGCCCCGGACGCGGCCCGTTCGACGTTTCTCGAGCGCTGGCACTACGGCACGCTGCGGCTCATCTCGGTGGCCGCGGACGAGAGCCGCTTCCCCGGGATCGACCCGCCCAACTGGGCCAACGTGACGGTCAACGTGCTCAGCACGGCGCTCGTCCTGGCCGTCTTCTACGCCGCCTTCCGCTCGCGGCGCGCCGTGGACCCGCTCACCGAGGACGACGAGAAACGGCTGCGGGCGCTGCTGGAGCGGCACGGGGAGCGGGACTCGCTCGGCTACTTCGCGCTGCGCCGGGAGAAGAGCGTGGTGTGGTCGCCGACCGGGAAGGCGGCCGTCGCCTACCGCGTCGTCGGCGGGGTGAGCCTCGCCTCCGGCGACCCGCTCGGCGACCCGGAGGCGTGGCCCGGGGCGATCGGGCCGTGGCTGACCGAGGCACGGGCGCACGGGTGGATCCCGGCCGTGATGGGGGCGAGCGAGGAGGCGGGCACGGTCTACGCCCGGCACGGTCTGGACGCGCTGGAACTCGGCGACGAGGCGATCGTGGAGGTCGCCGAGTTCACCCTCGAGGGACGGGCGATGCGCACGGTGCGGCAGGCGTACAACCGGGTGCGGCGGGCCGGGTACCGGGTGCGGATCCGGCGGCACGAGGACATTCCGGCGGCGGAGATGGCGTACCTCGTGGAGCGCGCCGACGACTGGCGGGACGGGGCCGGCGAGCGCGGCTTCAGCATGGCGCTGGGGCGGCTCGCGGACCCCGAGGACGGCCGGTGCGTGATGCTGGAGTGCACGGACGCCGGGGGCAGGCTGCGGGCGCTGCTCTCCTTCGTGCCCTGGGGGCCGCACGGGCTGTCCCTCGACCTCATGCGGCGGGACCGGGACTCCGACAACGGGCTGATGGAGTTCATGGTCATCGAGCTGCTGCGGCGGTCCGGGGAGACCGGGATCACGCAGGTCTCGCTCAACTTCGCGATGTTCCGCTCGGTCTTCGAACGTGGCGCGCGCCTCGGCGCCGGTCCGGTGCTGAGGCTGTGGCGGTCGCTGCTCAGCTTCTTCTCCCGCTGGTGGCAGATCGAGTCGCTGTACCGCGCCAACGCGAAGTACCGGCCCATCTGGGAACCGAGGTTCCTGCTCTTCGAGAAGAGCGCGGACCTGCTGCGCATCGGCCTCGCGTCGGCGCGGGCCGAGGGGTTCCTGGGGGGCCTGTCGTCGGATTCCCGGCGTCCGCCCGGGGGGCGGGCCGCGCGGCGTCTGGTGCGCGCGGTCGCGAGGCGCCGCGCGGCAGGCGGGAATCCGGCGACGGGCCCCGACGCTCCCGGGCCGCCGGAGTGGGCGCACCGCAGGCATCTGGAGACGCACCGATGAGGAACGCTTGATGGAGAGGCTCGCCCGCTGGGCCCGTGCCGAGTGGGGGGCGCTGTACGTCACGGTGCGCGGGCCCCTGCGCGAACGGCGGCTGCGGGCGGCGCCGATGGCCGTCGGCGCGGTGTGCCTGACCGCGCTGCTGCAGTACGCGCAGAACCAGCCTTGGGGTTACCGGTTCGTCCAGGACGTGGGGGCGGTGCGGGCCGAGGACCCGCTGTGGCAGGCGCTGTTACGCACGCCGCTGTCGCTGTTCGTGCCGGCCCTGGACCTGCCCGTGTGGGGGGCGCTCGCGCAGATCCTGTTCGTGTTCGGCATCGCCGAGATCTGTCTGGGCTGGTGGCGCACGCTGACCGTGGCCTACGTCGCCACGCTCGCCGGGACGTTGTACGCGCGGACCGGCATCGCCCTCGGCCCGCACGCCCCGTTCGGCCTGCCCGCCTCGGACGCCCGGGTGGTGGACACCGGGCCCTCGGCGGCCGTGGTCGGCCTCGCCGTGTACGTGGGCTGGCGCTACGGCGCCTATGTCACGGCGGGCGCGGTGACCGCGGCGATGGTGGTCGAGGTGCTGCTGAAGGAGAACCTGGCCGGCAAGGAGCACCTGGCCGCCCTGATGGGCGTCGGCGCCCTCTGCCTGGCGGCGGCCCTGCGCCACCGCGCCCCCTACCGCCCCGGCCGTCCCCCCGGCCCCAGCCCCACCCCGCCTCCGCTCCGCCCCTGAACGACCCGCCGGCCCCCTGCCCGGCAGCGGGACGCCGACGGCCACGGGGCTCGCGCCCCCGCGAAGCGCTCAGTGATCGCGGCCTCCAGGGAACCGCCCCGCGCGGAGCGCTCCAGGGCGGCCAGATCGACCGAGCTCGGGACCACTCCACCCCATCAACCCCGGACCGCACCCCGCCCCCCAACCCAGCCGCGAACGCCCCGGCGGCCTCCAGGGAACCGCCCCGCGCGGAGCGCTCCAGGGCGGCGAGGCAGCCAGATCGACCGAGCTGGAGACCGCTCCCCCCATCCACCCCGGACCCACCCCGGACCGCACCCCGCCCCCCAACCCAGCCGCGAACGCCCCGGCGGCCTCCAGGGAACCGCCCAGCGCGGAGCGCTCAGTGGTGGTCCGGGAGGCGGGTCGGGCGGGGGTCGGGTTTGCCGCCGATCCAGTCCTGGACCGCGCGACGGGGGCCGGACCAGCGGCGGTCGTGGCGGTAGGCGCGCAGCGCGGACCTGGCGCGGGCGCGGGGGCGGCGGCCGTAGAAGCGGCGGGCCCACGGGGAGCCGGGGCGGGCCAGGCGGATCGCGCCGACCAGCGCGACCAGCGGCACGATCGCTCCGAAGACCGCGGTGCGGGCCTTGCCCTTGCTCAGGGCGATCAGCGCGAAGAGGAAGTTCACCGCGATGGTGCCGATGACGCTGCCCCTGTTCTCCAGCTCCTGCTCGGACAGGTCGTTGACGCCGAACGGCACGAAGCCGGCCAGCAGCAGGCCGACCAGGGCGGCGGTGAGGACGACGGCCTCGACGCTCTTGCGGCCCTCCGCCGTCCAGTAGACGTCGTCGAGGTGCAGGATCAGCGCGAACTCGTCCAGCACCAGCCCCGCGCCCATCCCGAAGACGACGGCCGCGACGGCCCCGCCGGCGCCGTGCCGGTCGCTGGCGACCGCCCCGAACCCGCCGACGACGGTGAGCACCACCCCCGGGACCACGTGGTGGATGTGCAGTCCGCCCGCCCGGA
Source organism: Streptomyces sp. NPDC056580 (assembly GCF_042793175.1). Lineage (NCBI taxonomy): Bacteria > Bacillati > Actinomycetota > Actinomycetes > Kitasatosporales > Streptomycetaceae > Streptomyces > Streptomyces sp. NPDC056580. Next base: position 544,763 of record NZ_JBHTVE010000002.1, on the reverse strand, counting down.
CGTTGCCGAACGGGCCCCTGCCGGCCCGGATCAGCCGGGTGATGACCCGGGTGACGAGGAAGGTCAGCACGAAGGCGGCGAGGGCCAGCAGCAGCGGGAGCTTGCCCGGCTCCAGGATGTTCCGCTCCCACCAGTGCCCCATGTGCGCACATTACCCGCAATTGCCCCGCCCCTGAGTGCCGTTCGCCGGATTCACCTGCCGGGGCCCGGGCCTGCGCCCGGTAGCCTGCGCCGGTGTCCAGGACCCCCTCCCTCCACGGCCTCCGCTTCGCCTTCGGCACGCTCACCGTGCTGCCCGTCCGGGTGCACCGCTGGGACCGGGAGGCCGCCCGCTGGGGCATGCTGACCGCCCCGGTGGCCGGACTCGCCGTCGGCGCCTGCGCGGCCGGGCTCGGGCTGCTGCTGCTCCTGCTGGGCGCCGGTCCGCTGCTCGCCGCCGTCGCCTCGGTGGCCGTACCGGCCGCGCTGACCCGCGGACTGCACCTGGACGGACTCGCCGACACCGCCGACGGGCTGGGCAGCGGCAAGCCTGCCGAGGACGCGCTGCGCATCATGAAGCGGTCGGACATCGGGCCGTTCGGCGTGATCACCCTCCTGCTCGTCCTGCTGGCCCAGACCGCCGCGCTGGCGCAGCTCTACGGCGACTCCTGGACCCGGGGCGCCACCGCCGCGCTGACCTCGGCGGTCACGGCCAGACTGGCGCTCACCCTGGCCGCGCGCGCCGGGGTGCCGGCCGCCCGGCCGGAGGGGCTGGGCGCGGCGGTCGCCGGGGTGGTTCCGGCGCCGGGCGCGCTGGCCGTCGCGGCGGCCGTCACGGCGGGGGCGGCCGTATGGGGCGCGGCCCTCGGCCCGTACGGGGCCCTGCGCGCCGCGGCCTCCGTACCGCTCGCCCTGGCCGCCGCCGAACTGCTGCTGCGCCACTGCACCCGGCGCTTCGGCGGCGTCACCGGCGACGTGTTCGGCGCCCTGGCGGAGACGGCCGCGACGAGCGCCCTCGTGGTGCTGTCCCTCGGCCGCTAGTCTCTCCCGTTCCGCACATCTCTCCCCTTCCGCACACGGACGGGTTTCGATCGGGGGGGATCACCCGTGCTCACGTGCTGCCGGCCGAGGGCCGGTTCCTGCTCCGGCATGGTGTGGCCGGCCGCCGCGGCACTCCTCCCGCTGAACGCGCCGCCGGTGCTCTCCCCCGGCCGCCGCCGCCTCGCCGGCAGCCCGGTCGCCGGGGTGACCCTCGGGGCCGGGGTTCCGGGGCATAGGGATATCCCGAAGGCACGGCCGAGGGATTACCCGAAGGCATGGTCCGGGGACCACCCACGGGCATGAGGGAACGGGCGCACGCGCGTAGTCTCGTCCCGGGTGTTCGCCGACAGGGTGAAGGCCCCGGTTGCCACCCGTCTCCAGGCCTGCGCCTAGGGTCGGCTGTCGGGCCCGGTCGACCCACCCCTTTTCGGCCACAGCAACTTCACATCGGAAGCGAGATCTCACCACCGTGACTGCTCTGACTCTCAGCACCGCCGCGGCGCCCGGCCTGCGGGCCGACGCGATCGTGATCGGTGTCGCCAAGGGTGCCAAGAGGCCCGTCGTCGCGCCGGGCGCCGAGGCCGTGGACAAGGCTTACGACGGCAAGCTGGCCGGCGTCCTGGAGACCCTCGGCGCCTCCGGTGCCGAGGGCGAGCTGACGAAGCTGCCCGCCCCGGGCGGCTTCAAGGCGCCCCTCGTGGTGGCGGTGGGCCTGGGCACGGAGCCCGAGAAGGACGCCGGTTACGACGCCGAGGCCCTGCGCAAGGCCGCCGGTGTGGCCGCCCGTGCCCTCAACGGGACGCGCAAGGCCGCGTTCGCGCTGCCCGTCGACGGTCCCGGCGCCATCGGCGCGATCGGCGAGGGCGTGCTGCTCGGCGCGTACTCCTTCGACACGTACAAGGAGAGCGCCAAGGACGCGCAGGCCAAGAACGGCAAGGCGCCGCTGGCCGAGGCCACGGTGCTCGGCGGCAAGCCGCGCGACGCCGCCCACAAGGGCGCCGTGGCCCGGGCCGCCGCGGTCTCCGAGGAGCTGAACCGCGCCCGCGACCTGATCAACATGCCGCCGAACGACCTCACCCCGCAGGCCTTCGCCGCCATCGCGCAGGGCGCGGCCAAGGAGCACGGCCTCAAGGTGCAGGTGCTCGACGAGAAGGCTCTGGTCAAGGGCGGCTACGGCGGCATCCTGGGCGTCGGCGGCGGCTCGGCGGCGGCCCCGCGGCTGGTCAAGCTGTCGTACTCGCACCCCAAGGCGGACAAGCACCTCGCCCTCGTCGGCAAGGGCATCACCTACGACTCGGGCGGCATCTCGCTGAAGCCGGCCGGCCACAACGAGACGATGAAGTGCGACATGAGCGGCGCCGCCGCCGTGTTCGCCGCCGTCGTCACCGCCGCCCGGCTGGGCCTCAGGGTCAACGTGACCGGCTGGCTGGCGCTGGCCGAGAACATGCCGTCGGGCACCGCCGTCCGCCCGGGCGACGTGCTGCGCATGTACAGCGGCAAGACGGTCGAGGTGCTCAACACCGACGCCGAGGGCCGGCTGGTGCTCGCCGACGCGCTGTGGGCGGCCTCCCAGGAGGCACCCGACGCGATCGTCGACGTCGCCACGCTGACCGGCGCGATGGTGCTGGCGCTGGGCAGCCGCACCTTCGGCGTCATGTCCAACGACGAGGCGTTCCGCTCCGCGGTGCACGAGGCGGCCGAGGAGGTCGGCGAGCCCGCGTGGCCGATGCCGCTGCCCGAGCACCTGCGCAAGGGCATGGACTCCTCCGTCGCCGACATCGCCAACATGGGCGAGCGCATGGGCGGCGGACTGGTCGCCGGCCTCTTCCTGCGCGAGTTCGTGGGCGAGGGGATCACCTGGGCGCACCTCGACATCGCGGGCCCCGCGTTCAACGAGGGCGGCCCGTTCGGCTACACGCCGAAGGGCGGCACCGGCTCCGCCGTCCGCACGCTGGTGCGGCTGGCCGAGCTGACCGCGGCGGGTGACCTGGGCTGATGACCGCCCGGTAGCCCGGGCCGCCCCCTCGCCGGGCGGCCCCGGGAGCGCGGGGACCGTTCGCGCGGTCCCCGCGTCCGCGCCCCCGCGCGCCCGCGTTTGCGGAAGTACGTGGGGTGTCTCACACTCAGGCCCCGCGTCTCGTCCGCCTCGAACAAGTGCAAAGATGGAGCCCGGCAGGACAGGGCCCCCACCGAAGGGCCGAAGCATCAAGCGGCCGGACACCAGCCGCCCGCCGGTCATCGGAGATCGGCGCAAGGCGCACATGCATGGAGGACGTGACGTGGCGAACGACGCCAGCACCGTTTTCGACCTAGTGATCCTCGGCGGTGGTAGCGGTGGTTACGCCGCGGCCCTGCGCGGGGCGCAGCTGGGCCTGGACGTCGCCCTGATCGAGAAGGACAAGGTCGGCGGCACCTGCCTGCACCGGGGTTGCATCCCCACCAAGGCCCTGCTGCACGCGGGCGAGGTCGCCGACCAGGCCCGCGAGAGCGCGCAGTTCGGCGTCAAGGCCACTTTCGAGGGCATCGACATCGCCGGCGTCCACAAGTACAAGGACGGCGTCATCTCCGGCCTGTACAAGGGCCTGCAGGGTCTCGTCGCCTCCCGCAAGGTGACGTACATCGAGGGTGAGGGCCGGCTGTCCTCCCCCACCTCCGTCGACGTGAACGGTCAGCGGATCCAGGGCCGTCACGTCCTGCTGGCGACCGGCTCCGTGCCGAAGTCGCTGCCGGGCCTGGAGATCGACGGCGACCGGATCATCTCCTCCGACCACGCCCTCGTCCTGGACCGCGTGCCGAAGTCCGCGATCATCCTGGGCGGCGGTGTCATCGGCGTCGAGTTCGCCTCGGCGTGGAAGTCCTTCGGCGCCGACGTCACGGTCGTCGAGGGCCTGAAGCACCTCGTCCCGGTGGAGGACGAGAACAGCTCCAAGCTGCTGGAGCGCGCGTTCCGCAAGCGCGGCATCAAGTTCAACCTGGGCACCTTCTTCCAGAAGGCCGAGTACACCCAGGACGGCGTGAAGGTCAGCCTCGCCGACGGCAAGGAGTTCGAGGCCGAGGTCCTGCTCGTCGCCGTCGGCCGCGGCCCGGTCTCCCAGGGCCTCGGCTACGAGGAGCAGGGTGTCGCCATGGACCGCGGCTACGTCCTGGTCGACGAGTACATGCGCACCAACGTCCCGACCATCTCCGCCGTCGGTGACCTGGTCCCGACGCTCCAGCTCGCGCACGTCGGCTTCGCCGAGGGCATCCTGGTGGCGGAGCGTCTGGCCGGTCTGAAGACCGTCCCGATCGACTACGACGGTGTCCCGCGGGTGACGTACTGCCACCCGGAGGTCGCCTCCGTCGGCATCACCGAGGCCAAGGCCAAGGAGATCTACGGCGCGGACAAGGTCGTCGCTCTGAAGTACAACCTGGCGGGCAACGGAAAGAGCAAGATCCTCAACACCGCGGGCGAGATCAAGCTCGTCCAGGTGAAGGACGGTGCCGTGGTCGGCGTCCACATGGTCGGCGACCGCATGGGTGAGCAGGTCGGCGAGGCCCAGCTGATCTACAACTGGGAGGCGCTGCCGGCCGAGGTCGCCCAGCTCATCCACGCCCACCCGACGCAGAACGAGGCTCTCGGCGAGGCGCACCTGGCGCTGGCCGGCAAGCCGCTGCACTCCCACGACTGACCCTTCGGTCAACGGGCGCGACGACACAGACTTTCCGCAATTCGTTAGGAGCAACCGAAACCATGGCGGTTTCCGTAACCCTTCCGGCGCTCGGTGAGAGCGTCACCGAGGGCACTGTCACCCGCTGGCTGAAGGCCGAGGGCGAGCGTGTCGAGGCCGACGAGCCGCTGCTCGAGGTCTCGACCGACAAGGTCGACACCGAGATCCCCTCCCCCGCCGCCGGCGTGCTGGCCTCCATCAAGGTCGCCGAGGACGAGACCGTGGAGGTCGGCGCCGAGCTGGCCGTCATCGACGACGGCTCCGGCGCCCCCGCGGCCGCCCCGGCCCCGGCCGCCGAGCCCGCTCCGGCCGCCGAGCCCGAGCCCGCTCCGCAGGCCGCCCCGTCCACCGAGCAGGCGGCCCCCGCCCCGGCCCCGACCGCCGAGGCGGCCTCCGGCGGCGGTTCCGCCGAGGGCACCGACGTGGTCCTGCCCGCGCTCGGCGAGTCCGTCACCGAGGGCACCGTCACCCGCTGGCTGAAGTCGGTCGGCGACTCCGTCGAGGCCGACGAGCCGCTGCTCGAGGTCTCCACGGACAAGGTCGACACCGAGATCCCGGCGCCCGCCTCCGGCGTGCTGCTCGAGATCGTGGTGAACGAGGACGAGACCGCCGAGGTCGGCGCCAAGCTCGCCGTCATCGGCGCCCCGGGTGCCGCCCCGGCCGCCGCTCCGGCTCCGGCCGCCCCGGCGCCCGCCGCCGCTGCTCCGGCCGCCCCGGCTCCGGCCCCGGCCGCTCCCGCCGCTCCGGCTCCCGCCCCGGCCCCGGCCCAGCCCGCCGCCCCGGCCCAGCCCGCGGCACCGGCTCAGCCCGCGGCCCCCGCGCCGGCCGCCCCGGCCCCGGCTCCGGTCACCCCGGCGGCCGCGCCCACCTCGCCGACCGCCACCCAGGCGACCGACGAGGGCGCGTACGTCACCCCGCTGGTGCGCAAGCTCGCCGCCGAGAACGGCGTCGACCTGGCCACCGTCAAGGGCACCGGCGTCGGCGGCCGCATCCGCAAGCAGGACGTCCTCGCCGCCGCCGAGGCCGCGAAGGCCGCCGCCGCGCCGGCTCCCGCCGCCGCCCCGGCCGCCGCGAAGAAGGCCCCGGCGCTCGAGGTCTCCCCGCTGCGCGGCCAGACCGTCAAGATGCCCCGCATCCGCAAGGTCATCGGCGACAACATGGTCAAGGCCCTGCACGAGCAGGCCCAGCTCTCCTCGGTCGTCGAGGTGGACGTCACCCGTCTGATGAAGCTGCGCGGCAAGGCGAAGGACTCCTTCGCCGCCCGCGAGGGCGTCAAGCTCTCCCCGATGCCGTTCTTCGTCAAGGCCGCCGCCCAGGCGCTGAAGGCCCACCCGGTCATCAACGCCCGGATCAACGAGGCCGAGGGCACCATCACCTACTTCGACTCCGAGAACATCGGAATCGCGGTGGACTCCGAGAAGGGCCTGATGACCCCGGTCATCAAGGGCGCCGGCGACCTGAACATCGCGGGCATCGCCAAGGCCACGGCCGACCTGGCGGGCAAGGTCCGCGCCAACAAGATCACCCCGGACGAGCTGTCCGGCGCGACCTTCACCATCAGCAACACCGGCTCGCGCGGCGCGCTGTTCGACACGATCATCGTGCCGCCGAACCAGGTCGCGATCCTCGGCATCGGTGCCACGGTCAAGCGTCCGGCCGTCATCGAGACCGAGGAGGGCACGGTCATCGGCGTCCGCGACATGACCTACCTGACCCTCTCCTACGACCACCGCCTGGTGGACGGCGCCGACGCCGCCCGCTACCTGACGGCGGTCAAGGCGATCCTGGAGGCGGGCGAGTTCGAGGTCGAGCTCGGCCTCTGACGTCCCAGATCAGGCAGTGCGGCACCCCGTCCGGAGCAATCCGGGCGGGGTGTTCGCGTTTGTCGGGGTGCGCACCGTGTAAGCCTCGTCTCACCTGCGTCAAAGCACCCCCGCGCGCCCTCTGCGCGGCGCGCACCCGCCGTATTGTCTAATCGTCAGCCCCTGGGAGGAGCCCCCATGACCGCGCCCGTCGTCCACTCGCTGCGCGAACAGATCCGCGAGCACATCGTGGAGGGGATCGTGAGCGGTCGCTGGCAGCCGGGCGAGCGCATCGTGGAGCGGCGGATCGCGACCGAGCTGGAGGTCAGCCAGACGCCGGTGCGCGAGGCGCTGCGCGAGCTGGAGTCCCTCCGCCTGATCGAGTCGGCGCCCAACAAGGGCGTCAGGGTCCGCAGCCTCACCGCCGCCGACCTGGAGGAGAGCTACCCCGTCCGGGCCGGTCTGGAGGCCATCGCGGCCGAGCTGGCCGCCGACCGCCTCGCCGAGGACTGCTCGGCCCTGGAACCGCACGTCACCGCCCTGTACGAGGCGGACCGCGCGGCCGACGGCACCGCCCAGGTGCGCCACACGGTCGGCTTCCACCGGGAGCTGGTGCGCGCGGCGGACAACTCGGTGCTGCTGCACACCTGGGAGGGCTTGGGCATCGAGGTGTTCACGGCGCTGTCGATCCGCTGGCTGGGTACGGTCCAGCAGAGCTACGCCGAGGAGCACGAGGAGCTGGTGCAGGCGTTCAAGCGCCGCGATCCCCGCATCCCGGAGCTGGTCAAGGCCCACGTCCTGGGCTGCGCCCCGCGCGCCTGACGCAGTAGAGCGCACCCCCGCTCAAAACGCCGCCCCACCTGCGAAAACCCCCTGCCGGCCCCGACACTCGGTGCCCTTGCGCGAGGCACCCGGTGCCGACTTTCTCGATATCGAGAAGTTTTCCCCTTCACCCCTTTGATCGATCATCGATCACGGAGTTAGAGTCTCGGGCGGACCTCCACCGAGGTCCGCCTGCCCTGTCCTGCCAAAGACCAAGGGCAACCCCGAACCCTTAACGATGAGGGAACCCCCTTCGACTGAGGAAGGCGGCGACATGACCGACCCCAACGCCATCCAGCCGAGCGCGCTCGACCAGCTCCCGGACCGCGACCCGGAGGAGACCGCCGAATGGCAGGCCTCCCTGGACGCCGTGGCAAGGGAGGCCGGGCCGCACCGCGCCGCCTACCTGATGCGGCGCACGCTGGAGCGTGCCGAGGCGGGCGGCGTCGCGCTGCCGAAGCTGCTCGAGACGGACTACGTCAACACCATCCCCACCTCCGCCGAGCCGGCCCTGCCCGGCGACCCGGAGATGGAGGCCCGGATCACCGCCTGGAACCGCTGGAACGCGGCCGCCATGGTGACCCGCGGCGCGAAGCACGGCGTCGGCGGCCACATCGCCACCTTCGCCTCCGCGGCCTGGCTCTACGAGACCGGCTTCAACCACTTCTTCCGCGGCAAGGAGCAGGACGGCTCCGGCGACCAGCTCTACATCCAGGGCCACGCCTCCCCCGGCATCTACGCCCGCGCCTTCCTCGACGGCCGGCTGGACGAGGCGCACCTGGACAACTTCCGCCAGGAGGCCGGCGGCAACGGCCTGCCCTCCTACCCGCACCCGCGCCGGCTGCCCTGGCTGTGGGAGTTCCCGACGGTGTCGATGGGCCTCGGCCCGCTCTCCGCCATCTACCAGGCGCGCTTCAACCGCTACCTCACCAACCGCGGCGTCAAGGACGTCTCCGCCTCCCACGTCTGGGCCTTCCTGGGCGACGGCGAGATGGACGAGCCCGAGTCGACGGCCGCGCTCGCGCTGGCCGCCCGTGAGGAACTGGACAACCTCACCTTCGTCATCAACTGCAACCTGCAGCGCCTCGACGGCCCGGTCCGCGCCAACTTCAAGATCGTGCAGGAGCTGGAGGCCCAGTTCCGCGGCGCCGGCTGGAACGTCGTCAAGACGCTGTGGGGCTCGGCCTGGGACGAGCTGTTCGCCCTCGACACCACCGGGGCGCTGGTACGCCGGCTGCGCCAGGTGCCGGACGCGCAGGTCCAGACGTACCAGACCCGCGACGCCGCCTACATCCGCCAGGACTTCTTCGGCGCCGACCCGGCGCTGGCGGAGATGGCGAAGCTGCTGAGCGACGACAAGATCCTCGAGTGCTTCCACCTCTCGCGCGGCGGTCACGAGGCCCGCAAGGTCTACGCCGCGTACAAGGCGGCCGTCGAGCACAAGGGCGCGCCGACCGTGATCCTGGCCCAGACGGTCAAGGGCCACACCCTCGGCGAGGGCTTCGCGTCGAAGAACGCCAACCACCAGATGAAGAAGCTGTCGGTGGACGAGTTCAAGACGATGCGCGACCTGCTCGACCTGCCGATCAAGGACAGCGACTTCACCGACGGCGTCGTCCCCTACGGCCACCCGGGCGCCGACTCCCCCGAGGTCCGCTACCTCCAGGAGCGCCGCGCGGCCCTCGGCGGTCCCGCCCCGGCCCGCCGCGTCCACCCGCCGGCCCCGCTGCCCGCCCCCGCCGACAAGGCGTTCGCCGCCTTCGACAAGGGCTCCGGCTCCCAGAACGTCGCCACCACCATGGCGTTCGTCCGTCTGGTCAAGGACCTGGTCCGCGACAAGGAGACCGGTAAGCGCTGGGTGCCGATCGTCCCGGACGAGGCGCGCACCTTCGGCATGGAGTCGCTGTTCCCGTCCCTGGGCATCTACTCCCCCAAGGGCCAGACGTACGAGCCGGTCGACCGCGACCAGCTCATGTACTACAAGGAGGCCAAGAACGGCCAGATCCTCAACGAGGGGATCACCGAGGCCGGTTCGATGGCCGACTTCATCGCCGCGTCCACCGCGTACGCGACGCACGGCGAGGCGATGATCCCGTTCTACATCTTCTACTCGATGTTCGGCTGGCAGCGCACCGCCGACCAGATGTGGCAGCTCGGCGACCAGCTCGGCCGCGGCTTCCTGGTCGGGGCCACGGCGGGCCGCACCACGCTGACCGGCGAGGGCCTGCAGCACGCCGACGGCCACTCCCCGGTGATCGCGGCCACCAACCCGGCCGCGCTCAGCTACGACCCGGCCTTCGCCTACGAGATCGCGGTGATCGTCCGCGAGGGTCTGCGCCGGATGTACGGCGAGGCCAAGCCGGGCGAGGACCAGAACGTCTTCTACTACCTCACCGTCTACAACGAGCCGCTGCCCCAGCCGGCCAAGCCGGCCGGGCCCGGCGTCGACGAGGGCATCGTCAAGGGCCTGTACCGCTTCAACACGGCGGAGACGGCGGGTGTGACCGCCCCGGCCAACGCGCCGCGCATCCAGCTTCTCGGCTCGGGCACGGCGATCCACTGGACCCTCGAGGCGCAGAAGCTGCTGGCCGAGGAGTGGGGCGTGGCCGCCGACGTGTGGTCCGCGACCTCCTGGGGCGAGCTGCGCCGCGACGCGCTCGACGCCGACGCGGCCCTGCTGCGCGGCGAGGAGCGGGTGCCGTACGTACGGCAGGCGCTCCAGGGCGCCGAGGGCCCGGTGCTGGCCGTCTCGGACTACATGCGCCAGGTCCCGGACCAGATCGCGCAGTGGGTCGAGCAGGACTGGTCCTCGCTGGGCGCGGACGGCTTCGGCCTCTCCGACACCCGTGAGGCGGCCCGCCGCCACTTCGGCGTCGACGCCCGGTCGATCGTCGTCGCGGCGCTCGCCCAGCTCGCCAAGCGCGGCGAGGTCAAGGCGAGCGCGGTGAAGGAGGCCCGGGAGAAGTACGGGCTGTAGGCAACTGGCTCCCACCGATTCCTGACAAGGGGCACGGCGACCGCCGTGCCCCTTGTCGTGTCAGTGGGTCCCGGCATCATGAACCCATGCGCGCCGCCCGCCTCATCAAGATGGTGCTCCTCCTGCAGTCCCGGCCGTCCATGACCGCCGCCGAACTGGCGCGGGAGCTGGAGGTGTCGGAGCGGACGGTCACCCGGGACGCGCAGGCGCTGTCCGAGGCGGGCGTGCCGGTGTACGCGGACCGGGGGCGGGCCGGCGGCTACCGGCTGATCGACGGCTACCGGACGCGGCTGACGGGGCTGGCGCGCACCGAGGCCGAGGCGCTGTTCCTGAGCGGGGTGCCGGGAGCGCTGCGGGAGATGGGCCTGCAGGACGCCGCAGGCGCCGCCCGGCTGAAGGTCTCCGCCGCGCTGCTGCCCTCCCTGCGCGACGCCCCGGACAGCGCCGCCCGGCGCTTCCACCTGGACGCGCCCGCCTGGTTCCGCGAGCCGGAGACGCCGGGGCTGCTGCCGGTGATCGCCGAGGCGGTGTGGGCCGACCGCCGGATCGGCGCCGTGTACCGGCGCGGGGAGGGGTCGGTGGAGCGGGAACTGGAGCCGTACGGGCTCGTGCTGAAGGCCGGCGTCTGGTACCTGTGCGCGCGGGTGGCGGACGGCGGTGTCTTCCGGACGTACCGCATCGACCGGTTCAGCGCGGTCGACGCCCTCGAGGAGCGCTTCGAGCGGGTCGCGGACTTCGATCTCGCCGCGTTCTGGGCCGGGCAGGTGGAGCGGTTCGCCCGGTCGCTGCTGCGCGCCGGGGTCGTCGTGCGGCTGTCCCCGCGGGGCGCGCGCAGACTGCCGTACGCCGTGGACCCGCTCGCCGCGCGCGAGGCGCTCGCGAGCGCGGGCGAGCCGGACGGCGAGGGGTGGGTGACGGTGACCGTGCCGGTGGAGTCGGAGGACGTCGCGCACGGGCAGCTCACGGCGCTGGGGCCGGAGGCGGAGGTGCTGGCGCCGGCGGGCCTGCGGGAGCGGTTCGCGGCGGACGCGGCCCGGCTCGCCGCGCGCTACGGGCGCGGGGACGGGGACGGGGACGGGGACGGGGACGGGGACGGGGACGGGGACGGGGACGGGGGATAACGATCCGCCGCACTCCGCGTGCGCCCCACCGGCGCAGGCCCGATGCTGGTGGCGTGATGGACGAGACGGAGTTCTGGGAGCTGATCGACGCGACCCGGGAGGCGGCCGAGGGCGACCCCGAGGAACAGGCCGACCTGCTCGTGGAACGGCTGCTCCAGTTCGACCCGGAGCTGGTCCTCGACTTCGCCCGTCACTTCGAGGCCCGCTACAACCGGGCCTACCACTGGGACCTGTGGGGCGCTGCCTGGGTCCTGCTGGACGGGGCCAGCGACGACGCGTTCGACTACTTCCGCTGCTGGCTGATCGGCCAGGGCCGGGAGGTCTTCGAGGGCGCCCTGCACGACCCGGACGCCCTGGCCGACCTGCTCGGGGACTTCGACGAGGAGATCGACGGCGACGGCGAGGAGCTGGGCTACGCGGCGGACGAGGCGTACGAGCAGCTCACCGGCACCGTCGCCCCGGACCTGGGCATCGCCCCGGCGCCGGCCGAGCCGGAGGGCACCCCGATCCCGTTCGAGAACGAGCGGGTGCTCGCCGAGCGCTATCCCCGCCTGTGGGAGCGCTTCAGGGAGTAGCCGTGCCGGACGCGGGCGGCACCGGGCCCGTGCGCCTGCGGGCGGTGTCCGCCGGCGGCCAGGCCCCCGTGCCGGCCCTGTCCGGGTGGTGCGGGGGCGCGGCGTTGGCCTGGCCGAGGGCGGACGCGGTGGCGGCGGCCGGGCCGAGGACGACGGCCGCGGCCGCGCACACCGCCGCCCAGGTCCGGCGTGCCGCCCGGGTCCGGTCGGCTTGTCGTTCGGGTCGCCCGCTGCCGCTCATGGTCGCCGCCTCCGCTCGTCCCGCGCCGTGCCCGGCCCGTCGTCCCGCTCCGCACCGGGCGCCTCGTGGCCGGCTTCAGGACCTGGGCCGCTGAGCGGGCCTCGGGTCTGCTGTGGCCTCGCTGTGGGCGGCCGGCCCTGGAGCCGGGCCGCCGTCCGCCTGATCTCCGGCAGCCGGGCGGTCAGGGCGGCGCCGGGGCAGTTCGTCATGAAGCCCTCGTCGTGGCCGGCCACCGCGGGCAGGGTGGCGGCGGTGCCGGCCTTGAAGCGGCTGCCCCCGTTGCTGGACACCAGCCGGGCCCGGCCGCGCGGGTCGACGTCGGCGAGGCCGAGCTTCCAGGCGGCGAGGGCGGCGATCGCGTCGGTCATGGCCCGCGGGACGGGCTCGCCCTCGGTGAAGCTGCCGAGGGCGGCGACACCGGCGGTGCGGTGGTTGAAGCCCTGGGTGTGGGCGCCGGTGACGGGCCGGTCCACTCCTCCGGCGCGGCCTTCGTAGATGGTGCCGCAGCGGTCGACGAGGAAGTTGTAGCCGATGTCGTCCCAGCGGCGGTCGCCGGTCTGCCCGGCGTACAGGCCGCGGATGATGCGGGGCGCGTCGGCGCAGTCGTACCGGTTGGGCGAGTCGGTGTGGTGGACGAAGACGGCGACCACCTTGTCGTCGTAGCGCGGGGGCGGCTGGCTGTGCGGGGCGGTGGCCGCGTCCAGCCAGACGGAGCGGGGCAGGATGTGCGGCCGGGGGGCGTGGTGGGCCGTGGTCTCCGGATCCGCGCCGGGGTGGGGCGGGCGGAGCGGGACGGCGCCCTCCACGCCCCGGGCGCACAGGGCCAGCGCCAGGACGGCCAGCAGGCCGGGCAGGCAGCCGAGCAGCACGGGTACGGCGCCGGGGACGCGGGCGGTCCGCCGTCCGCGTGTTCCCGGCGCCCTTGGCGGGACGCGCATGGTCCCACTGTCGGCTCGCTCCGCCGTGCTCGCGATGTGGGGTGTGCCACCTGGTGGAACCATCGTCCTTGTCCAGGCCGTTTCCGGGGATATACGCACAACGTGACCGGTTCGCGGTCCGGATGGCCGCTCACCCGCGCGGGACCGGTCATCGGGGCCGCCCGGCCCGTATCTCAGGGGGTCCGAGAGAAAGGCGGCTCCGTGGACCTGCTCGACCTGGTGCTAGCGCTGGTGGTCGTCGTCTACGCGGCGTCCGGTTACCGGCGCGGTCTGCTGGCCGGCTGCCTGTCCCTGGCCGGGTTCGTGGGCGGTGCGGCGGTCGGGGTGTGGATGCTGCCCTGGGTGACCGGGCTCGCGGCGCGCGGCTCCGCGACGGCGACCGTGCTCGCGGTGCTGACCGTGCTGGTGCCGGGGGTGGTGGGGCACGAGCTGGCGGGCCGGCCGGCGCTGCGACTGCGGCGCGAGCTGGACCGGGAGGGCCGGGGACCGTTGCGGGTGGCGGACGGGCTCGGGGGCGCGGCGGCCAACTCGGCCGCCGTGCTGATCGTGGCCTGGGTCGCGGCGAGCGTGCTGGGCGCCTCCTCCTCGCAGACCGTGACGACGGCGATCCGTGACTCGGCGGTGCTGGGCGCGGTGCAGCGGACGATGCCGGACACCACCCCGGCGTGGTTCTCACGGGCCACCTCCGCGCTGACCGAGGCGGGCTTCCCGCAGGTCTTCAACCCGTTCGAGAACGAGTCGACGGCCCAGGTCACCCGGCCCACCGGCGACAGCGTCACGCCCGCGGCGGCGAACGCGGCCAGGCGCAGCTCGGTGAAGATCGAGGGTGCGGCCGGCGCCGAGGGCCGGGAGGGCAGCGGCTTCGTGTACGCGGCGCGGCACGTGATGACCAACGCGCACGTGGTGGCGGGCATCGACCACCCGAGCGTCCGGGTGGGCGGGGTCGGGCCGGCCTACCTGGCGCGGGTGGTGCTGTTCGACCCGGACCGGGACCTGGCGGTGCTGTACGTGCCCCGGCTGCGTGCCCCGGTGCTGCGGCTCGACCACGGCGCGGTGCGCGGCGACCCGGCCGTGGTCGCCGGCTATCCGCAGGACGGCGGCCTGGACCTGCAGGCGGCCACGGTGGCGAACCGGGTGCAGGCGCGGGGCCAGAACATCTACGGCACCCGTACGGTCACCCGGGAGATCTACTCGATCCGCTCCACGGTCCGGCCGGGCAACTCCGGCGGCCCGCTGCTGTCGGCCGACGGCCGGGTGCTCGGCGTGGTCTTCGCCCGGTCCACCTCGGACGCCGAGACGGGGTACGCGCTGACGGCGGACGAGGTGGCGGGCGACGCCTCGCGCGCGGCCACGGCGACGGCGCCGGTCGGCACCGGCCGCCTCGTCACGTCGTAGCGCGCGGGCCGCGCCTGCCGGGCGCCGCCCGCGGGCGGCGCGGGGGCAGGGCCCTCAGAGTGCGCGTCCCATGAGCACGTCGTCGACGAACGCGCCCTCGATCAGCCACTCCCCGGGCAGCACGCCCTCGACCGCGAAGCCCTGGGACTCGTAGAGCCGCCGGGCCGGGGTGTTGTGCCCGAGCACGCGCAGGGTGAGGCGCCGCGCGCCGCGCGCCCGCGCCTCCTCGACGGCGGCCCGGACCAGCGCGCCGCCGACGCCCCTGCCCCGGGCCTCGTCGGAGACGACCAGACCCTGGATCTGGCGGACGTGCGCGTTGGCGGCCAGCGCGGTGGGCAGGGCGAGGCGGATGTAGCCGGCGACGCGCCCGTCCAGTTCGGCGACGAGGTAGTCCCCCGGCTGGTGGCGCTCGTCGAAGAAGGGCGGGTACGGCGGCCGCGGCGCGGGCAGTACGGCGTGCAGCGGGGACCAGGCGGCCCGGTCGAGGAGGGCCAGCTCCTCCTCGTCGGCGGGCCGGGCGATGCGTATGGACGGCATGGAGATCACCTTAAGCAGGCCGGAGAAGGACGGCTCCGGCGGGGAAGGATGGGCGCATGGAACGTTCGCGAATCGCGGTGGCCGGTGCGTCCGGTCTCATCGGCAGCGCCCTGGTGCGGTCCCTGACCGCGGACGGGCACGAGGTGGTGCGTCTGGTGCGGCGTGCGCCCCGGGACGAAGGCGAGGTCCGCTGGGACCCGGAGCGGCAGCAGGTGGACGCGGCCGGACTGGCCGGCTGCGACGCCGTGGTCAATCTCGCCGGGGCGGGGATCGGCGACCGGCGCTGGACCCCGGAGTACAAGCGGCTGATCCGGGACAGCCGGGTGCTCGGCACGGCCGCGCTGGCGGAGGCGGTGGCCTCGCTGGACACCCCGCCGCGGGTCTATGTGAGCGGCAGCGCGATGGGCATCTACGGCGACACCGGCGACCGCGCGGTGGACGAGGACGCGCCGCCCGGGGACGGGTTCCTGCCCTCTCTGTGCGTGGAGTGGGAGGAGGCGGCCGCGCCCGTGCGGGAGGCGGGGGTGCGCACGGTGTTCCTGCGCACGGGTCTGGTGGTCGCGCGCGGCGGCGGAGCCTGGGGGCGGCTGTTCCCGCTGTTCAAGGCGGGGCTGGGGGGACGCCTGGGGAGCGGACGGCAGTACTGGTCGTACATCGCGCTGCACGACGAGGTCGCCGCGATCCGGCACCTCATCGACGACGACGGCGCGTCCGGGCCGTACAACCTGACCGCCCCGCAGCCGCTGACGAACCGTGAGGTCACGGAGGCGATGGGGCGGGTGCTGCACCGGCCGACGCTGTTCGCGGTGCCGGAGCCGGTGCTGCGGGCGGCGCTGGGCGAGATGGCCGGCGACGTGCTGGGCAGTCAGCGGGTGCTGCCGAAGCGGCTGCTGGAGTCGGGGTTCACGTTCGCGTTCCCGGGCATCGAGGACGCGATCCGCGCGGCCTGACCGGTCCCCAGGGGGCCCCGCCGGCGTCTCCTGCGTCCTCCTGTGATCTGGTGAGTTCTCTTGTGACCGAATGCGACCGCCGTGCGACCGTGCCCTGTCGATGCGCGGACTACCACTGACCGGTCCGGGACCTAACCTCAAGCCGAACTCGGGTATCCCCGGAGCCTGTTGGGGGCATGACGTCTCCACCGGCCGCGCAACCACAGGAGGGGCCTCGTGCTTGAGCCCGCGTACCAGGTGGACGTCGTCATCGTGGGAGCCGGGATCGCCGGACTCTCGGCGGCTCACCGGCTCGCCAGCGCAGGAGTAACCACCGCAGTCCTGGAGGCCGCCCCTTGTGCGGGCGGCCG
Source organism: Streptomyces sp. NPDC056580 (assembly GCF_042793175.1). NCBI lineage: Bacteria > Bacillati > Actinomycetota > Actinomycetes > Kitasatosporales > Streptomycetaceae > Streptomyces > Streptomyces sp. NPDC056580. Next base: position 528,328 of record NZ_JBHTVE010000002.1, on the reverse strand, counting down.
TATGTCGACCGAGAAGGTCGACGGCTTCCGGCTCGACCGCGTCGGACAGCTGCTGTCCACGTCCTACCCCGAACTCCGCCTGACCCCGGGGCTCGGTGCGCTCGCCCTGCGCCGGTTCGCGCCGGGCGTGCTGCTGCATCGTGACGGGCGCACGCACCGCGCGGGCGCCCCGGCGGCTGCGGGGAGCGCAAGGGGCGCACTTCATGTGGTGCGCGCCCTGGCAAGCGCCCCTCGCGGCCCGGCGGCCTCACCCGGCCGGGCCGGCGCGCCGGTCGGCGGCGCCGTCGACCAGGCCCGCCTCGGCACCGCGCTGGGCCGGATCGCCGCCACCCCGGTCGAACGCCTGCTCTCCCGGCCCGAGCTGCCCGCCGCGCAGGCGCTCGCGGCCCGGGGCGTACCGGCCCGCACGATCGAGGGCTTCCTGCGTCCGCTGCTCGCCGCGCTGCTGTGCGACCCGGAGCTGACCACGTCCAGCCGGTGCGCGGATCTGGCGCTGCGCGCCTTCGCGAGCGGCCGGCTGTGCGTGCCGGAGGGCGGCGCCGAGGCGCTGCCCGAGCTGCTGGCCGGGACGCTGCCGCCCGGCACCGTGCGCACCGGGGTGCGGGTCACCTCGGTCTCCACCACCTCGGTGACCACCGCCGAGCACGGCGAGATCCGGTGCCGCGCGGTGCTGCTGGCGACCGATGCGCGGGCCGCGGCGGAGCTGCTGCCGGGCCTCAGGGTGCCGGACTTCCACCCGGTGACGGTCGTGCACCACACCACGGACGACCCGGCGCCGGCCTTCGCGACCGGCACCTCGCTGCTGCTGGACGCCGACCGCGGCGGACCGGTCGCGCACACGGCGGTGCTCAGCAACGTCGACCCGAGCCGGGCGCCGGCCGGCCGGGTGCTGATCTCCTCGACCGTGCTGGGCGCCCCGCCCGACGGGATCGACACGGCCGTGCGCATCCACCTGTCCCGGCTGTACGGCACCTCGACGCGGCGCTGGGAGACGCTGGCCGTGCACCACACCCCGGAGGCGGTGCCCGCCATGCGTCCCCCGCACGACCTGCGCCGCCCGGTACGGCTGCTGGCCGGCCTCTACGTCTGCGGCGACCACCGGGACACCAGCACCGTCCAGGGCGCCCTGCACTCGGCACACCGGGCGGCGGCGGCCGTCCTCGCGGACCTCGGGGCCGCGGGGTCGGTGAACCGGTCCGAACCCGCGCCCACCCTGCCGAGGGCCGCCTGAGCCGCCGCGGACCGGGCCCGTCCGGCATGGTCCGCGGACGGGCCCCAGGCCCGCTGCGGAAGCGGCCTCCGCCGCGCGGCGCCCGGCACGCGGCCGCCCTCCGGGCGACGAGGCCGCTCCCGCGACGGGCCCCGGGCCCCGCCCGACGATTCCCGCCGGGCCCGCGACGCGGATCGCCGGACAGGCCCTAGCCGAGCGCGGCGACCTTCTCGCGGTAGCCCCGCGCGGGAGCCGCGTCCTTGTACGGTTCCAGGCGCCGCTCGAAGTCCCTGACGTACTCGACGGCGCGCACGGACCGCATCTGGGCCGCCTGCCCGGCGGCCTCCGCCGCCAGCGCGCACGCCTGGTCGAGCTCGCCGAGGCCGAGCCGCGCGCTGGCGAGCACCACCCGGCAGAACAGGCGGCTGCGGGCGTAGCCGGGGGCGCGCAGCTGCAGGGAGCGCTCGGCGTGCTGCGCCGCCGCCCGGAACTGCTGGAGATCGCGGTGGCAGTGCCCGAACTCGTCGGCGAGCTGTGCCTCGTCGAAGAACCGGGCCCAGTGCGGCACCTCGTCGCCGGGCCGGGCCGCCTCCATGGCGCGTTCGGCCCGCACCAGCGCGCCGGTGCACGCCCGTACCTCGCCGAGCACCCCGTGCGCGCGGGCCTCGGCGGCGTGCAGCAGCGCCTGTACGACCGGCGGGGCGCCGGTCCCGACGCCCTGCTGCGCCACCCGGGCCAGTTGCACGGCCTCCCGGCCGTGCCCCAGGTAGACGGCCTGGCGGCTCATGGTGACGAGCACGTAGGAGCCGTAGGGCCGGTCGCCGGCCGCCTGGGCGAGCCGCAGGGCCTGCACGAAGTAGCGCTGGGCGAGCCCGTGCGCGGCGATGTCGTACGAGGTCCACCCGGTGAGCCGGGTGAGGTCGGCGGCCGCCGCGAACAGGCGCCGCCCGGTCTGCTCGTCGTAGGCGCCGCGCAGCAGCGGCTCGCACTCGTGTTCCAGGTAGCGCACGAGCGCCTGCCGGGCGTGGCCGCCGCCGTAGGCGTCGTCGAGGGTGCGGAACAGGTCGGCGACCGAGCGCAGCGCGGCGATGTCGCCGCCGGTGACCCGGTGGCCGGGCGCCCGTTCGACCTGGCCGCGCGGCCGGGCCTGGGCGGTCACCGCCTCCAGCCGGCTCGTGACGGCGGCCGGGCGGCCCTGGACGGGCACCCGGGGCGCCGGGTCGCGGGTCACCCGGTCGTCGGCCTTGCCGATCAGCCAGTCCCGGCTGGGCACGACGAGACCGGCCGGGGTGAAGGCGATCCTGCGCAGCTCGGCGTGGCTGCCGGAGTCCTTGCGCCACAGCCCGCTGACGATGTCCACGGCCTCCTCCGGGGTGGCCGCGAACTCGAGCCCGGCGTACACCGGCGCGCACGCGTCCAGGCCGAGGTCCTGGGCCGTGAGCCGGCGCCCGAGCCGGCGTGTGAACACCTCGGCGATCAGCGCGGGCGTCGTCCCCCGGGGCTGCTGGCCGCGCAGCCAGCGGGTGACGGAGGTCTTGTCGTATCGGAGGTCGAGTCCGTGCTCCAGGCCGAGCTGGTCGACGCGACGGGCCAGACCGGCGTTGGAGAACCCCGCTTCTGCGATGAGCGCGGCGAGCTGGCGGTTGGGGGTGCGCTGCGCGGGTCGGTCCGTCATATGGGGTGCGTTCTCCTGCCTTACGGCCCTGCGGAAGTACCCGGACTGCCGGTGAGCAGCCCTTATGGCCTCGTGGACGGCGCGAATGTAGCGGAGAGTGAGCAGACCATCGCACAGTTCCCCGTTGATTCATCCGATCGTGTGAGGATTGCCCTCCGGGCTGACGTACGCCGGACGGTCGTACAGTGGCGTGGGCGCGCCACGCGCCTGGCACCGGTTCGCTGAGGGAGGCGCTTGCCGTGAGTGAGTTGCGGTTCGTCCGCATGGGGTTCGGCGCGGACGCCGTCGAGTACCAGGAGGCGTGGGACGAGCAGCGCCGGGTGCACGCGGCCCGGTTCGCCGACGAGGTCCCGGACACCGTCCTGCTGCTGGAGCACCCCCCGGTCTACACGGCGGGCCGCCGCACCGAGGACAGCGAGCGCCCGCTGGACGGCACCCCGGTCGTCGACGTGGACCGCGGCGGCAAGATCACCTGGCACGGCCCCGGCCAGCTCGTGGGCTACCCGATCCAGAAGCTGCCCCGCCCGGTGGACGTCGTCGCCCATGTGCGCCGCCTCGAGGAGGCCCTGATCCGCACCTGCGCCGAGTTCGGCCTGGAGACCACCCGGGTCGAGGGCCGCAGCGGGGTGTGGGTGCTCGGCGACCCGGTCGAACAGCGGCCGGCGCTCGGAGGCCTCTCCCTCGACTTCGACCCCCGGCTCACGGACGACGAGTTCGACCCCCGGCTCAACGGCCCCGAGTACGCGCCCTCCAACGCCGGCCAGCGCCGCGAGGACCGCAAGATCGCCGCCATCGGCATCCGCGTGGCCAAGGGCGTCACGATGCACGGGTTCGCGCTGAACGTGAACCCGGACAACAAGTGGTTCGACCGGATCATCCCCTGCGGCATCCGGGACGCGGGCGTCGCCTCGCTCGCCGCAGAGCTGGGCCGGGACGTCACCGTCGAGGACGTCCTGCCGGTCGTCGAGCGGCACCTGCGGGAGGTGCTGCAGAACGCGGACCTCAAGCCGCGCGCCGTGGAGAAGGCCTCCGCCTGATCCGGATACGCGCCCTGCGGCCCCGGGGTCGGCCTCAGCGGCAGGGCTCAGTTAATACGGGCGTACCCTGGTGTACGCCGAGGAATCGAAGTCACAGGGAGCCGGTCGTGTCCGCAGTCGCACCCGACGGACGCAAGATGCTGCGCCTGGAGGTCCGCAACAGCCAGACCCCCATCGAGCGCAAGCCCGAGTGGATCAAGACCCGGGCGAAAATGGGTCCCGAGTACACGAAGATGCAGAACCTCGTGAAGAGCGAGGGCCTGCACACGGTCTGCCAGGAAGCCGGCTGCCCGAACATCTACGAGTGCTGGGAGGACCGCGAGGCGACCTTCCTCATCGGCGGCGACCAGTGCACCCGGCGCTGCGACTTCTGCCAGATCGACACCGGCAAGCCCGAGGCCCTCGACCGGGACGAGCCGCGCCGCGTGGGCGAGTCCGTGGTCACCATGGACCTGAACTACGCCACCATCACCGGCGTCGCCCGCGACGACCTGGAGGACGGCGGCGCCTGGCTGTACGCGGAGACCGTCCGCCAGATCCACGCCCAGACCGCGGACCGTGAGGCCGGCCGGACCAAGGTCGAGCTGCTCGCCCCCGACTTCAACGCGGTCCCGGAGCAGCTCGCCGAGGTGTTCGAGTCCCGTCCCGAGGTCTTCGCGCACAACGTGGAGACGGTGCCGCGGATCTTCAAGCGCATCCGTCCCGGCTTCCGCTACGAGCGCTCCCTGAAGGTCATCACCGAGGCCCGCGACTTCGGCCTGGTCACCAAGTCCAACCTGATCCTCGGCATGGGCGAGACCCGCGAGGAGGTCAGCGAGGCGCTGAAGCAGCTGCACGACGCCGGCTGCGAGCTGGTCACCATCACCCAGTACCTGCGCCCCTCCGTGCGCCACCACCCGGTGGAGCGCTGGGTGAAGCCGCACGAGTTCGTGGAGCTGAAGGAGGAGGCCGAGCAGATCGGCTTCTCCGGCGTGATGTCCGGCCCGCTGGTGCGGTCGTCGTACCGCGCGGGGCGCCTCTACCAGATGGCCGTCGAGAAGCGGGGCTCCTTCGTCGCCGTCCAGGCGGTGTGAGCCGAGCGTGTGAATTCACGCACAAGGAACTACCGGCCAGTAATGGCCGAGTCTACGCGGTCCCGGCCGTCCTCGCTGATGAGGGCGCCGCCGGGGCCGCGCCGTCGTTCCGGGGTTCCGCACCAAGCCTTCATGGGCGTTTGACCGACCGGTCACGCCCTGGTAACACCGAACAGTGACCCTGGTATCACGCCCCGTATCCCACCCGTAACGAGGGGGAGCCCGATCATGCAGGCCGCGCCCGTCCGCGCCACAGCGATCCCGTCCGTCACCGACGCGCTCCGCGCCGTCGAGTCCCTGCTCATGAGCCATGGGCAGCGCACCGCCCGCCGTAACGCCTGGAACTCCGTCCTGGAGGACCGCCGCCGCGCCAAGGACCGTGTCGAGGCGCAGCGCGTGCTCGAACAGGCCGCCGCCCGCTCCTGAGCCTCCTCCCCAGCGGGCACTGCCGTCGTGGGTGCTCCCGGGGCCACGTAGACTTCGTGGCATGGCGAGGAAGGAAAACGCGGCGGACGCCGCGAACGCAGGGCGACTGAAGCAGATCGCCCTCACGTACAAGATGACCCGCAAGGTCGACACGAAGATCGGCCTTGTGCTCGCGGCTGTCGGTATCGGCACCTTCGGTGTCTTCCTCGCGATCGGCTTCTTGATCGGCCACCCGTACTACCTGGGCATCCTGGGCCTGCTGCTCGGGTTCCTGGCCACGGCGATCGTCTTCGGCCGCCGGGCCGAGCGGGCCGCCTTCGGGCAGATGGAGGGCCAGCCGGGCGCCGCAGCGGCCGTACTGGACAACATCGGCCGGGGCTGGACCACGACTCCGGCGGTGGCGATGAACCGCAGCCAGGACGTGGTGCACCGGGCGGTCGGCAAGGCGGGCATCGTGCTGGTCGCGGAGGGCAACCCGAACCGGGTGAAGAGCCTGCTGGCCGCCGAGAAGAAGAAGATGAACCGCATCGTCGCGGACGTCCCCGTGCACGACGTGATCGTCGGCACCGGTGAGGGCCAGGTCGAGCTGAAGAAGCTCCGCACGACCCTGCTCAAGTACCCGCGCGTGCTGACCGGCCCGCAGGTCACCGTCACCAACGACCGGCTGCGCGCCCTCGGCGACCTGATGACCAACATGCCGCTGCCCAAGGGCCCGATGCCGAAGGGCATGCGGATGCCGAAGGGCGGCCCGAAGACCCGCTAGGACTCCTCGTACGACGAAGGGGGCGCCCGGACCTGGTCCGGGCGCCCCCTTCGTCGTCGTGTCACGGGCGCTACAGGCGGACCTCGACGGTCTTCGCGAGCCGGTCGTGCAGGCCGCGGCCGTCGCGGTCCCAGATCAGCGCGGGGATCGCCAGGCAGAGCAGAACCGTGCGCAGCAGCGCGCGCGCCGGGTTCACCGTGCCGGTCTCCAGCGCCACGACCCGGATGCCGAAGAGGCGCTTGCCGGGGCTGAAGCCGATCGTGCCGACGGTCAGGACGCTCATCACGAAGAAGAGGAGCAGCGCCCAGTTGCTGGTGGCGGGGCTGTCGCCGTGCGTGATCAGACCGTATGCGATCAAGACGCACAGAGCCCAGTCCACGGCGAGCGCGCCCAGACGCCTGCCCGGCCGCGCGATCGAGTTCGGGCCCTGCTCGGGCAGACCGAGCTGCTCGCCCCGGTATCCGAAGTCGGCGCCGGCTTCTTCCAGCGCCGCGCGCGGCCCGGAGAGCCACGACCCCATTGCTTGCCTGTTGTCCACCCGTCCACGGTACTGTGCCCGGTCGGGAGCCCGGCGCACAGGGGTGTGTCGGGGCTACGGTGGAGGCGTGACCGGTTAACTTCTGCGAAACAAACGGGTCACGCCCGAGAAATCACCCGTCCCTAGGGTCGAGGGCAGCGTGTGCCACCGCACTGGCCGCACGAACGATCTACCACCCCGGCGGGACGGTCGGGAGTAGGAGGAGCTGGATGTTCCAGAACGCCGACGAGGCCAAGAAGTTCATCGCGGACGAGGAGGTCAAGTTCGTCGACGTCCGCTTCTGCGACCTGCCGGGCGTCATGCAGCACTTCACGTTGCCCGCCGAGGCGTTCGACCCCGACGACGAGCAGGCCTTCGACGGGTCGTCGATCCGCGGTTTCCAGGCCATCCACGAGTCGGACATGTCCCTGCGTCCCGACCTGTCCACCGCGCGCGTCGACCCGTTCCGCCGGGACAAGACGCTCAACATCAACTTCTTCATCCACGACCCGATCACCGGCGAGCAGTACTCCCGTGACCCGCGCAACGTGGCGAAGAAGGCCGAGGCCTACCTCGCCTCGACCGGTATCGCGGACACCGCGTACTTCGGCCCCGAGGCCGAGTTCTACGTCTTCGACTCGGTCCGCTTCGCGACCGGCGCGAACGAGTCCTTCTACCACATCGACTCCGAGGCGGGCGCCTGGAACACCGGCGCCCTGGAGAACAACCGCGGTTACAAGGTCCGCTACAAGGGCGGCTACTTCCCGGTCCCGCCGGTCGACCACTTCGCCGACCTGCGCGCCGAGATCTCCCTGGAGCTGGAGCGGTCCGGCCTGAAGGTCGAGCGCCAGCACCACGAGGTGGGCACCGCCGGCCAGGCCGAGATCAACTACAAGTTCAACACGCTGCTCGCCGCCGCCGACGACCTCCAGCTCTTCAAGTACATCGTGAAGAACGTGGCCTGGAAGAACGGCAAGACCGCGACCTTCATGCCGAAGCCGATCTTCGGTGACAACGGCTCGGGCATGCACGTGCACCAGTCGCTGTGGAGCAACGGCGACCCGCTGTTCTACGACGAGGCCGGTTACGCGGGCCTGTCGGACACCGCCCGCTACTACATCGGCGGCATCCTCAAGCACGCCCCGTCGCTGCTGGCCTTCACCAACCCGACGGTGAACTCGTACCACCGCCTGGTGCCGGGCTTCGAGGCGCCGATCAACCTGGTGTACTCGCAGCGCAACCGCTCCGCCGCGATGCGCATCCCGATCACCGGCTCGAACCCGAAGGCCAAGCGCGTCGAGTTCCGCGCCCCGGACTCCTCCGGCAACCCGTACCTGGCCTTCTCCGCGCTGCTGCTCGCGGGCCTGGACGGCATCAAGAACAAGATCGAGCCGGCCGAGCCGATCGACAAGGACCTCTACGAGCTGGCTCCGGAGGAGCACGCCAACGTGGCGCAGGTCCCCACCTCGCTCGGCGCGGTCCTCGACCGCCTCGAGGCCGACCACGAGTTCCTCCTCCAGGGCGACGTCTTCACGCCGGACCTGATCGAGACGTGGATCGACTACAAGCGCACCAACGAGATCGCGCCGCTGCAGCTGCGCCCGCACCCGCACGAGTTCGAGCTCTACTTCGACGTGTGACAGGCGCCCCGGGACCCGCGGGTCCCGGGGGGTTCCGTGCCGAGGGCCGCCGCCCGGACGTGTTCCGGACGGCGGCCCTCGGCCGTGCGGCCGTCAGCTACACCACGACGACCACCACGGGGGTGTTGAAGCCGTAACCGTTGTTGAAGCCGTAGCCGTTGTTGAACCCGTAGCCGTTGTTGAAGCCGTAGCCGTTGCGGAAGAAGCCGCCGCGGTCGAAGCAGCCGCCCCGGCTGTTGAAGCAGCCGCGGTCGGTGCTGACCCGCGTGACCTGGCTGTGGGTGGCCGCCGACGCGCCCGTCGCCGTACCGACGACGGCTCCGCCCGCCATCAGGACGCCGACGGCGGACACTGCGGCGAGGCGCCTCGCGCGATGTGCATTCATGGATCCACCTTCCTTCCACCCCTCGTGCGGCTTTCCGGGCACGAGTCGGATGGCCGCGGCCTCGGAGCGAGAGTCCGGCGCGGTCGTAGGGGGCGCCGCACGGATGTCGTGGCAGGGCGTCACCATGAGGCACCCCGCAGTGCGGCTTCTGCTGTCGATGCTAGCCGCCCGCAGGTCACCCGGCATCCTGGGGCAACCATTGCCGCTTCCCAGCGCTCCTATTCCCGGGGGATCATCACCCCTGGCTCTGTCCGACGAGAGAGGTTGAACGGGGATGCCCGAACAGGACGACTGGGAGAAAGAGTTCGATCACAGGTGGGCGAACTCGGCGGAACACAAAGAGCCTTCGGCTCGCGCCCGGATGCTCGCCGCCCGCTGGAAGGAGAACCCCCCGGACCCGGCGCCCTTCCGCGCCGACCCGGAGCGGACGGCACCGCGCCGCTCCTCGTGGGTGTCGACGGTCGTGGTCCTGGGCTGCGTGGCCGCGGTGATAGTCCTGCTCGGCTACGCCCAGCTCCACTCGCCGTACTGACCCGTCACCCGGCGTGAACGGCCCGCCGAGGACCTTCGCAGCGGTATCCGCAGGTGCACACTGGACTACGGGACGAGTGCCTGACCGTGGGGTGGTGCAAGATGCAGAGCCGCTTCCGGAGCGATCGGCGGCTGACCGTACGGATGACGGTCACGCTGTTCCTGCTCGGGCTGCTGTACGTGGCCTTCGTCGCCGCGTTGATCGTGTTTCTCAAGTCCTGGCTGCTGGTCGTCGTGGTGGTCGGGGCGATGTTCGTGGCGCAGTTCTGGTTCTCCGACCGGATCGCCATGTTCGCCATGCGCGGGCGGGTCGTGGAGCGGGAGGAGTATCCAGAGCTGCACGCCGTGGTCGACCGGCTGTGCGCGATCGCGGACATGCCGAAGCCGGTGGTCGCCGTCTCCGACATGGGCATGCCGAACGCGTTCGCGACCGGGCGCAACCCCGACAACGCCGTGGTCTGCGTGACCACCGGGCTGCTGCGCCGCCTGGAGCCCGCCGAGCTGGAGGGCGTGCTCGCGCACGAGCTGTCGCACGTGGCGCACAAGGACGTCGCGGTCATCACCATCGCGTCGTTCCTCGGGGTGATCGCCGGGCTCATCGTGCGGTTCGCCTTCTACTCGCAGATCCTCGGCGGCGGCCGCAGGGACCAGAACACCGCCGCCGTCTTCGCCGCCGTCATGGCCGTCTCGGCGGCCGTGTACGCGATCAGCTTCCTGCTGATCCGGGCGCTGTCCCGGTACCGGGAGCTGGCGGCCGACCGGGCCGCCGCGCACCTGACCGGACGGCCCTCGGCTCTGGCGTCGGCGCTCACCAAGGTCTCCGGGGACATCGCCCGGATCCCGACCGAGGACCTGCGCACGGCCCAGGCCTTCAACGCCTTCTACTTCACTCCGGCGACCGGCCGGGAGCCCGGCGTCGAGCGGTTCTTCTCCACCCACCCGACCCTGCAGCAGCGGCTCGACCAGCTCGGGCGGATCTCCGCGGAGCTGGGCGAGGCGGCCGCTCCCGGGAAGGCGGGCTGAGGATGGGGCTGCTGGACATCCTGCTCGGCCGTACCAAACCGGTCGCACCCGATCTGGACCAGCTCTTCGCGCTGCCCTCGGCGGCGATCACCCTGCAGGCGGCGGCCGGGTTCGCCCCGGCCGGCGTCGGCGCGGTGTGCTTCGCGACGGTCGAGGGCCCGGCCTTCGAGCAGACCCACCGCGAGATCCAGGAGCTGCTCGACGCGGACGCCGACCGGGCGGGGAGCCCGGTGGAACTCAGCCGGGACGACTACGGCTACTCCTGGCTGGTCTCGCGCCGGCCCCCCGACGAGCTGATCCAGCTCGTCAACGACCTGCACGCGGTGAACACCTCCCTTGAGGCCAACGGCTTCGGCCCCCAGTTGCTGTGCTCCCTGGTCGCCTTCACCGACGCGGCCGGCCGCAGGCTGGCCCTCGTCTATCTGTACAAGCGCGGTTCGTTCTTCCCCTTCGCCCCGCTGCCCGGCGGCTCAGAACGCCGGGACAGCGCCCTCGAACTCCAGGTGAAGGCGGCGCTCGCGAGCGACCTGCGGATCGAGCCGGATCTCGGCCGGTGGTTCCCGGTGTGGGGCGCGCCCGGTCTGTGACGACCGGGGGCGCCTCTGCTCACCTGCTCTTCTCGCGCGCCTGGCGCCGGGTCTCGAAGGGGCGCTCGCGGCGGTAGCGGCGCTCCCACCTGGCCTGGCGGTCACGGCGCTCGCGGTACGCCCGGTAGGAGTCGGGAACGGCGCCCGTACCGCTCGGCGGGGGCGTGGCGGGTGCGCCCCGGCCGTACTTCGCGTACAGGTACAGCAGCGCGCCGGCGGCGAGCCACCAGGTGTGGTTCCCGAATCCGAGGATCACCAGGACGGCGGTCCCGGTGCTGACGATGCCACGCATGACGGACCTCCTCCATGAGGTGAGCGGGGACGTGTTGTCGGCTTCGCGGTGTTTGTTCAGAGTAGGGAGTCCGCTTCCGGCTGCGCACCTCGTTTTTCCGCGCGGACCGGGGGCCGTGAGTGAATGGCCCGCATGAGCCGACTCCCTTCACCCACGGGTGAGTTCGACGATTTCGTGTGCGCGTCCGACGGTGAGCGCGTTCGCGGGGTGAGCGCCGGTCCGCCCGGGCGGGCGACGGCCGTGCTCCTGCACGGCGCGGGCAACGGCGGCAAGGAGCGGCTGCTGCCGCTGCTCGCCGAGTTCGCCGCCCACGGCGCGCACGCCCTGGCCTTCGACTTCTCCGGGCACGGCGAAAGCAGCGGCGCACTCGCGGAGTCGAGCCTGCGGCGCCGGTTCGCGCAGGCGGCCGCGGTGATCGACGGGCACGCACCGGCGGACGATCCGCTGGTGCTGGTCGGGTTCAGCATGAGCGGGCACACGGTCGCGGATCTGGTCCGGCACTACGGGCGCCGGGTGGCGGCCGTGGGCCTGTGCGCGCCCGCCGTGTACGCGCCGGAGGCCTGGGAGGAGCCCTTCGGCGACGGCGGCGGGCGGTTCAGCGAGATCATCCGCACGCCCGGGAGCTGGCGGACCTCCCCGGCGCCGTTGGCGCTGAGCGCCTTCGAGGGACGGGCGGTGCTGGCGGTGCCGGGCACGGACGCGGTGATCCCGCCGGAGGTGACGGAGGCCGTGGAGGGCGCGCTGTCGGCCCGCGCCCAGTACACCCGGCTCGACCTCCCGGACGCCGGGCACCGGCTGGGCCTGTGGTTCCGGGACCACCCCGAGGACCGGCGCGCGCTGGTGTCCGCGCTGCTGGAGGGGCTCGAGGAACAAGGCTGGGCGGCGACCCGCGGCTGGGTGGCCGGGCAGTTGCCCCGGGGCCGCGAGGTCGTGGGCTCCCGCCGGCTGTCCGGGGGCTGGTCGGCGCAGATGCGGGGGCTCACCCTCGACGACGGGGATGAGCTGGTGCTCCGCACGTTCGTGCGACCGTTCTTCCGGCGGCACGCCCCGGGGCTGCTGTCCCGGGAGGCGGCGGTGCTCGGTCTGCTCGCCGGGCAGGAGGGCGTCCCGGCCCCGGCCCTGGTCGCCGTCGACGCCACCGCCGAGCACTGCGACCACCCCAGCCTGCTGATGACCCGGGTGCCGGGCACGGTGCGGGTGGACGACGAGGACGGGGAGCTGCTGGACCGGCGACTGGACCTGCTCGCCGCCCAACTGGTCCGCATCCACGCGGTCGAGCCGGCCGAGCGCCCACGCCCGTACCAGGCGTGGACCTCACCGGAGCGGGTCCGCACGCCGGGCGGCGCGCTGTGGGAGCGGGCGGTCGACGTGATCCGGCGCGAGCCGCCGGCGTACAGCGGCCGGTTCCTGCACCGGGACTACCACCCGGGCAACGTGCTGTTCACCGGGGCGGGGGACGGGCTCCGGGTGGGCGGGGTGGTGGACTGGGTGGAGACCTCCTGGGGCCCGGCCGACCTGGACGTCGCCCACTGCTCCACGGCGCTGGCCCTGCTGCACGGCCCCCGGCACGGGCTGGCCTTCCGGGACCGGTACGAGCGGCACGGCGGCCACGGCCTGGCGGACGGGCCGGACCACCTGTACTGGCGGCTGCTCGACGCGCTGGCCGGCTCCCCCGACGCGGCGAAACTGGCCGGGCCCTGGCGCGAGCTGGGGCGCACGGACCTGACGCCCGGGGTGCTGGGCGAGCGGCTGACGGAGTACGTGGGCGCGCTGATGGAGCGGTACGGCTGAATCCGGGGCGCCGGTCACCGGCTGTCGGTGGTGTCGGCGATGCTTGGGGCACGGTGAGCGACGGGGAGGTCGGCATGGGCGGCGCACGGCGGCGCATCGGCACGGAGGAGCGGCGGGCGCGGCTGGCGCTGCGTCACCGTCTCGCGGACACGGCACGGGCGGCGGCGCCCGAGGAGGTGGCGGACTCCCTGGTGGCCCTGCACGGCTCGGACCCGGCGACGGTGTACCTGGCGGTGGCCGCGCGGCTCGCCGACGCGGCGAAGGCGGTGCAGGAGACGGAACGCGCGCTGTACGACGACCGCACGCTCGTCCGTATGCACGGCATGCGGCACACCGTGTTCGTGTTCCCCACGGAGCTGACCGCCGTCGTGCACGCCTCCACGGGCCTCACCGTGGCCGCGCGGGAACGCGCCTCGCTGGTCAAGGACATGGCCGGGGCGGGCGCGCCGGACGCGGCCTGGCTGGCGGAGGTCGAGGCGTCCACGCTGGCGGCGCTGGCCCGGCGCGGCCAGGCGACGGCGGCGGAGCTGACGGCGGACGAGCCCCGGCTGCGCGAGCGGTTCGTGTACGCGGCGGGCAAGAGCTACGAGGGCGTCCACACGGTGTCCTCGCGCCTGCTGCGCGTGCTCGGGGTGGAGGGCAAGGTGGTCCGGGGCCGCCCGCTCGGCTCCTGGACGTCCAGCCAGTTCCGCTGGGCGCCGGCGCCGCCGCACCCGGAGCTGGATCCGGCGCGGGCCCAGGCCGCCCTGCTGGAGCGCTGGCTGCGGGCCTGCGGGCCGGCGACGGAGGCGGACCTGAAGTGGTGGACCGGCTGGCGGGTGACGGAGGTGCGCCGCGCCCTGGCCGCGACCGGCGCGCACCAGGTCGCCCTGGAGGAGGGCACGGGGTTCGTGGCGGCCGGTGACGTGGACCCGGTGGCGGCCCCCGGCCGGCCCTGGGCGGCCCTGCTGCCGGCGCTGGACCCGACGGCCATGGCCTGGCAGCGGCGCGACTGGTACCTGTCCGACGGGCTGCGCCCGGAGCTGTACGACCGCAGCGGCAACGTGGGCCCGACGGTGTGGTGGAACGGCCGGGTGGTGGGCGGCTGGGCCCAGCGCGCGGACGGCGGGATCGTCTGGCGGATCCCGGACGCGGGCGTGCGCCGGGAGGCGGAGCCGGCGGTGGCGGCCGAGGCGCAGCGGCTGCGGGGGTGGCTGGGGACGACGCGGGTCACCCCGCGGTTCCGCACCCCGCTGGAGCGGGAGTTGTCGGCCTGACGGTCCGGGTGCCCCGCGCAGGCCCGGGGCACCCGGCGCCGGTTCTCACCGGGTGTAACGCATCAGCGCCCGCACCATGTGGCACGTGGTGGCCGACGGCGGGTGCACGCCGATCCGCTCGGCGGTGCTGCGGATCGTCTCGTCGTGGGCCTGGCCGGGCAGGTAGACGCCGGTGTCGAGCAGGGCTATGGCGAGGCGCATGGCCTTCAGGCGCCGGTTGTGGGTGACGTACCACTCGCGCGGCCGCCCGGCCGGCAGCGGACGCTTCGCCATCGGCACGTAGGGCGAGTCGAGCCGGACGGCGCGCTTGGCGGTGGACTGGGTCGGCAACGGCTTGGGCTTCAGGGCGGCAGCGGGCACGGGCATCCTCCTGTCGCGGTCGGGGCGCCCGCCGGAAGGTCTCCGGCGATCCCCTCGAACACTGCTTCCATTCTACCGCCGGGCACTGACATTCGGGCAGCCCGAGTGTCCGTCAAACTCCCAGGTAACAGGTGTAGTTGGCGGTCGGTCACGGCAGTTCCGGAAGAGGCGGACGGGGCTCGGGGAAATCGAACAGACCGGTCGCCCGCGCCCGGCCGTGACGCGGGCGCGAGGCGGGTCTCGCGTACGGTGTGCCGCATGGAGATCTGGATCAACCCGGCCTGTTCGAAGTGCCGCGGCGCCCTCGGCCTGCTCGACGCCGAGGGGGCCGACTACACCGTGCGCCGCTACCTGGAGGACGTGCCGGGCGAGGACGAGATCAGGGCCGTGCTCGGCCGGCTCAGGCTCGAGCCGTGGGACATCACCCGCACCCAGGAGGCCGCCGCGAAGGAACTGGGCCTCAAGGACTGGGCACGGGACGGGAGCACGCGGGACCGGTGGATCACGGCCCTCGCCGAGCACCCGAAGCTGATCCAGCGCCCGATCATCACGGCGGACGACGGCACCGCCCTGGTGGCCCGCACCGAGGACGCCGTGCGCGAGGCGGTGTCCCGGAGCAAGGGCTGAGCGGCGCCCGACCGCGCTGTGACGCAGGTTACCCGGACGAACACCGGTGACCGCTGAGCAACCCTGTTCGGGATCTCGTACATAGCGGCGTACGCTCCCCTACCTCTTCAGGAGGCGCGCATGTCGCGCAGGAGAACTCTCAGCACGAAGAAGAAGCTCGCGCTGCTCGTCAGCGCCGCGGCGGTGGCGGGCGGCGGGGCCTTCGCGCTGGCGTCCACCTCGAACGCCGCACAGAGTCCGCAGAACGCCCGGACGCTGTCCGCCGGGGACTCCACGGTGTGCCAGGGGCTGGCCACGGCCCACGGCAACAACGACCGGTTCATCGCGGACCAGAAGGCCAACCCGGACGCGCAGTCGGCGGCCCGGATCGCCAACCGCGAGGCGGTCGTCAAGCAGATCGAGGTCCAGCAGAAGGCCGCCGGATGCACCGTTGGGGAGTCGGCTCAGGGCTCCCAGGCGGCGCAGGGCGGCCAGCAGGGCAACGCTCAGCAGGGCGCCGGCGCCCAGGCCGGCGGGGCGCAGGCCGGCGGGGCGCAGCAGTCCGCGCAGCCCTCGGCCCCGGCGGCCGGCGGGAACGGCGCGGCCGGCGGCGCGGCCACCGGCCAGCAGGTCTGCGCGGGTTCGACCGTGACGCTCTCCGGCGAGGGCGGCGCCCCGGCCGCTTCCAGCAACCAGTTCCCGGCCGGCACGACCCTGAAGGTCACCAACCTGGACAACAACAAGTCCACGACCGTGAAGGTCACCTCGGTCTCCGGCAGTTGCGTGCTGCTGAACAACGCCGCCTTCGAACAGGTGCGGGAGCCGGGCAAGTTCCTCATCCGCCGCGCGGTGATCGAGAAGGTGGGGTGAGACCCGGCCGGTGAGACGCCGGCCGGCGGGGCGCGGGCCGCGACGGCACCGGCCGGGCAGGGAACAGGTACGCCGCCTCGTACCCGGCGCGACAGCCGGCCGGGTGCAGGAGGAACAGGCGGCGTACCCCCGGCCCCGGTGCCGCGCGGTCCGCCGCCCGTTCCGCCGGCGGCCGTCGTACGCAACCGCGCGCCGCCCCACCGCGTGAGTCCGGACACAGAACGGCCGGGTAACACGGGGTTCACATACGGGCAATGGCCGGGAAATCGCCTGTTGACAGGCTGCCGGGCAGATCGAGGCGGCGCACCGGTGCCGCAGCGCCGCCGGCACCCGCGAGTGCGACCGACCACCCCGGAGGATGTGGCCCCGTGACCTTCAAGGCTGAGTACATCTGGATCGACGGCACCGAGCCGACGGCCAAGCTGCGTTCCAAGACGAAGATCATCACGGGTGCGCCCGCCGGCCTCGGGTCGCTGCCGATCTGGGGCTTCGACGGCTCCTCCACCAACCAGGCCGAGGGCCACGCCTCGGACCGCGTGCTCAAGCCGGTCTTCACCTGCCCGGACCCGATCCGCGGCGGCGACGACATCCTGGTGCTGTGCGAGGTCCTCGACATCGACATGACCCCGCACCGGTCCAACACCCGTGCCGCGCTGGCCGAGGTCGCCGGGCGGTTCGCCGCGCAGGAGCCGATCTTCGGCATCGAGCAGGAGTACACCTTCTTCGACGGCACCCGCCCGCTCGGCTTCCCCGAGAACGGCTTCCCGGCCCCGCAGGGCGGCTACTACTGCGGTGTCGGCGCCGACGAGATCTTCGGCCGTGACGTCGTCGAGGCCCACCTCGACAACTGCCTGAAGGCGGGCCTGGGCATCTCCGGCATCAACGCCGAGGTCATGCCGGGCCAGTGGGAGTTCCAGGTCGGCCCGCTCGCCCCGCTGGAGGTCTCCGACCAGCTCTGGGTGGCCCGCTGGCTGCTGTACCGCACCGCCGAGGACTTCGGCGTCTCCGCGACCCTGGACCCCAAGCCGGTCAAGGGCGACTGGAACGGCGCCGGCGCGCACACCAACTTCTCCACCAAGGCGATGCGCGAGGGCTACGACGCGATCATCACCGCGTGCGAGTCGCTCGGCGAGGGCTCCAAGCCGCTCGACCACGTGAAGAACTACGGCGCCGGCATCGACGACCGCCTCACCGGCCTGCACGAGACCGCCCCGTGGAACGAGTACTCCTACGGCGTCTCGAACCGCGGCGCATCGGTGCGCATCCCGTGGCAGGTCGAGAAGGACGGCAAGGGCTACATCGAGGACCGCCGCCCGAACGCCAACGTCGACCCGTACGTGGTGACCCGCCTGCTGGTGGACACCTGCTGCTCCGCGCTGGAGAAGGCCGGCCAGGTCTGATCCGCGCCGCCCGCCCGAGGGGCGCCCGCCAGGACGGCGGGCGCCCCTGCGGCGTCCCGGGGACGGGCGGGCGTCCAAGCTGTGAGAGAAGGGTCCTGCCGGGGGCCCGTATCTGCTTCAATGGGCCCATGGCCAGCTTCCAGAACCGCACCGCGACGGGTCGCCACGACCTCGAGCCGTTCTGGCCCTCCCGTCAGCACCACGACTTCGACCGGGTGTGTTGCCGCGCGGCGAACGCGCGGGCCCTCTAAAGCCGTACACCCCGGCCTTCGGCCAGCGCGGAACGACGTACGTCCCCGGCGCGCCCGACCACGAATCGCGGCCGCCGCACCTTCCGACGAACTCCTCGCGCGAAAGAGCTGACCTCTCATGGCGACCACTCGTTCCCTCTCCACCGCCACCCTCCCCGCCCCCGCCGGCGCCCAGAGCGGCTCCCGTCACCGACTGCGGGCCGTCGACCGGGACGAGGTGGTGGACGTCGCGGACTTCCTGCCGCCGGGCGCCACCTGGCTGCCCGCGCCGCAGCACACCCTGCCCGCCCTCCCCGGACAGCCCCCGATGGTCGGTTACCTGGTGCTGGTCCCGGCCGACCAGCGGCCGCCCTTCCTGCCGGCCGCGGTGCCGGACGGCCCCGGCGCGGCGGCCGGGGCGGACGGGGACCCGCTGGTGCGGATCGACCCGGTGCAGCGCACCGTCAGCGTCGACGGCCGCGAACTCGACCTCACCTACCTGGAGTTCGAGCTGCTCGCCCATCTCGTGGCCAACCCGAACCGGGTGCACACCCGCGACCAGCTCGTGACCACCGTCTGGGGCTACGGCCACGTCGGCGACGGCCGGACCGTCGACGTCCACATCGCCCGGCTCCGCCGCAAGCTGGGCGAACGGCACCGCCGCGCGATCCAGACGGTGCGCCGGGTCGGCTACAAGTACACCCCGCCGACCGGGGACTGAGCCGGGCCGTCTGCCCTCGGCAGACGGCCCTTCCCTCCCCGGGCCGCACCGGTCACGCTCACCGGTATGAGACTTCTGGTGCTGGGCGGTACGGAGTTCGTGGGCAGGACCGTCGTGGAGGCCGCGCTCGCCCGCGGCTGGGAGGTGACCGTCTTCCACCGGGGACGGCACGCGCCGCCCCCGGGGGTGCGGTCGCTGCACGGCGACCGCACCGCGCCCGGCGGGCTCGCCGCCCTCGCCGGGGACGACGGCTCCTGGGACGCGGTGGTCGACACCTGGTCGGCGGCGCCCCGCGCGGTCCTGGAGGCGGCGCGCCTGCTGCGCGGCCGCGCCGGCCGGTACGCGTACGTCTCCAGCCGGTCCGTGTACGCCTGGCCCTGGCCGACGGGGGCCCGTGAGGACGCCCCGCTGGTCGAGGGCGCCGCCGCCGACGCGGGGGCGGCGGACTACGCCCGGGACAAGCGGGGCGGCGAACTCGCGGCCGTGGCGGCCTTCGGCGCCGGCGACTCGCTGCTGGTCCGGGCCGGGCTGATCCTCGGCCCGTACGAGAACGTGGGCCGGCTGCCCTGGTGGCTGAACCGGATCGCCCGCGGCGGCCCGGTCCTGGCGCCGGGGCCGCGCGGCCTGGCCGTGCAGTACATCGACGTGCGCGACCTCGCCGGCTGGCTGCTCGGCGCCCTGGAGCGGGCGCTGAGCGGCCCGTACGACCTGGTCGGGCCGCCGGGTACGACCACCATGGGCGAACTGCTGGAGGCATGCGTCCGGACGACCGGCGCGGACGCGGAACTGTGCTGGACGGACCCGCGGCCGATCCTGGACGCCGGCATCGAGCCGTGGACCGGGCTGCCGGTGTGGGTGCCGCCGGACAGCGAGATGTACGACGCCGTGCACCGCTCGGACGTCTCCCGGGCCCTGGCCACGGGGCTGGAGTGCCGGCCCGTGGGCAAGACCGTCGCGGACACCTGGCGATGGCTGACCGGGATCGGGGGCTCGGCGCCGCAGCGGCCCGACCGGAGCTTCAAGGGTGTCGCCCCCGAGGTGGAGGCGCGGGTGCTCGCCGCGGCCCGGGGTGTACCTGGCGCCACCCCCTGACCGGGGGCTTCGGGCCAGTGACCGCCGCACCGGGGTCGGCCAGACTGACCGCATGACTACCGACACGAAGGGCGGCGCGGTGCGCGCGCGGGCACGCGACGCGGCACTCGCCGCCGTACGGGGCTTCGTACTGGCCGTGGCGGCCCTGCCCGTCACGGTGCTGTGCCTCACGCTGACCCTTGTCTCCCTCGCACTCATACCGATAGGCGTCGGCATCGTCACCACCCCCTGGATCCTCGGCGGGGTGCGAGACGTGGCGGACCTCAGGCGCAGGCTCGCGGCCGAGTGGGGCGGGGTCCGCATCCCTTCGGCGTACCGGACCGTGCCCGCCGGCGCCAACCCGTGGACGCGCACCCTCACGATGCTCGGCGACCGGCAGGTGCGGCGGGACCTGCTGTGGCTGCCGGTGGACATGACGGCGGGCTTCGTCACGGCGCTGCTGCCCGCGGTGCTGTGCTTCTATCCGCTGGAGGGCTTCGCGGTGGCCGCGGGCCTGTGGCGGGTGGTGGCGGACGGCGGGACGTACTGGTACGGCTTCGTGCCGGTCAGCGGCTGGCCGACCGCGCTCGGCGCCGCGGCCGTCGCCGCGGTCCTGCTGGTCGCCGCCCTCCGCTTCCCGCCGCGCCTGCTGGCCGCGCACTTCCGTCTCACCCGCGCCGTCCTCGGCGCGGACCGGGGCGAACTCGCCGAGCGGGTACGGGTGCTGACCGAGACCCGGCGCGACGCCGTGGACACCTCCGCCGCCGAACTGCGGCGCATCGAACGGGATCTGCACGACGGCGCCCAGGCGCGGCTGGTCGCGATGGGGATGGACCTGGGGACCGTCGAGATGCTGCTCGACAAGGACCCGGCGCAGGCCAAGCGGCTCCTGTCCCAGGCCCGCCGCAACTCCGCCGAGGCCCTGGAGGAGCTGCGCGACCTGGTCCGGGGCATCCACCCGCCGGTGCTGGCCGAGCGCGGACTCGGGGACGCGGTCCGGGCGCTGGCGCTGCGGCTGCCGGTGCCGGGCGAGGTGAGCGTGGAGCTGACCGGCCGGGCGGACGCGCCGGTGGAGTCGGCCGCCTACTTCGCGGTCAGCGAGGTGCTCACCAACGCCGTCAAGCACTCCGGCGCCGACCGGCTGTGGGTGGACCTGCACCACGCCGACGGGATGCTGCGGATCACGGTCACCGACAACGGCAGGGGCGGCGCGGTGATCGGCGCGGGCTCCGGTCTGGCCGGGGTGGAACGGCGGCTCGGTACATTCGACGGCGTCCTGGCCGTCAGCAGCCCCGCAGGCGGTCCCACCCTGGTGACCATGGAGCTCCCGTGCGCGTTGTCCTAGCCGAAGACCTCTTCCTGCTGCGCGACGGGCTGGTCCGGCTGCTGGAGGCCTACGACTTCGAGATCGCGGCGGCCGTCGAGTCCGGCCCCGAGCTCGACCGCGCGCTGGCGGAGCTGAAGCCGGACGTGGCCGTCGTCGACGTCCGGCTGCCGCCCACGCACACCGACGAGGGCCTGCAGTGCGCGCTGCGGGCCCGGCGGCAGCGGCCCGGGCTGCCGGTGCTGGTCCTCTCCCAGCACGTCGAGCAGTTGTACGCGCGGGAGCTGCTGGCCGACGGCAGCGGCGCGGTGGGTTATCTGCTGAAGGACCGGGTGTTCGACGCCGGCCAGTTCGTGGACGCGGTACGGCGGGTGGCGGCCGGGGGCACCGCGATGGACCCGCAGGTGATCCAGCAGCTGCTGTCACGGCGGGCGGCGGACGACCGGCCGCTCGGTCACCTGACCCCGCGCGAGCTGGAGGTGCTGGAGCTGATGGCGCAGGGCCGCTCGAACGCGGCGATCGCCGGGCAGCTCGTGGTGACGGAACGGGCCATCGCCAAGCACACCTCCAACATCTTCACCAAACTGGGCCTCGAGGTGTCGGACGACGACAATCGGCGCGTACTGGCGGTGCTGGCCTACCTCGACCGCGGCCGCTGATACGAAACTCAACTACCGCTGGTCAAGGGGCATTTGAGGCCCCCGGCGCCAGGAGCCCCCGCGACTGATTCGCGAGACGGCTGAACACCTCCGGGGCGGCGTCCGTATGGAAGGGCGCCGCTTCACTCCTGTCGGGCGCCTCGATGCTGCCCCGCAAGGAAGTCAGAGGAGTTCCATGGGACGCAACACACGAAAACGCCGTACGCCGCTGGCCACCAAGGCCATTGCCGCATCGGCGGCCCTAGCGCTCGGTGGGGGCGGGCTGATCTGGGCGAACTTCTACGCCTCGGCGCACGAGTCGAACAACCAGTCGTGGGGAGGCAACCGGACCAAGGCAGCCACTGCGCAGGTCTCGACGATCTCGTGTCCGGACGTGGGCCAGAGGCTGACCGACGTGCCGAACCAGGCACGGGGCGAGGTAGCCGGGGAGCTGTCCAACCTCGACCGCCAGATCACCGACGCCTACCAGCGTCTGGCGACCACGCGGGACGCGCAGACCCAGGACGCGAGCTTCGTCCAGAACTCCATCCTGCAGCCGCTCAAGGACCGGCGGAAGGTGATCCTGGACCGGATCAGGCTGGAGATCACCCGTGTCGGCGGCACCGCGCCCGGCGACCTGGACACCCTGGCCAACTGCACGGCACAGAACGCCAACCAGACCACCGGCGGCGGCCAGCAGCAGAACGGCGGCCAGCAACAGGGCGGTCAGCAGCAAGGCGGGCAGCAACAGGGTGGCCAGCAGCAAGGCGGCCAGCAGCAAGGCGGCCAGCAACAGGGGGGCCAGCAGCAAGGCGGCCAGCAGAACGGCGGGCAGCAGCAGAACAACGGTGGGCAGGCCGGCAACGGCCCGGCCGCGGCCGACTTCGTCGACATCACCAAGGTCCAGGCGAACGTGCAGGCCAAGCCCCGCAAGTCCCGCAACGCGTCGACCGGCACGTTCACCACGCGCTGCGGCGTGAACGCCAACAAGAACCACAACACCGACAACGTGATCGTGGCGCCCGGCGTGACCAACGGCGCCCACCACCTGCACGACTACGTCGGCAACCAGAAGGTCAACGCGTTCTCCAGCAACAACACCTTCCTGCAGGGCGGCACGAGCTGCCAGAACAAGAACGACCTGTCGTCGTACTACTGGCCGGTGGTCCGCGTCCAGGACGGTTCGCAGGACTTCGACCAGAACGCGGACGGCGGCGGCAAGGAGGGCAACGTCGGCAAGATCCTGGTGCCGGCGCAGGCCCAGATCAAGTACGTGGGCAGCCCCACCGGCAAGGTCGTCGCGATGCCGCAGTTCCTGCGGATCATCACCGGTGACGCCAAGACCACCACCAACGGCCTGGCCAACGCCAACGCGCACTGGAGCTGCACCGGCTTCGAGAACAAGGTGCAGCTCACCACGCAGTACCCGATCTGCCCGCAGGGCAGCAAGGTGGTGCGCACGTTCGCATTCCAGAGCTGCTGGGACGGGCAGAACATCGACAGCGCCAACCACCGCACGCACGTGGCCTTCGCCGACGCGAACGGCAACTGCCAGAACGGCTTCAAGGCCATTCCACAGCTCACGATGCGCCTGGTGTACGACACCACCCCGCCGACCGTGCAGAACGGCCAGGTGAAGAACGCCTACGCGGTGGACGGCTTCCCCGAGCAGCTGCACAAGCCGGCCACCGACCACGACGACTTCATCAGCGTCACGACCGGCGGACTGGCCAACAAGATCGCGAACTGCGTCAACCGCGGCCAGAACTGCGCGTGATCCCCTGAGACGCGCGGACGGAAGAAGGCCGGTGGCGGGTCCCTCCCGCCACCGGCCTTCGCCGTGTCCGCGCGGCCGGATCAGCCGCTGTGCGCGTGGTGGTCCGTGCCGATCTCCACGTCGCCGCCGAGCGTGCCGCGCAGCGCCTCGACGACGCCGTCGTCGCCGACGGCGACCCACTTGCGCCCGACGAGGTAGTAACCGCCGTAGTCCTTGGCGTCGTTGATCCACTCGCGCTGGCCGCGGTCGGTGGCGAAGGTGGCGAGGACGAACCTGCCGTCGCCGTTGCGGCAGATGGCCTGGCGGATCTCGTCGGCGTCGGTCTGCATGTTCGGCTTGCACCGCACCTGAGCGGCCAGGCTCTCCAGACTGCCGGTCGCGGTGGGCGGCACCTTCTCGCCGCCCTCGCCGCCCTCGCCGCCCGCGCCGCAGCCCGCCAGCGCCAGTACGGCCGCGGCGCCGAGCACCGCACGTGTCAACCTCATCGTTCCTCCGGTCCTGGTACGCCCCAGCATGCCGCGCGGGGGCACCGGTACGGGACCCCCGCCCCACGGATACGGCCACGGGGCCCGGTGCGCTCAATCCCGTGTGGCGACGGGCACGGGTGTGCGAGGGTGATCCGGTGGACAAAGACTGGGAAGACCGTGTGACCGCCGCCTGGGCCTCCTTCGACGACTACCCGGAGGAGCGCGCGCAGGAGTTCCGCGACCTGATCGGCAAGCTGGTCGCCGAACTGCCCGAGGGCAGCGCGCTGGGCCCGTTCGAGCAGGCCTGCGCCTGGGACTCCACCGGCCACTCGGACCGCGCGGTGCCGCTGTACCGGGAGGCTCTGGCGCGCGGCCTGGACGGCTACAAGGGCCGCCGGGCGCGGATCCAGCTCTCCAGCTCGCTGCGCAACGTCGGCCGGGCGGAGGAGGGCGTCGCCCTGCTCACCCCCGAACTCGACGCTCCGTCCGACGAGTTGGACGACGCGGTACGGGCCTGTCTCGCCCTGTGCCTGTCCAGCCTGGGCCGGGACCGCGAGGGCCTTGCCCTGGTGCTCGGCGCCCTCGCCCCGCATCTGCCCCGCTACCAGCGGTCGATGGCCCGCTACGCCCGCCTGCTGGTCGAACCGGAGGACTGAGCCGCCCGCCCGGCGGTGACCTGGCGAAGGCTCACTCGTTCACCGGGATGTGCAGTCACAGGATGTAGCCCAGCGTCACACAACCACCGCCGCCGGTCCCGGCATCGGCGTGGACCAGGCCGAGGCGGCTCTCGTCGAGCACTACCCGCGGCTGGTCCGGCTCGCCTACCTGATCCTGCCACCCGACCTCCACCGCGGCCGCCGGGTGCTGACGGCACACTCCCTCGCCCAGCGCGCCCTGCCCCGCGGCCGCCGGCGGAAGTCCGTGATCCCGGCCCAGTCCGCGGGCCGGGACGGCGACCCGGGGTACGCGTTCGTGCGGCAGGAGGTCGTGCGCACCGCGCTGGCGGCGACCCGCACCCGCCGGGGCCGGCCGCGCCGGGCGCAGCTCCCGCCGCTGCTCCCCCGGGTGTGGGGGCTGCGGCTGTTCCCGCGCTCCGGCGGGGCCGACGAACTCGCCCTGGACCAGCGGCTGTCCGCCCTGTCCGCCCCGGCCCGCGCCGCCTACGTGCTGCGCGGCCTGGAGCGGCTGCCGGACGCCGGCGTGCGCGGGATCCTCACGTCCGCCGGGGTCGTCCGGCCGGAGGCCGCGCTGTCCGAGGCCAACGGGGTGCCCGTGCAGGACGCCCTGCTCCGCTCCCCGGAGTTCGACCCCTGCTCGCTGCAGGCCAGGCCCACCGACCTGGTGCGCCGCCGCCGGCACGCCAAGGCGGCGCTCGCCGCGGCGGCCGCGCTCGCGGTGTGCGGGGCGCTGGTGACCCTGCCGGGCGACGGCTGGGGCCCCGACGGCGCCGCCGCGCCCAGCTACGCCGAGAACCCGGCCGCCCGAGCCGCGCTGGACCCCGCCAAGCTGGTCCGGATCGCCCCGGCCGCGTGGAAGTCCTCCTCCCGCACCGACTTCTCGGTGTGGCCGGCGCGCGGCACGCTCACCGGCGACCGGGCGCTGCTGCGCCGCGCCCTCGCCGTCTGGGCCCGGCCCGGCGACACGGTCCGCGTCTCGGCGACCCCGGGCACCCAGACGGGCGGGCCGGCGGGCCCGCCCCAGCTCCTCTACGCGGGCGACGTGGACAGCGCCCGCGTGGTGATCCTCTACGACGGTCTGCGCATCACCCGGTACGCCGAGCCGAGGGACGGCACGGCGGGCGCGGCGCTGGACTTCGCCCGGGTCGACGGCGCGACCGGCACCGAGGCGAGCGCGCTGGTGCTGGGCCGCTCCGACGGCAACGTGCGTTATCTGACGGCTCCCTGGGTGACCAGGGCCGCTCAGCGCGACCTGATGAAACCGGACGCGGCCCCGACGTCGCTGCCCCTCACCGACGGCGTCACCGCGCCGCTGGCCAGTCCCGCCCTGCGGACCGGCGACTGCACCTCGTGGAACGTGCTCCAGCTGACCGGCGTCTCGGGCGATCAGCTCCACACCGATCTCGGCGAGCTGGTGCCCGCCCATCTCACCGCCGGGCGTCCGGGGACCACCGCCGAGGCGGCCGGGGCGGAGGGGCTGCGGGCCTGGGCGCCGTTCGCCTGCTCGCTGGCGACGGAGCGTTCGGCGGGGGTGCGCGGTGTCAACGCCTGGGCGTTCGCCGAGCAGTCGCTGCCCGACGGGAGCGGTGCCGGCCGCTGGGCGTGTACCAGGGCGGAGACCTGGCGCGGCGGCGGTACGGCGGTGCTGGCGCAGTTCCGGACGCCGGGCCGGACCTCCGGGGCGGTGGTCGCCAAGGGCGCCGATGTCGCGGCCTGCGGTCCTCGCGATCCGCAGGTGCTGGCCGGGGTGCTGTGGAAGGCCAGGACCGGGGACTGGTACCTGCTGGCCGCGGGCGGGCCGGACGTCACCGGGATCCGGGCGAGCGGCGGGATCGCCGCGGCCGGTCAGGGGCCGCTGCTGGCGGTCAAGGCCGGGCAGGGGGCGCGGGCCGATCTGTCGGGGGCCCTGAAGGACCGCCGGACGATCGGCGGACTGCGCTAGCAGGCATCCGGCCGCGGACCCTAGTTGACACCGGCGTCAACAAGGCGGCGGCAAGGGGTTCTCAGGCGGACACCGCCTACTCCTGCGAGCAGGGCTTCTGCGGGACCTGTCAACAGCGGGTCCTGGAGGGCGAGGTCGACCACCGGGACGAACTGCTGACGGGCGCGGAGCGTGCCGACTCGATGCTGATCTGCGTGTCTCGGGCCAGGAGCGACCGGATGGTGCTCGACATGTGAACGCCTGCGGCCGATTTCGATCGGTAAGGTGTTCGTATGGGTACCGGGGTTCGCCGCAGGATGGGCGTCGATGAGCGACGGCAGCAACTGATCGCCGTCGCCCTGGAACTGTTCAGCAGGCGCTCGCCCGACGAGGTGTCCATCGACGAGATAGCGTCGGCGGCGGGCATCTCGCGCCCCCTGGTCTACCACTACTTCCCCGGCAAACTCAGCCTGTACGAGGCGGCGTTGAAGCGTGCGTCGGAGGACCTGGCGAGCCGCTTCGCCGAGCCGCACGAGGGCCCGCTCGGGGCCCGGCTGCTGCGGGTGATGCGCCGCTACTTCGACTTCGTGGACGAGCACGGCCCCGGCTTCTCCGCGCTGATGCGCGGGGGCCCGGCGGTCGGCTCCTCCACGACCAACGCGCTCATCGACTCGGTACGGCAGGCCGCCTACGAGCAGATGCTGGCGCACCTGGGCGTCACCGACGCTCCCCCGCGCCTGGAACTGGTGGTGCGCAGCTGGATCTCGCTCGCCGAGTCGACGGCGCTGATCTGGCTGGACGGCCGGCGCGTCCCGCGTGCCGAACTGGAGGTCCAGCTCGTGCACGACTTCGCCGCGCTGGCCGCCGTCAGCGCCACCCACGACGAGGACATGGCGCTGCTGCTGCGCACGATGGTGCGCGACGAGCCGGCCGACGGCCCCTTCGCGGAGCTCGTCGGCCGGCTCGTCGCCCTGGCCTCCTAGGCCGGTCCGTACAGACCCTTACCGGTCGAACTTCCGGTAGGAGGCGTCCAGGTCGCGGATCTCGGCGGACCCGTGCACGCTCGGGCCCCCTTCGCCGATGTGCTCGCGGAGCAGCTCCAGCACGGCCTCGGTGAGCCGCGCCTTCGTCTCGTCGCTGCGGCCGGCGAGGAGCCCGATGGTCACGTGCACGACGGCGTGCCCGTGTTCCGCCGGGTCCTCGTACCCGTACGCCGTCTCCGCGCTCGGCCGGAACTGCGTCTTGCAGGCCGCCGGCTTGGCCGCCGCGATGTCGACGGCCGCCTCGTGCAGCGCCCGGGCGAACCCGGCGCGGTCGAAGGCGTCCTCCAGCGTGCGGGAGTAGTCGACGGTGATCTGCGGCATGAGCACTCCTGTTCTCGGCGTCGGCCCTCACCCTAGGACCTGTGCCCGATCACCCGAGCCGGCACCCCTACAGCCACACTGTGCGCCGGTATGTCACGCGTTACCACGGCCCCGGCTCCGACCACCACACCTTCACCAACTTGCGCTCCCGCCAGGACGGTGACATGTGCGCCGAGCCACGTATCCTTGCCGATGGTGATCGGCGCGAGATCGTGCCCCTGATCACGGATGCGCCGTTTGCCGTCCGCGAAGCGATGATTGCCGCTGTTGATCACCGTGTAAGGGCCGATGAGGCAGTGGTCGCCCAGGGTGACCGGAGCCGGCGCCGTGATGTTCACCCCTCGGTTGATGAATACCTCCGTGCCAATGAGGATGTTCGATGGGTAGTGCATGGTGACGTCCGGGAACACACACAGCAGATCACCACAGCCGGGCAGTGTCCGGCCGTAGAACCACGACCGCATCTCGAGGTCGAGACCGACCGACGAGGTCCGGGCCAGGCGGTCCTGCAACAGGTGCCAACTGTGTGATCCAGTGCGCACCGATGCGATCAGCCGGCGCAGAACCAGGAATTCGAGGCGCCGCCGGACCTGATGTGCCTGATAGAGCGGTTGTCGCGGATGGCGGCCACTCTCGTAGGCGGCCATCTCCTTTCTCACGGGGACGGGATCCTGCCGACCGTGAGAGGCCGCAGATCGAGGCACAGCGGCTCAAGGAACGGAACTCCCTCGGTGAAGATCTCCTCGACACCGATCCGACCCAGGACGTACAGGGCCGTCCGGATCCATCCGTTGTGGCTGACTGCGGCGGGGCTGCCCTCCTGACTGACACCCGCCAGATCCCGGAGAAATGCGCGGATGCGCCTCTCGAAGGTGGCCAGGTCCTCACCACCGGGCGGAGTGAAACGCGGGTCGAGGACACCGTTGTCAAGGAAGGCCGCAGGATAGTCGGCTCGCACCCGCTCCTGGGACTGGCCGGCCCACTCACCGAGATCCCGTTCAGCGAGTCTGGAATCCGTCCGGATGAGTCCCGTGGGAAAGAGCGCCCGCGCCGTCGCCGAGGCCCGCTGCAGGGGTGAGGTGAAGATCGGTGTGCAGCCCAGTGCACTGAAGGCGGCCGAACGTGCCGCCGCCAGCCGAAGCCCGTCCGCCGTTGCCGGGACGTCCTTGCTGCCCATGAAGACATGAGCACCGTTGGACTCCGTGGGGGCGTGACGCACCATGGTGAGCGACTGACCGGTCATGAGCGGTCCCCCGACTTCGTCCGGAAGCCTGCGGCGAGGTGGGCCGCCACATCCTCGACCGCCTTCCGCGCCCGCGCGATGGCCCGGGTCTGCATGGCGAAGCCGTGCATCTGGTCGGCGAAATGCCAGTGCTCCGTCCGCACTCCAGCCTCCTTGAGTCGTTGGGCGTAGGCGATTCCCTCGTCCCGCAGCGGATCGAACTCGGCGGTGAGTACGAGCGCCGGAGGCAAGCCCGCCAGGCTGAGGGCTCGTAGCGGGAACAGGTGAGCGTCGTCCCGTGACCAGGTCGCCGGCAGGTAGTTGTCCCACGACCACTGCATGAAGGGCAGGTTGAGCGAATAGCCTGTTGCTCGTGTGACGTACGAGGCGGTCCGCGGGTCGAGGTAGTCGGTGACGGGGTAGAACAGCACTTGTTGGGTGATTGCGGGGCCGCCGTGATCGCGGGCCTTCAGCGCCAGCGCCGCGGCAAGGGTGCCCCCCGAACTGTCGCCGACCACCGCGATCCTGCTGCGGTTCACGGCCAGTCCGTGCTGGTCACCGGCAGCCCACAGGAGGGCAGTCCAAGCGTCGTCTGCGGCGGCGGGATATTTGTGTTCGGGTGCGCGCCGGTAGTCGACGGCGAGGACGACGCTGTGCGATCCGTTGGCAAGCAGAGTGCAGAGTCTGTCGTGTGTGTCGAGGTCGTTGACGGTCCAGCCACCGCCGTGGAAGAAGAGCACGAGCGGAAGGGTTTCGGCGGGAGCCGGATGATAGAGACGCGCCGGGATACCGCCGTGCTCCGCAGGGATACGGAGATCCTCGATCTTGTCGATGGGTTCCGGATCACCCTTGATGAAGGCGGCTCGCATCCTTTCGCGTGCCTCTTGATGCGGCAGTGTGTAGACGGGTGGCAGGCCGCTGGCCGCCGCCGCGTCGAGGAGTGCTTGGGCTTCTGGGTCGAGCGTGCTCATCGTTCCTCTTGGGTGCGGTGGTAGGAGTACACCTGGTGGAGTTCCGCCTCGACAGTGCCCGGGCAGTCATCGAGGATTCTCGGCAGATCGGTGTCCCGGTCGAAGTCTCGGATGGCCACGAAGTCGCGACCTGCGAGGGACTCATCCAGCTTCAAGCGCCGGCCGCCCATGACGAGGTGGTCGTCGTCGTAGGCGAGGTCCAGCGGTTCCAGCGCCCGGACTCCTAGGCCGTGCGGCGTCAGTGTCACCGGACCGTTCAGCGTGTTCGTGCGGTTGTCACCGTCCGTGTGGGCGCGAATCAGATAGAGCGGGGCGCCGGGGCGGGTGAGTAGCAGCGACCGCGGGTTGTCGTCGGACAGCCACTGACACCCGATGGCGACGGACGACGTATCCGGCATCCCGTAGTGGAGGATGGAACAGATCTCCTCTGTGATCCGGGCCTCCGCGCCGAGGATCAAGGCCGCGCACACCCGCTGCCGTTCATGCTGGTAATGCTCGATCATGGCGACCATGCGGGAGAAGCGTTCGGCAGGCTTTCCGCTGAGGTAACGCAGATACCGGCCATTCTTCCCGGAGAAGACACGCACCTCGTCGTGGTACCAGTTCCCAGGGGAGGGGTATAGGCCGTTGTACTGGTTCTTGAATTCTGCGGCCGATGCGTGGAGAACCAGGTAACGCCCTTCGGGCAGGACCCCCGGTGTGCGATTTTCCGCGAGTATCACGAAGTGGTTGCCGGTGGTGAAGTTCCACACGTAACTGGATTTATCCACCAAAACGGCCCGGGCGGCCTCCACACGCTGCCGGAAGTCCTGTTCGTCGGCGAAATCGTCCTCGACCCGAAACAGCGTCACACCGCACAGGTTGACGGTGGCGTCGACCGGCACCATGGGCACCACACTATCCCACCGATAGTAGGCACCCGTGAAGAACCCGCCGTGAATCCTACGCACGTTGTGCGGGAGCCCGAGATCAGGCATTGGGATGATTTCTGCGTCGCAGTCATGACCGGATACCAGGGTGGCCACCTGGGCCAGCAGGTGTTCGGTGGTACGAAGATGCCCGACAATCTCACGCTGGGTGGCATCCGGAGCCTGCAGCATTTTCACGACTGCCTCCTAGTGGGAGTTGCGCAGCTGATTTCCAGGGTCCGAGCTTGCGCGGCGCGTTCGACAAGACCGATTTTGCTGTAGAGATCGGCCGCCTGGCGAAGGAAGGCGCTGGCCACTCGGTGATTCTCCAACCGGTGGTGAGCCTGACCAAGTAGCCATTTATGGTCGGCTTGGTAGCGCTGATCCGCCACGTTGTCGAGCTGTGCGGTCCGCTCGTCGAGATCGCTGAGAATCTGCAGGGTGGCTTTTGGACTGCTGTCCATTGCCAGGCGCAGTTCTGCGACTTGCAGGTCAATGAGCAGTTCCGCGCGTCGGTAGCCGTGCCGCTGCGCGTGTGCCCGTGCCTGTTCGAACAGGTCGAGCGCTTCCTCGTTGCGGGTGCCTGTGCGGGCTAGGCAGACGGCGAGCCAGCGCAGATTCGCACTGTAATTCGCTGGTCCTAGCGCATCCGGGTTGGAAAGGTTGGCACGCCATTGCCGTTCGGCTTCGAGGAACCGGTACTGTGAGAGGAGGTGAAGAGCGAAGGCGTGTCGATATTCGCCGACTTGCTTCTCGTCAAGGCAGTCCGGATGATCCGACAACAGCTCGCGTACTCGCGACAACACTGACTGGGCACGTGCCTGGTTCTCCTGTTTGGCGGCGATGTTCATGTGGTAGACGAGGGCGTCGAACTCCTCCCCCGTATCCGCGATCCCGCGGGCGGCTTCCGCGCGCAGCATGTGGATGTCGGGCTGCGTCGCCCACAGCCCCCGTACGTAGTAGTAGTAGCGGGCACCCTTGGCGATGTCGATCACTTCTTGGTGGTGTTGGTGCTGGGCTGCCCAGGTGAGGGCGAACTCCAGGTTCTGGCGCCGACCGGGCACGTCCAACCGCCGTAGTCGGCTGACGTCGTCCGGGCAGAAGCCGATTTCCCCGGTGAGCTCAATGAAGTACCTCAGCCAGCGCTCTCTGACAGCCGTCATCTGCGGGGTCTGAAGTGTGGCTAATCTGCTCGCCGCCAGAGGGTAGGCGATGTACTGAGGCTCTGTGCAGTCGTTGTTCACTTGCCGGGAGACGAAGCAGTAGTCGGTGAGTTCGGCCAGTGCGTCTTCCAGGTCATCACTGCAGCCCGATACCTGGCGCAGGGCCTCGCGCTCCGCTCCGTAGGGGAAGCAGGCGAGCGTCCCGAGGACGCGGCGGGCCGGGCCACTCAGAGACGTCCAACTCTCTCGGAACAGATCACGTAGGACGACGTCACCACTGCGGTCACCGCCTGGTGCGTTGCCAATCTCCTCAGCCACCTCGCTCAGCGAACGGCCACGTCGCTTTACCTGCCCGATTCCCCACTCGATGAGTCGCGGATTGCCCTGGGCTACGCGCCACAAGACGTCGAGTTCCTTACGTTTGGCCAGAAGGTCGTGCAGTCCCATGCGGTTGAGACACTGTGCGTAGAAGTCATCAGCCTCCTCGGCCGTCAGCCCTGTCATCTCGACCTGGAAAGTGTGTGGGCTCAGGGCGCTCGCGTGCGTGATGCTGGTGACGAGCACCTTGCTCGGCTCTGGAACGGTGATCAGCCAGTCGTCGAGTTCCGGATCTTCGATAGTCTCGTGGTTGTCCACAATGAGCAGCACCGGGACGCGCCGTAGCAGACGACGCACCTGATGCTTTTTCTGCGGGATGTCTAGGGCGACGAGTCCGGAGTAGTCCGCGGTCAGTGCGATGGTGTCGAGCACCCTGCTCAGGGTGGTCGAGCCGGCCTGTTCCCCGTCCGAGACCCATACAGCGCCCT
This sequence comes from Streptomyces sp. NPDC056580, assembly GCF_042793175.1. Lineage (NCBI taxonomy): Bacteria > Bacillati > Actinomycetota > Actinomycetes > Kitasatosporales > Streptomycetaceae > Streptomyces > Streptomyces sp. NPDC056580. Next base: position 495,626 of record NZ_JBHTVE010000002.1, on the reverse strand, counting down.
TGAACCGCGACGCTTCCTGCAGTTTCCGAACTGCGAACTCACGTGCGATGGTGGACTTGCCGGATCCCCCGATACCGAGCAGGCTGACCACGGGTAGCCCTTGAGCGACGGCTTCCTCCAGCCGCGCCCAGACCCGCTGGCGCATGACGAACTGCGCGTACGTCGCGGGCGGGATGTTGTCGAGCAGCAGACCGCCGCCCGATGCGTCCTGCGGCACCGGTTCAGACCGACTGGACGATGGCGCCTGTGCGACTGACGGCACGACCGGAAGCTCGTGATTGAGGACGCGTGAGGCCAGCGCCTTCCATTCGGGGGACGGATCGAGCCCCTGCTCGGCCATGTCCTCGCCGAACTGCCGCATCAGAGCGGAGGCGGCATGGCTTCCCCGAACCTGGTACAGCGCCTGAACCTTGATGTGGAGGACTTCCTCCCAGTAGGGGTCCTCCACGAGCAGTTGTTCCGCCGCGCCGAGCACCTCGCCGTGCGCGCCCAGCTCCAGCAGGGTTCTCATCCGTCTCAGATGGGTCGCGCGTCGCTGGTGTTCCAGTGCGGTGATCTCACTGCGGATCAATTGATCGGTCAGCTCGGGCAGTATGTCACCACGCCACAACTCAAGTGCTCGTGCGTAGATTTCGGCTGCACTGCGGAGTTCTGCGGCTGCGCCGTGGCTTTCCGCACGTCGTACCAGGTCGTGGAAGTGCTGGATATCGGTATCGGCCTCCAATTGGTAGGCAGAGCCCCGCGTTGTGATCACCTCATTAACGCCCAGCCTGAGCTTGGCTCGCACCACCCGGACCTTGCCCTCTACGACGTTGAGTCCGCCCTGACCGGACCAGATGATGTCGTGCAGCCGCTGCTTCTCCACAGGGCGCGGCGAGTGCAGTGCGAGCACGCCCAGCAATGCCGCCGTCTTCCCCCGCATGGCGACAGTCCCATCGGGTCCCCGTGCCTCGACCGAGCCAAGAATGCAGATTTCCACGCGCGTTCGCCTCCTCCAGCCCCCCAGGCATGGAACGTCGCGGCGGGAGGACCTGACGCTGCCATGTGTAGGCCGTGGCGCTGTCGGTTCGCTGACGATCGGCTGTCGCTACCCGCGCGAGTGAGGGGACATATTACCGTCCATCAGGGCGACGGCACCCTCAGTAATCGACAAACGCCCGGAACTCTCGCCCCAGCGGGTCACAGAGGCCACTTCCGCCGCCGAGTCAGCGATACGTCAGCCTGACCCACCGTCTCCGACAGCCACACGCAAGCAACCGGCGGCAGGCTGATCTGACCCTCGAACCGCCAGCAGGAGGAACCATGTCCCCCAAGCGCGCGGGCCTCAACGACGCGGCCACGCCTCAGCACAGCGACGACCACCGGCGCGGCAAGGAAGTGCGCATACACTTCCCGGTGCCCAGTTTCCGTCCGCCCGTCGGCACCGGCGTGGTCGGTGCCGGCACCCTCAGCGGGGTGCTGATCCAAGGCGGGATCCCCGCCGACTCCCCCGTCATCTGGCCGCTGGTCGCGCTCGTTCTCGGCAGCATGGCCTACGACGTCGCCCTTCGGGCCGTGAAGCGTCGGGACAGGGGCGTGCGCTCGCGATGAGACGAGGGGCGGACCGTACGGTCCGCCCCTCCGGGTGTGGCCGAAGTACCAGCCGTCAGCGTTCCGTCATGCGCCTCGGCTGAACACCGCCACGGTCCGCGCCGGGACGCTGAACGTGCCCGATCCGGTCGCGTAGGAGGCGGACCTCACCACCGGGTCGGCGCCCTTCGCCTGCACCGGGTGCAGCCGGAAGTGCGTGCCGGCGAGGGTGCCGACGCGCTGCTCCTGCCGCTCGGGGGTGGCGTTGAAGACGACGACCAGGTCACCGAGGCGCATGGTGATCACGCCGGGCGTCTCGTCCTTGCCCGACAGCGGGAAGGACAGCCGCTCCTGCACCCGTGCGGCGGTGCCGAGCGAGAAGGCCTGCTCCGAGGTGCGGATGCGCAGCAGGTCCTGGTAGGCGGCCGAGGCGCCGGTGATCTGCGGGCAGCCCACCTTCACCGTGCTGAGCAGCGGCTTCGCGTACGGCCACTTGGACTCGTTGTCGGCGGCCATGGGCAGTCCGCGCCCGAAGCCGTTGCCGTCCGCGCAGTTCCAGTGGATGGCGTTGAACCAGTCGCCGCTGTCGAAGGAGTTGCGGTCCAGCGACTTCGAGCGGAGCAGGTCGGTGCCCGCCTGGGAGAGCGCCGGGCCCTGCGAGAGGGCGGCCGTGGCCATCGCCAGGACCTGCATGCGGGCCCGGTCGGACGCGGAGGTGTCCTTGGGCAGCTTGTAGGCCAGGGCGTCGAACAGCGACTCGTTGTCGTGCGCGTCCACGTAGGCGAGGGCGTCGCCGGGCGCTTCCGCGTAGCCGGCCGGAGCGCCGTTGTAGTCGACCCCGGCGCCGGTGACCTCCTTGCCCGCCGAGTCGGTGAACCGGTACCCGGCGAGGTTGCCGCTAAGGCCGACCTTGATCAGGTCCTGGTAGTGCAGCAGCCTGGCCTTCTGCTCCTCCTTGGTGCCGTTGGCGGTGGAGGAGTTGGGGTCGGTGTACAGCCCGGAGGCGAAGCCCTGGACACCGGGGTCGGAGTCGAAGGGGCTGCCGCCGCGCACGGCGTCACGGGCCCGGTCGGAGAAGGTGGCGATGCCGGTGCCGGCCATGTTCTTCTGCGTGGCCTGCACGAAGCGCGCGTCGTCCGCGACCTCGCCGAAGTTCCAGCCCTCGCCGTACAGGATGATCTTCTTGCCGTCGACGCCGTCCTTCTTGGGGGTGAGCGCGTCGAGGGCCTTGCGGACCGCGAGGATGTTGGCCTTCGGGTGGTGGCCCATGAGGTCGAAGCGGAAGCCGTCGACCTTGTACTCCTTGGCCCAGGTGACGATCGAGTCCACGACCAGCTTGCCCATCATCGCGTTCTCGGTCGCGGTGTTGGCGCAGCAGGTGCTGTTGGCCACCGAGCCGTCGGCGAGGAGCCGCTGGTAGTAGCCGGGCACGATCCGGTCCAGCACGCTGGTGCCGGCCTGGCCGCTGGCGGCCGTGTGGTTGTAGACGACGTCCATGACGACCCGGAGGCCGTCCTGGTTGAGCGCCTGGACCATCTTCCGGAACTGGACCGTACGGGCGGTGCCGTCGGGGTCGGTGGCGTACGAGCCCTCGGGGACCGTGTAGTGGTACGGGTCGTAGCCCCAGTTGTAGGCGTCCTTGGCGGCCGTCTTCGCCACGCACTCCTGCTGCTTGTCGGAGTCGGCCGGGTAGGAGGCCAGGTCGCAGTCGGTGCTCGCCTGGTCGGACCTCTTCTCGGGGATGGTGGCGATGTCGAAGGCCGGCAGCAGGTGCACGTACGAGGTGCCGGACTTCGCCAGCGCGCGCAGGTGCCTGGAGCCGTCGCTGTTCTTGTCGGTGAAGGCCAGGTAGGTGCCCTGGTCACCGGCCGGGACGGTCTTGTCGGCGACCGAGTAGTCCCGGATGTGCAGCTCCTGGATCTGCGCGTCCTTCAGCGGCACGGCCTTGGGCTTGCGCAGGCCCGACCAGCCGCCCGGAGCGAGTTCGCGGTCGTTCAGGTCGACGACGAGGCTGCGCTCGGAGTCGGCGGTGAGGGCGACCGAGTACGGGTCGGTGACCTTGTTGGTGACCAGCTTGCGGACGCTGGGCGCCCACACCTTCACCACGTACCGGTAGGGCTTGCCCTTCCAGGACGCCGGGCCGGTGACGGACCAGACGCCGGTGGAGGCGTCGCGGCGCATCTTCACGGCCTTGCCGTCGAGGTCGAGACGGACGCTCTGCGCGGTCGGCGCCCAGACGGCGAGGGTCGGCCTGCCGTCGCGGAAGGTCGGCCCGAGGGCGGCCTTCGTCGCGCCGGGGTACAGGTCGTCCAGCACCCCGGCGATCTGCACGCCGGTCGCTGCGAGCACGGCGCCGTCGGCCGTCCGCTGCGAGGCCACGAGCTGCCCCTTCAGGGCCGCGCGCACCCGGTCCCGGTCACGCGGGTCGACGGACCAGGCGGTGTAGTCCTTCAGGTGCGGGAACTTCGCCTTCTGGGCGTCGGTGAGCGCCGTCTTGGTCAGGCGCAGCCAGTGCTCGTCGTCGCTGGTCAGCGTCCCGTCCTTGACGGCGATGGAGCCGTGCGGGGAGTACAGGAGCTGGGTGGAGGCGGCGCCGTCGGCGCCGTTCCAGGCGACGGTGTCCCGGTCGATCCAGACCGCCTTGGAGGTGGTCAGGTCGAGGGCGGCCGCGCTGCCCGCGGGCTGCGGCAGCAGGTACTTCTCCTGGCCGTTCAAGAGCCACACCTCGTGCCCGTCGGCCTTGAGGTCCAGGGACTGGTCGGTCGGCAGATCCTTGTCGTCGCCCTTGTGGATGATGTAGCTGAGGCTGGTGGCACCCTCGGTGAGCGGCACCTCGAAGACCGCGCCATAGGCGTCAGTCTTCACCGGCTTCAGGGGGTTCGACCAGTCGGTGGGGTTCGCGGCGCCCGTCCAGACGTGCAGGCCCCAGCCGTCGTAGTTCCCGTCGGCGCGGTGGTAGTGGACCACCGCCTTGCTCGTGTCCTGGGCCGGGTAGTCCGGCTTCTCGGTGAGCACGCCGTCCTTGCCCTGCTCGATCCAGACCTCACCCGTCCTGGTGACGTCGATGGACCGGTCGGCGGAGACGTCCTTGTCGCCGTCCTTGTCGATGACCAGGAAGCCGACGTCGGAGGCGCCGGGCTTGAGCTTGACGTAGGCGAAGGCGCCGTAGGCGTCGCGGCCCGTGAAGGGGTGGCTGGCGGGCCAGTTCGTCGCCTCGCCGTCGGCGAGGTCGCCCCAGGCGTACAGGCCCCAGTCGGCGTAGTCGCCGTCGGTGCGCTTGTAGTGGACGACCGCGTAGTCGCGCGAGGAGGCGGTGGGGATTTCGGGGGCGGGCGGGGCGCCGGTGGTGGTGCTCGCCGTGGCGCTCGCGGTGCGCCCGGCCGAGTCGATCACGACCGCCTTGTAGCGCAGGGCGGTGCCGGCCGGCACGTCGTCACCGATGACCTGGGTGACCTTGTACGGGGCGTGGTCGGCGGAGCCCAGCGTGCGCCACTTGCCGTTGCCGACCTGGGCGGCGAAGACGACGCGGTCGAGCCCGCCGCCCTCGACGTCCGCGCTCGGCTCGACGGTCCCGGTGGCGCCGGCGGCCGGCGCGCTCAGGGTGATCGCCGGCTTCGTGGCGGGCTTGGCGAGGGTGCCCGCGGCCTTGTAGACGACGGCGGTGCCGGCCGGGACGGTGACGGTGAGCCGGCGGTCGGCGTCCGAGGTGCGGGTGTCGCCGGCGCCGTGGACGCCCCGGTAGGACATGCCGGCCGAACCGGTGGCGAAGGTGGCCGTCTTCGCCTCGTCGGCGTTGTTGAGGGCGACGACGTACTCCTGGCCGGTCTTCGCGTCCGTACGGGTGAACGCGTAGATCCCGGCGCCGTCGGCTGCGTAGCGCTCGGTCTGCACTCCGTCGGTGAGCGCCGGGTTGGCCTTGCGGAGTTTGGCGAGTGCGGCGATCTGCCGGTACAGCGGGGCGCCGGTGTCGTAGGCGTCGCTCGCGTGGGTGCGGTCGGTGCCGATCTCGTCGTCGTCGAGGTAGTCGGCGACCTTGGAGGCGAACATCGTCTGGCGGGCGTCCTTGTCGCCGCCGGCGCCGGTGAAGCCCTGCTCGTCGCCGTAGTAGACGACCGGGTTGCCGCGGCTGAGGAACATCAGCTCGTTGGCGAGCTTGTCCTTCTTGAGGATCTCGGCGTCGGTGGCCTTGGGGTTGTCCTGCTTCAGGAAGTACCCGATGCGGCCCATGTCGTGGTTGCCGAGGAAGGTGACCTGCTCGTACGCGTTGGCCTTGTCGGTCGTGTACTTGTAGTCGTCGCCGAAGACGCCCGCCAGCTTCCGCGCGCTGCCGCCCTGGGAGGCGTAGGCGCGGGCGGCGTCCTGGAAGGGGAAGTCGAGGGTGGCGTCCAGCCGGCCCTGGGTGACGTACGGGGAGGTGACGGAGGTGTCGGCGGAGTAGACCTCGCCGAACATGAAGAAGTTCTTCCGCCCGTGCGCGGCCGCGTAGGCGTCCAGCGCGGTCGCCCACTGGGTCCAGAAGTCCATGTCGACGTGCTTGACGGTGTCGATGCGGAAACCGTCGATGCCGTAGTCCCTGACCCACCGCTGGTAGATCTTCTCCATGCCGCTCACGACCTCGGGACGCTCGGTCCACAGGTCGTCGAGGCCGGAGAAGTCGCCGTAGGTGGTGGACTCGCCGGCGTACGTCGAGTCGCCCCGGTTGTGGTACATCGTCGGGTCGTTGAGCCAGGCCGGGACCTTGCTCGCGCTGGCGGCCTTCGGGGTGTAGGGGAAGGAGCCGGCGTCGGTGGCCGGGAACTTCCTCCCGCCGTCGGCGTAGTCGGCGTCGTCGAAGGGCCTGCCGTCCTTCGTGAGGTACGGGAAGGCGCCCTTGGACAGGTAGCCGTAGGACTTCTCCTGGTAGTCGACGACGTCGGCGGTGTGGTTGGTGATGACGTCGAAGAAGACCTTCATGCCCTTGGCGTGCGCCTTGGCGATGAGGGCCGACAGGTCCTCGTTGGTCCCGAAGTGCGGGTCGACCTGGGTGAAGTCGGTGATCCAGTAACCGTGGTAGCCCGCCGAGGCGTTGTCACCGGTGCCCTGGACGGGGCGGTTCTTGAAGATGGGCGCCATCCAGATGGCGGTGGTGCCCAGCCCCTTGATGTAGTCGAGCCGCTTGGTCAGGCCCTTGAGGTCGCCGCCCTGGTAGAACCCCTTGTCGGTGGGGTCGTACCCGGTGCTCAGGCGCGAACCGGTCAGCCCGCCCCTGTCGTTGGAGGCGTCCCCGTTGGCGAAACGGTCCGGCATGACGAAGTAGAACTGCTCGCGCGTGTCGTCGTGCCGGGCGGCCTGGGCGGCGAGCACGGCGTCCGAGGGGGGCGCGGGCGGCGTGTCCGCGTGGGCGGACACCGGCTGCACGAGCGCGGCGGCGAGAGCGGCCGCGGTCACGACCGCGGCCCTCCGGCGGTACGGGGTGCGGCGCCTTGCGGGCGCCGGCCATCTCGGTATCACAGGCGGGAACTCCTAGCGATTACGGCTCTTCTGGGTCCGACCCCACGCCGCGGCTCGGCTCCGGTGCCGGGCGCCGGCGCGACCGTACCGCCCACGAAAGGGTTGCAGCAAGAGGCTTGAAAGCATCGGTAAGCAATTTCAACCGAGTTGGCCTGTGCCGCCGTGGACGCGGCGGCACAGGCGTCATCGACTCAGCAGCTCGACTTGCCGGCGTAGATGGCCAGCGCCGTGTTGGAGCCGAGGGTGGCCGAGAACTGGCCGCTGGAGTTCACCGTCACGGTGGTGTTGTTCTGCACGTTGCAGTACGTGCCCGCGGGCAGCGAGGTCTGGTAGGTGCGGGTCAGTGAGGAGGACTCGTGGTTGATGGCCACGTAGCCCTTGCCGCCCCGGCCGAACGCGATCGCGTTGTTGCCGTTGTCCCACCAGTTGACGACCGACTGGCCCCGGGTGGCGTTGCGGAAGCCGACCATGCCGATGATCTCGGGCCACTTGTGCTGGCACTTCCAGCCGTCCTGCCAGCAGGCGCTCACCTGGCCGCCGTTGGGCGGGCCGGCGTCCGCGTCGGACCACTCGTAGCCGGAGTTGATGTCCGGGGCGCCGTAGGGCCAGGCCAGCATGAAGACGTTGGCCAGGGTGTAGTTGGCGCCGCTCTTGTAGTTGAGGGTGGAGCCGTTGCGCTCGGTGTCGTGGTTGTCGACGAAGACGCCCGCCTTCGAGCTGCTCAGGTAGCCCCAGCCCTCGCCGTAGTTGGTGAGGTAGGCCAGCTTCTCGCTGTTGAAGACCCGCTTGAGGTCGTAGGCGTAGCGGAACTCCTGGACGTCCCCGTTGCCGGTGTACTCGGTGGGCTGGACGGCCTCGCCCGCGCCGTAGATGACCTCCTGCTTCCAGTACGCGCCCGGGTTGGTCAGCCGCGACTTGATGTTGGCGAGGTCGGCGCTGTCGATGTGCTTGGCCGCGTCGATGCGGAAGCCGTCGACACCGAGGGAGAGCAGGTCGTTCAGGTAGCCGGCGATGGTCTTGCGGACGTACTCCTCGCCGGTGTCGAGGTCGGCCAGGCCGACCAGTTCGCAGTGCTGGACGTTCCAGCGGTCCTGGTAGTTGCTGACCTGGGAGGTGCAGTCGTCGAAGTCGTAGGACGAGTACAGGCCCGGGTAGTTGTACTTCGTGTACGACGAGCCGCCGGTGCCGGTGCCGCTGCCCGCGGACATGTGGTTGATCACCGTGTCGACGACGACCTTCACGCCCGCCGAGTGGCAGGTGTTCACCATGTTCTGGAAGGTCGTGCGGTCGCCGAGGCGGCCGGCGATCCTGTAGCTGACGGGCTGGTACGACGTCCACCACTGCGAGCCCTGTATGTGCTCGGCGGGCGGGGAGACCTGGACGTAGCCGTAGCCGGCCGGGCCGAGGGTGCCGGTGCACTCGCGGGCCACCGAGGCGTAGTTCCACTCGAAGAGCACGGCGGTGACGTCCTTCGTGCCGGGCGGGGAGGCCTGCACGCTTGTCGGGGCCATGACAAGAACGGCCGCCGTGAGGGCGACCGCTCCGGAGAGGATTCTGCGTGCCATGTGGGGTTCCTTCTTCATCGAAGGGTGTGGGGTACCGCTGAGGGTGCTTGCTGCAAGGTTTCAGCAAACTTGCGGTGACGCAGATGTTAAAGGCCCGCTGCCTGAAAGGCAGCGGGCCGGTGAGAAGTTGATGCAAGAAATTTCAGCGGGGGCGTCAGTCCGCCGCGGTCCACCAGACGGTGGTGTCCGCCGGCACCTTCGCCTCGCCGCCCGCCTCGGTCACCTCGCCGCTGGAGAGCAGGACCCGGCCGTACGCGGGCATGGTCACCGACTCGCCGGTGGTGTTGGCGACGCACACGAACTCGCCGCGGCGGAAGGCCACCACGCCCTCCGGCGCGCGCAGCCACTCCACCGACTCGCCCGCGCCCAGACCGGGCTGGGAGCGGCGCAGGCGCAGCGCGGAGCGGTACAGCTCCAGCGTCGACCCGGCCACGCCGGTCTGCGCCTCGACGCTCAGCTCGGCCCAGCTCGCCGGCTGCGGCAGCCAGCTCCCGCCGTCGCCGAAGCCGTAACTGGAGCCCTCGCGGGTCCACGGGATCGGCACCCGGCAGCCGTCGCGGAAGCCGTCCTGGCCGGCGCCCCGGAAGTACGCCGGGTCCTGGCGCACCTCGTCGGGCAGGTCCACCACGTCCGGCAGACCCAGTTCCTCGCCCTGGTAGACGTAGGCCGAGCCGGGCAGGGCGAGCATCAGCAGGGAGGCCGCGCGGGCCCGGCGCAGGCCCAGCTCGCGGTCGCCGGCGGTGCGGATCTGGGTGCCGAGACCGGGCGGGTTGGCGAAGCGGGTGGCGTGCCGGGTGACGTCGTGGTTGGACAGGACCCAGGTGGCGGGGGCGCCGACCGGGCGCATCGCCTCCAGGGTGCGGTCGATCACCGCGCGCAGCTCCGCCGCGTCCCACTCGGTGCCCAGGTACTGGAAGTTGAAGGCCTGGTGCAGCTCGTCCGGGCGGACGTAGTTGGCGGTGCGCTCGACGGTGGGCGTCCACGCCTCCGCGACGAAGATGCGTCCGCCCGTCTCCCGCCCCCGTCCTTCCGCGGAAGGCCCTTCGGGCCCCATTGCGTCGGCGTACTCGTCGAGCACGGTGCGCCACTGCCGGTAGACCTCGTGCACGCCGTCCTGGTCGAAGAACGGCATGACATCGTTGCCCAGCAGCTTGAGCTGGTCGTGGGAGCCGAGGTCGGGCAGGCCCTCGGCCTTCACCAGGCCGTGGGCGACGTCGATGCGGAAGCCGTCCACGCCCATGTCCAGCCAGAAGCGCAGGATGGAGCGGAACTCGTCGCCGACGGCCGGGTGCTCCCAGTTGAAGTCGGGCTGCTCGGGGGCGAACAGGTGCAGGTACCACTCGCCGGGGGTGCCGTCCGGCTCGGTCACCCGGGTCCACGCCGGGCCGCCGAAGATGGACTCCCAGTCGTTGGGCGGCAGCTCGCCGTTCTTCCCCTTGCCGGGGCGGAAGTGGTAGCGCTCGCGCAGCGGGGAGCCGGGGCCCTCGGCGAGGGCGCGCTTGAACCACTCGTGCTGGTCGGAGGAGTGGTTGGGGACCAGGTCGACGATGACCCGCAGGCCCAGCCCGTGGGCGTCGCGGATCAGGGCGTCGGCGTCGAGCAGGTTGCCGAACATGGGGTCGACGGCGCGGTAGTCCGCGACGTCGTAGCCGGCGTCCGCCTGCGGGGAGGCGTAGAAGGGACTGAGCCACACGGCGTCGACGCCGAGGTCGCGCAGGTACGGGAGGCGGGAGCGCACGCCTTCCAGGTCGCCCATGCCGTCGCCGTTGCTGTCGGCGAAGCTGCGCGGGTAGACCTGGTAGATGACCGCGTCCCGCCACCAGTCACGGCTGGCGGCGACGGTGGCGACGGCGGAGTCGGTGGCCGGGGCTGCAGAATTCTGCTGGCTCATGGCGTCCTTGATGCGGTGGGGGTCCCCTGCCAGGGCGGGGCCGGGCACGGGGGAAGGGTCGGTGAGGGGCGTGCGTACGGCGGCGGGACCGGTGCTCTGCGAGGCGGCCGCGGTGCCGGCGGGGTCGGATGGACACCGCGGCCGCCTACCCGCGCGCACTGCGGCGCGCGGGAGCTCTTCTCCGGCGGGCGTCAGCCCTTGGTGCCGCCGGCGGTGAGGCCCGTGACGAGGTTCCTCTGCACGAGGTAGAAGAACGCGGACACGGGTATCGCGACCAGCACGGCGGTGGCCGCCATGAGGTTGCGCTGGGCGTCGTGCTCGCTGACGAAGCTCTGCAGGCCGACGGCGAAGGTGTACTTGCTGTCGTCGAGCATGAACGTCGAGGCGAAGGCGACCTCGCCGAACGCGGTGATGAAGTTGTAGAAGGCGGCGACCGCCAGGCCCGGCTTGGCGAGCGGCAGGATCAGCCGGAAGAAGGTGCCGAACGGGGTGAGGCCGTCGACCCGTCCCGCCTCGTCGATCTCGAACGGGATCGTGTCGAAGTAGCCCTTGAGCAGCCAGGCGCTGTAGGGCACCGCGGTCGAGCAGTAGACCAGGATCAGGCCGAGGTAGCTGTCGATGAGCTGCAGGTCCGACAGGATCTGGTACATCGGCACGATGAGCACGGCGATCGGGAACATCTGGGTGACCAGCAGCACCCACATGAGCTTCCGGTAGCCGGGGAAGCGCATCCGGGAGACGGCGTAGCCGGTGGTCGCGGCCACCATGACGCCGACGAAGGTGGTGCCCAGCGAGACGATCAGCGAGCTCTTCATCCAGTCGAAGAAGCCGGTGTGCTGCAGGACGAACGAGTAGTTGCTGAACGTCATCTTGTGCCAGATGCCGCCCGGGTGCAGGTAGTCGTCCTTGTCCGGGCCCAGCGAGAGGAAGACCAGCCAGGCGATCGGGAAGAGCGCGATCAGGCTCGCGACGACGAGGATGCCGTGGGAGGCGAGGGAGGCGAGGAGGCCGCGCCTGCCCCGGCGGGCCGCCGGGGGGCGGTTCAGGGCCTCGAGGACCTGGGGGGTCACCGGCTTCTGCGCGGTGGCCTCGGGAGGTGTCGTGGTGCTCATGGGGACTCCTGCCTCAGATCGCGAGCTGCTGCTCGTTGCGGTTCAGCCAGCGGCGGTAGAACGAGGTGAAGACGATCAGGACGGCCAGCAGCAGGATGCCGTAGGCGGCCGACTGCGCGAAGTCACGCGGCTGCTGTCCGAAGCCCAGGTAGTAGGCCCAGGTGACGAGGATCTGCGCGTCCGGGGCGGTGTTGCCGAACAGCAGGAAGATCACCGCGAACTGGTTGAACGTCCAGATGATGCCGAGCAGGACCACGGTGGAGCTGACCGACCTCAGCCCCGGCAGGGTGACGTAGCGGAAGCGCTGCCAGGCGTTCGCGCCGTCCATCTCGGCCGCCTCGTAGAGCGAGGAGTCGATGGACTGCAGGCCGCCGAGCAGGGAGACCATCATGAAGGGCACACCGCACCACGTGTTCACCATGATGGCGGCGAACCGCTGCCAGAAGGTGTCCTCGAGCCACAGCGGGGCCGGCAGGTGCAGCGCGTCGAGCGCCGAGTTGATGACGCCTCCGTCGGCGAGCATGAAGCGCCAGCCGAAGACGGTGACGAAGGTGGGCACGGCCCACGGCAGGACCAGCATCAGCCGGTAGAAGGTGCGGCCGCGCAGCTTCTGGTTGAGCAGCAGGGCGAGTCCCAGGCCGATGCAGTAGTGGAGCGCGACGCACAGGGCGGTCCAGACGATCGTCCAGACGAAGTGCGACCAGAAGCGGTCGTACGCCGTCGGGCCGAACAGGATGTCCTTGTAGTTGTCGAGCCCGATGAACTTGTAGGTGGCGTCGATGTGGTTGACGCCGATGGTGCGGGCGGTGTTCAGGCTGTTGGCGTCGGTGAGCGTCAGGTACAGGCCGTACACCAGGGGGTAGAGGACCAGCACGCCGAGCACGACGACCACCGGGGCGATCATCGCGTAGGCGTACCAGTGGCGCTGGTAGCCGTTCTTGATGCGCCGGCCCAGCCCGGGCCGAGGCGCGCGTTCACCGCGGCGCTTGCCGGTCGCGCGGTCGATGGCGACTGTCATGGTTCGACACCTTCTGGAAGATCAAGGGTTGGGCCGGGCACAGGGCGGTGGCCGCCGGATCCTTCCCCCCTTTCGAGGAGAGGATCCGGCGGCCACACGGGCTCACTTGCTGAAGTCGGGCACCAGCTTGGCGATGGCCAGCTCGGCGTTGCTCAGGCCCTTGTCCAGCGACTCCTTGCCGCCCGCGACCTTGGGCAGCTCGGTGTCCAGCGGACCCCACAGGGAGCTGTACTCGGGCAGCGCCGGGCGGGGCTGGGCGGCGGAGAGGACGCCCTGGTAGCCGGCGATGCCGGGGTCGGCCTTGACCGCGTCGGTGTAGGCGTCGCCGCGGGTCGGCAGGGTGGAGTTCTTCAGGGCGATGGTCTCCTGGGACTTCGCCGAGGTCATGAACTTCACGAACTTCAGCGCCGCGGCCTGGTGGGCCTTGTCGGAGCCGGCGTAGACCGAGAGGTTGTGACCGCCGGTCGGGGCGCCCGCCTTGCCGGCCGAGCCGGCCGGGACGGTGGCGATGCCGAGGTTGTTCTTGTCCTTGAAGGCGCTGCCCTTGTAGAAGTTCGTGATCTCCCAGGGACCCTGGATGATCGCGGCGACCTTGCCGTTGACGAACGCGTCCTGGATGTGGGCGTAGGCGTCGGCGGTGGTGTCGGCCTTGTGCAGGCCCTTGCCGGAGAACAGGCTCAGCCAGGTGCCGTAGGCCTTCTTGGCGGCCGCCGAGTTCACGGTGACCTTCTTGGCGGTGGCGTCGACGGTGTCGGTGCCCTCGCCGTACAGGAAGGACTGGGCGTAGTAGGCCTGGGTGGAGCCCCAGTAGCCGGGCACGCCGGCCTTGGCCTGGACCTTGGCGGCGTCGGACTTCAGCTCGTCCCAGGTCTTGGGGGCCTCGGTGATGCCGGCCTTCTTGAACAGGGCCTTGTTGTAGACCAGGGCGAGGGTGTCGGTGACCAGCGGCGCGCCGTAGGTCTTGCCCTCGTACTGGGCCTGCTTGATCAGGTTCGGCTGGAACTTCGCCTGGTCGGCGAGAGCGTCGGTGCCGTCCAGCGGCAGGAAGTAGCCCTTCTTGGCGAAGGCCGGGGTCCAGCCGACCTCGGAGCGCAGCACGTCCGGGGCGCCCTTGGAGCCGGCGGCGGTGTCGAACTTGTTCTGCGCCTGGTCGAAGGGCACGTTGACGTACTTGACCTTGACGTCCTTGTTGGCGGCCTCGAACTGCTGGACCAAGGCCTTGTACGTCGGCGCCTCGTTGGTGGCGTTGGAGGTGTCCCACCAGGTGATGGTGACCGGGCCGTCCGACTTGCTGTCGCTGTCGCCACCGCCGCACGCCGTCGCCGCCAGGGCGAGGGACGCCACCAGCGCGGAGGCCGCTATGCCACGCCGCATGAGTTCTCCTTGAGGGTTAAAGCCCGTGTGATGCAGGGGCGGTCCCGTCTGCCGGCCCTGCTGTCTTGCCGACTGCGCCGTTGCCGCGGCCGGGCGACCAGGAACGTAACAGCGATGTAAGCCGCGCGAAAGACCTTGCAGCAAAAAAGTGCAAGACGACACGGGGGTTACCTCGCCGTGACCTGCGGTAGACCCCCACGAAACCCTGAGACGTCGCCGGTACACGGGTTGACGGACACTTGTGCAAGACTCTGCAAGGCCTTGCCATCCGCCTTCGCCGCCGGGATCATCCCTTGCGAGCGGACACCGGCTCGACAAGGACCTCACAAGGGACCGCGAAGGACGAGGAGCGCGATGACGCAGCAATCCACGGCAGGCCGTTCAGCGGCCCGCGCACGGCGTCCCGTCGGTGGGCAAGGGGGAGTCCGGCCGGTACAGTCCGGTGCCGTGACCACACGGCTTGCGGACATCGCTGCGCAGGCGGGGGTGAGCGAAGCGACCGTCAGCCGCGTTCTCAACGGCAAGCCCGGCGTCGCGGCCACCACCCGCCAGTCCGTGCTGGCGGCGCTGGACGTGCTCGGCTACGAGCGTCCGGTGCGGCTGCGGCAGCGCAGCGAAGGGCTCGTGGGGCTGATCACCCCCGAGCTGGAGAACCCGATATTCCCGGCCCTGGCCCAGGTCATCGGCCAGGCGCTGACCCGGCAGGGCTACACCCCGGTGCTCGCCACCCAGACCCCGGGCGGGTCGACGGAGGACGAGCTGACCGAGATGCTGGTGGACCGCGGGGTGGCGGGGATCATCTACGTCTCGGGGCTGCACGCGGACACCACCGCCGACATGCAGCGCTACGAGCGGCTGCGGGCGCAGGGCGTGCCTTTCGTGCTGGTGGACGGGTTCTCGCCGAAGGTGCAGGCGCCGTTCATCTCGCCGGACGACCGGGCCGCGATGTCGCTGGCGGTGACGCACCTGGCGTCGCTGGGCCACACCCGGATCGGGCTGGCGCTGGGCCCGAAGCGGTTCGTGCCGGTGCAGCGCAAGATCGAGGGCTTCGTGCTGGCGATGCGGGAGCAGCTCGGGCTCGCCGCGCAGACGGTGGAGACCGAGCTGATCCAGCACTCGCTGTACACCCTGGAAGGCGGGCAGGCGGCCGCGACGGCGCTGATCGGGCGGGACTGTACGGCGGTGGTGTGCGCGAGCGACATGATGGCGCTCGGCGCGATACGGGCCGCCCGGCAGCTCGGCCTGGAGGTGCCGCGGGACGTCTCGGTGGTCGGCTTCGACGACTCCCCGCTGATCGCGTTCACCGACCCGCCGCTGACCACGGTCCGCAAGCCGGTCCCGGCGATGGGGCAGGCGGCGGTGCGCACGCTGCTGGAGGACATCGGCGGGACGCCCGCGCCGCACAGCGAGTTCGTGTTCATGCCGGAGCTGGTGGTACGCGGTTCGACCGCCTCCGCGCCCGGGGACCGCGTCCGCGGCTGAGCCGGTGCGGGCACGCGCGGCGGCCGGGCCCGGGTCGTCGCCGGGGGTCCCGGACGCGCCGTTGGAGGTGCGGCCCGGAACCGGGCTTGGGATGATCTGTCGGAGAAGTCTTTTCTGGCAGACTCTGTGACCATGAGTGACTCGACCGTGACAGATTCGGAAGGTCGCGAGGAGGTGGCCGCTCCGCGGGCCGTCACGGGCGAGGGCAGGCAGGGCCCGTGGAGCCGCGCGCGCGGTCCGCGCCGGCCCCGGCTGTGGTTCGAGATCCTGCTGATCGCGATGAGTTACTGGACGTACTCCCTGATCCGCAACGCGGTGCCGGAGCAGCGGGCCAAGGCGCTGCGCAACGCCGACTGGGTCTGGCGGGCCGAGCACCGGGCGGGCATCGCCGTCGAGCAGTACGTCAACCACGCCGCCGACTCGGTGACTTGGCTGATCGTCGGGATGAACTACTACTACGCCACGCTGCACTTCGTGATCACCATCGGGGTGCTGGTGTGGCTCTACCGGTGGCATCCGGGGCGCTACTCGGCCGCCCGGCTGGCGCTGTTCGCGACCACGGGCGTGGCCCTGGCCGGCTACTACCTGTTCCCGCTGGCCCCGCCCCGGCTGATGAACGGCGGGCGTTTCGTCGACACGGTGATGGTCCACCACACCTGGGGTTCGATGGCCTCGGGCGACCTGAAGCACATGTCGAACCAGTACGCGGCGATGCCGTCGATGCACATCGGCTGGTCGCTGTGGTGCGGTCTGACGGTCTTCGCGCTGGCGTCGGTGCCGTGGGCGCGGGTGCTGGGGCTGGTGTACCCGGTGGCGACCCTGCTGGTGATCGTGGCCACCGCCAACCACTTCTGGCTGGACGCGGTGGGCGGCACCGCCTGCCTGGCCGTCGGCGTCACGGCGGCCAGGCTCTGGTACGGCGGCCTGCCCCACGAGCTGCCGAGGCGGGTGCCGGCGCGGGCCGCGGCCCGGGCTCAGGCGCCGTCCGCGTAGAACTGCTGCTCCACCACCGCGCGCGCCCTGCGGGTGGTGCGGCGGTACGCGTCCAGCATGTCGCCGGCGTGCCCGGAGCCGTAGCCGAGGTAGCGGCCGACGGCGGCCAGCTCGCGCGGCTCGGTGGGGAAGGTGTCGCCGGCCCGGCCGCGGACCAGCATGACCGCGTTGCGCACCCGGGTGGCCAGCACCCACGCCTCGTCCAGCACGTCGGTGTCCTCGGCGGACAGCAGCCCGGCCGCCCGGGCGGCGGCGAGGGCCGCGCGGGTGCGGGTGGTGCGCAGGCCGGGCTCGCGCGCGCCGTGCCGCAACTGGAGCAGCTGCACGGTCCACTCGACGTCGGAGAGGCCGCCCGGGCCCAGCTTGGTGTGCAGTTTGGGGTCGGCGCCGCGCGGCAGCCGCTCGGACTCCATACGGGCCTTGAGCCGGCGGATCTCCCGGACCGCGTCATCGCCGAGCCCCGCGTGCGGGTAGCGCAGCGGGTCGATCAGCTCGGTGAAGCGGCGGCCGAGGTCGGCGTCCCCGGCGACCGGCTCGGCCCGCAGCAGGGCCTGCGACTCCCAGACCAGGGACCAGCGGCGGTAGTAGGCCTCGTACGACTTCAGGGTGCGCACCATCGGCCCCGACTTGCCCTCGGGGCGCAGGCCGGCGTCGATGAGCAGCGGCGGGTCGGCGCTGGGGAGCTGCAGCAGCCGGCGCATCTCGGCGACGACCTTGTTGGCGGCCGCGGCGGCCTCGTGCTCGGCGACGCCGTCCTGCGGTTCGTGCACGAACAGCACGTCGGCGTCGGAGCCGTAGCCCAGCTCGTTGCCTCCGAAGCGGCCCATGGCGATGATCGCGAAACGGGTCGGCAGGGTGTCGCCCCAGCCCTCGCGGACCACCGCGCGCAGGGTGCCGGCCAGGGTGGCGGCGGTGAGGTCGGAGACTGCGGCGCCGACCCGGTCCACCAGGGCGCCCTGGTCGGCCTCGGCGGCGCTGGTCTCGGTGCCGTAGGAGCCGACGATGTCCGCGGCGGCGGTGCGGAACAGCTCGCGGCGGCGGACGCCGCGGGCGGCGGTGACGCCCTGGGCGGCGTTCTCCGCACGGCGCACGGCGGCGAGCACCTCCTGCTCGAGCTGGCCGCGCTCGCGCGGCTCCAGGCCGCCGGCGTCGCCGTCGCCGAGCAGCGCCACCGCCTCGGGGGCGCGCATCAGCAGGTCGGGTGCGAGGCGGCCCGCGGACAGCACCCGGGCCAGGTTCTCGGCGGCCGCGCCCTCGTCCCGCAGCAGCCGCAGGTACCAGGGGGTCTTGCCGAGGGCGTCGGAGACCTTGCGGAAGTTGAGCAGGCCCGCGTCCGGGTCGGCTGAGTCGGCGAACCAGCCGAGCAGAACGGGCAGCAGGGTGCGCTGGATGGCGGCCTTGCGGGTCACTCCGGAGGCGAGGGCCTCCAGGTGGCGCAGGGCGGCGGCCGGGTCGGCGTAGCCGAGGGCGACCAGGCGCTCGCGGGCCGCCTCCGCCCTGAGCCGGGTCTCGCCGGGCGCGAGCTGGGCGACCGCGTCGAGCAGCGGGCGGTAGAAGAGCTTCTCGTGCAGCCGCCGTACGACGCCGGCGTGCCGTCTCCACTCGCGTTGCAGGCCGGTCACCGGGTCGGTGCGCAGGCCCAGCGAGCGGCCGAGACGGCGCAGGTCCGTCTCCGCCTCGGGGACGAGGTGGGTGCGGCGCAGCCGGTAGAGCTGGATGCGGTGCTCCATGGAGCGCAGGAAGCGGTAGGCCTCGTCGAGGCGGGCGGCGTCCTCGCGGCCCACGTAGCCGCCCGCCGCGAGGGCCCGCAGGGCGTCCAGGGTGGTGCCGCTGCGCAGGGTGGCGTCGGTGCGGCCGTGCACCAGTTGCAGGAGCTGTACGGCGAACTCGACGTCGCGCAGCCCGCCCGGGCCGAGCTTGAGCTGGCGGTCGACCTCGGCGGCGGGGATGTTCTCGATGACGCGGCGGCGCATCCGCTGCACGTCGGCGACGAAGTTCTCCCGCTCGGCGGCCTGCCAGACCAGCGGTCCGAGGGCGTCGGCGTAGGCCTGCCCCAGCTCGGCGTCGCCGGCGACCGGGCGGGCCTTGAGCAGGGCCTGGAACTCCCAGGTCTTGGCCCAGCGCTGGTAGTAGGCCAGGTGGCTGCTGAGGGTGCGCACCAGGGGGCCGTTGCGGCCCTCGGGGCGGAGGTTGGCGTCGACGGGCCAGATGGAGCCCTCGACGGTGGTCTCCGAGCAGATCCGCATCATGTGCGAGGCGAGTCTGGTGGCGGATCTGAGCGCCTTGTCCTCGTCCGCGCCGTCGGCCGCCTCGGCCACGAAGATCACGTCCACGTCGGAGACGTAGTTCAGCTCGTGGCCGCCGCACTTGCCCATCGCGATCACCGCCAGGCGGCAGACGGCGGCGTCCTCGGGGGCGGCCTGACGGGCCAGCGACAGGGCGGCGCGCAGGGTGGCGGTGGCGAGGTCGGCCAGCTCGGCGGCGGTCTCGGCGACGTCGATGGTGCCGCAGACGTCCCGGGCGGCGATGGAGAGCAGGCAGCGGCGGTAGGCCACGCGCAGGGAGACGGGGTCGGTGGCCTCCGCGAGGCCCCGCTCGAACTCCTCCACTCCGGGGTGCAGGTCACGGGGCTCGTAGGTGACCAGCGCCTGCCAGTCGCCGGCGTGCCGGGCGAGGTGGTCGCCGAGCGCGGCGGAGGCGCCGAGTACGCCGAGCAGCCGGTCGCGCAGCGGCTTCGCGGCGGTCAGGGTGTCCAGCAGTTCGCGGCGCGCGGTCGGGTCGGGCTGCGCCTCCAGGAGCCGGACCAGTCCGTGCAGGGCGAGGTCGGGGTCGGCGGTGGCGCCGAGGGCCTCCAGCAGCACCGGGTCGTCCCGCACCGGCGCGAGCTCGACGCTGTCAAGGAGGCGCTCGGCGTCGGACGGATCGGTGAAGCCGTGCCGCAGCAGCCGCGTGAAGGTACTGCTCCTGCGCCCCGGCGTCATGCCCGGCCTCCCCTGCCATCCGTCCACCTTGTCCTGCGCCGAGCCTAACCGCAGTGGGCCCGGCCCCGCCCGGCACCTGCGGCTCGGTCACCGGGCGGGACTCGGCGGGACCCGGAGCCGGGAGCCTCCGCGACGCGGGTCCGCACGCCGGCCCCTGCCCCCGGCCCACCGTGCCGGCCGGGGCCCGTGGGCGGGCACGACGGGCCGGCCGGGGCGGGTCAGCGGGCCGCTCGTCCGGACGGGCTGGGGGCGGGGTGGGCCGTCTGGTGGGGCACCGAGGTGTCCAGCAGGCGCCGCATGGTGTCCGCCGCCATCGCCGCCGCGTCCGCGCAGCAGTTGTTGAACAGCAGGTGCACCTCGTCGGCGCCGGCCGCGAGCGCCCGGACGCGGGGCAGCCAGCCGGCCAGTTCGCGTTCGGTGTAGTCGTGCCGGAAGCGGTCCTCCTTGCTGCCGGTGCCCCAGTGCGGGCTGCGGCCGTGGAAGCGGACGACCGCCAGGCGCGCGGTGGTCACCGGGGCGGCCGGGGGCATGGAGGCCGGCAGGCCCTGCACCGTGTCGACGGCGACGGCGGTGGCGTCCAGGTCGGCGAGCAGCGCGGCCGTGGCGCGTTCCCGCTCCGGCCGCCACCAGTCCGGGTGCCGGAACTCCACCGCGAAGGGCCAGCCGCGGGCCCGTTCGCGGCAGCCGCTGACGAAGGCCTCGGCACGCGGGCCCGGGGCGAGCGAGGGCGGGTACTGGAAGAGCAGGGTGCCCAGGCGGCCGGACTCGCGCAGCGGCTCGACCGCCTCGGCGTAGCGGGCCCACACCTCGTCCAGCAGGCCCTCGTCACGGGCGCGGCCCCGCAGGTCGGCGGGGAGCGCCGCCGGCCGGGTGGGATGGCCGGTGAGGAGCGAGTGCGCCTTGACGTCGAAGCGGAACCCGGCCGGGGTGCGCTCCGCCCACCGCCGGGTGGTGGCGGGGGCCGGGAGCGCGTAGTACGGCGAGTCGGCCTCGACCACGGGGAAGCGGCCGGCGTAGTAACGCAGCCGGCCCTCGGCGTCCCGGTGGCCGGGCGGGTACCAGCCGCTCGTCACCAGTGCCCGGTCGGTCCAGCCGCAAGTGCCCATGAGAATACGCGCCATGGGCGCGTGGGTACCCGTGCCGACGGGACCGGCACCCAGCAGTTCACCCGCTCTTCATCCCCGGGGTTCGGGCCCGTGGGCCACGGGCATATTGGCGTGTGCATGCTCTGTCCGCACCGCCAGCCCCGCACCCCCTCCCGGAGGTTGATGTGTCCGGCAGTCCCGTGTCCCGCCGTGCCCGTACGCTCATGGCCTCGGTCACCGCTCTCGCCGCGGCCGCGGTCGGTCTGTGGACCGGGCTCGGCGGTGAGTCCGCGCATGCCGCGGGCGCCGTGCCGAGCCCGGACCACGTGGTCGTCGTGGTCTTCGAGAACCACGCCTACAGCCAGGTCATCGGCTCCTCCAGCGCCCCGTACATCAACTCGCTCAAAACCGGCGGCGCCAACCTCAGCCAGGCGTACGCCGAGACCCACCCGAGCCAGCCCAACTACTTCGCCCTGTTCTCCGGTTCGACGCAGGGCATCACGGACGACAGCTGCTACACCCCGGGGTTCTCCTCCGCGCCGAACCTGGCCTCCGAGATGATCGCGGCCGGCCGCAGCTGGGCCAGCTACAACGAGACGCTGCCCAGCCAGGGTTCGACCACCTGCAGCAGCGGCGATTACGCGCGCAAGCACAACCCGTGGTTCGGCTTCTCCAACGTGCCGACGTCGAGCGCCAAGACCCTCGCCCAGTTCCCGTCGGACTACTCGACGCTGCCCCAGCTCTCCTTCGTGATCCCCAACCTGTGCAGCGACATGCACGACTGCTCGGTGTCGACCGGTGACACCTGGCTGCAGAACAACCTTGGCGCGTACGCGACTTGGGCCAAGGCACACAACAGCCTGCTCGTCGTCACCTTCGACGAGGACAACCGGCTCAGCGGCAACCGCATCCCGACGGTCCTGTACGGACAGCCGGTCACGCCGGGCTCGTCGTCCGCCACCACCTACAACCACTACGACCTGCTGCGCACCCTGGAGGACTCCCAGGGTCTGAGCACGCACGCGGGCAACGCCGCCTCCGCCAAGGACATCACCGGCGTCTGGGCGTCCTGACGTGTACGTAGCGGACAGCCGCGCCACCACGCCGGCGTCCGCGGAGGGCGCCGCCCGGCCGTCGGCCGGGAACCTCGTACCGGCCCTGCACGGCGCCTTCTACGCGGCCACCGACGGGGTGCTGATGGCGGCGGCCTCGGACGGCGCGCCGGAGGCGCTGCGCTCCTCGGGCCCGGCCGTGGTGCGGACCGGGCAGGCGCCGGCACGGTTCGCCCGCTCGCTGCTGTTCGGCGCGGCCTGGACGGTGTGGGGCGACCGCGCGGCGCCGGCCGGGGCGACGGTGGCGCCGGCCGGGTGCGCGGCGTTCTCCCTCACCCTGCGCACCGGGCGCCCGCCCCGCGCCCCCCGCACACCGGAAGGCACCGCGACCGCATGACCGCACGCACCCGCATCCTCATCCTGCTCACCGCCGTCGCGGTGCTGGCGGCGGTGGCCCTGGCGTCCGTGCTGCACGCGTCGGCGCGCGCCGACCGCCGGGACCGCGCCCAGGCCGGCGGACCCAGGGTCACAGCAGGCCCGGTGACGCTGGCCGGGCCCGGCCGCATGATCTTCCGCAACATGGCGTGGGGCCCGCACCGCGACGAGCTGACCGCGGTCCGGGCCGCCGACCCGTCCGGACCGCGCACCGCCTCCGGCGTCAAGTGCCTGCGCTTCTACGCCGCCGCCGGCACCGGAGTGTGCCTGCAGGCGGTGCACGGCCCCGTCTCGGACACCTACCGCGCCCTCGTCCTGGACGCCCGCCTGAAGGAACGGGCGCGCTACGACGTCCCCGGCATCCCCTCCCGCGCCCGGGTCTCCCCCACCGGGCACTTCGCCGCCTGGACGGCGTTCGTGGGCGGCGACTCGTACGCGGGCACCGACTTCTCCACCCGGGCGGCGATCGTGGACACCCGTACGGGCAGGCTGATCCCCACCCTGGAGTCCTTCCGGATCCTCAAGGACGGGCGCCCCTACCGGGCGGCCGACGTCAACTTCTGGGGCGTGACCTTCGCCCGGGACGACCGCGCGTTCTACGCGACGCTGGCGACCGGGGGCAGCACCTACCTGGTGCGCGGCGATCTCCGCACCCGCACGGTGACCACCGTGCACGCGAACGTCGAGTGCCCGTCCCTCTCCCCCGACGGCACCCGCGTCGCCTACAAGAAGCGGGTCAAGGGCCTGCCCGCGGACGCCCCTTGGCGCCTGTACGTGCTGGACCTGCGCACGATGCGCGAGACGCCGCTGGCGGAGACCCGGAGCGTGGACGACCAGGCGGTGTGGCGCGACGACCGCACGGTGGTGTACGCGCTGCCCGGGGACTACGGGGCCGACCTGTACTCGGTCCCGGCGGACGGGACCGGCGCCGCCCGGCGCCTGCTGACGGCGGGCGTGTCCCCCGCGTATCCCCGTTGAACGACCTTTTAACGGAGTATTCGACTCTTCATCACAAATGAAGTCGTCAATGTTGTATCCGGACCGGACTCACTCGAATGCCGCGCATCCGGAGGACTCCGGCCGCGTTAGCGGAATATGACCAACGCAAGGCGCTTGAGGGTGCTCGAAGCGGCCCAGGGGGACCTCGGCCGGCGCCGGAACGACCAGGGACGCTCCGGCTGCCACGCGGCCGGCTGACGGGGGCGAATCTTTTCCGTGAACAACGAATACGCGGATTTCTATTCGACGGCTCCCCTGGAGGAGGGCTGGGACCCGGTCGAGGAACTCACCTATCTGCTGCAGGACGCCGCGAGCGCCCAGGCGGCACAGCAGGCGGCCGCCGTGCCGCCACCGCGCGGCGAGCCGCCGTACGGAACCGAGCCGCTGTACGGCACGGGGGCGCTGTACGGCACTGGTTCGCTGTACGGCACCGGGCCGCTGTACGGGGCCCAACCGGCGTACGCGGCGGAGCCGTTGTACGGGACCGAGTCGCCGTACCGGGCCGAGCCGGGGTACGCGACCGAGCAGTCCCACGGCGCCGAGTCTGCGTACCGGGCCGAATCCACGCACCGGGCCGAACCGCCTTACGGCGCCGAGAACTCCTACGGGCCGGAACCGCCGTACGGAGCCGAGGAGCACGCAGCCGGCGACCCGCTGGAGAACCTGGCGCCGCTCACCAGCGAGCTGCCGCCCATCCGGCGCCATCCCGCCGGACACCGCAAGGTGCGGATGCGGACGTGGCGCATCACCTGGCTGGAGACGGTCAGTTGCCTGATCGCCGCGCTCGCCGCCGTCATCGTGGCGATGGTGAGCGTCTTCGGCGGCCTGGCGGCCTACGCCCCGCTCCAGCACATCGCGGCCAGGACCCAGAGCGGTCCGCTGCACTGGTGGCCGCTGCTCGTCTACGGCCCCTGGACGGTGGCCTCGCTCTCCATCCTGCGGACCGCGCTGCACCGGCGGCGCGCCCTGCACTCCTGGTGCGTGGTGCTGCTGTTCTCCTCGGTCGCGATGGTCCTCTGCGTGGCCGAGTCCGAGAGGTCCTTCATCGGGGTGGCCGCCGCCGTACTGCCGGCCCTCGCCGCGCTGACCTGCTTCCAGCAACTGGTCCGGCAGGTCACCCTGACCCGGCCCCCGCGCCAGCGCATCTCCCGCCACCGGCAGCGCACCGCCCAGGGGGTCCGGGCCAGGTGACCCACGGGACGGGCCGCCGGTGCTCGGCGGCCCGTCCCGTGGGTCACCCGGACGGTGGCGCCACCGTGGGCGCCGGATTGCGATCGCGAGATCCCCATGAATCATTTCATTACATGATCAGTCACGTATTGCGCACACTCAGCGCCGCCGCCCTCCTGGCCGCTCCTCTCGCCCTGACCGCGACGCCCGCACAGGCCGTGACGTCGTGCACGGTCAACGGCCGCGTCGTGTCCGGCGCCACCGTCAACGGCACCACCGGCTCCGACTACATCAGCTGCGGCGCCCTCGCCCCGGGCGACACCGTCAACGGCCTGGGCGGCAGCGACTACATCGTGATCAACGGCCCCGTCGCCGGCACGGTCGACGGCGGCGCCGGCGGGGACTCCGTCACGGCCGTCGCCGGCACCACGGCGAGCGGCAGGGTCCTCGGCGGCGACGGCGGTGACTCGCTCTTCGTCGGCCCGAACGCCGGCACCGTCGACGGCGGTCCCGGCGCGGACTTCTGCCGGGTCGCCTCCGGCAACCCGCCCGTCAACTGCTGACCCCGTACGGCAGTCCCCGCCCCTGCGGTCACTCCTCCGGTTCCCAGGCCCGGAGCAGATCGAGGAGCCTCGCGTCCCCGTCGATCCGCACGGAGTCCGCCGGGATGCGGTCGTAGAGGAAGAGGACCAGCTCACCGGCCGTGCCCCGGACGGAGACACCGGCCGTGCCCGCAACCCCGCCCGCGCCGTCGGCGGGCAGCCGGGCGGCCCGGGCGCCGTCGCCGTCGACGGTGAGGCGCCAGGAGCGGCCCTCGGCGGCGTGGAAGTCGAAGGCGGTGGGCTCGTGCGGCCAGGCGCCGGTGTTCGCGCAGCAGGTGGACAGGAACTCGTCGACACCGTCGAGCGCCACCTCCTCCGGCAGCGGCCGCGGGGCGTCCTGGGCGAGCTGGGCGTCGTAGGTGTGCACCGCGCTCTCCTGGACCCGGTGCCGGGCCACGCCGCCGGCGGTCCGCGGCGACTGCGACCGACCCCACCACGTCCAGCAGCCGCGCTCGGGGCCCGCCTCGCGCAGCGCGCCCAGCAGCAGCTCCGTCGACTCGGCCAGCCAGGCCGTCAGGGCCTCGGTCTCACGCGGCGCTGCCAGGGCGGCGCGCGCGACGACGGCCTCGGCCGGCGGAACGTCGGCGGGGCCCGCGCCGACGACCCCGGCCCAGAAGCGGTCTCCCCCGCCCAGGTGCTCGGCCAGGTCGAACAGCGTCCACTCGGGACAGCCCGGCACCCGCGCGTCGAGACCGGGCGCGGCGGCGACGGCGTCCCGAAAGGCACCCGACCGCTCGTCGATCAGCCGCAGCAGACCGGAGAACTCCAGATCGTCTTCCACAGCGGCTGTCTATCACCGCGCTTCGCCACCCGGACACCGGTTTTCCCCGCCCCGGCACCCAGGGCACCGCTCACGCGGAGCCCGGCCCGGCCCGGTCGAAGGTGCACCAGTTCATGTCGTCGGGGTCCCCCACGGTCAGCCCCACCACCAAGCGCCCGTTGTCCCGGTAGAGGTCGAACGGCGTCGTCTCGTCGTCGACGACCACATCGAGTTCCCGTCCAGCGCCGGACTCGTCGATCTCCCAGGCGCCGCGCCCGTCGATCCTCCGCGTGACCCGGCTGTCGAGTCCCATCTCGGCGGGGACGCCGGCGAGGGACGCCGTTCCGTCCGCCTTCAGGGTCACGGTGGCGGCGCACTCACGGGCACGCCAGGTCCCGACGAGCTGAGCTTCGCGGACGTTCGTCGCGGGCGGATAGCCGCCCCATCCCACACACGCGGAGACCGACAGCACGACCGGAGCGGCGAGCAGCGCCCACTTCCCTGCCCGACCGCCCATCCTCCGCCCCCTTCGCACCGGTGACCTGATCCTAGGCGCGCGACGGACCTGCGCAGCACGCGGTGCCGTCTCGCACCTCATGCCGAGTGGCGACGCGAACGGCCCGGTGGCGGTGAGAGGCGATGGGGCCGGCGGTCCCTGACCGCCGGCCCAAGGGATCGCTTCCGCAGAACCGCCCGACCTGCGACTACAGCACCGGCAGGTTCTTCCGCAGCTCGAAGGCCGTGACCTCGCTGCGGTACTCCTCCCACTCGCTCTTCTTGTTGCGCAGGAAGAAGTCGAAGACGTGCTCGCCCAGGGTCTCGGCGACCAGGTCGCTGCTCTCCATGAGGCTCAGGGCCTCGCCGAGGTTCTGCGGGAGGGGCTCGATGCCCATCGCGCGGCGTTCGGCGTTGGACAGGGCCCAGACGTCGTCCTCGGCGCCGGGGGGGAGCTCGTAGCCCTCCTCGATGCCCTTGAGGCCGGCCGCCAGCAGGACCGCGTAGGCCAGGTACGGGTTGGTGCCGGAGTCCAGTGAGCGGACCTCCACGCGCGCGGAGCCGGTCTTGCCGGGCTTGTACATGGGCACGCGGACCAGGGCCGAGCGGTTGTTGTGGCCCCAGCAGATGTAGGAGGGGGCCTCGCCGCCGGCGCCCGCCGTGCGCTCGGAGCCGCCCCAGATGCGCTTGTAGGAGTTCACCCACTGGTTGGTGACCGCGGAGATCTCCGCCGCGTGCCTGAGCAGGCCGGCGATGAAGGAGCGGCCGACCTTGGAGAGCTGGTACTCGGCGCCGGACTCGTAGAACGCGTTGCGGTCGCCTTCGAAGAGGGACAGGTGGGTGTGCATGCCGGAGCCGGGGAACTCCGAGAACGGCTTCGGCATGAAGGTGGCCTGCACGCCCTGTTCCAGGGCCACCTGCTTCATGACCAGGCGGAACGTCATGATGTTGTCCGCCGTGGACAGAGCGTCGGCGTAGCGCAGGTCGATCTCCTGCTGGCCGGGGGCGCCCTCGTGGTGGGAGAACTCCACCGAGATGCCCATCGACTCCAGCATGGTGATCGCCTGCCGGCGGAAGTCCATGCCGACGTTCTGCGGGGTGTGGTCGAAGTAGCCCGAGTTGTCGGCCGGGGTGGGGCGGGTGCCGTCCACCGGCTTGTCCTTCAGCAGGAAGAACTCGATCTCGGGGTGGGTGTAGAAGGTGAAGCCCAGGTCGGAGGTCTTGGCCAGGGCGCGCTTGAGGACGTAGCGCGGGTCGGCGAAGGACGGGGAGCCGTCGGGCATCAGGATGTCGCAGAACATGCGGGCGGTGCCGGGGCCCTCGGCGCGCCAGGGCAGGATCTGGAAGGTGGAGGGGTCCGGCTTGGCGATCATGTCGGACTCGTAGACCCGGGCGAAGCCCTCGATGGCGGAGCCGTCGAAGCCGATGCCCTCGTCGAAGGCCTGCTCCAGCTCGGCCGGAGCCACGGCCACGGACTTGAGGAAGCCCAGCACGTCCGTGAACCACAGGCGTACGAACCGGATGTCGCGCTCCTCCAACGTCCGAAGCACGAACTCCTGCTGCTTGTCCATCTTCCGCTTCCCCATCCTTGCTGGTCAGGCCGCCCGTTCACCCGCATGGCGGGGGCGGGCGGTCGGGCACCCGAGCATCACACCACAACACCGTTTCACGTGCGTTGCGGACCTTGATCGCCCGGGCGTCCCGGGCCTGAACGCCTCACATACGGCAGGTGTACCGCGCTGCCGCCCATCTTGCCTGTCCGGGACGGCATCCGTAACGGCCGGTCCGATCCGGGCGTGACCGATACCACGGCTCTTTGCATCCCAGATGCAAGTCTCCAGACCGTTCTGATCATGTTCGGCCCCGACCTCTGGCTCGCCGGGGCGGCCTGATCCGGGCGCGGAGCCCCGGCACGGCCGGGCCAGGGCGACGAGGGCGCCCCGCGGGACCGACGAGGTCCCGCGGGGCCCCTTCCGCTCGACGGGCGCGGGGACACGCCCCCAGCGGCGCCGCGCCCCCACCGCGGCTGCGGCGCCCTGCCGATGCTCAGCAGCAGCGGAGCCGTCGGGCTGACGACGATGTCCTGCACCGTCACCGGGTCCAGCGCCGCGTAGAGCGCCTCCTGCGCCTGGCGCAGCGCGCCCCGCAGCCGGCAGCCCGAGTTCAGCGGGCAGGGGGTGACGCCCTGGCCGGCGCCGTCGCAGTCGACGACGTCGCCGTCGCCCTCGAAGGCGCGCACCACGGCGCCCACCGACGCCGTGCCTCCCCTTTCGGTCAGACTCAGGCCGCCGCCCCTGCCGCGGCGCGCGTCGACCAGGCCCATGTGCTGGAGTTCGGCGACCACCTCGGCGGCGTGGGTGTAGGGCACGTCCAGGTTCACATTATTTCGGTTTCCCGTGCCCTCACTGCGGAAGAGCCCCCGGGGCCCATTACGATCGGCGAGCCCCATCGTCCACGCCCCTTTCCCCAGAAGGACACGCCTCATGGGATCCGCCAAGAACAGCAGCGCCGCCGCGCGCAAGGCACGCGTCGAGGAGATGCGGCGTGCCGAGCGAGCCCGCGCACGCCGCAACCGGGTGATCGCCATCGCCGCCAGCGTGGTCGTCGTCGCCGGCCTCGCCGTCGGCGGTGTGGTGCTGGTGAACTCCCAGTCCGGCAAGAAGGACGCGGCCGCGAGCGGTGACGCCAAGAACGCCGGCGACTCGGGGCACTTCACCACCGGCGCGGACGGGGTGCGGACCTGGTCCGGGAAGCTGTCGCGGACGCACGTCACCAGCAAGGTGTCGTACCCGATGCACCCGCCGGTCGGCGGCAACCACAACCCGGTGTGGCTCAACTGCAACGGCGACGTCTACACCGAGCCGGTGCAGGACGAGAACGCGGTGCACGCGCTGGAGCACGGCGCGGTGTGGGTGACGTACACCAAGAAGGCCGGCAAGGCGGACGTGGACGCGCTCGCGGCGAAGGTGAAGAAGACGCCGTACTCGCTGATGAGCCCATACGAGAACCAGGCCGCCCCGCTGATCCTGTCCGCGTGGGGCCACCAGGTGACCGTGAAGAGCGCGAGCGACCCGGAGGTGGACAAGTTCTTCGCCGCCTACGTGCAGGGCAAGCAGACGCCCGAGCCGGGCGCCTCGTGCACCGGCGGGGCGATGAAGTGAGGCGGCAGCACGTCGGCTGGGCGGCGGGCGCGGCCGCGGCGGTGCTCGTCGCGGCCGGGGCGATCACCTACGCGGTGGCCGAGGACTCCGGCGGGTCGGACGCGAGGACGCCGGCGGCCGATTCCGCCGACGCCGGGTTCGCCCGGGACATGGCCGTCCACCACCAGCAGGCCGTGGAGATGTCGTACATCGTGCGCGACCGCACGAAGAACGAGGAGGTGCGCCGCCTCGCCTACGACATCGCGCAGACCCAGGCCAACCAGCGCGGCATGCTGCTGGGCTGGCTGGACCTGTGGGGGCTGCCGAAGGTGTCCGCGGACCCGCCGATGACCTGGATGGGCATGGGCGACATGCCCGCCGGCGAGGACGGGGCGCTGATGCCGGGGATGGCGACCAACGCCGAGATGAAGAAGCTCGGCACGCTCAACGGCAAGCGGGCCGAGGTCTTCTTCCTCCAGCTGATGACGGATCATCACAAGGGCGGCGTCCACATGGCGCAGGGCTGTGCCGCCAAGTGCACGGTCGGGGTGGAGAAGCGGCTCGCGCAGGGCATGGTCGAGGCGCAGCAGTCGGAGATCGAGCTGATGGCCGGAATGCTCAAGGAGCGGGGCGCGCAACCCCGTTCGTAGCGTCGCCATCCGGGCCGAAAATAGTGAAAGCCTCAAATCGCCCTGAATGAAGGTTCTTTGAGCTTCTCTTGACCCTTGCGTTCCCCTGGCATGAACGGTTCATCGCAAGAGTGGCCATCGTCGTGTGATCCATTCGCCGGTCCGAACCGCCGCGGGCCGGTGCGTTCCTCCACGACGTACCAGCCACTACGTGCATGCGAACCGCATCGCAGGGGGTTCTATGAGATCCAACCGCGCCAAGGTGCGCGCCGGCGTGAGCATGGCAGCGACGCTGCCGATGATCGCCGGTGCGCTGGCGCTCGGCATACCCGCGGCGCACGCCGCGGACAGCCCGGCCCGTGACGCGCTGAAGGGCACCAGGCCCGCGTGGGCCACCGCCAAGGCGGACAAGGGTGCCACCGCGAACAACGCCCAGGTCAAGGCCCGGGTCTACCTGGCGGGACGGGACTCGGCGGGACTGGCGGCCTACGCCAAGGCCGTGTCCGACCCGAACTCGCCGCTGTACGGCAAGTTCCTCAAGCCCAAGCAGGCCGAGGCCCGCTTCGGCGCCACCAAGGCCCAGGTGGCCGCCGTCAAGTCCTGGCTGCGGTCGGCCGGTCTGACGGTCACCGAGGTCACCTCGCACTACGTCGCCGTCTCCGGTGACGTGGCCGCCGCCGAGAAGGCGTTCGGCACCCAGCTCCACAACTTCGCCAAGGGCTCGAAGACCTACCGCGCCCCGGCGAGGACCGCGTCCGCGCCGGCCGCCCTGAAGGGCGCCGTCCTGACCGTCACCGGTCTGGACAACGCCCCGCACAAGGCGCAGCACAAGGACCAGCTCCCGCCGCCGGACGCCGTGTTCAAGAACTCCGGGCCGTTCTCCTCGTACTACGGCTCGAAGATCGCGAGCACCCTGCCGGACGCGTACGGACAGAAGACCCCGTACGCGATCAAGGGCTACACCGGCGAGCAGCTCCGCTCCGCCTACGGCGCGGGCAAGTACACCGGCAAGCACGTGCGCATCGCCATCACCGACGCGTACGCCTCGCCGACCATCGCCTTCGACGCGGCCAAGTACGCGAAGAAGAACGGTGACGCGGCCTGGAAGAGCGGCCAGCTCCACCAGTCGCTGCCGAAGAACTACACGAAGACCGAGGAGTGCGGCGCGGCCGGCTGGTACGGCGAGGAGACCCTCGACGTCGAGGCCGTGCACGCCGTCGCGCCGGCCGCCGACGTCACGTACGTGGGCGCCGCGTCCTGCTACGACGACGACCTGCTGGACTCGCTCAGCAAGATCGTCGACGGTCACCTGGCCGACATCGTCTCCAACTCCTGGGGCGACATCGAGGCCAACCAGACGCCGGACCTCGCGGCCGCCTACGACCAGGTGTTCCAGCTCGGCGCGGTCCAGGGCATCGGCTTCTACTTCTCCTCCGGCGACAACGGCGACGAGGTCGCCAACACCGGTGTGAAGCAGGTCGACACCCCGGCCAACTCGGCGTGGGTGACCGCGGTCGGCGGCACCTCGCTGGCCGTCGGCAAGGGCGACAAGTACCAGTGGGAGACCGGCTGGGGCACCGAGAAGGCGTCCCTGTCGGCCGACGGCAAGAGCTGGACGAACTTCCCCGGCGCCTACACCTCGGGCGCGGGCGGCGGCACCAGCAGGACCGTGCCGCAGCCGTACTACCAGAAGAACGTCGTCCCGAAGGCGCTCGCCACGGCCAACAACGCCGCGGGCAACCGTGTCGTCCCGGACATCGCGGCGATCGCCGACCCGAACACGGGCTTCCTGGTCGGCCAGACCCAGACCTTCCCCGACGGCACCGAGAAGTACAGCGAGTACCGCATCGGCGGCACCTCGCTGGCCGCTCCGGTGATCGCGGCGGTCCAGGCCCTGGCCCAGGAGGCGCGCGGCGGCAAGGCGCTCGGCTTCGCCAACCCGGCGATCTACGCGAAGTACGGCAAGAAGGGCGTGTTCCACGACGTCACCGACAACCCGACGGGCTCCGGCCTGGCGGTCGTCCGGATCGACTTCGTGAACGGCGTCGACGCCGCCGACGGCCTCGCGACCTCGGTCCGCAGCCTCGGCAAGGACAGCTCGCTGTCCGCGGTGAAGGGCTACGACGACGTCACCGGCGTGGGCTCGCCCGCGAACGGCTACGTCCAGTCGTACCGGCGTCACTGATCCACTGACCCGGTAGGAGGGGCGCGGGGTGCGTGCACCCCGCGCCCCTTCGCCGTCCACGCGGGCGGCTCGCACCCCCCGCGCCCCCATCGTGTCGCTCTGACGATTACACTGGGCCCGTGTCTGCGACGAACTTCTGGTCGATCTATCAGCACGGCTTCGCACGGGTCGCCGCGTGTACGGGTCACACCGTCATCGCGGACCCGCACGCCAACGCCGAGACGGTCCTGCGCCACGCCCGCCGGTGCGCCGAGGACGGCGTCGCCGTAGCCGTCTTCCCGGAGATGGTGCTGTGCGGCTACTCCATCGAGGACCTGCTGCTCCAGGACGCGGTGCTCGACCAGGTCGAGGAGGCGCTCGAGGCCGTGGTGGCGGGATCGGCCGGGCTGCTGCCGGTCCTGGTCGTCGGCGCCCCGCTGCGCCACCGCAACCGGGTCTACAACTGCGCGGTGATCGTGCACCGCGGCCGGGTCCTCGGCGTCGCGCCGAAGTCGTACCCGCCGAACTACCGCGAGTTCTACGAACGCAGGCAGATCGGCGACGGCGCCGACGAGCGCGGCGGGTCGATCCGGCTCGGCGGCGAGACGGTCCCGTTCGGCGTGGACCTGCTGTTCGCCGCCGAGGACGTGCCCGGCCTGGTGCTGCACGCGGAGATCTGCGAGGACATGTGGGTGCCGGTGCCGCCCAGCGCGGAGGCGGCCCTGGCCGGCGCGACGGTCCTGGTCAACCTCTCGGGCAGCCCGATCACGGTCGGGCGGGCCGAGGACCGCAAGCTGCTGTGCCGTTCGGCGTCCTCCCGCTGCCTCGCCGCGTACGTCTACGCGGCGGCCGGCCTCGGCGAGTCGACCACCGACCTGTCCTGGGACGGCCAGGCCATGGTCTACGAGAACGGCCTGCTGCTCGCCGAGACCGAGCGGTTCCCGCTCGGCGACAGCCAGGCGGTGGCCGACGTGGACCTTGACCTGCTGCGGCAGGAGCGGCAGCGGATGGGTACGTTCGACGACAACCGCCGCACCCACCGGGCGCGCACCGGTGACTTCCGGACGGTCGCCTTCGAACTCGACCCGCCCGTCGCCGACCTGGGGCTGCGCCGACGTCTGGAGCGCTTCCCGTTCGTGCCGGCCGATCCCGGCCGCCTCGCCCAGGACTGCTACGAGGCGTACAACATCCAGGTCGCGGGCCTCCAGCAGCGGCTGGCGGCGATCGGCGGCCCGAAGGTGGTCATCGGGGTCTCCGGCGGTCTGGACTCCACGCACGCGCTGATCGTCGCCGCCCGAGCGATGGACCGCGCGGGCCGCCCGCGCAGCGACATCCTGGCCTGGACCCTGCCCGGCTTCGCCACCAGCGACCACACCAAGGACAACGCCCACAAGCTGATGCGCTCGCTCGGGGTCACCGCGGCCGAGCTGGACATCACGCCCACCGCGCGGCTGATGCTGAAGGAGATGGACCACCCGTTCGCCGCCGGCGAGCCCGTGTACGACGTCACCTTCGAGAACGTGCAGGCTGGCCTGCGCACGGACTACCTCTTCCGGCTGGCCAACCAGCGCGGCGGCATCGTGCTCGGCACCGGCGACCTCTCGGAGCTGGCGCTCGGCTGGTCCACGTACGGCGTCGGCGACCAGATGAGCCACTACAACGTCAACTCCGGTGTGCCGAAGACTCTGATGCAGCACCTGATCCGCTGGGTCATCAGCAGCGGCCAGTTCGACGAGGAGACCGGCCGGACGCTCGCCGCGATCCTCGACACCGAGATCAGCCCGGAGCTGGTGCCGGGTGAGGAGATGCAGTCGACGGAGTCGAAGATCGGCCCGTACGCGCTGCACGACTTCACGCTCTTCCACGTGCTGCGGTACGGCTTCCGGCCGTCGAAGATCGCCTTCCTGGCCTGGCACGCCTGGCACGACCCGGACGCCGGCGACTGGCCGCCGAACTTCCCGGAGGCCAAGCGGGTGGCGTACGACCTGCCGGAGATCCGCCGCTGGCTGGAGGTCTTCTGCCGCCGCTTCTTCGCGTTCGCGCAGTTCAAGCGCTCGGCCATGCCGAACGGGCCCAAGGTCTCGGCCGGCGGCTCCCTGTCCCCGCGGAGCGACTGGCGGGCCCCGTCCGACGGCAACGCGCGGGCCTGGCTGCGGGACCTGGCCCGGTTCGACGCCCCTACGGCCTGAGCGCGTCCACGAAGTGAGCCCAGGCGGCCGCGCCGAGGAGGAGGGCGGGGCCGTCCGGGACCTTGGAGTCACGGACGGGGACGAGGCCGGGGATGTTGTCGGCGACTTCCAGGCAGTTGCCGCCGTCGCCGTTGCTGTAGCTCGACTTGCGCCAGAGGGCGGCGCCCGGGAAGTCGCCGGCCACTTCCACGCACTCCCCGCCATCGCCATTGCTGTAGCTGCTCTTGAGCCAGAGCGCGTCACTCAAGTCGATCCGGTCGCTTGCCATTTCGGTAATCCTCTGCGGCTGCCTTGATCATGGCGAGGGACGCGCCTGGTGACAGCGCGACGGCCCTGAGCCGATCGTATGCCTTGCGGTACTGCTTCACGAGAGCCGGATCATCGATGGTGTCTCCGCTGTACGACGCCTCGGTGTAGATCAGCGGCGGAGCGTCCGGGAAGGTCATGACCATGACGGAGGCGGCCATGAGGGGATACGGGCCGCTCCTCCGCGAAACGATCTGCGGAACAATCCGGCGCCGGTCCGTCAGTTCAGCGATGCGGTCGAGCTGCTCAGCCATGTCCTCGGACGACACGATGACGTCCATCAGCAGCGACTCGTGCAGGATGGCCCAGTACTCCGGAACCGCGTGATCGCCCTCGAAGAGGCGCGCCCGATCGAGCCGCGCCCGGACCTTCTCCTCGACCCACTCATCCGAGGCGGAAGGGTGAGCGGAATGGACCAGCGCGCGTGCGTAGGGTGCCGTCTGCAACAGCCCAGGCAAAGTACTGGGAGACCATTCCTCGATGGACTCGGCGTGCTTCTCGGCCTCCAGAACTCGCTCGAAGTAGGCGGCGTGCGGACCCCGCCTGGCCCGCCGCACGTCCTCGCAGTGCCGCTCGAAGTAGCCGTCGGTGCCCAGTACCCGGTCCACGTGGCGGGCCAGGTCCATCGGCATGCGCCGCTTGCCGTGCTCGATGTCGCTGAGGTGCGACTTGCCGTAGAAGCTGCCCTCGACCAGCCGCTCAAGGGAGAGTCCCGCCGCCTCCCGCTGCCACCTCAACTCCTTGCCGTAGAAGTCGGGGACGCTGATCGAACCGTCGATGTCCTTGCGCCGGACCACGTGCTCACCGCCGTAACTCACCTTGCCGATTCCGCTGCTCGCGTCGCGGACGCGAAGCCTCTTCCACGGTACCGAGCCGGGCGACACTGTGTGAGGTGTTCGTAACTCACCGCACAGAAGGCCGGAGCCTCCCATGCCCGACCACTCCCCCACCGCCTACGACGTCACCCTCTGCGTGGAGAACCTGCGCGCCGCCCTCGCCCTGCACGGCATCACGCTGCCCTCGCTCCGGGTGGAACTGGCGAGCCTCGCCGGTAGGTACACACCGCCGGCGGGCCTCGTCGCGCTCGGGAACTGCAACACGGCGACGGCCCAGGCGCTCGCCGCCGCCCTGCGCGGAACGGCGGCGGAGGGATGACGTTCGAACTCGACCTGCTCGCCACCCCGGAGGCGGTACCGGAGCTGCGCCACCGCCTGGCGGCCCACTGCCACGAAGTGCGCCTGTGCGTCACGGAGTTGCTGACGAACGTCATCGACCACCTCGGCGCGGGCACTCCGGTGACGGTCCGGGTGACCGGCACGCCCCACGGCAGCGCGCGCGTCGAGGTCACCGACCCCGACGCGCGCGCCCTGCCCGTGCTGCGGGCGGCCACCGACACCGCCGAGTCCGGCCGGGGCCTGGTCCTGGTCGACGCCCTCGCTCAGCGCTGGGGCGTCGACCGGGGTCCGGACCACAAGACGGTCTGGTGCGAACTGGCCGGAGCGGTGACGGGTCACGACTTCGACACGGTCCCGAACACCCCCGGAACTGTGGCCTCCACCACGGCGGACAACGCCCTGTCCTGGTGAGATCACCGCATGCTCGGTCTACTCCTGCGCGTCCTGCCGTTCTGGGTGCGCGAGCCCCTGATGATCCTGGTCGGATCCGTTTTCGGCGTGCGCATCATGTATCTCGCCGTCCTCGAACGCAGCTGGGTCGCGGCCGGCATCGGCGCGGTGTTCCTCGTGTTCACCGCGATACGGGTCCGCATGGTGGTCCGGGCACTCCAGGCACGCCGCGAGGCGCAGGTCCCGGCCCAAGCCCCGGTCCCGGCTCCGGCTGCGGTTCCGGCTGCGGTCCCACCTCCGGCTGGGGCTCCGGCTCCGGCTGCAACTCCGGCTCCGGTGCCTGCGCAGGTCCCGGCCCCGGCCCTCGCCGCCGCGCAGGCGCCGGCCCAGGTCCCCGCTCAGGCAGGGGCCGGGCCGCGCCCCGCCACCGGTGCGCCGGAGAAGGACCACAACGCATGGGGCCAGGCGCTCGCGGCGCTCGGCGTGTTCGGCGCGCTCGCGGCGGCGCTGTGGCTGGGCCCGCGTCTGATGCCGGCCGACGACAACTCGCCCGAGCCCGCATCGTGTTCGCACGCGGAGGACGAGAAGCCGTCGAAGGCGTACCAGAGGACGCCCCGGGCCGTGACCGGCGACGAGCTGTGCGAGGCGCTCAACCGGCCCGACCTGGCCCGGCTCCTCGGAACGCCCCGGGAGATCGCGAACACGGCTTCCGGCAGCAGCGGCACCGCTCTCCTCACCGACGACAAGGTCGCCGAGCCGGAGGCGCAGGTCTCGTTCGACACGTACACCGTCAATCTCTCGGCCACCTACAACCACTTGACGACCGCCCAGTACGTGAGGCTGTTCGACATCGCCGGCGACCGGGTGGAGAAGGACGTGAAGACGCTCAAGGTGCTCGGCCGGCCCGCGTTCCTCTCCTCGGACCACACCATGAAGTTCGAGATCGACTTCAGCAAGGAGCACAACGGCGGGCCGGTCCAGCAGGGTCCCCTGGCCAGGACGCTGTCCATCGCCCTCGACCAGAAGGACCGGGGCGGCTACTACGACATCACCGTGTGGAGCCAGTCCGGCGCCCTCCCGCAGGACGGCGCTCTCGTCGACATCGCCGAGAAGGTCCTCCCGCCGGTCCTGGAACGGAGCGCTCGCTGACCCGGTGGCTCTCCGCGCCGCGCGTCAGCGCGATTGCTTCCGGCGCCACCTGACCAGGGCCGCCGCGAGGAGGCGTACCGCGAGGACGGTCGCCGCAGCCACGTAGCGGCCGGAAGTGGCCGAGGAGGGGCCCGGCCAGACCGCCACGGCCACCTCTGTGGACATCACGTCCGTGCATCGGCGCTGTCCCGCGGCGCCGCCGTGCGCGGGGACCTGCCCGGCGGATGCCGCCGGGCAGGCCCCTGGTCCCGGTGAGGGTTCAGCGCTTGAGCGTGAAGGTGAAGTCGCCGGAGATCCGGCCGCTCAGCCGGACCGGCGACACGAGCCTCCCCTCCTCGATCAGCCGCTCGGCCCCGGCCCGTGAGAGACCGCACCCTTCGGCGATGAGCCGTACCGGCCGGACGGGGATCGGCGCCGCGAAGCGGACCCGTACGTCGATCACCTCGCGGTCCAGGTGGTCCGATCCCCCGGTGTCGAGACGCCAGGAGCCGTCCCAGTCGAGGGCGATGCGATTACGGCGCCGCACGACCGGGTCCTGGAGCAACTCGGCAGCCAGCACGGGGTCGTTGTCATGGGCCCGGTCCAGCAGTTCGGGCCGTACGGAGC
Organism: Streptomyces sp. NPDC056580; assembly: GCF_042793175.1. NCBI lineage: Bacteria > Bacillati > Actinomycetota > Actinomycetes > Kitasatosporales > Streptomycetaceae > Streptomyces > Streptomyces sp. NPDC056580. Next base: position 457,805 of record NZ_JBHTVE010000002.1, on the reverse strand, counting down.
GCACGTTCGCCCGCTCCAGGACCGTGAGCTTCGTCGTCGCCCCGCAGGTGGTGCAGAGCGCGAGGAGCCAGACGTCGATGAGCTTGTGGTTGGCGTTGACACGGAACTTGCCGCTCGTCCGGAAGCGTCCGGACGCACACGCGTGGCAACGGCGGAGAACGAGAGGCAGGCAGGTGGGCATGACCACCCAGCTATTGAGCACAGAAGTACACCGTCTTCAGTGAGAAATCCGCAGCAGGAAGCAGCGCGGCGCGAATGCGCGACGCGCGACCGATCAGCTATCGGGGGGTCTCACACGGTGTACAACGGCACGTCCTTGCCTGGGCGACTCGATCCGGCAGCACGGTAGTGGGAGCCGGCGGCGCCGCTCCACCGGTTTTTCGGGATGCCGACGGCGCCGTCACCCGTTCCGGGGGGTCGAACTTCGGCCATCCCTGATCCAGCGGGCTCCGGTACAAGTTCGGACGGAACGTCGCGGTTGCAAGGGTTCCGGGATGGGCCAAGGCCACCGGCGCGAAGGATGACTTCGTCGTCTTCGCGAACATCCCTCAGGGACTCCACTCCGAAGAATTGATCGTACAAAAGCTGGAAGAAAAGGGATTCAGCAAGAATCAGATCGCGGAACTCTACAGCGAACGCAGCCCCTGTAAAGAAAAGTGCTCGCCTCTCGTGCAAGGCATCCCGGTAACCTACTCAACTCCAGACGGGCCCGGCGCAGCCGAAATGATCAAGTACATGCTCGACACGTTCGAGCGTGGAAAGTTTGCCCGCTCCGCTCAACCACGTCCGTCTGAGTGACGCATGGAGGGGCGCAGGAGATGTCCAGTGACTGACATAGACCCCGAGAGTCGGCCCGGAGCCGCTGGGTACGACCTGGCAGATCAGGTCTGCGAAGAACTCCGCCGCGCCGGTCTTCCCGCGTACGTCGAACGTCCAGGCGTGCCGAGACAACCCGGCGTCTGGGTGGAAGTCAACGATGAGGGCGAGTACGCCGGAGGCGTCTACATCCGTTGGAGCGCCCCCGAACTGGCGGAGACCGGTTTGCAGGCAGTGACGGTGCTGCAGAACCCGGCAGCGCCGGAATGGAAGCGTTACACCGAGGTCGTTGTACTCATGCAGACGGCATTGATCGGGATTCTGCGGCTGGCCGGTTTCTCCGTCGTACGGGCCGAGGAGGTCGACGACGTAGCCAAGGGCGATATGTACGTTCACGCCGGTACGCCCTCGTGACAGAAGAAGTCGCCGACCGGCGGCTACCCGCTCCGACAGGTACTCCCAAGGTCTGGCATTACGCCGTCGGCCATCGCAGGCCGCTCCTCCTCAGCAGCGGGGAACAGGCCGCCGGAGACCCGGATCGACATCCACCTCGCCAACGTCGACCCGATGCTGCTCCGTCCCAGCTACGACGGCCTGGTCATCCACCGGGCCGACGACGAGGAATGCGGGAAGGTCGGCCTCGACCACGGGGTGAAAGTGAGCCCGGGCGTCTGATCCTGCTGGGGGGCGGTCTGAGGATCTTCGTCGTCTCGGCGCCTCCCCAGTGGCATGAGGACGAGGGCGCGACGGACGATCCATCACGGTGCGGCCCCTTGCGGGAAACGCGCTGAAAACCGGTCGGAAGGCCCCCTTGATGAAGGGGGCCTCCCGATGCCGTCCGGCCGCCGCTCAGCGGTGCAGCGCCCCCGTCTGCTCGGGCACGTGCGTCGCGATCACGCGGCCCTCGTGGGCGACCTCGTGGCGGCGGTCGACCGCGTAGGCCACGCCCGCCACGCCGAGGCCCAGTACCGCCAGGACCGCTCCCGCCAGCGCGGGCGCCGTCGGGCCGAAGCCCGCCGCCAGGGCGAGGCCGCCGATCCAGGCGCCGCCGGCGTTCGCGAGGTTGAAGGCCGCCTGGTTTGCGGAGGAGGCGAGGGAGGGGGCCGACGCGGCCTTCTCCATGACCATGAGTTGGAGGGGGGAGCCGGTGACGAACGCGGCCATGCCGAGGAGGGCGACGGACAGGGCCGCGCTCCACTCCGCCCGCATGAGCACCGGGAAGGCCAGCAGTACCGCCGCGAGGGCGGTGAGGCCGCCGAAGAGGGTGCCGCGCAGGGAGTGGTCCGCGAGGCGTCCGCCCAGCAGGTTGCCGGCCGTCGCGCCGACGCCGAACAGCGCCAGCAGCAGCGTCACGTTCGTCTCGGCGAAGCCCGCCGCGTCCGTGAGCATGGGGGTGATGTAGCTGTAGGCGGCGAAGAGGGCGCCGAAGCCCGCCACCGTCGTGCCCAGGGCCAGCCACACCGGCACCGACCGCAGCGCCGCCAGCTCGCCGCGCAGGCCGGTCGTGGAGGCGGCGGCCCGGTCGTGCGGGATCAGCAGGGCCAGCGAGGCTATCGCCGCCAGGCCGATCGCGCTCACGCCGAGGAAGGTGGCCCGCCAGCCCAGGTGCTGGCCCATCAGCGTGGCGGCGGGGACGCCCGCGATGTTGGCGACGGTCAAGCCGAGGAACATCAGGGACACCGAGCGGGCCTTGCGCTCCGGCGCCACCATGCCGGTGGCGACGACCGCGCCGACGCCGAAGAACGCGCCGTGCGGCAGGCCGCTGAGGAAGCGGGCGGCCAGCAGGGCGCCGTCGCCCGGGGCGAAGGCGGAGAGCGCGTTGCCCGCCACGAAGAGGGCCATCAGGCCGATGAGGACCGCGCGGCGGGACATGCGGGCGGTCACGGCGGCCAGCAGCGGCGCCCCGATGACCACCCCAAGCGCGTACGCCGAGACCAGGTGCCCGGCGGCCGGAATGGAGACGTGCAGGTCGTCCGCGACGTCGGGGAGCAGCCCCATCATCACGAACTCGGTGGTGCCGATACCGAAAGCGCCGACGGCCAGTGCGAGCAGGGCCAGGGGCATGGAGGGCCTGTGCCTTTCGAAGGGAGAGCGGAGTTCCGTGCGCAGCGTATGTTCTGGTTCGGAACAAAGTCTCCCGGGCGCAGCATTCCGGCCGGTTACGCGGACGTGTCCAGGTTCACACGGGCGGCGATCGGAAGGTGGTCGCTGTCGGTGCGCGGCAGCGTCCAGGAGCTCTCCGGCTGGACGCCCTTGACCAGGATCTGGTCGATCCGCGCCATCGGGAACGACGCCGGCCAGCTGAACCCGAAGCCGCTGCCGGCCGCGCCCTGGGTGGAGCGGAGCTGGGAGGTGACGGCGTTCAGCGCGCGGTCGTTCATGGTGCCGTTGAGGTCGCCGAGCACCACCACCCGCTTCAGCGTCTCGTCGGCGATGGCCTCGCCGAGCGCGTCGGCGCTCTTGTCCCGCTGGCGGGCGGTGAACCCGGCCTCCATCTTGACCCGCACCGAGGGAAGGTGGGCGACGTAGACGGCGACCGGGCCCTCGGGGGTCGTCACCCGGGCGTGCATCGCGCGCTTCCAGCCGAGCTTGATGTCGACGGCCGTGACGTCGCTCATCGGGTACTTGCTCCACAGGCCGACCGTGCCCACCACCGCGTGGTACTTGTACGTCGCCGCGAGCGCCTTCTCGTACACCGGGACGGCCGAGGCGGGCAGCTCCTCGAGGGCCAGCAGGTCGGCGCCGGAGGAGGCGACGTCCTCGGCGGTCGCGGCCGGGTCGGGGTTGTCGGCGTTGACGTTGTGGGTGGCCACCATGAGGTCGCCGCCCTGTCCCGCCTTGTCGGAGACCAGGCCGCCGAAGAGGTTCAGCCACACGAACGCCGGGAGCAGCACCGTGATCAGGGCGGTCGCCGACCTGCGCACCAGGCCGAGGACCAGCAGCACCGGAATGGCCAGCCCCAGCCAGGGCAGGAAGGTCTCGGTGAGACTGCCGAGGTTGCCCACCCGGTTGGGGACGCGCGAGTGCGTCAGCATCACCAGGGCGAGCAGCAGCGCGAGGGCGGCGAGCACGATGCCCCGCCGCCAGATGCCCGGGTCGCCGCGCCAGTCGGCGAAGAGGCGGTGCGCCAGGCGCCGAAGCCGGGATCCGGGTCGCTCGGGCCCCGAGCCGCCGTTGTCCGTCTCCGTCATGTACGCCTGCTGCGCCATACCGTCTGCCTCACTGACTGCCGTGCACGCCGTCGTTCCCCCGTGCTGCTTCCGACCCTAGGGGATGATCGGCTCGTTCCCGCCGTCCCATGACGGCCGTACGCAAGACGAGGACGAACGGGGCGGCGCACGGGGTTCCGGTTACCCCGGACAGCGGCGGTGTCTGTGACGAAACGCGCACATTAGGCCGGCGGAGCCGCGGGGCTGACGGGGCGTAGTCCTTCCAGGACCGCGTCCACGATCTGCTCGGAGAGCCCTTCGGGCAGATCGGCGTCGGGGCGCATGACGGAGCGGACCAGCATGGGGCCGACGAACATGTCGTTGACCAGGTCCAGGTCGACGTCCGGCCGGAGTTCGCCGCTGCGCTGCCCGCGGCGCAGCACATCCATGACCAGCACGCGCCGGGGCGCTATGACGCTCGCGTGGTACGCGACCCAGATCTTGGGGCTGGACTTCATCTGCGCGTACACGTTGTGCAGGATCGCCGAGGAGCGGCTGACGAGGCCGCGCCGGCGCAGCGCCTCCACCAGGACGACGAGGTCGTCGCGCATGGAGGTGCCGGGGAGTTCCGGGTCGGGGGGTTCGGCGGCGCGGATGACGTCGACGAACAGTTCCTCCTTGCCGCTCCAGCGGCGGTAGATCGTGGCCTTGCCGACCCCGGCCGTGCGCGCGACGCGCTCGATGGAGAGCTCGGCGAGGGGTACGCCGTCCTCCAGGAGCTTCATCACGCCCTCGATGATGGCGCGTTCCACGGCTTCGCTGCGCGGACGGCCCCGTGCGGGGCCGTCCGGCCGCGGCCGGCCTTCGGCAAGGCTCACGTCGTCCGTCCTTCCACTGTGCTGCGGGAATTCTCCCGCAGCCGCCTCCTTCCCCCGTGGAACCGCTGACCGTGGTCCGCCCGGTCAGTCCGCGGCCGCCACCAACTGCGGCTCCCGTTCGCCCTGCTGACCGGCCGGCGGCCTGCCCGGCAGGAACAGTGCCACCACCACGGCGCCGATGAGCGCGACGCCCGTACCGCACAGGGCGGTGACGTGCATGGCGTGCAGGAAGGCGTCGTTGGCGGGCGTGACCAGGGCCTGTCCGCGCGGCCCGAGCTTCTCGGCGATGCCGAGGGTGGCCTCGATGGACTCGCCGGCGGTGTCCCGCAGGGCGGGCGGGAGCACGTTCAGCTTGCCCTCGACGCCGTTGCGGTAGGCGGTGGAGAGCACCGAGCCGAGGACGGCGATGCCGAGTGCGCCGCCCACCTGGCGGAAGGTGTTGCTCAGCGCGGAGGCGGAGCCGGCCTTCTCCCGGGGCAGGGCCTGCATGATGACGACGGAGGTCGGCGTCATGATGTGCGCCATGCCGGTGCCCATGAGGAAGAAGACGACCTCCAGCAGCCAGATGGGCGTGTCGGCCTGGAAGGTGGCGAACGCGGCCAGGGTCGCCGCGACCAGTACCAGGCCCGCGGTGGTGGTGGCCTTGTTGCCGAACCGCTCGACGACCAGCCGGGCCCGCGGCGCGAAGACCATCTGCGCGGCGGCCAGCGGCAGCATCATCACACCGGACTGCAGCGGCGAGTAGCCGCGCACGCTCTGCATGTAGAACACGGAGAAGAACGTGACGCCCATCAGCGCGAAGAAGACCAGCGCGATGGCGGCCATGGCGGCCGAGAAGACCTTGTTCTTGAAGTAGGTGACGTCGAGCGACGGGTGGTCGCTGCGCTTCTCGAAGATCACGAAGCCGGTGAGCACGGCGAGGCCGGCGATGACCGTCGCCAGCACCTTGGCGTCGGTGAAGTCGGCCAACTCGCCGCCCTTGATGATGCCGTAGACCAGCAGCACCAGGCCGACGACGGACAGGACCACGCCGACCGGGTCGAGGCGGCCGGGCTTCGGGTCGCGGGAGTCGGGCACCAGCCACACCATCAGGACCACCGCGAGGATCACGATCGGCACGTTGATGAGGAAGACCGAGCCCCACCAGAAGTGGTCGAGGAGCGCGCCGCCGGTGATCGGGCCGATGGCGATGCCGAGCCCGACGCCGCCAGCCCAGATGCCGATGGCCTTGGGCTGCTCGTCGCGCTCGAAGACGTTCATCAGCACGGCCAGGGTGGCCGGCATCACGAAGGCGGCGCCGAGGGCCATCACGGCGCGGTAGGCGATGAGTTGGCCCGGGGAGCCGGACTCGGCCGCCAGGGCCGAACCGATGCCGAACAGCACGATGCCGCCGAGCAGGACCTTCTTTCGGCCCAGCCGGTCGCCGATGAGACCGGCGGTGAACAGCAGGCCCGCGAAGACCAGGGTGTAGCTGTTGATCGCCCACTCGATCTCGCTCTGGGTGGCGCCCAGGCCGGTGGGCGCCGGGGTCGAGATGGTCTTGATGGCGACGTTCAGGATGGAGTTGTCGAGCACCACGATGAGCAGGCTCAGCATCAGCACGCCGAGGATCGCCCAGCGGCGCCGGTGCACCGCTTCCGGTATCCGGGAGGCAGGGACGGATGTTGTCATGCGTTCGAGCCTAGGGGCATTCCAATACGGAACCGTCTCGTATTTTATTTTCTTTACCGAGGTCTTACGCACCGGACTCTTCCGTTCCGCGCCGGCGGGGCCGTTCGGCGGGATCACCCGGGGGTCCCCCTGGCCCTCGACGGCACCAGGTGCCACCATGGAGGCGATCCGGGGACGCCGTCAGGGCGCCTCGAGATACCGAAGGAGCCGTTGCAATGACGCAGCTTTCGGCTGCCCGCACCAAGCCTTCCGACGGCAGCAAGGCGCTGTACGGGGGGAAGGGCACCCGCCGCATCACCGTCCGCGACATCGCCCTCGCCAAGGAGCGGGGCGAGAAGTGGCCCATGCTCACCGCCTACGACGCGATGACCGCGTCCGTGTTCGACGAGGCCGGCATCCCGGTGATGCTCGTCGGCGACTCGGCGGGCAACTGCCACCTCGGGTACGAGACCACCGTGCCCGTCACCCTCGACGAGATGGCCGTGCTGTCCGCGGCCGTCGTACGCGGCACCCAGCGCGCCCTGATCGTCGCCGACCTGCCGTTCGGCTCCTACCAGGAGGGCCCGGTGCAGGCGCTGCGCTCGGCGACCCGGCTGGTGAAGGAGGCCGGGGTCGGCGCGGTGAAGCTGGAGGGCGGCGAGCGCTCGCACGAGCAGATCCGCCTGCTGGTGGAGTCCGGCATCCCGGTCATGGCCCACATCGGGCTGACCCCGCAGTCCGTCAACGCGATGGGCTACCGCGTGCAGGGGCGCGGCGAGGAGGCGGCCGCGCAGCTCCTGCGGGACGCGAAGGCGGTGCAGGACGCGGGCGCGTTCGCCGTCGTCCTGGAGCTGGTCCCGGCCGAGCTGGCGGCCGAGGTGACCCGGGTGCTGCACATCCCCACCGTCGGCATCGGCGCCGGGCCGGAGACGGACGCGCAGGTGCTGGTGTGGACCGACATGCTCGGTCTCACCTCCGGCCGGGTGCCGAAGTTCGTCAAGAAGTACGCGGACCTGCGTGAGGTCATGGGCAACGCGGCGAAGGCGTTCGCCGAGGACGTCGTCGGCGGGACGTTCCCCGCGGAGGAGCACTCCGTCCACTGACGGCTCCGTCCACCGAGCCACTGCGGAAACACCAGGCAGCCCGCCGACATCCCCCATCGGCGGGCTGCCGCCTCGTGTGGGCGGCGAGGTCCGCCGGCAACGGCTGTCGGCGGTTCGCAGGCGGCTGTCGGCGCTCTGTCGGCCGTTTGTCGGTGGCGGCTGGCACTGTCTTGTCCATGACGCGAATCGATGACAACCCCGCCGGCGGACGCCCCGCCGTGACCGTACGGGGACTGGTCAAGCACTACGGCGAGACCAAGGCGCTGGACGGTGTCGACCTGGACGTCAGGGAGGGCACCGTGATGGGGGTCCTCGGGCCGAACGGCGCCGGGAAGACCACCCTGGTACGCATCCTGTCCACCCTGATCACGCCGGACGCCGGCGAGGCGGTCGTGGCCGGCTACGACGTCGTGCGCCAGCCCCGGCAGCTGCGGCGGGTGATCGGGCTCACCGGGCAGTACGCCTCCGTGGACGAGAAGCTCCCCGGCTGGGAGAACCTGTACCTGATCGGGCGGCTGCTGGACCTGTCCCGCAAGGAGGCCCGCGCCCGGGCCGACGAACTGCTGGAGCGGTTCTCACTGACGGAGGCCGCACGGCGGCCTGCCGGGACCTACTCCGGCGGTATGCGGCGGCGGCTCGACCTCGCCGCCTCGATGATCGGCCGGCCCGCCGTGCTCTACCTGGACGAGCCGACCACCGGGCTGGACCCGCGCACCCGCAACGAGGTGTGGGACGAGGTCAAGACCATGGTCGGGGACGGTGTCACCGTGCTGCTGACCACCCAGTACATGGAGGAGGCCGAGCAGCTCGCCTCCGAGCTGACCGTCGTGGACCGCGGGAAGGTCATCGCGAAGGGCGGCATCGAGGAGCTGAAGGCCCGCGTCGGCGGGCGCTCGCTGCGGGTGCGGCCGGTGGACCCGCTGCAACTGCGGCCGCTGGCCGACATGCTGGACGAGCTGGGCATCACCGGGCTCGCCTCCACCACCGTGGACTTCGAGACCGGCACGCTGCTGGTGCCCATCCTCAGCGACGAGCAGCTCACCGCGGTGGTCGGCGCGGTCACCGCGCGCGGCATCACCATCTCCTCCATCACCACCGAACTCCCCAGCCTGGACGAGGTGTTCCTGTCCCTCACCGGCCACCGCGCCAGCGCCCCGCAGGACACCACGCCCGCCGACTCCCCCGAGGAGGCCGCCGCATGAGCGCCCAGCCGTCCCCCACCGCCACCCTGACCGAGACGCACCGCGCCACCCCTGCGGACGCTCCCCCCACGGCCGCCCGGCCCAAGGGCGACACCCCGATCTCGTTCCGCGCGCACCTGCGGCACACCGGCGCGCTCATCCGCCGCAACCTGCTGTGGATCCGGCAGGACCCGGAGTCGATGTTCGATGCCATCCTGTTCCCGGTGATCTTCACCCTGCTGTTCGTGTACGTCTTCGGCGGCTCGATCGGCAAGTCCCTGGGCGGCGGCCAGGAGCAGTACGTCCAGTACGTCGTGCCGGGCCTCATGGCCATGATGGGCATGAACATGGCCCAGGGCGTGGGCACCGGCTTCAACCAGGACTTCAACTCCGGTGTCATGGATCGCTTCCGGTCCCTGCCCATCGGACGCGGATCCGTGCTCTTCGCCAAGATCGCGGTGGAGCTGATGCGGATGCTGTTCGCGACCGCGGTGCTGATGGTGGTCGCCGTCCTGGTGGGCTACGACATCAACGACTGGGGCGGCCTGCTGGCCTCCGTGGGCCTGTCGGTGGTGTTCGGATCGGCGCTGATGTGGGTGTTCCTCACCCTCGGCGTGATCATGAAGAACGCGCAGTCCGTGCAGGCGATGGGCTTCCTGGTGCTGATGCCGCTGCAGTTCGGCTCCTCGATCTTCGCGCCGACCGCCTCGATGCCGGGCTGGCTGCGGAACTTCACCGACTACAACCCGCTCTCCGCGCTGGCCGACACCGCGCGCGGCCTGATGGAGGGCGGCCCGGTCGCGCACGACCTGTGGGTGACGCTGATCTGGTCGGTGGGGCTCACCGCGGTGATGGCCCCGGTCGCCATCCACAAGTTCCGCACCAAGAGCTGACGCCGGCGATGTCACACCAGGGCGGTGGCCTCCGCGAGGGAGAGGCCACCGCCCTCGGCGTACGCGGCCTCGAACGCCGCCCTGCCGAGGACGGCGAGGACGGCCCCCTCGGCGTGGTCGCGCGTCGCCCGCTCGGCGGTCGTGGTGACATGGCCCGCGGGCAGCAGCGCGTGGGCGGCGCCCAGGCAGCGGGCGGCGTCGGCCGCGCGGCCGCCGCCGTCGGCCTCGGCGAGGGCGGCCGAGGCGATGGTCAGGTACAGGGGCTGCAACTGCGGGGCGATGGCCAGGGACAGCGGGTCGCGGGCGCGCGCCAGCGCCCCGCGGATCCGGCCCAGGGCGTCCTCGGCACGGCCGTCGAGGATGTCCACCCAGGCCTCCTGGCCGAGGATGAGGGCGTCGAAGACGACGAAGTGCGCGATGCCGAAGCCCTCGCGCAGCAGCCGCAGTTGTTCCCGCGCCTCCGCGACCCGGCCGCTCAGGCAGAGCTGGGAGGACAGGAAGAGGCGCGCCATGGGCAGCGCCTCGCTGTTGGTGCCGTCCGTGCGCTCGATGATCTCGCGCAGCAGGCGCTCGCCCTGCTCCGGCTCGCCCGTCTCCAGCAGCGTGGCGCCCAGGCGGATGGCGAGCACCGCCGTCTGGGCGCGGGCGCCGAGGCGCTCGGCGTGCGCGATGGCCGCCCGGAAGTCCGCGGCGGCGGCCTCGTACTCGCCCTTGCGTTCGCGTGACTCGCCGCGTGCGGAGAGCGCCTCGGCGGCGCCCCAGGCGTCCCCGAGGCGCTCGAAGATCTCCAGCGCCTCGTCGGCGTCGCGGGTGGCGTCGCCCGCCCACTCGGTGCGGTTGGCCAGGATGTTGGCGCGCATCTGCAGGGTGCCGGCCAGTTCCCACTCGAACCCGGGGGTCTCCCGGCACGTGCGGACGCAGGAGTCGAGGATGGTGCGCAGCCGGTCGGCGCCGCCGGTCAGCAGCTCGGCGAAGAACCAGAGCATGCCCGGGGCGCGGCAGGTCTGCGGCATGCCGGGTTCGTAGACCTGGGTGATGGCGCGCAACTTGGCCTGGGCCGCGGGGGTCTGCCAGGTGTCCAGTTCCGTGTCCATGCAGGCCAGATGGGCCAGGTGCAGCCCGCGCCGGGCCTCGTCCAGCAGTTCGCCGGTGTAGGGGGGCGGGGTGTCGGTGCAGCGCTGCCACACCGGTGCGGCACGGCGCACGGGCTCCTCGAACGGGTCGGGGCCCAGCGCCATGACCTCACGGCACAGGTTGCGGGCCTCGACGCGCAGGTCGCGCATCTGCCAGTACCAGATCAGGCCGTGGATGATGCAGAGCGCCTCCTGCTCGTCCCGCCCGGCGATGGCGTGCCGCAGGGCGGTGCGCACGTTCTCGTACTCGAGCTGGAGCCGGTCGACGGCGGCGCGCTGCTCCGGGCCGCGCAGCAACGGGTCGGTGGTGCGGGCGAGTTCGCGGTAGTACGTCAGGTGGGCGCGTTCGGCCTCGTCGCGGCGCCCGGTCTCGTCCAGCCGTTCGGCCGCGTACTCGGCGACGGTCTCCAGCAGGCGGTAGCGCATCTGGCCGTCCGCCGAGGGCGCGGCCACCACCAGGGACTTGTCGACCAGGGAGCCGAGCGCGTCCAGGGCGACCGGGCCGCAGACGGCCTCGGCGGCGGCCAGGTCGCAGCCGCCCGCGAACACCGAGAGCCGGCTGAGGACGTCGCGCTCGTCGGTGTCGAGCAGGTCCCAGGACCAGTCCACGACGGCGCGCAGGGTCTGCTGGCGGGGCAGCACGATGCGGCTGCCGCTGGTGAGCAGCCGGAAGCGGTCGTCGAGCCGGTCCGCTATCTGGCGGGGGGTCAGCATGCGCAGCCGGGCGGCCGCCAGCTCGATGGCGAGGGGCAGTCCGTCGAGGCGCCGGCAGATCTCGGCGCACGCCTCCGGGTCGTCCTCGACACGGAACCCGGGCCGCGCCGCCGCGCCCCGGTCGGCGAGCAGCCGCAGCGCGACCGGCTCGGGCAGCGGCTCCACGGGCCGTACCAGCTCGCCCGGCACGCCCAGCGGTTCCCGGCTGGTGGCGAGCAGGGTCAGCCCCGGGCAGTGCGCGAGCAGGCGCCCGGCGAGCCGGGCGGCGGCCTCGACGACGTGCTCGCAGTTGTCCAGGATCAGCACCATCCGGCGCCGGGCGCAGTGCTCCACCAACCGCTCGACCGGGTCGTCGTGCCGGTCGGCGACGGCGCGCATGCTCTCGGCGCCGGCGCCGTGCAGCACGGTCTCGCGGGCGCCGATCGCGGTCAGCACGGCCTGCGGTACGGCGTCCGGGTCGTCCACGGGCGCCAGTTCCGCCAGCCACACCCCGTCCCGGGCGGTGTGCCGCACCGACTCCGCGGCCTCCTGGGACAGCCGGGTCTTCCCGGCTCCGCCGGGCCCGAGCAGGGTCACCAGCCGGGCGGAACCCAGATCGGCGCCGATGGCCGCGATGTCCGGCTCGCGGCCGACGAAGGAGGTGAGCCGGGCCGGCAGGTTGCCGAGCGCGGCGGCGGGCGGCGTGCGGCCGGGTTCCGGCGCTGCGGCGGGCGCCGCGGCCCCGGTTTCGGCGCCCTCGCTGAGCAGCAGCGCGGCGTGGAGCGCGCGCAGCTCGGGCCCCGGGTCGGAGCCGAGCCGGTCGGCGAGCAGTTGCCGTACCTCGTCGTAGGCGGCCAGCGCCTGGGCGGGGCGGCCCAGGTCCCTGAGCGCCCGCAGCCGCAGCGCCTGCAGCGGCTCGTCCAGAGGGTGGCTGTCGCACAGCGCGGCCAGCTCGGGCAGCGACCGCTCGGCGTGGCCGAGGGCGAGGGCGGCGGTGTGCCGGGCGCGCAGGGCGTCCAGGCGGCGGGTCTCCCAGCGGGCCGCCTCGGCGGTGCGGTCGGGCAGGTCGGCGAGGACGGGCCCGCGCCACAGGGCGAGCGCGTCGTCCAGGACGGCGGCGGCCTTGGCCGGGTCGCCGTCGGCCAGGGCGCCGAGCCCCTCGCCGGTCAGCCGGTCGAAGCGGTCGAGGTCGACGTCGTCGGCGGTGGCCACGAGCCGGTAGCCGCCCTCGGCGGAGGCCACGGCGGAGGCGCCGAGCGCCCGGCGCAGCCGGCCGATCAGCGCCTGCAGCGCGCCGGCCGCGTCGGCGGGCGGGTCGGCGCCCCACACCTCGTCCACCAGGACGCCCGCGGGTACGGTACGGCCGGCCCGCAGCGCGAGCACGCTGAGCAGGGCGCGCAGCCGCGCTCCGCCGACCGGGACGGGCGTGCCGTCGGGGCGGAGGGCCTGGGTGGTTCCGAGGAGGCGATAGCGCACGGGGTCCATTCTCTCCGGAGGGCTCAGCGCCGGTCACCGGGTGCACGCGGTGCGCCGTCCGGCACCTCCAGGGCGACGAGGGCGCCGAGTACCCGCCGCACGCGGTGCGGGCCCTGGGGCGGTGCGTAGTCCTCCTCCTCGAACCACTTCGGGCAGTGGTCGACGGGCTCGAACGTCACCGAGCCGGGCACCGGCCGCGGGGAGCTTCCCGAGGGCAGGAGGGTGACCTTGCCGTACGGCGGTGCGGCGCGTCCGAGGTCGCGCAGGTCCAGGTCGACGGTGAACTCCTGGTGCACCAGGTCGATGGCGCGGACCCGGCCGGTGGTGAGGCGGGTGGTGTCCCCGTGGTTCTCCACCCAGGCCTCGGCGCCGTGGCGGCCGCCGTCCCGCGGCCGCTCCTCGTCGAAGGCGACCAGCGGCCAGCGGATCTCGTCGCCCACCGAGAACGGCTCGCCGCAGCAGCCCATCTGCCATTCCTCGTAGAACACCCTCTTCAGTGCCATTCGTCCACCATCCAGGAACCCGACGACGGCCGCTAAGCGTTTTCCCGGCGTGTCCGCCGCCCGGTACGGTCGGCCTTCCCGACCGCCCCGTTCCACAGGAGCCGCCCATGACCACCGCCACCACCAGCCGCGGCGAGCGCCGCGTCAGTCCCGTCTTCGTCGGCATCCTGGCCGTGACGGCGGTGACCGGCTGGGCCACCTGGACCGGCTTCGCCGAGCAGCCGGGTGTCGCGGTGTTCCTGTTCGTGACGGCGGCCTGGATCGTCTCCCTGTGCCTGCACGAGTACGCGCACGCCCGCACCGCGCTGCACTCCGGCGACGTCTCGGTGGGCGAGAAGGGCTACCTCACCCTCAACCCGCTGAAGTACACGCACGCGCTGCTGAGCATCGTGCTGCCCGTGGTGTTCGTGATCATGGGCGGGATCGGTCTGCCCGGCGGCGCGGTGTTCATCGAGCGCGGCCGGATCCGGGGCCGCTGGCGGCACAGCCTGATCTCGGCGGCCGGCCCGCTGACGAACGTGCTGTTCGCCGCGGTGTGCACGGCGCCCTTCTGGCTGCACGCGCTGGACGGCGTCCCCCGCGACTTCCGGTACGCGCTGGCCTTCCTCGCCCTGCTCCAGGTCACGGCGGCGATTCTGAACTTCCTGCCGGTGCCGGGCCTGGACGGCTACGGGGTGATCGAGCCGTGGCTGTCGTACGGCGTGAAGCGGCAGGTGGAGCCGTTCGCCCCGTTCGGGCTGCTGTTCGTGTTCGCGCTGCTGTGGGTGCCGTCGGTGAACATCGCGTTCTTCGACGCCATCGACGCGATCCTGCGCGGCCTCGGGGTCGACGACTTCTCCCAGGCGTGCGGCCGCGAGCTGTACCGCTTCTGGCGCGAGACCCCGGAGCTGTGCGTGATCAGCTCGTGACCGACTTGCCCTGCCCCGCGGCGGCGCGGCCGCGCTTGACGTAGTACCAGGTCATGTTGGACGAGAGGCCCGCCAGAAGCACCCAGACGACGCCCAGCCAGCTGCCCTGGACGAACGAGACGACCGCGGCGGCGACGGCGAGCACGCAGACGACGAGGGTGTACAGGGCGATGCGGGGCATGGGGGTCGGCTCCTTGCGGGGGACACTGCTACGACCACCAGTGTCCCCCACGCCCGTCACGGCTCTCGCGTCGGCTCACACGTCGGTGACGCGGAGCCCTGCGTGCGCCTTGTACCGGCGGTTGATGGAGATCAGGTTGGCGACCAGCGACTCCACCTGGTGGGCGTTGCGCAGCCGCCCGGCGAAGACGCCGCGCATGCCGGGGATGCGGCCGGCCAGCGCCTGCACGGTCTCCACGTCGGCCCGGTCCTCGCCGAGCACCATCACATCGGTGTCGATCCGCTCGATCTCCGGGTCCAGGAGCAGCACGGCGGACAGGTGGTGGAAGGCGGCGGTGACCCGGGAGTCCGGCAGCAGCGCGGCGGCCTGCTCGGCGGCGCTGCCCTCCTCGGGCTTCAGGGCGTAGGCGCCCTTCTTGTCGAAGCCGAGCGGGTTGACGCAGTCCACGACGAGCTTGCCGGCCAGCTCCGCGCGCAGCGACTCGAGGATATCGCCGTGGCCCTCCCAGGGCACGGCGACGATCACGATGTCGCTGCGGCGCGCGGTCTCGGCGTTGTCGGCGCCCTCGACGCCGTTCCCCAGTTCCCCGGCGGCGGCCCGGGCCCGCTCGACGGCCCGGGAGCCGATGATCACCTTCTGGCCGGCCCGGGCGAGCCGGTGGGCGAGGCCCTTGCCCTGCGGGCCGGTGCCGCCGAGCACGCCGACGACCAGCCCGGAGACGTCGGGCAGGTCCCAGGGGTCCTTCGCGGGGGCCTTGGCGGGAGTCTGTGCGCTGTCGGTAGAGGTCATGGGCCGACTCTACGTCCGCACGGGCCACGGCACCGGCCCGGGCGAGTCACAGGAGGGCGGCCGGCCGCCGTGTCCCCGGGTCGGGCGAATCAGGGGCGAACTACGGGTGACGGGCCGAGGGTTGCGGCAGGATGCGGCCGCATGGACGCCGTACGTGTCGCGTTGCTGCGCGAAGTGCTCGCCGGGACCGAGTGGCTGGGGGCGACCCGGCGGTTCGCGGGGGTGCTGCGCGGGTCGGTGGTGTCGCACGGGGGCGGGCTGCTGCTGGTCGGCACGCCGGAGTACGAGCCCTGGCACCTGGCCGCGCACCTGGTGGACGAGGCCGCCTGGTCGGGCACGCCCGAGCTGGCCCCCACGCTGGTCCGGCACCACGCACGCCCCGCCGACCCCGCCCACCTGGCCGTCGGGCCCGGCCGGATCGAGGCGGCCCGGCGCGGCGAGACGCTGCTCGTGGTCGCCCCCGAGGAGCCGGCGGATCTGCTGGAGCGGGTGCACGAGGCCCGCCGGGCCGGGGTGACGGTGCTGGCGCTCGGCGCGGGCGACGGCGAGCTGGCCGCGATGGCGCACGACGCGCTGGCCGTGCCCGAGGGCGCGGAACTGGACCTGGACAGCGTGCAGCACCTGGTGAGCGCGGCGGCAGGCGAGAACACCTCGCCGCGGGTGCGGCGCGGGTTCCGGGACCGGCTGTCCCGGCTGGCGGACATCCTGACGGCGCCGCCCGCCGCTCCCTGGTGAGGCGGACCGGGCCGGCGGAAAACCGGTTGCCCACCGGCCCGGCCCCCGCGCAGCATGCCCGGGTGCCCAAAGCTCTCCTCCCCGATCTCGCCCCCTGGAAGGCCTCCGCCGACTTCCGCAGGCTCTGGGCCTCCGGCCTGGTCAGCAACTTCGGCAGCTTCCTGACCTTCGTGGCGCTCCCGGTCCAGCTCAAGGACCTCACCGGCTCGGCGGCGGCCGTCGGCGCGATCGGCGCCGTGGAACTGGTGCCGCTGATCGTCTTCGGCCTGTACGGCGGCGCGCTCGCCGACGCCCTCGACAAGCGCCGGCTGATCGTGTGGACGGAGGCCGGCCAGGGCCTGCTCAGCGCCGCCCTGCTGATCGACGCGCTCCTGCCGCGCCCCGCCGTCTGGCCGCTGTACCTGATCGCCGCCCTGTCCTCCGCGCTCGTCTCCGTCCAGCGCCCGGCCCTGGACTCCCTGCTCCCGCGGATCGTCGCCCACGAACACCTGCCGGCCGCGGCCTCGCTGAACTCCCTGCGCTGGACGGTCGGCGGGGTGGCCGGCCCGGCGGTCGCGGGCGTGGTCGTCGCCTACGCGGGCCTCGGCTGGGCGTACGCCGCCGACCTGCTGACGTTCGCCGTGTCGCTGGTGTTCGTCGTCCGCATCGCCCCCTCCCCCGCCTCGCACCAGGCGGCGAAGCCGGATCTGCGGGCCGTCGCGGAGGGCGCCCGCTACGCCTGGAGCCGCAAGGAACTCCTCGGCACCTACGCGGTGGACCTGGCGGCGATGTTCCTCGCCATGCCGCTCGCCGTGCTGCCGTTCCTCGCCGACGAACTGCACGCCGAGTGGGCGCTCGGGCTGATGTACGCCACCTTCCCGCTGGGCGCGCTGCTGGTCAGCCTGACCAGCGGCTGGACCTCACGGGTGCACCGGCACGGCCGGATGGTGGTGCTGTCGGCGGCCCTGTGGGGCCTGGCGGTCGCGGCCGCGGGAATGGCGGGCGAGGTCTGGCTGGTGCTGCTGCTCCTGACCGTCGCGGGCGGCTGCGACATGGTCAGCGGGATCTTCCGGGGGGCGATGTGGAACCAGACGATCCCCGACGAGCTGCGCGGCCGGCTCGCCGGCATCGAGCTGCTGTCGTACTCGGTGGGCCCGCAGCTCGGGCAGGTGCGCTCCGGCGGCCTCGCGGCATGGGCGGGCGTGAGGGCGTCCGTGTGGTCGGGCGGGGTGCTGTGCGTGGGCGCGATGGGGCTGCTGGCCCTGTGCCTGCCGGGACTGACGGCGTACGACGCCAGGACCAACGAGCACGCGGTGCGGCTGCGCGAGCAGCGCGCAGCCACCGCGTCGGCGCCGGTGTGAGTCAGTCCTCGTCGGCGTCCCGGCCGCCCGCCGTGGCGTCGTGCCAGCGCGGGTCGTTCTCCCATTCGAGGTTGCGCTCCTGCGCGGTCTCCATCGCGCGCTGCGCCTCCTGCGGGCCGGCGTAGGGCCCGAAGCGGTCCTTGCCCGGGCAGTCCGGGCCCTCCTCGACCTTCTTGTGCTCCAGGCAGTAGTACCACTCGCCCGGCTTGCCGGCGGTGCGCTTCTTGAACAAGGCCATGGACGGCTCCTCTCGCCACGCTCATATTCCCCGATGTCCGCTGGATAGACTCGCTGGCATGTCTGGCCAGTCGCTGCTCGTACCAGGGGAGCTCTCCCCCACCCGTCCGGTACCCGGGAACATCCGCCGACCCGAGTACGTCGGCAAGCCCGCGCCGGCGCCGTACACCGGTCCGGAGGTGCAGACCCCCGAGACGATCGAGGCGATGCGCGTCGCCGGGCGCATCGCCGCGCAGGCGATGGAGGAGGCCGCGAAGCTCATCGCGCCCGGCGTCACCACCGACCTGCTGGACAAGGCCGCGCACGAGTACATGTGCGACCACGGCGCCTACCCCTCGACGCTCGGTTACCGCGGCTTCCCCAAGTCCCTGTGCACCAGCGTCAACGAGGTCATCTGCCACGGCATCCCGGACTCGACGGTCCTCAGGGACGGTGACATCGTCAACCTGGACGTCACCGCGTACATCGGCGGGGTGCACGGCGACAACAACGCCACGTACCTCGTCGGGGACGTGGACGAGGAGTCGCGGCTGCTGGTGGAGCGGACCCGGGAGTCCCTCAACCGCGCCATCAAGGCGGTCAGGCCGGGCCGGCAGATCAACGTCATCGGGCGGGTCATCGAGTCCTACGCCAAGCGCTTCGGCTACGGCGTGGTGCGGGACTTCACCGGTCACGGCATCAGCTCGTCGTTCCACTCCGGCCTGATCATCCCGCACTACGACAGCCCGCACGCGACCACGGTGATGCAGCCGGGCATGACCTTCACCATCGAGCCGATGCTGACGCTGGGGACGCACGAGTACGACATGTGGGACGACGGCTGGACCGTCGTGACCAAGGACCGCAGGCGCACCGCGCAGTTCGAGCACACCCTGGTGGTGACCGAGACGGGCGCGGACATCCTGACCCTGCCGTGACCCGGACCGCCCGGACCCCCTGAAGGCCCGCCCCCACCTGGTGAGGGCGGGCCTTTCGCCGTCCGGACGCTCCCGCCGCCGCTTCCTCCGGCCCGCCGGCGCCTTTCCGACACCCTGTCGGTAACCTTGCCGACAACAGGTCGGCAAAACGCCGCCTGCCGGAGTCCGGGGAGTGTCCATGGAGCCGTTCTCGACCGTCATCCGCACCGCCTCGCACCAGCAGCACGTGGCGGCGGAGACCTCGTCGTTCATGGGCGACCTGCTCGGCGGCCGGCTGGGCGTGGCCGCGTACGCGCGCTACACCGAGCAGCTCTGGTTCGTCTACGAGGCACTGGAGAGCGCGGCCGGGCGGCTGGCGGCGGACCCGGTGGCCGGGCCCTTCGTCCGGCCCGAGCTGCTGCGGCTGCCCGAGCTGGAGCGCGACCTGGCGCATCTGCGCGGCCCGCGCTGGCGCGAGGAGGCGTCCGCCCTGCCCGCGACCGAGGCGTACGCGGAGCGGGTCCGGGAGTGCGCCGAGCGCTGGCCCGGCGGTTACGTAGCCCACCACTACACCCGCTACCTGGGCGATCTGTCCGGCGGTCAGATCATCCGGGACCGGGCGGAGCGGACCTGGGGTTTCGCGCGCAAGGGCGACGGGGTCCGCTTCTACGTCTTCGAGGACATCCCCAACCCCGCCGCGTTCAAGCGGGATTACCGGCAGCGGCTGGACGGGGTCGACGCGGACGAGCTGGAGCGGCAGTGCATCGTGGCGGAGTGCAAGCGGGCGTTCGCCCTCAACACCGCCGTCTTCCAGGCCCTGGGTGAGGAGTTCGCGCGCAGCGCCCAGGGCCTGTCGGACAGCCCTTAGTGTTCGAGGACGACCCGGCCGCCGACCTCCACCCAGCCGTGCGGCTGGGGCGCGGTGAGGATCTGGGAGCCCCTGCCCTGGGTGATGTTCAGGGCGCGGCCCAGTTCCTCGGTGAGCAGCAGCGCCGCGGCCCCCGTCGCCTCGTCCTCGTCGATGCCCCCGGTGCACGCACCGGCTCCACCGGAGCGGCTCCCGCCGCGCTCATCGATTCGCCCGGGGAAGGCGCGGGCCCGGACCCGGCCGGCCGCCTCGTCCTCCCAGGCCCAGGCGTAGATCCACTCGCCGGGCGGCGGCACGTCCAGCGCCTCCACCTCCGCGGCGGTGCCGTACCGGCGCAGGGTGCGCGGCGGGGCCCACTCCGCGCGGGCCTCGATCCAGGTGAACTCGCCGTCCAGCCGGGCGCCCACCACCCCGGCGGGCGTGACGAGTTCGGGCACGTCCAGCAGCCAGGCCGTGCCGACGCAGGGGTGACCGGCGAAGGGCAGGCGCAGGGTGGGCGTGTAGATGTCGATCACCCCGCGCTCGGGGTCGTCCACGAACACGGTCTCGCTGAAGCCGAGTTTGGCGGCCAGCGCCTGCCGGTCGTCCCGCTCGGGCAGCACCGATCCGTCCCGGACGACACCCAGTTCGTTGCCGTAGCCGCCACCGGGTCCGCAGAAGACGCGGAGTACGTCGTAGTCAGTCACGAGGAGATTGAATCACCCCTTGACCTGCCCTTTACCTTCCGATGGCATCCCGTTCGATGTGCCGAGACCAAGCCGTGCCTGTGATCCTTCCGTGAGAGCCGAATCACGACCCGGGTGTGTATCGCTGAGGTAAGCCTCAGTTATGTTAGGTCAGCCTCACCACACCAGATCCGCCTGGAGCCTGCATGCGAGCCGTCCGACCGACCGTCACCGCCGCCGCCACCGTGGCCGCCCTGACCGCGCTCTCGGCCTGCACCGCCAAGAGCGACTCGGGGGACGGCAAGGCCATCGAGGTCACCGCCGCCGACTCCCGATGCGACACCTCGGCCAAGTCCGTGCCGGCCGGCCACGTCACGCTGAAGATAGAGAACAAGGGCTCCAAGGCAACCGAGGTCGAGATCGTCTTCCCGGACGACCGGATCGTCTCCGAGAAGGAGAACATCGGCCCGGGCACGAAGTACACGCTGACCGCCGAGGTGAAGGCCGGTACGTACGAGATCGCCTGCCGCCCCGGCATGAAGGGCCACGGCGTCCGGCAGAAGCTCACCGTCACCGGCGGCGGCAGGACGGCCCAGCGCGACCCCGGGCTGGACAAGGCGGTCGCCGACTACCGCCAGTACGCGCAGGACCAGGCCGACGAGACGCTGCCGCGCGTCGAGACCTTCGTGAAGGCGGTCAAGGCCGGCGACATCGAGGCCGCCAGGAAGGCGTACCCGCTCTCCCGCCTCGGCTGGGAGCGCACCGAGCCGGTCGCCGAGTCCTTCGGCGACATCGACCCCAAGGTCGACGTCCGCGAGGACGGCCTCGAGGAGGGCCAGAAGTGGACCGGCTGGCACCGGCTGGAGAAGGCCCTGTGGAAGGACAGGAAGATCGGCGCCGAGGAGAAGACCCTCGCCGATCAGCTCGTCACCGACCTCGAGGACTGGCAGAAGCGGGTCGGCAAGGCGGAGATCACCCCGTCCTCCATGGCCAACGGCGCCAAGGAGCTGCTGGACGAGGTCGCGACCGGCAAGGTGACCGGTGAGGAGGACCGTTACGCCCACACCGACCTGGTCGACTTCAAGGGCAACGTCGAGGGCGCGCAGAAGGCCTACGAGCTGCTGAAGCCGGTCGCCGCCAAGAACGACCCGGCGCTGGCCAAGGAGCTGGACAAGCAGTTCACCGCCCTGAACGGCGTGCTCGACAAGTACCGCTCCGGCAAGGACTCCTACGAGTTCACCTCCTACGACAAGGTCACCGGCGAGCAGCGCAAGGAGCTCTCGGACGCGGTGAACGCGCTCGCCGAGCCGCTGTCCAAGCTCGCCGCCGCGGTCGTGAAGTGAGCGGGGTGACAGGGCGATGACCGAGACCCAGGAGACCCCGCAGGAGCACGAGGCCGGCGGCGGCAGCCCGTCGCGCCGGGCGCTGATCGGCTGGGGAGGCGCCGGGCTGGCGCTCGGGGCCGCCGCGGCCGGCGGCGGGATGGCGATGGCCAAGGCGGGCGACGACGGCGACCCCGCCGCCGAGTCGGGCGGAGCGGTGGAGTTCCACGGCGCCCATCAGGCCGGCATCGCCACCCCCGTGCAGGACCGGCTGCACTTCGCCGCCTTCGACGTGAAGACCGACGACCGCGAAGCGTTCGTGCAGCTGCTGAAGGACTGGACGGCGGCGGCCCGGCGGATGAGCGCCGGGAAGACCGTCGGCGAGGGCGCCTTCGGCGGGCTCGCCGAGGCGCCGCCCGACGACACCGGCGAGGCGCTCGGACTGAAGCCGTCCCGGCTGACCCTGACCATCGGGTTCGGGCCGTCCTTCTTCGAGAAGTTCGGCCTGCGCGACCGGCGCCCCGAGGCCCTGGTCGACCTGCCCGCCTTCCCCGGCGACAACCTGGACAGGTCCCGCACCGGCGGCGACCTGTGCATCCAGGCCTGCGCGGACGACCCGCAGGTCGCCGTGCACGCCATCCGCAACCTGGCCCGGATCGGCTTCGGCAAGGTCGCCATCCGCTGGTCGCAGCTCGGCTTCGGCAAGACCTCCTCGACCACCCCGGGCGCCCACACCCCGCGCAACCTGTTCGGGTTCAAGGACGGCACCCGCAACATCGCGGGAACCGAGGGCGACCGCCTGAAGAAGTTCGTCTGGGTCGGCGACGGCGACGGACCGGACTGGATGACCGGCGGGTCCTACCTGGTCGCCCGGCGCATCCGCATGAACATCGAGACCTGGGACCGGACCTCGCTGCAGGAGCAGGAGGACGTCTTCGGCCGCGACAAGCGCGAGGGCGCCCCGGTCGGCAAGGCCAAGGAGCACGACGAGCCGTTCCTGAAGGCGCTGAAGCCGGACTCGCACGTGCGGCTCGCGCACCCCGACTCAAACGACGGCATCACCATCCTGCGCCGCGGTTACTCCTTCACGGACGGCACCGACGGCCTCGGGCGCCTGGACGCGGGCCTGTTCTTCCTCGCCTACCAGCGGGACGTGCGCAAGGGGTTCATCCCGCTGCAGCGCAGGCTGTCCGCGCACGACGCGCTCAACGAGTACATCCAGCACGTGGGTTCGGCGGTCTTCGCGGTACCCCCCGGCGTCCGGGACTCCGGCGACTGGTGGGGGCGCTCGCTGTTCCAGAAGGAGGCGTAGCCCGTGTTCTCCAACTACCTGATCGGTCTGCGGGAGGGCCTGGAGGCGTCGCTCGTCGTCTGCATCCTGATCGCCTACCTGGTCAAGACCGGCCGCAGGGACGCCCTGAAGCCGATCTGGATCGGCATCGGCATCGCCATCGCCATCGCGATGGGCTTCGGCTTCGCCCTCGAGTTCGGCTCCCAGGAGATGACGTTCCAGGCGCAGGAGGCGCTCGGCGGCTCGCTGTCCGTCATCGCCGTGGGCCTGGTGACCTGGATGGTGTTCTGGATGCGGCGCACAGCCCGGCACCTGAAGTCGGAGCTGCACGGCAAGCTGGACGCCGCCCTCGCGATGGGCACCGGCGCGCTGGTCGCCACCGCGTTCCTGGCCGTCGGCCGGGAGGGCCTGGAGACCGCCCTGTTCGTGTGGGCCTCGGTGCACGCGGCGAGCGACGGCACCCCGCGCCCGCTGGTCGGCGTGGCCCTGGGCCTGGCCACGGCCGTCCTCCTGGGCTGGTTGTTCTACCGGGGCGCGCTGAAGATCAACCTGGCGAAGTTCTTCACCTGGACCGGCGGCATGCTGGTCGTGGTCGCGGCGGGCGTGCTGGCGTACGGCTTCCACGACCTGCAGGAGGCGAGCTGGATCCCGGGCATCAACCACCTGGCCTTCGACATCAGCGGCGCCATCCCGCCGGACAGCTGGTACGGCACCCTGCTCAAGGGCGTGCTCAACTTCCAGCCGGACCCGACGGTCGTGCAGCTCACGGTGTGGGCGCTCTACCTGGTGCCGACGCTGGCCGTCTTCCTGATCACGCCGGAGTTCCGCGCCCGGCTGCGGGGCGGCCGGAGCGCCGCGCCGGCCGCCGCCGGCGGCAAGGTGCCGGCGTCCGAGTAACGGGACGGCACGGCAGGGGAACCGGCCGTCCGCGCGCCTTCCCGTCCCGGTAGGGTTCGCCTCCGGGAAGGGGAGGGTGAAGGCACCTCATGAGCAGGGATCGCAGTCGTCGCGGGCTTCGCAGGCGTGACCGGAACGCACTGATAGCGGCCTCGCTGACCGCTTTGTCGCTGACGGCGAGCGGATGCATGGTGGTGCACGGGGAGCGCGAGGTGCTGCCGGCCGCCGGCCGCGCCGAGGCCGCCCGGGCCCTGCGGCAGTTCACGGACGCCTACAACAGGGCCGACAAGGCCTACGACCGCTCCCTGGACGCGAAGCACGTCACCGGCGCCCTCGCCGACATCGACGGCGCCCGGCTGACGGCGGGGCACGCCAACAGCCCGTCGGGCAACGCGAACCACTCGCCGCTGGAGCTGACGGACGCGAAGTTCACCATCCCGAAGAAGGCCGGGTGGCCGCGCTGGTTCGTGGCGGACGCCAAGGCCAACAAGGGCGGCGACGCCCGCTGGCTGCTGGTGTTCACCCGGAACGCCCTCGCCGAGCCGTGGCAGGTGGCGTACCTGACGCTGGTCGCGCCCGGTGACGTACCGGAGTTCAAGAAGGACGCGGACGGCTGGGCAGAGGCCGTGCCGGCCGGCGCCAAGGGCCTGGCCGTGCCGCCCGCCGAGCTGAGCAAGGGCTACGCGAGCCATCTGAAGAGCGGCGGGAACGCCTTCGCGGACGGCCCGTACACCAGCACCCTGCGCGCGAACCGCAAGAAGCTGGCGAAACGGCCTGGTCTGGTCCGGCAGTTCATCGACGAGCCGCTGACCGGCGGGGACTACGCGCCGCTCGCGCTGCGCACCGCGGACGGCGGGGCGCTGGTGTTCTTCACCACGCACCACTACGAGAAGCAGACCGCGGCCGCGGGCACGTCGGTGCCGGCCCCGAACCGCGATGTGCAGGCCCTGACCAAGGGCGAGATCAAGCAGTCGCTGACGCTGGAGATCGTCGCCAACGAGGCCGCCCTGGATCCGGCGGGCGGCGGCCGGGTGTCGGTGCTGGGGCGGGTCCAGGGGCTGACGGCGGCGCAGGGCGAGTAGCCGGCCGCACGGCCGCGGACGCCGCGCGGGCTCAGTGCCGCGGGGGCCAGGCGGTGCCCGCGGGGTCGCCGGTGTGGCGGGCGCAGGCGTCGGTCAGCACCTCCAGCAGGCTCAGCGGTTCCGGCAGCGGGTGCTCCGGGCCGCGCAGCCAGCGCAGCCCCCGCTCCCCGTCGCCGGGCAGCCTGGCGGGCGGCACGAGGACGTAGGAGCCGCGGCAGTGCCAGCGCAGGCCGGGGTGCTCGTCCATGGTCTCGGGATGGCAGTCCAGCTCGCAGGGCCACCACTCGTCCTCGTCCTCGGGGGTGCCCCGGGTGAGGGTGAAGAACAGCATGCGGCCGTCGTCGCTCTCGGCGACCGGCCCGACCTCCACACCGGCGTCCAGCAGCCGCTCCAGCGCCTCCCGGCCAGCCTCCAGGGGCACGTCCAGGACGTCGTGCACCATGCCGGTGGCGGTGATGAAGTTGGCCTGCGGCTGGTCCCGGGCCCAGCGCTCGATCTGGGCGCGGTCGGTGGTGGACTGGGTCTGCCAGGCGAACGACACCGGGTGCCGGGCCGGGGTGGGACAGCCGACGCGGTCGCAGGAGCAGCCGTAGCCGGCCCCCGGGTGCGCGGCGGGCGCGAGCGGCAGGCCCGCCGCGGCGGCGGAGAGCAGCAGGGCCTCACGGCCGCCGGGGTCGGCGGTCTCCTTCGGGCGGCGTCCACGCAGCCACTGGGTGAGTCTGCCCTGCCGGCCGCCATGGCCGCCGAACGTCGCGCTCATCTGTCCCCTTCGCCTCGCCTGGTGCGGACAGCATGCCTCATCGCCCCATTCTCCCGCTCTTCGGGGTGTCACCGGGGCCTTCCGGAGAAACCGGACGAGACGCACCGCACAGGAGGTCAGCGCGGGGCCAGGCCGTGCAGTGCGTAGTCGACGAGGGTGTCCGTGTAGTCATGGGTGATCGGGCCGGTGCGCTGCAGCCAGCGCTGGGCCAGCGGGGAGACGAAGAGCTCGAGGCCGATGCGCGGGTCGACGTCGGGGCGTACCGCGCCGGTCTCCTGCGCCGAGCGCAGCCGGTCGACGTAGAGCTGGAGCTGGGGTTCGAGGAGCTTGCCGACGAACTCGCGGCCGAGCTGCTCGTCGACCAGGCCCTCGGCGGCCAGCGCGCGGGCGGGGGCCTCGAAGCGCGGGTCGAGCAGCTCGTCCACGGTGGCCCGCAGCACCGTCTTGAGGTCGGCGGCGAGGTCGCCGGTGTCGGGGAGGGTGTACGGCTGCTGGCCGGCCGCCTGCGCCGCCTGCTCGCCGAGGTCCAGGAACGCCTCCAGCAGCACGTCCGCCTTCGACGACCACCACCGGTAGATGGTCTGCTTGCCGACCCCGGCGCGGGCGGCGATCCCCTCGACGGTGGTCTTCCGGTAGCCGGCCTCGCCGACGAGGGCGAGGGCGGCGGCGTAGATCGCCCGGCGGGACTTCTCGCTGCGGCGGGTGGCGTCGGGGGCGGGCTTCTTGACCATGGGCTGACGCTAACAAGTCCGGGAGGTCAGGCGGCGGGGTCCCGGGGCGGCCAGGCGTCGCCCCAGTCGGTGTCCCGGGCCGCCCGGTACAGGCCGCCGTGGCGCTTGGTGACCGTCGTGCGGCCCAGCCGCTCCTCCGTCTCGCAGAGGTCGAGCAGTACCTGCCCCTTGCGGATCTGCGGGCGCCGGACCACCCGGTTCGGGGCCGGCTCGGCGGGCAGCCGGGTGGCGGCCACGTAGCTGAACTTCTCGTCCTCGTACGCCAGGGAGCCCCCCTTGACCTGCCGGTGCAGCGAGGAGCGGCTGACCCGGGCGGAGAAATGGCACCAGTCCGTGCCGGGGGCGATGGGGCAGGCGGCGCTGTGCGGGCAGGGCGCCGCCACCCGGAACCCGGCGCGGATCAGGCGGTCGCGGGCCTCGATGACGCGCTCGTAGCCCGCCGGGGTGCCCGCCTCCACGATGACGACGGCCTGGGCGGCGGCCGCGGCGGCGTCCACGAGGGCGGTCCGGTCAGCCTCGGCGAGTTCGTTGAGGACGTAGGACACGGTGACGAGGTCGGCGGGGCCGAGGCTGAGCGCCGTGCCGATCCGGGCCCGCTCCCAGCGGGCGTCGCGCAGGGCCGGGTTGGCCGCGGCGATCTCCCGGCCGAGGGCGAGCGCGGGTTCGGCCCAGTCGAGCACGGTCACCGGCCGCGTCCCCTCCCAGGTGGCGGTGACCGCCCAGGTCGCCGCGCCGGTGCCGCCGCCGACGTCCGTGTGGCTGCCGGGCGCCCAACCCGGCACGGTGTCCGCGAACGCCTCGAGCGCCGAGCGGACCGCCTCGAAGGTGGCGGGCATCCGGTAGGCGGCGTACGCGGCCACGTCGGCGCGGTCGCGCAGGATCGGGGCGTGGGTGGGGGTGTCGCCCCGGTAGCTGGCGATCAGCCGTTCCACGGCCGCGGCGGCCTGCGTGGGCG
Source organism: Streptomyces sp. NPDC056580 (assembly GCF_042793175.1). Classification (NCBI taxonomy): domain Bacteria; kingdom Bacillati; phylum Actinomycetota; class Actinomycetes; order Kitasatosporales; family Streptomycetaceae; genus Streptomyces; species Streptomyces sp. NPDC056580. The sequence continues at coordinate 430,673 of NZ_JBHTVE010000002.1, read as the reverse complement.
GAAGCCCGTCGAGCAGCGCGGCCACGGAGGCGCGGAGGGCGTCGGCTGGGGAGGCTGGGGCGTTCACCCGGCGATTCTCTCAGCTGTCCGGAGGGGGCCCGCCCGGGGACGGCGGGTCCGCGGCGGGCGCCCGGGGAGGGCTCAGGCCCCGCGGACGGCTCTCGACAGGTGGGTCGCCATGACCGCCCTGGGTCTGCTGTCCGGCAGCCGCCGACGGGGGTGGACCGTGTTGGCCAGCAGCACCAGGAAGGTGTCCGTGGCCGGGTCCAGGACCAGGGAGGTCCCGGTGAACCCGGTGTGGCCCGCCGCGCCCCGGCCCGCCAGCTCGCCCATGAACCAGGGCTGGTCCACGGCGAAGCCCAGGCCGGGCGGGGTCAGCAGGAGTTCCGTGAAGTCGGGGCCGAGGATGCGGGCGGGACCGTAGGCGCCGCCCGCCAGCAGGGCCCGGCAGAGGACCGCGAGGTCCGGGGCGGTGGAGAACAGGCCCGCGTGGCCCGCCACCCCGCCGAGCGCCCAGGCGTTCTCGTCGTGCACCTCGCCGCGCAGCATCCCCCGGTCCGCCTTGGCCCAGGGCCGCCGCTGGTCCTCGGTGGCCGCCGCGCCGGGACGCGGGCCGAAGCCGGTCGCCGTCATCCCGAGCGGCCGGGTGATGCCGTCCTCGATCAGCACGTCCAGGGTCCGGCCGGTGATCCGCTCCAGCACGAACGCGAGCAGGATCATGTTGAGGTCCGAGTAGAGGTAGGTGCCGGGCGCCGCGGCCGGCGCCTCCGCCCGCAGCATGGCCAGCCGGGCGGCGGCGTCCGGGCGGTCGTACAGCGGGAGCTCGGGGCGCAGCCCGGAGGTGTGGGTGAGCAACTGCCGCACGGTGATGCCGTGTTCGGCGGCGGCGGTGAACTCGGGCAGGTAGGCGCCGACCCGGGCGTCCATGCCGAGGGTGCCGCGCTCGATCTGCTGCACGGCGGCGACGGACGTGAACAGCTTGGTCAGGGACGCCAGGTCGAAGGGGGTCCGGACGTCGGCCGGGACCCGTTCGGCGGGCGGCAGCTCGACGCCGGCGCCGGTCTCGGGGTCGTAGCGGGCGTAGCGCACGGCCCAGCCGGCGGCCTCGGCGACGGCGACCACCGGTCCGCGTCCGGCCAGCACGACGGCGCCGGCCGCCCAGGGGCGCACTCCGGCGGTCAGGGCGTGCACCTCGTCGGCCAGGTGCCCGAGTTCCGTGGGGTCGAGCCCGGCTCGTTCGGGTGCGCCGGAGCGCAGTCGCGGCGTGCTCAGTTCCGCTCTCCCTCCGGCCCCGTGGACGGCCTCCAGGGACGGCACAGTCCCACGAAACAGGCCACCGCGACCAACGCACCGGCCAGTTGGACGAGCGCCATGGGCACGGCGGTGTGCTCCCCGGCGACGCCGACCAGCGGGGAGGCGACCGCGCCGATCAGGAAGGAGGAGGTGCCGAGCAGCGCGGAGGCGGAGCCGGCGGCGTGCCGGGTGCGCAGCAGGGCGAGGGACTGGGCGTTGGGCAGGGTGACACCCATCGCCGACATGAGCACGAAGAGCGCGGCGGCGACCGGGACCAGGCCGACCTCGCCGAAGGCCCCGGCGGACATCAGCAGCAGGGCGGCCGCCGCGAGCACGGTCACGGCCAGGCCGGTCGCGAGCACCTTCTCCAGCGCCACCCGGCCGACCAGCAGCTTGCCGTTGACCTGGCCGGTGATCATCAGCCCGACCGAGTTGAGGCCGAAGAGCAGGCTGAAGGTCTGCGGGGAGGCGCCGTAGATCTCCTGGACGACGAACGGCGAGGCGCTCACGTAGGCGAACAGCGAGGCGAAGGCGAAGCCGCCGGCCAGCAGGTAGCCGCTGAACGGCGCGTCGGCGAGCAGGCCGCGCATCGCGCGCAGCGCCTCCCCCACCCCGCCCAGGTGCCGGCGGGCGGGTGGCAGAGTCTCCGGCAGCCGCGCCCAGACCAGGGCGGTGAGCGCGGCGCCGGCGACGGTGAGGACGACGAACACGCCCCGCCAGTCCGTCACCCGCAGGATCTGGCCGCCGATCAGCGGCGCCACGATCGGGGCGACGCCGGAGACCAGCATCAGGCTGGAGAAGAAGCGGGCCATGGCCAGGCCGTCGTACAGGTCGCGCACGACGGCCCGGGCGATGACGATCCCGGCCGAGCCGGCGAGGCCCTGCGCCAGCCGCAGCGCCACCAGGGTCTCGACGTCGGGCGCCAACGCGCACAGCGCGGTGGCGACGAGGTACACGGCGAGGCCGGTCAGCAGCGGCCGGCGGCGTCCCCAGCGGTCGCTCATCGGCCCCACGACGAGCTGTCCGAGGGCCATGCCGGCCAGGCAGGCGGTGAGGGTGAGCTGGACGGTGGCGGCGGGGGCGTGCAGGGTGCGGGTGACCTCCGGCAGCGAGGGGAGGTACATGTCCATCGCCAGCGGGGTGGTGGCGGTGAGGCCGCCCAGGAGGAGGACGAGGAGCGGGCCGGCGGGCCGGGCGGGGCCGTCCGCGGGCCGCATGGCGGCGGACGGGTGCGCCCTCTGGGGTGTCGGTGCCGCCGCGTCCTCGCGCATGTGTCCCTCCCTCTCGCACAGTTCCGGCACCTATGCTCTCAGCTCGTACACACTGCCGAGGTACACATGAGCGAGGGCGGGGCGGGATGGGGCAGCGGAGCGTGCGGTGGGGGATCCTGGCGACGGGCGGCATCGCGGCGGCCTTCGCCGCGGATCTCGTGGACCTGCCGGACGCGGAGATCGTCGCCGTGGCCTCGCGCCGGCCGGAGTCGGCGGAGGCGTTCGCCGAGCGGTTCGGGGTGACCCGGGCCTACGGCGACTGGGAGTCGCTGGCCGCGGACCCGGACGTCGACGTCGTGTACGTCGCCACCCCGCACTCGGCGCACCGGGCCGCCGCCGGGCTGTGCCTGACGGCCGGGCGGAACGTGCTGTGCGAGAAGGCGTTCACGGTCAACGTCCGCGAAGCCGAGGAACTGGTGGCGCTGGCCAAGGAGCACGACCGCTTCCTGATGGAGGCGATGTGGATGTACTGCAACCCGCTGGTACGGCGGCTGAAGGCGCTGGTGGACGACGGGGCGATCGGCGAGGTCCGCACGGTGCAGGCCGACTTCGGCATCGCGGGCCCTTTCCCGGCGTCGCACCGGCTGCGCGACCCGGCGCTCGGCGGCGGCTCGCTGTTGGACCTCGGGGTGTATCCGGTGTCGTTCGCGCAACTGCTGCTCGGTGAGCCGGACTCCGTCACCGCGAGCGCGGTGCTCTCGGCGGAGGGCGTCGACCTGCAGACCGGCGCCCTGCTCTCCTGGGAGAGCGGTGCGCTGGCCTCGCTGCACTGCTCCATCGTCGGCGGCACCGGGACCACCGCGTCGGTCACCGGCTCCCTGGGCCGGATCGACGTACCCGGCGGCTTCTTCCACCCCGAGCGCTTCGTGCTGCACCGGGACGGCCGGGACGGCGAGGAGTTCACCGCGGACCCGGCCGACGGGCCGCGCACCAGCCTGCGGCACGAGGCGGCCGAGGTGATGCGGGCGCTGCGGGCGGGCGAGCGGGAGTCGCCGCTGGTGCCGCTGGACGGCAGCCTCGCGGTGATGCGCACGCTGGACGCGATCCGGGAGCGGATCGGTGTGCGGTACCCCGGGGAGGCGGTGACCGCGGTCGCGCATTAGCAACCGTATGGCGGACAACCGATTCCGCATCGCGGACCCGCCGCCTACGCTGCGGAGCCATGACTGACAGGGAATCGAAGATCGCGGTGGTGACCGGCGCCGGTTCCGGCATCGGGCGGGCCGTCGCCGTGGAACTGCTGCACGCAGGCTGGTCGGTGGTCCTGGCCGGCCGGCGCACCGAGACGCTGGAGGAGACCGCCGCGCTGGCGCCCGAGGGCCCGTGGCTCGCGGTGCGCACCGACGTCTCCCGGCCCGGGGACGTGGAGGCGCTGTTCACGGCCGCCGTCGAGCGGTTCGGGCGGGTGGACATGCTGTTCAACAACGCGGGCACCTTCGGGCCCGGCGGGGTGCCCGTCGAGGACCTGCCCTACGAGGCCTGGCGGCACGTGGTGGACACCAACCTCAACGGGGCTTTCCTGTGCGCTCAGGCGGCGTACCGGCGGATGAAGGAGCAGGACCCGCAGGGCGGCCGGATCATCAACAACGGCTCCGTCTCCGCCCACACGCCCCGGCCGATGTCGGTCGCCTACACGGCGACCAAGCACGCGCTGACCGGCCTGACCAAGTCGCTGTCGCTGGACGGACGGCCGTACCGGATCGCCGTTGGCCAGCTCGACATCGGCAACGCGGCCACCGACATGACGGCCCGGATGCAGACCGGCGCGCTCCAGGCCGACGGGCGTACCGCCCCGGAGCCGGTGATGGACGTGGCGGACGTGGCGCGCACCGTGCGGCACATGGCCGAACTGCCCCTGGAGGCGAACGTGCAGTTCGCGACGGTGCTGGCGACCGCGATGCCCTACATCGGGCGCGGCTGACGCGAGCCGCGCGAACGGCGTCCGGGCATCCGCGGTCTTGCGGCCCTACTGCCGCCTGTGCTCAACTCTCCTTCACAGGAGCTTCACACTTGGGGTGCTGGGGTTCCGCAGCCAAACCGAGGGGGGAGGCGGCAGCCGTTCCACCGGCCGCGGCTCGGGGGTGGACCTGGCGGGCGACCGCGGGGTGCGCACCGGCCGGCGGAGCGGCTGCCGCGATTCGTCCCACGGCCCCGGCGGCAGGGGGTTCAGACCCGGCGGCGCCCGCCGGATCCGCTCTCCGGCCGCGCCTGCGCGGAGGCCGCCCTGCCCCGGGTCAGCCGCCGGCGCACCGCCCAGGCGCCCGCGCCCAGCAGGGCCGCCGAGCCGGCGGCGCCCTCCAGCAGCCGCCACGACGAGGTGTGCCCCGGCCCCGAGCCGGGAGCGCCCGCCGCGGCCTGCGCCGCCCTGCGGGCCGTGCCGGGCGCCGGACTCGCGCTCGCCCCGCCCGCACTGAGCGGTTCCACCAGCGCGCCCACCGCCTGCGCCGAACCGCCGCGCCCGAAGCCCCAGTCGAGCAGCGCGGCGGTCTGCTCGTAGACCGCGTTGCCGCCGACGTGCGGGTGCATCACGGTGACCAGCAGGGTGCGGCCGCCCCGGGTGGCCGCACCGGTGAAGGTGTTCCCGGCATGGCTGGTGTAACCGTTCTTCACGCCGATCAGGCCCTCGTACACCTCGAGGCCCCACGCCCCGGTGAGCAGGCGGTCGGTGTTCTGGATCTGGAAGGTCTTCTTGCCGCCCGCCGGGAAGTCGGCGGTCCTGGTGCCGCAGTAGCCCCGGAAGTCGGCGTCCTTCAGACCGTTCCGGGCGAACAGCGTGAGGTCGTAGGCGGAGGAGAGCTGGCCCTTGTGGTCGAAGCCGTCCGGGCTGACCACCCGGGTGTCCAGGGCCTGCAGGTCCGCCGCCTTGGCCTGCATCTCGGCGACCGTCTTCGCGATGCCGCCGTTCATGTGCGACAGCACGTGCACCGCGTCGTTGCCGGAGCGCAGGAACACGCCCTGCCACAACTGCTCGACGGTGTAGGTGATGCCGGGCTTGATGCCGACCAGGCTGGAGCCGGCCGGGACGTCGGCCAGGTCCTCGTCGGTGACCCGGTACCGCTCGGTGCGGTCGAACTTCTTCAGCACGGTGTCCGCGAAGAGCATCTTCAGCGTGGACGCGGGGGCGAGGCGCCGGTGCGCGTTGAACGAGGCGAGCACCTCGCCGCTGTCGCCGTCGGCGACGAGCCACGCGCGGGCGTCGAGCTTCCTGGGCAGTCCCGAGGCGCCACGCACCTGGACCCCGCCACGCGCCAGCCGCTCACCGCCCACGACGGTGGCGGCGGCGGCCGGGGCGGCCACGGAGAGGGGAAGGGCGGCGGCCGTCAGCCCGAGGGCGGCACGCCGGCTGAGCCTTGAACTATCACGCACCCCGGGACCGTACACCGCGTCGAACAGGGGTTTGTCCGCGGGAGCCGGGGAGACGACCGGAATTTGCCGTCCCATGAGAATGCGGTGAGTCACCCGTCTTCCCAGCCCTTGCACATCCTTTACCCAGGGCTCCTCCAAGGTTCCTCCCCGGCTTGGGGCCGCGCCCGCAGCGGGCGCCGAAAGCCTCTTGGGGAAGGGGATGTTCGGCATCTGTCCCGAGCACGGGCCGAGCCGCCGCAGGAAGGCCGCTCTGGTGTGATCGCGATGGGCCTGGCGCTCGGTATCGCGCTGGTCATCACCGTCAGCTCGGTGTCGGCCGGCATGACGCAGGCTCAGGACAAGGTCCGGAAATCGCTGTACGGCCTCGGCACCGACATGACGGTCACCGGGGCGCGTTCGGCTCCCGGGGCGGGCAGAGGGGGCTTCTGCCGTCATGCCCGTTGACGACAGAAAGCTGAAGCGCACACGAGGACGGGCCCCGGAGACGGCGCCGGCCGCCGGCTACGCCTGCCCGGTCTCGAACCGCGAGATCCGCCCGTCGTCCCCGACGGTGAAGGTCCACCTGGTGCGCATCTCGCCCCAGGTGTCGTTGCGGTAGCGGGCGAGGAGGGTGTGGCCGCCGTTGGACTCGTTGTCGACCTCCATGTGGCCGTGCGAGGAGAAGATCTCCCGGTCGATCCAGTCGGCGAGGTCGCGGTCCGAGCCGTCGTCCGCCATGGTCGCGTCGGGCGCGAGGAGCGACAGGAAGCCCTCGCGGTCGTGGGCGTTCACGGCGTGCACGAACGCCCGGACGGCAGGATCGCGCAGCTTCGCCGGCTGAATGGTCATGGCGTCAGGCTCACACCGGCCCCCCGCACCCGCCACCCGAACGCCATCCAGGACGGGCCCGGCGGGGTGAGGGATGCGACGGTGGGAACGCGGAGGGGGACCTGTCGCCTGCTGATGGAGAGTCACCGTGACGTGTTACGACCGACGCGACGTGGGCCTGCTGCTGCTCCGGCTGGGAACCGGCGGGGTACTGGCCGCGCACGGCGCGCAGAAGCTGTTCGGCTGGTTCGGCGGGCACGGCCTCGAGGGCACCGGCCAGTTCATGGAGTCCGTCGGCTACGCGCCGGGCAAGGCGAGCGCGACGGCGGCCGGCCTGGCGGAGGCGGGCGGCGGCGCGCTGCTGGCGCTGGGCCTGGCGACCCCGGCGGCGGGCGCCGCGGCGGCGGGCGCGATGGCCGGCGCGGCGGCGGTGCACATGCCCAACGGCTTCTTCGCCCAGGAGGGCGGTTACGAGCACGCGGCGTCCCTGGGCCTGACCGCGGCCGGCCTGGCCGTCACCGGCCCCGGCCGCCTCTCCCTCGACCACGCCTTCGGCCACGTCCTCGACCGCGGCTGGATGGTGCCGGTGGCCCTGGGCGTGACGGCGGCGGCGACGGCCGTGGTGGTGGGCGCGCGGAACCGGCGGCTGCGGCAGCGCAAGGAGGGCGAGCAGGAGACCCTGTTCGAGGAGTAGGACTCCTACGAGCGGTCGGGGCCCTGTTCCCGGAACAGCGGGGCGGCGCCGCGCGGCGGCATGGCAGTCTGCGCGGCATGACCCGTCAGGACACCACCAACACCGCCGGCACCGCCCCCGCCCTCTGGCCCGCCGTGGACGAACTCTGGTCCCGTCTGGAGGCCACCAGCGGGCACCCGGGCCCGGAGGGCGTGCTGCTGCGCATCCTCAAACTCTCCGAGGAGGTCGGCGAGGTCGCCGAGGCGGTCCTCGGCACGACCGGCCAGAACCCCCGCAAGGGCGTCACCCACACGTGGGACGACGTCCAGTCGGAACTCTGCGACGTGGCCATCACCGCCCTGGTCGCCCTGCGCACCCTGACACCGGACGCGCAGGGCGTCTTCGAACGCCACCTGACGCGGGTACGCGAGCGGCCGCTGGAACCGCCGGTGTGAGCCGACGGTCTCGGACCGGCACGGCCCGCACACCCGCCGGCCCGCACGCTGGAGCGGGGGCGTGGCGGAGCCCGGGAGTCGTATCCAGCTCCCGGGCCCCTTGGGGTGCCACCCAATTGCGCACGCCGGCGGCGTTCAAGAGGACGGATCAGACATCATGCGGTCGTGTTCTTCCTTTGAACTACCGCAGCACGTGAGAGCTGCAGGCGAGATTCGAACTCGCATCCGACGGCGTTCGTCCGGCCCCGTTCGATCCCGTGATCGAATTCCCGACGCGACCCTGGCGGCCGGTGCCGGGAGCACCGGTCACCGCCCGTCCTCTTCGCCTTCCTCGGTAAAGGGGCGCACCGCCTCCAGCAGAGCCGTCAACGCACCGGTGAGCGTCCCGACCTCGGCGACGCACCGGGCGTACGGGTCCTTCGGGTACTGCCGCTCGGCCTGCTCGGCGGCGTTCGCCAGGATCTGCTCGGCGGTCTGAACCGCGGCGCGCAGGACGGCACGTTCGATATTGCCGGGCATGTGGTCTCCCCTGGATTCCGCCGTGCCGGGCACAGGATTCCCCGGAATGCTTCGATGTCCCCATCAGCCGGTTCTGCCGGGAACGCCACGGGTGGCACGATCCGGTGCGAAGTGGCCCGGAACAACAGCCGAGGAGGAGGCATGTCTTCCACAAGCGTACGGGAGGTGCTGGACGCGCTGCAGGACGTCGACTTCCCTGCGGGCAAAGGGGAGCTGGTCCAGGCCGCCGAGGATTCCGGAGCGCCGGAGGAAGTGGTCAAGGCGCTTCGCGCCGTTCCCCCGGTCGAGTACGGCAACCGGGATGAGGTGGCCAGGTCGATGCGCGTCGACCCGGCATCCGACCTGGACCTGAGCGCGGCGCAGCGCGCGGAGCAGGCCCGGCGCGGCGGCCGCCCCGGGCAGTCGCAGCACCTGCGTGACGTCCCCAAGCCGCCGGTCCGGGGCGAACTCGGCCAGTCCGGATCCGCCCCGCACGGCCGGGTGGACACGGCGGCGGCGTTTTCACCGGAGGGGAGCCCGCGGCCTGCGGGTGTCAGCCGACAGGGCGATCGGGCGTCGGGAGTCACCGTGGCACCGGCAACGGCTCGCCTGGGGCGTCGTCAGGAAAGCGGCGGCCCTCGCGGTACGCACAGCGCCGGGAACCGGACATGTGCCCGGCGGGCGCGATCGCGGGTCTCGTGCCTATGGTCTTGATATGTCTGTCTTCATCAAGCTCGCAGAGGTTGGGAATCCCGACGGATACACCGACCGCACCATCTGGGACGTCGCCTACGAAGATGTGGTGGACGAACTCAGCTACGCCTACGACCTGCACCCCAGCGGAGCTCTGAGGGTGGTCCGGGTGCCGGTCGGACTGCCGGTGGCAGTGGAGTCCGTGTTCAGTCCCGGAGTGTGGTTCAGGGTGCAGGGCCTCTGGCACGGGGCGGGCGGCTCCGGCGCCTCGTGAGGGCGGCGGCTGTCATACGGCGAACGGGTAGGTCTCGGGGACCTCGCCTTCCCGCCACTCGGCCGTGCGCTCCAGGGGTTCGACAGCCACCAGCGGAGCAGCCCCGCCAGGATCGTCGTGTGGGAGCACAACTCCCACCTCGGGGAGGCCCGGGGCACGGAAGCCGCGCTCCGCGGCGAGCTCAACGTCGGCCAGTTGGTGCGGCAGGCGCACCCTGATGACTGCTGCCTGCTGGGCTTCACCACCTACACCGGCACGGTGACAGCCGCGGACGACTGGGGAGGACCGGTCATGCGCAAGGCGGTGCGCCCGGCACTCGTTGACAGGTTGGTCCACGACCTGCCGCTCCCAGGTCTCACCCGCTCCGAAGGCGGCCTCGAACCCCCAGGCCTGGGCGTCGCCGTCGGTGTTGTAGTGATCGAAGCAGGCGTAGCGCTCGCGGGCCCGCTTCGCCGCCTCCGGATCGACGCGCTTCCGAGTGGGGCACCCAGGGCCGTGGCGACCTCGTACGCCACCGGAACACCGCCGCGCGGCAGGCCCAGCGCGATCACATCGGGATCGCCGCGGTAGCGTTCCAGGAGCTTGGCGCCCGATGCGCGGCTCCCGGGATCACGGCGAGCAGGGCACGGGGTCGTCATCGGTGTGTTGAGGTCATGCCCCCAGGTCGTAGGCGCCCTCCGCACCTGTGCGCCAGGGGCTTTTCAGGGACTTTCAGCGGTGCCCGAGGGACTTCCGAGGGACTTTTCGCGGCCTGACACGGCAAGCCCTCGAAAGACCGGAGAGGGCCTCCGACGCAGGTCAAAGGCCCTTTCCGAGGTGAAGCCGCAGGTGGCGGCAGACGAGTCGGGCTGTACGCCGGGTTCTGTTCCCCGGGGTCCTCGCGGGCCCCGGGGCGACGGCCATCCATCTAGGGCCGGTGTTGCCACCGGCCTCGTGCGGTCTACCCGCGGACTCGGGCGGGCAGCCCTCGAACGTCCGCGCAGAGCGCTTTTCACGGCGCTCCTTTTGACCTTGCTCCGGGTGGGGTTTACCTAGCTGCCCAGGTCACCCTGGGCACTGGTGGTCTCTTACACCACCGTTTCACCCTTACCGAGGGCCGGAGCCCCCGGCGGTCTGCTTTCTGTGGCACTGTCCCGCGGGTCACCCCGGGTGGCCGTTAGCCACCACCCTGCCCTGTGGAGCCCGGACGTTCCTCGGGAAGCCCCTCGCGGGAACTTCACGCGGCCGTCCGCCCGGCTCGTCTGCCGTGCCGACCATGGTACCGGGCGCACGGGGCGACCGTTTCCGCCGCCGGTCAGACGAGGTCCGTGGTGTCGAGCTCGAAGGCGAACGGCTCGGGCAGCGACAACGGATCGCCGAAGGAGCGCCGGACCAGCCGCAGGTAGTCCTCCTTCTCCGGCTCGCTGAACAGCGTCACCATGCCGGTCTCGCGGTCGACGAGCAGGTACGCCGGGATGCCCGCGCGGGCGTAGCACCGGCGTTTGGTCTCCCGGCCGGCCTCCGGCTTGCCGGACGTCACCTCCAGGACCATGGCGATGCCGTCGCAGGGCGTCCAGGAGTCGGCACCCCCGAAGAGATCGAGGTTCAGGGCCCCGAACGCGGCGTCCGGGATGACGTGGTTCCTGGGACACGCGCCCCCGCTCTTCAGCCGCAGCCCCTTGTTCCCGGAGAAGTCCATGTCGACCCGCGACCGCTTGATCACTTGCCGCACGATCCGGCTGATGTACTTCTCGTGGTCCCCGTCCGGCGGCGGTGTCACGACGATCTCCCCGCCGATCAGCTCGGCCCGGAAGCCCTCCGGGGTGTCGAGGGACAGGAAGACGTCCAGCAGGCCCTCGGCCGGCGTGGTGGGCTCATGTGCCACGGCGGTCATGTCGCGCCCCGCCTTCGGCCGGTCGCCAGACTGGGACATCCCAAGATCACCTGTCCGAGAGATCGGGAACCGTTCCCTCGATCGTGGCACAGGGGCGGCGCCCTCGTCAGGCGCTGGGCCGTACGCCCGGCGAGCCTGGTGAGAGCGGCCCCGAAGTCCGGACTCCGGGGCCGCCGGGCCCCCGGGTCCCGCGGCCGGGCATGTGGTGTGCGCGGGGCGATGGGGGGTGTGCGGCACCCCGTACGCTGGCGCTGAACCGATCGAAGGAGTACGCGTGCTTGTCCTGCTGCCGCCCTCGGAGGGAAAGGCGTCCTCGGGCCGTGCCGCCCCGCTGAAGCCGGAGTCGCTGTCCCTGCCGGGACTGGCGCCGGCGCGGGAGGCGGTGCTGGCGGAGCTGGTCGAGCTGTGCGCGGCCGACGAGGAGAAGGCGCGCGAGGTGCTCGGGCTCAGCGAGGGACTGCGCGGCGAGGTGGCGAAGAACGCCGGGCTGCGCACGGCCGGGGCCCGCCCGGCCGGGGAGATCTACACCGGCGTGCTGTACGACGCCCTGGACCTCGCCTCGCTGGACGCGGCCGCGAAGAAACGGGCGGCGCGCTCGCTGCTGGTCTTCTCCGGGCTGTGGGGCGCGGTGCGGGTGACGGACCGCATCCCCTCCTACCGCTGCTCGATGGGCGTGAAGCTGCCCGGGCTCGGCGCGCTGGCCGGGCACTGGCGGGCGCCGATGGCCGAGGTGCTGCCCGAGGCGGCCGGCCAGGGCCTGGTGCTGGACCTGCGTTCCGCCGCCTACGCGGCGGCCTGGAAGCCCAAGGGCGAGGTCGCCGGGCGGACCGCGACCGTGAGGGTGCTGCACGCGCCGACCCGGAAGGTCGTCAGCCACTTCAACAAGGCCACGAAGGGCCGGATCGTACGGAGCCTGCTGTCGGCCGGTGCCGCGCCGAAGGACCCCGCCGAGCTGGTGGCGGCGCTGCGGGACCTCGGCTACGTGGTGGAGGCCGGGGAGCCGGGCAGGGCGGGCAGGCCGTGGGCGCTGGACGTGCTGGTGGAGGAGGTCCACTGAGCGCGGCCGGCTGAGGGCCACCGCAGTCGTTGCATCATGCGCAACGGTCGTTGCGGAGGGTGTCGCTCGTGGGCACGATGAGGGCATGACCTCACCGCTGCCCTCCGCTTCGGCTGCCTCCGTGCTGGACTACGCGCCCGTCATGCCGGTCGTGGTGGTGTCGGACGCGTCCCACGCCGTCCCGCTGGCGCGCGCGCTGGTGGCCGGGGGGCTGCCCGCCGTCGAGGTGACACTGCGGACGCCCGCCGCGCTGGACGCCATCCGGGCGATCGCGGACGCGGTGCCGGACGCCGTGGTCGGGGCGGGTACGGTCCTCACGCCGGAGCAGGTGGACGACTGCGTGGCCGCCGGGGCGCGGTTCCTGGTGAGTCCGGGGTGGACGGACGCGCTGCTGGAGGCGATGCGCGGGTCCGGGGTGCCGTTCCTGCCCGGGGTGTCCACGACGTCCGAGGTCGTGGCGCTGCTGGAGCGGGGGGTGCGGGAGATGAAGTTCTTCCCGGCGCAGGCCGCGGGCGGCACCGCATATCTCAGGTCGCTGGCCGGGCCGCTGCCGCAGGCCCGCTTCTGCCCCACGGGCGGGATCGGTCCGGCGACCGCGCCCGAGTATCTGTCCCTGCCCAACGTCGGTTGCGTGGGCGGGAGCTGGATGATCCCGGCGGAGGCGGTGACCGCCGGGGACTGGGGGCGGATCGAGGACCTCGCGCGAAGCGCGGCCGGGCTCGGCGGCGACGCGGGGCGCTCCCGGGCGGGGCTCGGCCAGGCAGGGCTCGACTAGACAGGGCTCGACCGGGCGGCGCTCGGCCGACCGCGCTCAGGGACGCAAGTGGGACGTGTCGTTGAACAGCCGTACGCTCGCGTTGCCGTCCGCGTAGTACGCCACCGCGGACAGGGAGGCGGCGGAGAGTTCCATGCGGAACAGGGCTTTCGGCGGGGCGTCCAGGGCGAGCCGGATCAGGGTCTTGATCGGCGTGACGTGGGTGACCAGCAGGACCGTGCGGCCCGCGTGCGCCGCGACCAGCTTGTCCCGGGTGGCCGCGATCCGGGTGGCGGTCTCCGCGAAGCTCTCGCCGCCGCCGGTGGGGTGGGCCTCCGGGTCGGCGAGCCAGGCGTTCAGGTCGTCCGGGTGGCGCTCGCGGACCTCGCCGAAGGTGAGGCCCTCCCAGGCGCCGAAGTCCGTCTCCCTGAGCCCCTCGTCGACCGTCACGTCCAGGCCGAGGCGGGCGGCGACTATGCGGGCGGTCTCCTGGGTGCGGGCGAGGGGCGAGGCGATGACGGCCTGGACGGTGCCGCGCCGCGCCAGCGCGGCGGCGGCCCGCCGGGCCTGCTCCCTGCCCGCGTCGGAGAGGGAGGGGTCGGTGCCGCCGCTGCCGGAGAAGCGCTTCTGGGGGGTGAGGGGGGTTTCGCCGTGGCGCAGGAGGACGAGGGTGGCGGGGGCGCCGAGGTCGGGGGCGGTGCTCCAGCCCCGTGTCCGCGACCGCTCGGCGCTGCCGGCGGGGCGCCGCTCGCCGGGGGCGGCGGGGCGCCCCTCGCCCGCGGGCGCCGCCGCGTCCCCCCGTGCCGCCCCGGCAGCGGCACTGCCGCCCGCGGCCACGGCGGTGCCGGCCTCCGTCGCGCCGGCGGCCGCGGCGGCGGAATCACCGGCCGCGGACCCCGGTGTCCGCGCCGGAACCGCCGCCTCGCGAACCGCCTCGGCCTCGACGTCGTCGCCGCTCGCCGACCACTGTTCGCCCCGTGCGCCCGCGTCCATGGCCTCGTTGGCGAGGCGGTCGGCGTGGGTGTTCCGGGCGCGGGGAATCCACTCGTAGGTGACCTGGCCGGGCGGGAAGACGCGGTTCGCCTCGGCCGCCAGGGGCTTCATGTCGGGGTGTTTGATCTTCCAGCGGCCCGACATCTGCTCGACGACCAGCTTGGAGTCCATCCGGACGTGCACCCGGGCGGTGGGGTCGAGGGCGTGCGCGGTGCGCAGCCCGGCCAGCAGGCCCCGGTACTCGGCGACGTTGTTCGTGACGACGCCGAGGTACTCGGCCGCCTCGGCCAGGGTCTCCCCCGTCGCCGCGTCGCTCACCACGGCGCCGTAGCCCGCGGGCCCCGGGTTGCCCCGTGAACCGCCGTCCGCCTCGACGATGAACTCCCGCACCGCGCCGGCTCCCTACAGACCCGACTCGGAGGTGCGCACCAGGATCCGGCCGCAGTTCTCGCAGCGGACCACCGTGTCCGGCGCCGCGGCGCGGATCTCGTTCAGTTCGGTGATCGCCAGCTCCTGCCGGCAGCCCTGGCAGGTGCGGGCGTACAGCTTGGCCGCGCCGATGCCGCCCTGCTGACCGCGCAGCTTGTCGTACAGCTTGAGCAGGTCGGCGGGGACGGAGCCGGCGACCACCTCGCGCTCCTTGGTGACGGAGGCGGCCTCGCCGTCGATCTCCTCGAGCGCGGCGTCCCGGCGGCTGGTCGCGTCGTCGATCCTCCCCTGGACGGAGCCGACCCGCTCGGTCAGCTCCGCGACCCGCTCCTGCGCGGACTCGCGGCGCTCCATGACCTCCAGGACGACGTCCTCCAGGTCGCCCTGCCGCTTGGCGAGGGAGGCGATCTCGTGCTGGAGGTTGGACAGGTCCTTGGGCGAGGTGACCGCGCCGGAGTCCAGGCGCTGCTGGTCGCGGGCGGCGCGCTGGCGCACCTGGTCCACGTCCTGCTCGGCCTTGGTCTGCTCGCGGGCGGTGTCGCTCTCCTCGGTCTGCGCGGCCACCAGCAGGTCGCGGAGCTGCGTGAGGTCCTTGTTCAGCGACTCGATCTCGGCGTGCTCGGGCAGAGACTTCCGTTTGTGCGCGAGCTGCTGCAGGCGGACGTCGAGGGCCTGGACGTCGAGGAGTCGGATCTGGTCGGCGGGCGCGGCGTTCAGTTGGGGGCTCCCGTGGAATCGGAAGGGGCGCGCGAAGCGCTCGTTGGAAGGGTGGTGGTGGGCGACGGGTGGGCGGTGCCGGTGGACGCCGCGTGGGCGGTCCAGGGGTCGGTGACCGTCCTGGAGACGTGGACCCGCAGGCCCCAGCCGTGACGGTCGGAGATCTCGTCGAGCTGGGCGGCGGCCAGCTCGCACCAGGGCCACTCGGTGGCCCAGTGCGCCGCGTCGAGCAGCGCGAGAGGACTGTGGGCCACGGCCTCCGAGGCCGGGTGGTGGCGCAGGTCGGCGGTGAGGAAGGCGTCGACGCCGGCCGCGCGGACCTGGTCGAAGAGGCTGTCGCCGGAGCCGCCGCTGACGGCGACGGTGCGGACGACGGCCTCGGGGTCGCCGGCCACCCGGACGCCCTGCGCGGTGGCCGGCAGCCGCTCGGCGACCCTGGCGGCCAGTTCGCGCACGGTGAGCGGGTGGTCGAGTTCGCAGACCCGGCCCAGGCCCCGGCAGCCCGCCGGGTCGGTCGGGTCCGGCACGAGGGGGCGCACGACCCGCAGGTCGAGGGCGCCGGCCAGCGCGTCGGAGACGCCCGGGTCGGCGGTGTCGGCGTTGGTGTGGGCCACGTGCAGCGCGATGTCGTTCTTGATCAGCGTGTGCACGACGCGACCCTTGAAGGTGGACGCCGCGACCGTGGTCGTCCCGCGCAGGTAGAGCGGGTGGTGGGTGACCAGCAGGTCGGCGCCGAGCTCGACGGCCTCGTCGACGATCTCCCGCACGGGGTCGACGGCGAACAGGACCCGGGTGACCTCCTGGTCGGGGTCGCCCACCACCGTGCCGACCGCGTCCCAGGACTCGGCCCGCTCGGCGGGCCACAGGTTCTCCAGCGCGGCGATGACTTCAGACAGACGGGGCACGGGGAAAAGGCTACCTGGCTGTTTCGCGCGGGCGTACCGCGTCCGCCCCGGCCGGACCGCTCAGCACAGGGGCCGCGGTGCCCTCAGCTGAATCGCTTCTGCGCCACCCGTATGTGTGAAGCCGCCGTCCACCGGCCCCCGCCTGTGCGTGCGAAAACTAGCTTCGTCGCCGGAGGTGACCGAACGATGACGGCCTGTGCGATCGAACCCCCTTCGACCGACCGGTCCGGCGAGGGCGACGGTGCGCCGGGGACGGGCTGCGCCATCACGGCGGACGGCGCCTACGCCGCCCGGCTCGCGCCGGACGGTGACTCCTGGTTCCCGGAGCGCTGGACGCTGGACGGCCCGGAGCCGTACGCGGTGCCGCTGCCCGGCCACCGGCCGGAGGAGCCCGGCGCCCAGGTGCAGCCGATGGGCGACGGGCGGGTGCTGATCCACCGGCCGGCGGAGGAGCACGGGCACACCTTCTGCCTGCTCTACCCGACCGGACCCGGCACCGGCGAGCTGCCGCTGGGGACGGTGGAGTGCCCGGAGCCCGGCACCCGGCTCACGCTGCTGCCCCCGGCGCCGGGCGGTGCGCGGGCGTACGCCCTGGCCGTCGGTCCGCGGGCCACGGCGGTGTGGCTGGTGGCGGGCGGCGCGTCCGGGCCCGAGCGGCTGGCCGAGGTCGAGGGGCGCTGCTCGGGCGGGGTGTGGCTGGACGGGGCCGGGCGGCTGCTCGCGCTGGACCGGGAGCTGGCCGGGCGCACCAAGACGGTGGTGGTGGACCTGGGGCGCGGCGGCGAGGTGTCCCCCCTGCTGCAGATCGCGGAGGACAGCGACGACCGGCTGCTGCTGGCCGACCCGGACAGCGGGCTGCTGCTGATCTCCTCGGACGCGCCCTCCCCGGGGCGGGAACGGTTGGGCTGGGGGGTGCTGGGCAGCACGCTGCCGGTGCGCTTCCCGAAGAGCCTGCGCGTCGCGGGCTGCTCGGTGACGCCGTTCGCGATCCAGCCGGGGCAGGTGCTGATGCCGGAGAACTGCGCGGTCGCGCTGCGCGTCGTGGGGCCGGCCGGCGGCTGGGTCGGCACCTGGCGGCCGGCCGAGCGGCGGGTACGTCATCTCCCCGCGCCGCAGGGATGGTTGACCGGGTGCGGGCTGTGGACGCGGGACGGGGTGCTGCGGCTGCCGTACGCCACGGGAGAGGTCCCGTGCGGCGTGGCGGAGCTGACGCCGCCCCGCGGGGAGCCGGGGGGCGCGGGGGCGGCGGGACCGGGGGAGCCGGCCCGGGACGGCACGTCCGCCGGGGCGCCCGAGGCGCCCGGCGGGACGTCGGCGGCGGGTCCCGGGGAGCCGGTGACGGTCCGTCCGGTTCCGCTGCGGGAGGCCCCGCTCGGACGACTTGTAACAAAGTAGTGCCGGTCGGCGTGCCCGCCTGGATCCGGCCGGTGGTGGGTTGGTTACACTCGCCCGGCTGTAAAAGATCATGTTGACGGGGTGAATTCTTCCGATGAGCGACACCAGCACGACTCAGCCGCTGTCTGCCGACTCTCAGGACGCGGACGGCCACGGCCGGCATCGGGGCCCGGTCGCGGCCCAGGACGGTGAGACGGCTCCGCGCGGGCGTCACCGCAAGCCGGCCGAGCAGACCGCCGAGGCGGCTGCCTGACGGCAGTTCGTGAGGAGGGGCTGCCCGTCGTCGGACTGGGAGCCCCTCCTTCGTCTCTCAGGAGTGTTCCCTGCGTCTCTCAGGAGTGTTCGACCACGGTGTCGGCGAGGACGGGGGCATCGTCCCGGTCGGCGGCGGTCACGGCCACCCGGACGGCGCCCTCTCCCCGCCACATGCGGATCCGCAGGGTCTCCCCCGGGTGGACCACTCCCGCGAACCGGGTGGCGTACGAGCGGACCCGGCCCGCGTCGCCGCCGAGCAGCGTGTCGACGACCGCCTTGAGCGTCATGCCGTAGGTGCACAGTCCGTGCAGGACGGGCCGTTCGAACCCGGCGGCCCTGGCGAACTCCGGGTCGGCGTGCAGGGGGTTCCAGTCGCCTGAGAGGCGGTACAGGAGGGCCTGGTCCTCGCGGGTCGGCCGGTCCACGGTCCGGTCGGGCTCGCCCTGGGGCGGGTCGGGGCGGGCGGCGGGGCCGCGGTCGCCGCCCCAGCCGCCCTCACCGCGCAGGAAGATGCCGGCCTCGCTGGTCCACAGCGGGCCGTCGGCGTCGGCGACGTCGGTGCGCAGCACCAGGACGGCCGCCGTGCCCTTGTCGTGGAGGCCGGTGACGCGGGAGGTGGCGGTGGCGGCGCCCCGCACGGGGACGGGGCGGTGCACCGTGAGCGACTGGCCGCCGTGCAGGACGCGGGCCAGGTCGACCTCGACGCCCGGCGTGGACAGGCCGCTGATCACTCCCGGCGGTCCGCCGCCCGCGACGGTGGCGAAGCTGGGCAGGACGTGCAGCCGGGACTCCAGGGTGTAGCGCAGCTCTCCGGGGTCGGTGGCGGGCACGCCGGCGCCGATCCCCAGGTGGTAGAGCTGGACGTCCTTCGCGGTCCAGGCGATCTCACCCGAGCGGGGCTCGGCGGCGAGCACCTTGGCTGCGTCGATCGGCAAAGGGGAACTCCTGACCTGGGGCCTGCGGGCCGGACTGGAACGCGCTGCAGTCCGGCGCCCTCTGTATAGCCGGGCGCCCACGGGTTGTGAAGGTCCGCGGTGCGGCGCCGGGAGCCACACCCGTGACATTCGTCCTGCCGGAGTCCGTACACGCGGACCTGCCGGGAGCGGGCGCCCGGTTCGTACGCTGGCCGTCGTACCGCCGCCACGGGGCGGTGGCCGTCGGACCGGGGGGCGAGGGACATGTCGTGGTGGGCACGGGCGAGAGGCCGTCTGCGGGAACCGTGCGAGGTGCGGGCCGGGGTGAAGCGCCGTCGGACGGCGCGGCGGAACGGCGGGGATCCGGCCGTGGACCACCCGGGCCCGCCGCCCACCGGCTTCTCGCTGCTGCCCTGGCTGCTGATGGGCATGGGGTCCTTCTCCAACCTGCTCCAGGGCGAGACCCCGAACCCGTGGATCGGCGGCCTGGGCCTGCTGGCCTTCAACTCCCTGTACATCTACGTCACCTTCCGCTCCTTCGACCGCGACCGGCGCCGGGCGCCGTCCACCCGGGTGGCGCTGCTGCTGATGGGGCTGCTGACGACGGCCCTGGGACTGGGGTACGGCGGAAGCTGGCTGATGTTCTTCCCGCTGCTCGGGCTCGCCACCGGCGCCACCCTGCGCGGTCCGTGGCTGGGCCGTGCCGGCCTGCTCCTCACGCTGTACGCGGGCGCCGTCTCCGCCCTGCGCGGCGGCTGGTCCGACGCCACGAGCATCGCCTACGCGACCTTCCTGTCCAGCATGGTGACCGCCGCGATCCTCGGTCTGTCCGAGGCGGTGCGGGAGTTGCGCGCCGCCCGGGAGGAACTGGCCACGCAGGCGGTGGAGAAGGAGCGGCTGCGGTTCTCCCGCGATCTGCACGACCTGCTCGGCCACACCCTGTCGGTGATCGTGGTGAAGTCCGAGGCGGCCCGGCGGCTGGCCCCGCGCGACATGGACGCGGCCCTCACCCAGATCGGCGACATCGAGTCGGTGGGCCGGCAGGCCCTCACCGAGATCCGGGAGGCGGTGACCGGCTACCGCGAGGGCAGCCTCGGAACCGAGCTGGCCCGGGCCCGGTCGGCGCTGTCCGCGGCGAGCGTGACACCGGTGGTACGCCGGTCCGGGACGCCGCTCACCCCGGCCACCGAGGCGCTGCTCGGCTGGGTGGTGCGTGAGGCGGTCACCAACGTCGTCCGGCACAGCGACGCCACCAGCTGCGAGATCACCATCGAGGGCGCCGCCGAGCGGGTGCGGCTCACCGTCGCCGACAACGGCACCGGCTCCGGCTCCGGCTCCGGCTCCGGCTCCGGCTCCGGCTCCGGCTCCGGCGGGACCCTCACGCGCCCCGCCGAGGGCATCGGCGGCACCGGTCTGACGGGGCTGACCGAGCGCCTCGCGGCGGCGGGCGGCTCCCTCACGGCCGGCCCGTCGCCGCGCGGCGGATTCTCGGTCACCGCCGAACTGCCGGTGGAACCGGCCCGGGCGGCTGCCGTGGGCGCGGCTACGGCGCCCAGGGAGAGCTGACCGCCCAGCTCACGTCGTCACTCCACGCGGTGGCGCTGTCCCAGGCGTTGGAACCGCCGTCGCTCGCGATGCAGACCGCGTGGTCGTAGTGGCGCAGGTACCGCGTATCGCCGAGGGCCGTCAACCCCTGCGGCAGCGGGGAACTCCGGGTCCCGAATGGGCGGCCCTGGCTACCCTGGGCCCGTGAACGACATCCGAGTCCTGCTCGCCGAGGACCAGGGCATGATGCGCGGGGCCCTCGCCCTGCTGCTCGGCATGGAGGACGACATCGAGGTGGTCGCCCAGGTGTCGACCGGCGACGCGATCGTGGACGCCGCCCTGGCGCACCGGCCGGACGTGGCGCTGCTGGACATCGAACTGCCCGGCATCAGTGGCCTGGACGCGGCGGCCGCGCTGCGCGAGCGGGCACCCGGGTGCCGGGTGCTGATCCTGACCACCTTCGGCCGGCCCGGCTATCTGCGCCGGGCCATGGAGGCCGGGGCGGCCGGCTTCCTCGTCAAGGACGGACCGGTGGAGGAACTGGCCGCCGCCATCAGGCGGGTGCTCGCAGGGGAGACCGTGGTCGATCCGGCACTGGCCGCGGCCGCCCTCAGCGCCGGGCCGAACCCGCTGACGGCACGCGAGCGCGAGGTGCTGACGGCGTCGGTGGACGGGGCGACGGTGGCCGACATCGCCGGCCGGCTCCACCTGTCCGAGTCCACCGTCCGCAACTACCTGTCCGCCGCCATCGGCAAGACCGGCACCCGCAACCGCGCGGAGGCGGTGCGGGAGGCCCGGCAGCAGGGGTGGCTGTGAGCCACGGCCGGAACACCGGCCCGCAACCCGGCGATCCGACTGCTCGCTGACGGGGCGTCAGAAACCCATGTGCGGGTCAAAGATTCGTTAGAGGCTCGAAGCAACGGAATAGTTGCCCGTGCATACGAGGTTTACCCGGCACTGATGTCACCCGGGAGGCCGAACTCAATGACGCACACGACGACCGACCAGCCCCGCCGGGGGGCGGGCGGGGCCGTGGTCCCGGTGCTCGCCTTCGCGGGCATCGTGGTCGCGGTGATGCAGACCCTGCTGGTGCCGGTCATCAAGGATCTGCCGCAACTGCTGGCGACCGCTCCCAGCAACGCCACCTGGGTGCTCACCTCGACCCTGCTGTCCGGCGCCGTGGCCACCCCGATCATGGGCCGGCTCGGCGACCTGTACGGCAAGCGGCGCATGCTGGTCCTCAGCCTCGCCGTGATGGTGGCCGGCGCCCTGGTCAGCGCCCTCACCAGCACCCTGCTCACCATGATCGTCGGCCGTACCCTGCAGGGCTTCGCCATGGGCGCCATCCCGCTGGGCATCGGCCTGATGCGGGACATGCTGCCGCGTGAGCGGCTCGGCTCGGCCATGGCCCTGATGAGTTCCTCCATCGGCGTCGGCGGCGGCCTCGCCCTGCCCGCGGCCGCCGTGGTCGCCCAGCACACCGACTGGCACGCCCTGTTCTACGGCGCGGCGGGACTCGGCGCGCTCGCCATCGCCCTCACCCTGTTCGCCGTGCCCGAGTCCCCGATGCGCGCCAAGGGCTCCTTCGACCTGCTCGGCGCGCTCGGCCTCTCCGCCGGCCTGGTGCTGCTCCTGCTGCCCGTCACCAAGGGCAGCGACTGGGGCTGGTCCTCCGGCACGACGCTCGGCCTGTTCGGCGCCTCGGTCGCCGTGTTCCTCCTGTGGGGCCTGTACGAGCTGCGCGTGCCGGCGCCGCTGGTCGACCTGCGCACCACCGCCCGCCGCGAGGTGCTGCTCACCAACCTGGCGTCGATCATGGTCGGCGTCAGCTTCTACGTCGTCTCGCTGGTCCTGCCCCAGTTGCTCCAGCTCCCCAGCGCCACCGGCTACGGCCTCGGCCGGTCCATGGTGGTCGCGGGTCTGTGCGTGGCCCCGCTGGGCCTGACGATGATGTTCACGGCGCCGGTGTACGCCCGCCTGTCCGCCCGCTACGGCCCGCGGACCACCCTCATCACCGGCCTGCTGATCATCGGCGCCGGCTACGGCGGCGGCCTCGGCCTGATGGACGCCGCCTGGCAGACGATCGTCACCTCCGTCGTGCTCGGCGCCGGCATCGGCCTCGCCTACTCCTCCCTGCCCGCGCTGATCATCGGCGCGGTCCCGGCCTCGGAGACCGGCGCGGCCAACGGGCTCAACACGCTGATGCGGTCCATCGGCACCTCCGTCTCCAGCGCCGTCATCGGGATGGTGCTGGCCAACACGGCGAACGACGTGGGCGGCGTGGCCGTCCCCACCATGCACGGCTTCCACGTCTCGTTCCTGATCGCCACGGCCGCGGTCGCGGTGGGCCTGCTGCTCGCGTTGTTCCTGCCCAGGGCGCCCCGCCCGGCCCAGCACACCCAGCTGCGGGCCAGCAGCGAGGAGGAGGCCGGCATCCGGCACGCCGAGGAGGTCCTGCGCGGCTTCCGCGGCCGGGTGTTGGGCGCCGACGGCACCCCGGTCGCCCGCGCCAAGGTGACCCTGATCGACCGCCGGGGCCGCCAGGCGGGCGCCACGCTCTCCGGGGAGGACGGCTCCTACGCCCTCTCGGTCCCGGCCGAGGGGCCGTACGTGCTGGCCGCCAGGGCCACCGGGCACGGGCCGCTGGCCTCCGCCGCCACGCACGCCGGCGACGACCGTCCGGTCGACCTGGACCTGCCCCTGCCGGGCGGGACGCCCGGCACCTGACCCGGACGCCCGGCCCGGCCGTCGGCCGGGTGCCGGGCGGTTGAGAGGCACGCCATACCCACCCCCTGTCGCCGCGCGGCAGGGGGTGCGGCAGCATGGGGCGCCCACAGGCCCCGCCCGGCCGGGTGCGACCGGGCACCGCCCGGACAGCGCACGACCGGACCGGGAACGGCCGAACCGGGAACGGCCGGGACGAGCACGGACCGGCCGAGCACCACCGATTCACGTACGACCGAGAGGAACACCCATGCCCGCGGCACCCAAGCCCGAGATCCTGGCCGCGTTCGAGGCGGCGAAGGGGTTCATGCCCGCGGACGAGGGGCTGGCGCTGTACGCGGCCGCGGCCGAGGCCGGGCGGCTGGGGCTGCCGCTGCTGGAGGTCGGCACCTACTGCGGGCGCTCCACCGTCCTGCTCGCGGACGCGGCCCGCGAGGCCGGCGTCACCGCGCTGACCGTCGACCACCACCGGGGCAGCGAGGAGCAGCAGCCGGGTTGGGACTACCACGACCCGGAGACGGTCGACCCCGAGATCGGCCTGATGGACACCCTCCCCACCTTCCGCCGCACCCTGCACCGGGCGGGTCTGGAGGAGCACGTGGTCGCCCTGGTCGGCCGTTCCCCGCAGATCGCCGCGATCTGGAACTCCCCGCTCGGCCTGGTCTTCGTCGACGGCGGCCACACCGACGAGCACGCCGGCGCGGACTACGAGGGCTGGGCGCCGCACGTCGCCGAGGGCGGGTTCCTCGTCATCCACGACGTCTTCCCGCACCCCGAGGACGAGTTCACCGGCCAGGCCCCGTACCGGGTCTACCTGCGGGCCCTGGAGTCCGGCGCGTTCACCGAGACGTCGGTCACCGGCTCGCTGCGCGTGCTGCGCCGGACCGGCCCGGGCCTCTGACCCCCTTCCGGTTCCGGCGCGGGGGCCCGGTGCGGCCCCCCGCGCCGCCCGGCGGGCGGGACGTTCGCGGCAGGCCCTAGGGTGGCATGCGTGTCGTACGTAGGACCGGACTTCGATCCCCCGCGTCCGCGCCGGCCCCGGCGCGGACCCCTGACCGTCGCGCTCGCCGCCCTGGTGCCCGGCGCGCTGCTCGGCTGGCTCGTGTACGAGACGGCGGGCGGTCCGGGCGGGTCCGGCGGCGCGGGTCCCGCCTCGCCGGCCGCCTCCTCCGCGCGCGCTTCCGCGCCGCCGGCCGCGCCCGCGGGGGGCGGCGGCTCCGCCCCCGACCCCAAGGACCCCGGCCCGGCGGGCAGTTCGGCCCCCGCCGTCTCCGGCGCGCTCAAGGGCAAGGTCGTCGTGATCGACCCGGGTCACAACCCCGGCAACTACCGGCACCCTGCCGAGATCAACCGCCAGGTGGACATCGGCACCAACCGCAAGGAGTGCGACACCACCGGCACCTCCACCAACTCCGGTTACGCGGAGGCCCGGTTCACGCTGGACGTGGCCCACCGGCTGCGGACCCTGCTGGAGCGGCAGGGCGCCACGGTGAGGCTGACGCACGACGGCGACTCCCCGCCCTGGGGCCCGTGCGTCGACGAGCGCGCCCGCATCGGCAACACCGCGCGCGCGGACGCGGCCGTCTCCATCCACGCCGACGGCTCGGCTCAGGGCAACCGCGGTTTCCACGTCATCCTCCCCGCGCCGGTGCACGCGGGCGGCGCCGACACCCGCGCCATCGCCGGCCCTTCGAAGGACCTGGGCACGCGCATCGCGGGCCGGTACCTGCGCAGCACCGGGGAGCCGCCGTCCAACTACGTCGGCGACGGCACCGGTCTCGTCACGCGGAAGGACCTCGGCGGTCTCAATCTGTCAACGGTTCCCAAGGTGTTCATCGAGTGCGGCAACATGCGCGATAGCAAGGACGCGGCGTTGCTGACCAGCGGCGCCTGGCGGCAGAAGGCGGCGCAGGGGATCTCCGAGGGAATCGTGAGTTTCCTGCGCGGGTAGCGGTCGGCTGGTCCATCCGGGCGGACAGTGTGATCGTGCGGGCGCTAGTGTCGTCCCTACGATGAGGGGCCGCCCCTGCGCTTCGCACCGGGTCCCGGAGACGACTCGGTGACAGCGACGCCTCTTCCGACGACGAGACGACCTACGAAGGACCAGCTGAAGTGAATATCCGCTCCCTCACTCGAGGCGACGGCGTGGTGATCGGAGCAGCGGTGTTGCTGTTCATCGCGTCCTTCCTCGACACGTTCGACAAGTCCGGCAGTGGCGCCCCGAACGCCTGGGACAACCTCGGCCTGGTGATGAGCATGTACGTCGGCGGCATCGCCGGCGCGGTCCTGGTCGTCGTCGCCCGGGCGCTGCCGCAGCCCCGCAAGGTCATCGGGCTCGACCTCGGTCAGGTCGGCGTCGCGCTGACGGTCTTCGCCGCGTGGACGGCGTTCTGGACCATCATCGACCCGCTGGGTTCCTTCAGCGACAGCTTCGACAGCCTCGACGTCGGCGCGGGCGCCGGTCTCATCCTCGGTCTCATCGGCGCCCTGCTGCTGGCCGCCGCGGCCGTCGCCACCCCCCTCGTCCCGGCCCTTCAGGCCTCGCTGGTCCCGGCCCCGAAGCCGGCCGCACCGCAGCCCTACGGCGCCCAGCCGCCCGGTGGTTACGGCTACCCCGGCGCCCAGCCGCAGCCGGGTCAGCCCTACGGCGCCCAGCCGCAGCCGGGTCAGCCGTACGGCCAGGCCCCCGCAGCGGCCGCCGCGGCACCGCAGCCGGCCGGCGGGGACTTCTCGCCGTTCTGGTTCGCGGTGCCGGCGACCCGCCCGCTGTTCGCCGAGGACGGCAGCGCGACCCCGATCGCCGAACTCGCGCCCGGCACCTGGTACCTCGCCGTCGAGCAGCGCGGCGCCGCGCTGGTCGCGCAGACCCAGGACGGCCGCCGCGGCGTCCTGCAGGACACCTCGGGGATCCAGCGCGGCTGAGCCGCCGCCCGCAGCCCCGCGCACGGCCCCTCGCCCCTCCGGGCGGGGGGCCGTCGCCGTTGTTCCGGAGTCTCCACCGCAGTTGACGGCGCGTCAGTTGTGACCGGCAGGCCCTGCCGGGCGGCTGCCGGGTGGACTCCCGTCTCAGGAACCGTTCTTGACCTCGGAGAGGGACGGCACCTTGTTCTTGACCTCGGCGCCCGCGTCCTTCCCGGCGTCCTTCACCTTGTTGATGACGTCGTTGAAGTCGTCGGCCGCCGAGCCGTCGCCCTTGCGGAGCTTGGCGGGCAGGTTCTTCAGCGACTCGATGCCCGCCGTGACGGGGGCCAGCGCCCTGGAGAGCGTGGGATCACCCTGGGCGTTGCGCACCGCGGCCTTGAGCCGGTTGTACGCGAACGCGCCGGCGAGGCCCGCCTTGACCAGGGTCAGCTTGCGTCCGTGCGCGCCCTTCTTGAACTTGCCCGCCTTGTACGGCTTGTAGATCCACTGGTAGACGGCTCCCGCCGCGAGACCCGCGTTCGCCACGAACCTGGTCTTGGCGAACTTCTGCTTCTCGGCGGAGGTGCTGGGGCTGGGCTCGGCCGAGGCGACGGCCACGGCCGGGTCGCGCTGCGAGGCGGCGTGGCCCGCGGCGTAGGCCGTGGAGCCGGCGAGCAGTGCGCAGCAGAGGGTGAGGGCCACGGCGATGTGGCGTATCGGTACGGGCACGGTGTCCTCCCGTGGAGGGTCGCGTAGGGTCCGTGTGCTCCGTCGGGCCGTGTGACCTCACGCACATCACCCGAAACATGGACATGCTGTGCAACATGCGCACATCGGGCCTCAGTTCGGCACGCCGAGTAGCCGACCGTGACTCGGCGTGCCGCCGGCGGTCAGCCGCAGCAGTCCGGATCGAGCCCGGAGGGCAGGTACTCCCCTCCGAAGACCGCGCAGGTGGCTTCGTGGCCGCCGAGCGCGGCGACGGCCAGCAGCAGCGAACCCGCCGTCCAGGTGGTGAGCTCACGGGGCCATATCGCGTCGTCGTCGAAGACGTAGCCCGTCCAGTACAGGCCGCTCCCGGCGTCCCGCAGGTGCTGCACCGACTGCAGGATCTCCAGCGCGCGGTCGGACTCGCCCATCGCCCACAGGGCCAGCGCCAGTTCGCAGGACTCGCCGCCGGTCACCCAGGGGTTGGGGACGACGCAGCGCACGCCGAGGCCCGGCACGACGAAGCGGTCCCAGCCGGCCTCGATGCGCTCCTTCGCCTCCGTCCCGGTGAGCGCGCCGCCGAGGACCGGGTAGTACCAGTCCATCGAGTAGCGGTCCTTGTCGAGGAAGCGCTCGGGGTGCCGGCGGATGGCGTGGCGCAGCGCCCCGGCCGCCAGCTCCCAGTCCGGCTGCGGCTCCTCGCGCTGCTCGGCGACGGCGAGGGCGCAGCGCAGCGCGTGGTGCACGGAGGAGCTGCCGGTGAGCAGGGCGTCGGCCGTGGGGGTGCCGTCGTCGTCGCGGCGCCAGCCGATCTGCCCGCCGGGCCGCTGCAGCCGCAGCACCCACTCGACGGCCGCGTACACGGTGGGCCACATGCGGTCCAGGAACGTGTCGTCGCCGGTGGACAGGTAGTGGTGCCAGACGCCCACCGCCACGTAGGCGACGAAGTTCGACTCGCGGCCGCGGTCGGTGACGTCGTCGTGGGCGCCGTCGGCGTAGGCCGCGTACCAGGAGCCGTCCTCGTTCTGGTGGGCGGCGAGCCAGTCGTACGCCCGCTCGGCGGCCTCGTGCTCGCCGGCCGCGTCCAGGGCCATCGCGGCCTCGGTGTGGTCCCACGGGTCGAGGTGGTGCCCGCGGAACCAGGGGATCGCGCCGTCCTCGCGCTGTACGGAGAGGATGCCGCGTACGGTCGCGGCGGCCTGCTCGGCGGTGAGGACCCCGGGCAGGACGAGGTGTTCTGTCCGGGGGGTGGTCACTTGGCGGCCGCCTCGGAGGTCGCGTCCACCCGCGGGAGGTGGGGCTTGGTGGCGTAGACGACGAAGCTCTTGCCGATGACCGGGTTCAGCGCCTGCTCGGCGATCCGGGTGGCGAGCGGCTTCTTCATGATGTCCCAGACCAGCAGCTTGTGGTACGCCCGCACGGGCAGCGCCTTGTCGTTGTCCACGCCGAACGCGCACTTCAGCCACCAGTACGGCGAGTGCAGGGCGTGCGCGTGATGACTGCCGTACGGCCGCAGGCCAGCCTCGCGGACCTTGCCCACCAGCTCGTCGGCCTTGTAGATGCGGATGTGGCCGCCCTCGACCTCGTGGTAGGCGTCGGACAGGGCCCAGCACACCTTCTCGGGGCCGTAGCGGGGCACGGTGATGGCGATGCGGCCGCCGGGCCGGAGCACGCGCACCATCTCGGCGAGGACGCCCTTGTCGTCGGGGATGTGCTCCATCACCTCGGAGATGATGACGACGTCGAAGGACTCGTCGGGGAAGGGCAGCGCGAGGGCGTCGCCCTCCATGGCGGTGGCGGTCGCGCCGGCCGGCGCCTCGCCGGCCTCCTTCATCGCCGCGAACCACTTGGCGACCTCGCGGATCTCCTCGCCGTTCTGGTCGA
Organism: Streptomyces sp. NPDC056580; assembly: GCF_042793175.1. Classification (NCBI taxonomy): domain Bacteria; kingdom Bacillati; phylum Actinomycetota; class Actinomycetes; order Kitasatosporales; family Streptomycetaceae; genus Streptomyces; species Streptomyces sp. NPDC056580. The sequence goes on along the minus strand of NZ_JBHTVE010000002.1, from coordinate 402,292 downwards.
GGGCCACGACCTGCGCGCCGCGCCGGTAGCACTCGAAGGCGTGCCGGCCGGCCCCGCAGCCGAGGTCCAGGACACGGTCGCCGGGGGCGAGCGGGAACCGGGAGAAGTCGACGGTCAGCACGTGGCCCTGCTTTCGCGGTCGGAGGTTGCGCGGTCGGAGGCGAGCGGTTCGTGGAACGCGGCGGCGGGTACGGCGCCGGGCCGGTCCTGGGCGCCGGCGCGGACACGGCCGCCGTGGCCGGCGATGGCCTCCCGGTAGCGGGCCACCGTGCCCTCGGCGGCACGGGCCCAGGTGAAGCGGCTGAGCACCCGCTCGCGGCCGGCGCGGCCGAGCCGCTGCCGCAGCAGGGGGTCGCCCAGCAGCCGGGCGAGTCCGGCGGCCAGCGCTCCCGCGTCGCCGGGCGGCACGGCGAGGCAGGTCTCGCTGTCGCGTCCGGCGACCTCGGGGATGGCGCCGCCGGTGGTGGCGACCAGGGGGGTACCGGTGGCCATGGCCTCGGCGGCGGGCAGCGAGAAGCCCTCGTAGAGCGAGGGCACGCAGGCGACCTCGGCCGAGCGGATCAGATCGACCAGTTCGGCGTCGGAGATGCCCTTGACGAACTCGACGGCGTCTTCGAGGCCGTAGCGCTCGATCGCCTGGGCGACCGGGCCCTCGGCCGGGCGCTTGCCCACGACGACGAGGTGGGCGGCCGGATGCTCGGTGCGCACCTTGGCGAGGGCCTCCACGAGGAAGACCAGTCCCTTGAGGGGGACGTCGGCGCTGGAGGTGGTGACGATCCGGCCGGGCACCTCGGCGACGGCGGGATCCGGCGCGAACAGATCGGTGTCGGCGCCGATGTGGACGACGTGGACGCGGTCGTCGCGGACTTTGAGGTGGTCCACGATCTCCTGGCGGGAGCTGCCGGAGACGGTGAGCACCGAGGGCAGGCGGCGGGCGACGCGCTTCTGCATCCGGGTGAAGGCGTACCAGCGGCGCACGGACAGCCGGCGCCGCCGGCTCTCGGCCGCGTCCAGCTCCAGTCGCCGGTCGACCGTGATGGGGTGGTGGATGGTGGTGACCAGGGGGGCGCCGATGTCGCCGAGGAGGCCGTAGCCGAGCGTCTGGTTGTCGTGGACGACGTCGAACTCGCCGCGGCGGGCGCGCAGGTGGCGGCGGGCGCGCAGGGAGAACGTGAGCGGCTCGGGGAAGCCGCCGGTCCACATGGTGGCGACCTCCAGGGCGTCGATCCAGTCCCGGTACTCGTCCCGCCCGGGGGTGCGGAAGGGGTCGGGCTGGCGGTAGAGGTCGAGGCTGGGCAGCTCGGTGAGGCTCAGGCCGTCGTAGCCCTCGTCGAGCACCGCGTAGGGCTGGGCGCCGATGACCTCGACCCGGTGGCCGAGGCGGGCCAGCTCGCGGGAGAGGTGCCGGACGTAGACGCCCTGGCCGCCGCAGAACGGGTTCCCCTTGTAGGTGAGGAGCGCGATGCGCAGCGGTCGGCCGCCGTCGGCCGCCGGCTCCGGACGGGGCCCCGCCTGACTGGCCTCAGCGGTCACTGCGGGCCCCCTTCTCACTGCACTCTCCCGCGACACTATGCCGGGACGCTAATCTAGAACAAGTTTCAGACTTGATCGTCCGGAGGCTCTGAATCTACCGGCAGGTAGGGGCCCTGACAGCAGTGGATCAGGTGATTCACGCCACGGCGCGAACCACCCGCCATGCTGGATGATCACGTGCCCTACCGATGCCCTCACCGACTGTCACGGAGCGGGACCCATGCCTGCGCAATCCAAGCTGGAAGCCGGGAGTGTCCGGCCCCCCACGGCACCGCTGACCGAGCGGCAGGAGGCCCGCCGCCGCCGGATCCTGCACGCGACCGCGCAGCTCGCGAGCCGGGGCGGTTTCGACGCCGTGCAGATGCGGGAGGTCGCCGAGTCCTCGCAGGTCGCCCTCGGCACGCTGTACCGCTACTTCCCGTCGAAGGTGCACCTGCTGGTCGCGACCATGCAGGACCAGCTGGAGCACATGCACGGCACCCTGCGCAAGAAGCCCCCGGCGGGGGACTCGCCGGGCGAGCGGGTCGCACAGACCCTGATGCGGGCGTTCCGGGCGCTGCAGCGCGAGCCGCAACTGGCGGACGCGATGGTCCGCGCCCTCACCTTCGCCGACCGCGGCGTCTCCCCCGAGGTCGACCAGGTCTCCCGCCGGACCACGGCGATCATCCTCGACGCCACGGGCCTCGACCACCCGGCCCCGCGACAGCTCGCCGCGGTCCGCGTCATCGAGCACACCTGGTACTCGGCGCTGATCGCCTGGCTCTCGGGCCGCGCCTCCATCGCCCAGGTCCAGGTCGACATCGAGACGGTGTGCCGGCTGATGGACCTGACGGATCCACAGGCCTCCCCCGGGGCGCCCTGAGGGCGGACCCCGGCGCCGCCCGGAGGCGGCCGCGCCCCCTGTCGCCCCGTCGACCGCACCCCCTGTCGCCCCGTCAGATCGCGTTGACAGTGCGGGAGCGGTGGGTGAGGATCAGGGCACGGAGAGCAAGATCGGCTCGCCTCGGGTGCCGTCCATGGGGGGAGCGGCATCCGAGGTGTCCCCCGCCGCGTGACCGCCTCGGGCGTCAACGCCCCCTCCGGCCGGCCGTGATCCCGGTCACCGGCGCCGTGTGCGCACAGCCACTCACCAGCCCCGGCGGAGCTGCCGGTAAAGTGGCGCCGTCGTCATCACACCCGTACGGGGGGAAGCCGGTGCAATTCCGGCGCTGACCCGCAACCGTGAGCCGCTCGTCACCCCGACGGTGAGCCGGACCACCCCGCACGGGACGTTGACCGGCTCGCGTGCGCGGCGGCCCGCCGCACACGGCACCGTCGAGGTATGCGGAGCCGAGCCGCCCGGGGTGTCTCCCGCGCGCTGCCGGTTCCCCGCAGGGAGAGGCAGTCGCCCACCATGAACGTCCGCCGCAGTGCCGCGGCTCTCGCCGCCATAGGCGTGCTGGCCGCCGCCGCGCCCGCCACGGCCGCCGGCACATCCCCCTCCGCCTCGCCAGAGGTGACGGTCCCGTCCGGGCTGTTCGGCAAGTCCGACCCGACGTACGACGGTGTGTGGCGCCAGTCGCTCGCCCTGCTCGCGCAGCGGACCCTCGGCCTGCGGCCCGCCGCCCGGGCCGTCGACTGGCTGGCGGGGCAGCAGTGCGCCGAGGGCGGCTTCGCCCCGTTCCGTGCGGACACGGCCAAGCCCTGCGGGGGCAAGGGCGGCGCCCAGCCCGACACCAACAGCACGGCCGCCGCCGTCCAGGCCCTGGGCGCGCTCGGCGGACACGGCACCGGGATACGCAAGGCCCTGGTCTGGCTGAAGGACGCGCAGAACGAGGACGGCGGCTGGGGCTACACCCCGGGCAGCCCGAGCGACACCAACTCCACCTCGGTCGTCATCGGCGCCTTCGCCGTCGCCGGGGAGGACCCCGGCAAGCTCCGCGCCGCCAAGGGCACCCCGTACGACCTGCTGAGCGCGCGGGCGCTCGGCTGCGACGAGGACGGCGGTGGCGCCCTCGCCTACCAGCCGGACAAGAAGGGGCGCCTGGTCGCCAACGCGGACGCCACGGCCGCCGCCGTGCTGGGCGCCCTCGGCAAGGGGTTCGTGAACGAGCCCGGCAAGGTCCGCGCCAAGGCCCCCGCCTGCTCCGCCGCCGGCAAGGCCACCCCGGCCCGGGTCGCGGACAACGCCGCCGCGTACCTCGCCCACGCGGTCGCCGGTTCGGGCCACCTCAAGTCGGCGCTGCCCGGCGCCGAGGACCAGCCCGACTACGGCAACACCGCGGACACCGTCGTCGCGCTCGCGGCGGACGGCTGGAACGCGCAGGCGAAGAAGCCGTACGCCTGGCTGGAGAAGAACGCGGCCGGCTGGGCCGGGCAGAGCGGCCCGGCCGCCTACGCCCAGCTCATCCTCGCCGCGCACGCGGTCGGCGCCGACCCCGGTCACTTCGGCGGCACCGACCTGGTGCGGTCGCTCGAGGCCACCGGCCCGGCGCCCGAGCAGGCCGCGCACACGCAGAAGTCGGCCGAGCGGGCCGAGGACGACTCGCACACCGGCGTCTGGTGGATCGTCGGCGTCGGGCTCGTGGCCGGCATCGGCATCGGCTTCCTGCTCAGCGGCCGCCGGAAGAAGCAGCAGCCGTGACCGCCGTCCGCCGTGCCGCCGCCCTGCTCCTCGCCGCGCTCGTCGTCCTGGCCGGCGGGGCGCAGGCCCGGGCCGCCGGGTACCGCTACTGGTCGTTCTGGGAGCGGTCCGGCGGGCACTGGTCGTACGCCACCGAGGGCCCCTCCACCGCCCGCCCCGACGACGGCGCCGTCCAGGGCTTCCGGTTCGCGGTGAGCGAGGACTCGCAGGACGCGACGCGGCCGCGCGGCACGGCGGACTTCGCCACGATCTGCTCCGGCACGCCCGCCGAGGCGGGCACGAAACGGGTGGCCCTCGTCATCGACTTCGGCACCCCGGCGGACGCTCCCTCCGGCGAGACCCCGCCCGAGCGCCGCACGGCCTGTGCCCGGGTCTCCCCCGACGCGACGACGGCCGAGGCGCTGGCCGCCGCCGCCAAGCCCCTGCGCTACGACGCCAACGCCCTGCTGTGCGCGATCGCCGGATACCCGCACAAGGGGTGCGGGGAGCAGGTGTCGGGCCAGGAGAAGCCGGCGCGGGCCGCGAAGAAGGCCGAGCCGGCCGGCGGTCCCTCGCTGGGGCTGCCGATCGGCGCGGGCGTGGTCGCGCTGCTGGCCGGGGCGGCGCTGTGGCGGTCCCGGCGGCGGCGCGGGAATGCGCGGCCGTAAGGATGCGCAGCCGTGACAGCGTGGCCCCGGCGGTGGCGGACGGCCGTGACGGCGCGGCCGGAGGCCGTGACGGCGCGGCAGCCGAAGGCCGTACCGACTCGGCTGCCGGAAGGACGGTGGGCGGCCGTGCCCGGCCGGGCACGGCCGCGCCCCGTGCGGGGCGCGGGCAAGCGGAGGCCGTCCTCGCCCGGCCCCGGCGCGGCAGCGCGCCGCTGCACCCCGGCGCCTGGTGGCTGTGGTCCCTCGGCCTCGGCACCGCCGCCACCCGCACCACCAATCCCCTGCTGCTCGCCCTCCTCATAGCCGCCGCGGGATACGTGGTGGCCACCCACCGCTCCCCCTCCCCCTGGTCACGCTCCTACACCGCCTTCGTCAAGCTCGCCGCCGCCGTGCTCCTCATCCGGCTCGCGTTCACCGTCGCCCTCGGCTCCCCCGTCCCCGGCACCCACGTACTGCTCACCCTCCCCGAGATCCCGCTCCCGCACTGGGCCCAGGGGATCCGGCTCGGCGGCCGGGTCACCGCGGAGGCGCTGCTGTTCGCCGGCTACAACGGCCTGAAGCTGGCCACCCTGCTGATCTGCGTAGGCGCCGCCAACGCCCTCGCCAGCCCGGCCCGGCTGCTGAAGTCACTGCCCGGCGCGCTGTACGAGGCGGGCGTGGCCGTGGTCGTCGCGCTCACCTTCGCGCCGCACCTCATCTCCGACGTCCAGCGCCTGCGCGCGGCCCGCCGGCTGCGCGGACGTCCGGACCGGGGCGTACGGGGCCTGCTGCAGGTCGGACTGCCGGTGCTGGAGGGCGCGTTGGAGCGTTCGGTCGCGCTGGCCGCGGCGATGGACGCCCGCGGCTACGGCCGGACCGCCGAGGTCCCGGCCCGCGTGCGCCGCACGACGACCGCGCTCACCCTGGGCGGCCTGCTCGGCGTGTGCGCGGGGACGTACGGGCTGCTGACCGCGGAGGGCGGTGCGTACGGGGTCCCGGTGCTGTGCGCGGGGGCCGCCGCCGCGCTGGCGGGCCTGCGCCTGGGCGGCCGCCGCTCCCCGCGCACCCGCTACCGGCCGGACCCGTGGGGAGTGCGGGCGTGGCTGGTCGCGGGCTCGGGGGCCGGGGTCGCCGCGCTGCTCACGCTCGCCGCCGCGCACGATCCGGACGCGCTGCACCCCGGTGTGGTCCCGCTGGTGGCGCCCTCCCTCCCCCTGTGGCCGGCCGCGGCGGTCCTGCTCGCGCTGCTGCCCGCCTTCGCCGTACCCGAGCCCGTCGAGGAGCCGTCGTGATCCGCTTCGAGGATGTCAGCGTCACGTACGAGGGGGTGGCCGAACCCACCGTGCGGGGCGTCGACTTCGAGGTGCCGGAGGGTGAACTCGTACTGCTCGTGGGCCCGTCCGGAGTGGGCAAGTCGACCGTGCTGGGCGCGGTCAGCGGGCTGGTGCCGCACTTCACCGGCGGCACCCTGCGCGGGCGCGTCACCGTGGCCGGCCGGGACACCCGCACCCACCAGCCGCGCGAACTCGCCGACGTGGTGGGCACGGTGGGCCAGGACCCGCTGGCGCACTTCGTGACGGACACCGTGGAGGAGGAACTCGCCTACGGCATGGAGTCGTTGGGGCTCGCTCCGGAGGTGATGCGGCGCCGGGTGGAGGAGACCCTGGACCTGCTGGGCCTGGCCGACCTGCGAGACCGCCCGATCGCCACGCTCTCGGGCGGGCAGCGCCAGCGGGTCGCGATCGGCTCGGTCCTCACCCCGCACCCGCGGGTCCTGGTGCTCGACGAGCCGACCTCGGCGCTCGACCCGGCCGCCGCCGAGGAGGTGCTGGCCGTGCTGCAGCGCCTGGTGCACGACCTCGGCACGACGGTGCTGCTGGCCGAGCACCGGCTGGAGCGGGTGATCCAGTACGCCGACCGGGTCGTCCTGCTGCCCGCCCCCGGCGCGGCCCCGCGCTACGGCGACCCGGCCGAGGTGATGGCGGTGTCCCCGGTGTACCCGCCGGTGGTGGGCCTGGGCCGGCTGGCGGGCTGGTCGCCGCTGCCCCTGACGGTCCGGGACGCCCGCCGCCGCGCCGCCGCCCTGCGCGACCGCCTCGCCACCCCCCGGCCCCCGCACGACGAGGAACCACCGGCCGCCTCCCCGGCACCCGAGCCGGCACCCCCCGCCTCCCCGGCACCCGAGCCGGCGCCCCCCGCCTTCCCCTCCCTGCGCCGCCTCTTCCGGCGGGGCTCCGCGCCCCTGGTCGCGCCGTACGCCGCACCGCGGGTCGCCGAGGTCCGGGGCCTCGGGGTTCGGCGGGGGCCGGTCACCGCGCTGCGGCACGTCGATCTGAGCGTGGCGCGTGGTGAGACGGTCGCGCTGATGGGGCGCAACGGCGCCGGGAAGTCCACCCTGCTCGGCTCGCTGGTCGGCCTGGTGGAGCCCACCGCGGGCTCGGTGCGCGTGGGCGGCGCCGTGCCGCACCGCACCCCGCCCCCCGAACTCGTCCGCCGGGTCGGTCTGGTCCCGCAGGAGCCGCGGGACCTGCTGTACGCGGACACGGTGGCCGCCGAGTGCGCGGCCGCCGACCGGGACGCGGGCGCCGAGCCGGGCACCTGCCGGGCCCTGGTGTCCGGGCTGCTGCCCGGCATCGCCGACGGCACCCACCCCCGGGACCTGTCCGAGGGCCAGCGCCTGGCGCTCGCCCTGGCGGTCGTGCTGGCCGCCCGCCCTCCCCTGCTGCTGCTCGACGAGCCGACCCGCGGCCTGGACTACGCGGCCAAGGCCCGGCTGGTCGCCGTGCTGCGCGGGCTGGCCGCCGAGGGGCACGCGATCGTGCTGGCCACGCACGACGTGGAGCTGGCGGCGGAGATCGCGCACCGGGTGGTGCTGCTCGCCGACGGCGAGGTGATCGCCGACGGCCCCACGGCGGAGACAGTGGTCTCGTCGCCGTCGTTCGCCCCGCAGGTGACCAAGATCCTCGCCCCGCAGCGCTGGCTGACGGTGGCGGAGGTCCGGGAGGCCCTCGCATGACGACCGCCTCGGCGCCGCGTCCGGCCCCCACGTCCCGTCCCGTCCGGGCCGTGCGCCTCGGCCCGCGCTCCCTCGCCGCCCTGGGCCTGGTCAGCGCGGTCGGCGTGGTGGCCTTCTTCTGGCCCTTCCTCGCCCCGCCCGCCTCGCGGCTCAGCGCGCACGCCGAGGACGCGCCCTGGCTGTTCGCGGGTCTGCTGCTGCTGATGATCGCGGTCGTGGCCGCGACTATCTCCGAGTCCGGTCTGGGCCCCAAGGCGGTCGCGATGCTGGGCGTGCTGGCCGCGACCGGCGCGGCCCTGCGCCCGGTGGGCGCGGGGACGGCCGGGATCGAGCCGATGTTCTTCCTGATGGTGCTCAGCGGCCGGGTACTGGGCCCGGGGTTCGGCTTCGTCCTCGGCTCGGTGACGATGTTCGCCTCCGCGCTGCTCACCGGCGGGGTCGGGCCCTGGCTGCCGTTCCAGATGCTGGCGATGGGCTGGTTCACCATGGGCGCCGGGCTGCTGCCGGGCCAGGTCCGGCTGCGCGGCCGGGCCGAACTGCTGCTGCTGGCCGGCTACGGCTTCTGCGCGGCCTTCGCCTACGGCACGGTCATGAACCTGGCCGGCTGGCCCTTCATGGGCTCCGGCACCTCGAACATCGCCTTCGACGCGCACGCCTCGGTCCCCGCCAACCTGACCCGGTTCGCCGCCTACTGCCTGGCCACCTCGCTCGGCTGGGACCTTGGCCGGGCCCTGTGCACGGTCGTGCTGACCCTCGCGCTCGGTCCGGCGCTGCTGCGGGCGCTGCGCCGGGCCACGCGGCGCGCCGCTTTCGAGACCGCGGTCACGTTCGACGCACCCGCCGGGTGAGCACTCGCATCCGGGCCGTCAGGCCGCCGGTGAGGCCCCCCACGTGAGGCAGGTCCCCTACGATCCGGGGCCGTACTCCCGTCCGTCCGATTCGCCCGTTTGCACACCCTCTCCGACCTGCACTTCGAGACGCGAGTCACACGAGCGGGCCTTCCCGCCGTTCCGGCCGCAACCAGTAAAAGGGGTCATTGCGGACATCCTCCGGGGCTGCTTCTCTGATCGGCGTCGCCAGGCGCCACCGCCCGAAAGGGGCCGGGGCGCCGACGTACGCGGCCCCCGTGCGAAGGGGGCTCCGGCTTACGGGCGACCCCCCGTCCCCCGACGCAAGAGGTTCTCCGTGCCCGTCTCCTTCGTCCGCCGCATCGCCTCCCCGAAGAAGGCCCTCACGACCGTCGCCGTGGCCGCCGCCTCCGCCGGCCTGGCGAGCCGCCCGCACGTCCGCGAAACACCGCGCGCACCCTCGCCCCGCCCGGCGAGGGTGCGCGCGTGTGTCCGCGCGTTGCGCGGCGCCTGACACAGGGCGCCCGTCGGCCGGGTGAACATGGTGGGCCTGGCACCGCCCCCGTCCGTCCGGCCGACCGGAGGAAGCATGACCACGCCGTCACCGTCCGCGCCGGAGCAGGAGACACGGGGAGTGCGGCTGGTGACCGTGCTGCTGGCGCTGACCGTGGTGAGCGGCCTGATCGACGCGGTGAGCTACCTGGGCCTCGGCCGGGTCTTCACGGCCAACATGACGGGCAACGTGGTGGTCCTGGGCTTCGCCGCCGCGGGCGCTCCCGGCTTCTCGGTCCCGCTCACGGCGACCTCGCTGGCCTGCTTCCTGCTGGGCGCGGTGACCGGCGGCCGGGCGGCGGCACGCTTCGGCGCGGGCCCGCGGCGCGGGTGGGCCCGCCGGATCCTGGCCGTGGAGGCGGCCCTGCTCGGCGGATCGGCCGCGGTCGCCTTCGCCTGGCCGGACACGACCGGCACCCGGTACGCCCTGATCGCCCTGACCGCCTTCGCCCTGGGCCTGCGCAACGCGACCGTCCGCAAGCTGGGCATCGCCGACCTCACCACCACGGTCCTGACGATGACCCTGACCGGCCTGGCCTCCGAGTCCCGCCTGGGTGACGCCACCGGCCGCCGCTCCCCGCGCCGCACGGCCGCGGTGATCGCCATGGTCGCGGGCGCCGCCCTGGGCGCCTGGCTGGTCGTCCACCACGGCCTGGGCGTCCCCCTGCTGCTCGCGGCGGCGGTCTCCGGCGTGCTGGCGGCGGTGACGTCCGGGCGGGAGTGACCTGTTCTCCCGCCTCGCGGCATAAACACCTGAACGTCGATATACAACCTGCATGCCACGTATGCCTCGTTTTGTGTGAGCAGTGAGAGCGGGATCGGGTTTTGGTTGCCCTCATCGGACGCGATAAGGATCACATCGCCCGACAGGCATGACCCGGCCCGATCGGGCAGGAGTACCTGCATACGCGCCCTTTAGCTGCCCTATGCACCTAGTCGCGCACTCGACGTAAGCAGGCGAACTCCGCCTATCGTCGCTTTTCGGCCTGCTGTCCGACATCGCCGTCGCCCGGGCCCTGTCCCCGTCACCGTCGAGAGGTAGGCGAGTCCCGTTTTGGCGACCGTCACTGCAGCCACCCCGCACCTGAAGACCCCGCGGGCCGCCAAGGCCCACGCCGACGTCACCGTCACCGACTCCGCCATGGTGAAGCGCGCCGTGAAGGCGGCCGCGCTCGGCAACGCCATGGAATGGTTCGACTTCGGTGTCTACAGCTACATCGCGGTCACCCTGGGCAAGGTCTTCTTCCCGTCAGGCAACCCGACCGCACAGCTGCTCTCGACGTTCGGCGCCTTCGCCGCGGCCTTCCTGGTCCGCCCGCTGGGCGGCATGGTCTTCGGACCGCTGGGCGACCGCGTGGGCCGCCAGAAGGTCCTCGCCCTCACCATGATCATGATGGCGGCGGGCACGTTCGCGATCGGCCTGATCCCGTCGTACGCCTCGATCGGCGTCGGCGCACCGCTGCTGCTCCTCGCCGCCCGCCTGGTGCAGGGCTTCTCCACCGGCGGCGAGTACGCGGGCGCGTCGACGTTCATCGCCGAGTACGCGCCGGACAAGAAGCGCGGCTTCTTCGGGAGCTGGCTGGAGTTCGGCACGCTGGCCGGCTACATCGGCGGCGCGGGCCTCGTCACCCTCATGACGGCCCTGCTGTCCACGCACGACCTGCTGGCCTGGGGCTGGCGGATCCCGTTCCTGATCGCGGGCCCGATGGGCATCATCGGTCTCTACCTGCGGATGCGCCTGGAGGAGACCCCGGCGTTCGCGGCCGAGGTCGAGAAGGCGGAGGCCACCCGGCCCAAGGTGCCGCTGCGCGAGATGGTGGCGGGCCAGTGGAAGGCGCTGCTGCTGTGCATGGGCCTGGTGCTGGTCTTCAACGTCACCGACTACATGCTGCTGTCGTACATGCCGAGCTACCTGACCAGTGAGCTGAAGTACGACGAGACGCACGGGCTGCTGGTCGTGCTCGGCGTGATGGCCCTGATGATGATCGTCCAGCCGTTCGCCGGCGCGCTCACCGACCGGGTCGGCCGCCGTCCGGTGATCGCCGCGGGCTGCGCGGGCTTCCTGCTGCTGTCCGTCCCGGCCCTGCTGCTGATCCGCCAGGGCAGCCTGGTCGCGGTGGCCCTGGGCATGGGCGCGCTGGGCCTGCTGCTGGTCTGCTTCACCGCCGCCATGCCGGCCGCGCTGCCCGCGCTCTTCCCGACCCGGGTCCGCTACGGCTCCCTGTCCATCGGCTTCAACATCTCGGTGTCCCTGTTCGGCGGTACGACCCCGCTGGTGGTCACCGCCCTGATCGGCGCCACCGGGAACATGATGATGCCCGCGTACTACATGATGGCCGCGGCCGTCGTGGGCGGCTTCGCCGTCTGGCGGATGTCCGAGTCGGCGGGCCGCCCGCTGCCCGGCTCGGCCCCCTCGGTGGAGCGGTAGGTACCGCGACACCCGCCGTACCCGTCCCCACCGGCCCCCGGAGCGCGCGCTCCGGGGGCCGGTGGCGGCTGCGCCGCCGGTGGAGCAACCGCCGCCGCTCCCCCCGTCCGCGTCCTTCGGCTGAGACGATGCAGGGGGAGGGCCAAGGCGTCCCGGGCTGAGACTCGGGCGGACACTCGGGAAAGGCAGCAGACGCATGAGCTCGCAGCTCTGGGACGACGTCGACTTCTACTTCAGCAGCCATCTCGCACCGGAGGACGATGCGCTCCAGGCGGCCCTGCGCGACAGCGAGGTCGCGGGGCTGCCGCACATCAGCGTGACGGCCACCCAGGGCAAGTTCCTCCAGCTGCTCGCGGAGATCCAGGGCGCCCGGACCGTCCTGGAGATCGGCACGCTCGGCGGCTACAGCACCATCTGGCTGGCCCGCGCCCTGCCGGCCGACGGCAGGCTGATCTCGCTGGAGTACAGCGCCAAGCACGCCGAGGTCGCGACCCGCAACATCGCCCGGGCCGGCCTGGAGCGGATCGCGGAGGTGCGGGTGGGCCCCGCCCTGGAGTCGCTGCCCAAGCTCGCCGACGAGAACCCGGCCCCCTTCGACCTCGTCTTCATCGACGCCGACAAGCCCAACAACCCGCACTACGTGGAGTGGGCGCTGCGGCTGAGCCGCACGGGCAGCCTCATCGTCCTGGACAACGTGGTGCGCGGCGGACGGGTCGTCGACGCCGACAGCAGGGAACCGGACATCGTCGGCACCCGTGAGGCCATCGAGCTAATCGCCGCCCACCCCAGGTTGAGCGGCACGGCGGTGCAGACGGTGGGCAGCAAGGGCTACGACGGGTTCGCGGTGGCCCGGGTGCTGGGCTGAACCACCCCGCCCCGCCGCTCCTCGGCGGGGTTCAGACCTCGTGGTAGAAGCCCACGTTCACGCTGCGCGGCGCGGTGCGGTCCTGGACGACGACCTCACCGGCGCCGCCGCGCGGCAGCGCCACGGCGGCGCCGTAGGCCACCGTCTGCGCGTACTCTCCGACGATCAGACGCACTTCGGCGGACGGCTCGGCCTGCGAGCCGCGCAGCCAGGACAGTTGCCAGCCGCCGTCGGGACCGCAGCGGAACTCCAGGTGGGCGCGGGAGACGAAGAGCCAGTCCTCGGGCGTGACCAGCCGGCACACGGACGCGTCCCGGCCCACCCGCAGCACGGCGCCGGGCTCGCTGGGCGCGTCGGCCATCGCCATGCCGGCGGTGGCGCCCGTGTCGGCCCCGGAGACGGTGGCCATGGTCAGTTCGAGCACGTGCGTTCCCCCTGGAGATGCTGCGACGTCGAAGAACCGGCGGCGTCCGGGTCGTTCTCGCGCGGTGGCCGGTTCGCCGCACCGCCGCCGCATGATAAAACGCCCGGCGGCGCCGCGTCCGGCACAATGGGCTCATGACCGAGCGAAAGCCACCGGGTGTTCCGTTCGAGTCCTGGGTCGACAAGCAGATCCGGGACGCGCAGGGGCGCGGGGAGTTCGAGCGGCTGCCGGGCGCGGGCGAGCCGCTGCCCGCCGACCTCGACTCCACGTACGACGAACTGTGGTGGGTCAAGCGGAAGATGGCCCGCGAGGGCCTGGCGGTGCTGCCGCCGGCGCTGGCCCTGCGCAAGGAGGCGGAGGACGCGCTCGTCGCGGCTTACGCGGCGCCCTCGGAGCGCATGGTCCGGAAGATCATCACCGACGTCAACGTGAAGATCCGCGACATGATGTTCAAGCCGCCGCCCGGACCGTACCTGGGCAAGAAGCCGTACGACGTCGAGGAGGTCGTACGCGCGTGGCGGCAGCGCAGGACCGCCGCCACGCGAGCCGAACCGGGCCCGGCGGGCTGAACCGGGCCCGGGGTCCGCGCCCGGTTCAGAGGTGCAGCAGGCGGTCGGCCAGTTCGCGGTAGTCGCGCAGGGCCAGCCGCAGCTGCTCGGTGTCGCTCTCGTGGCCCGGGCCGCCGTCCTCGCCGTTCTGCCAGGACATGCGCAGGCTCCGGCGGCGCCGGGTCACGGCCTCGCCGAACCGGGCGGCGATCTCCTCCAGCGTCCGGTCGGCCTCCTCGACGGCCGAGCGGGGTTCCTCCACGAACCCGGCGAGCGTGTGCCGCAGCCGCTCCTCCCACTGCTCCGACTCCTCGTGCGCGAGGAGCGGGGCGTGCGCCCCGGTGTCCTGCCCCCCGTGCCGTCCGGCGCCGCCCGGCCAGGCGTCCGCCGCGGTCCCGTCCGTCGTCGCGGCCTCGCGTCCGCCGAGCCCGCCGGGGGAGGGCGCTCCCAGTCCGTTGTCGGGCATCGGGTCGTCGTCCACCGCCGTGCCGGACGCCTGCCGGTGCGTGTCCGGCCGCTCGGGCCGGCCCGCGCCGGTGGCCGCCGCGGGCGATGCGGCGCCCTCGCCCGGGACCCGGTCGTCCGCCGTCAGCCCCTCCCGGCCGGGACCGGCCGCTCCGGGCAGCCGCCCGGCCTCGGCCTCCGGCCGGTGGGCCGACTCGTTGCGCACCGGTTCGCCCGGGAGCGGCTCGCCGGGCGACCGCTCGTCGTGCGGCCGGCGGCCGATGCCGGTGATGTCTCCCTCGGCCGGGTACCTCTCGGCGTCCGGCCGTGTCTCCCTGTCCTGCGCCATGGCTCAGCTCTCCCTCGGGCTGCTCTTGTGGAGGAATCCCGTCGTTCGGGGGCCGGTGCGGTGTCCGTCGCCGGCCGTGGCGCCGGCCTCGGCCTTGTCCAGGTGGCGGCCGTCGCCGTCGATGAGGTCGTCGAAGAGGGCGCGGGCGTCCATCAGGGCCGTGCGCAGCTCCTCGGTGCCGGCGCCGGACGCGCCGGTGCCGTCCTCCGCCCCGGTCCGGGCCACCCGGTGCACCCGCCGGTAGCCCTCGACGTGGTCGGCGTGGTGCACGGACAGCGCGGCGAGCTGCTCCTCGTACCGCCCGCCGTCCGGGTAGCCGCGGACGCCCGCCAGCTCCGCGAGGAGCCGGTCGGCCTCGGCCACCGCCTCCCGGGGCGCCTCCACGAACCGCTCCTGCACGGCCGTCCAGCGGACCGTGTACCGCTCGCGCTCGGCCGGCTCCAGCGGGCGTTCACGCAGCTTGCCGTGGCGCTCGAGGCGCTCGGCCAGTTCCCGCTCGGCGGCCTTGGTGTCCCCGTCGTGCCGGGCCACCGTCCGCTGGTACTCGGGCCCGAAGCGCCGCTTCAGGTCCGGCCCGCCGCGCCGGCCGCGGCCGCGGAGGATCAGGGCGGCGGCGAGGACCAGGGCCGCCACGATCACGATCAAAGCGATGATCACGCCTGTGGACATGGTTGCCTTCCGGAGTCGGACCGGCCCCGCTGGCCGGTTCGTCATTCGTGTGACCCGGAACACGGCCCACAAACGGCCGCCCACCGGCCCCGTCCCCCGTGGGCGGCGCATATCGGGTTGCGCGGGCCCCGGGCCCGCAGCGGACAATCCCCGGCATGACGTGGACCATCGCCCAGGAGCCGTACGACTCCCCCGCGGCCACCGCCCTGTGGCGGGCGTACTACACGGAGGTCAGCGACCGCTGGTACCTGCTGCACGAGGGCCGCCGGACCGCGCCGGAGGAGCTGGAACGGGAGATCGCGGCCCGCACCGGCGCCGAACTCGCCCCGCCCACCGGGCGGTTGCTGATCGGCTGGTACGACGGCGAGCCGGCCGGCTCGGCGGGCGTACGGCTGCTCGGCCCGGACACCGCCGAACTCACCCGGGTGTTCGTCCGCGCGGGGATGCGCGGCCGGGGCGGAGCGGCGCTCCTGGTCGCCGCCGCCGAGGAGGCCGCCCGGGCCCTCGGCGCCACGGCCCTGATCCTCGACACCCGCGGCGACCTGGTCGAGGCCCGCGGCCTGTACGCCCGGCTCGGCTACACCGAGACGGCGCCCCACAACGACGACCGGTACGCCGAGCACTGGTTCCGCAAGGACCTGCCCGGCCCCCTCAACCGGCGTTGACCACCGTGCCGTTGTGCGGCCGCTCGCGTTCCGAGCCGCACAGTTCGCCGGTCAGGTCCCGCACCAGGCGGGTGAGGTCGGTGGACCGGCCGGGCCTCCACCAGTCGCCGAGCAGTTCGGACAGGGACTCCTCGCGGGCCTTGGCCAGCCGCTCGGCCACCTCGCGCCCGGACGCGGTCAGCACCAGGTCAGGGCCCGTCCGCTCGGCCAGGCGCCGTTCCTCCACCTGGCGGGCGGCGGCCAGGACGGCCTGCAGCGGCACCGGGCAGCGCTCGGCGAGCACACCGGGCTCCACGATGCCGTACCTGCGGATGCGCAGCAGCAGCCAGCTCGCCGCGGGCAGCAGGTCGTACCCGGCCCGCTCGGTGATGTCCCGGTAGACCTCCCGGCGCCCCTCGCGGGTGCCGAGCACGGACAGCGCGCGGCTCACCTCCTCGTGGGAGGAGCGTTCGACCGGGTTCGGCGGGATGGTCTCGGAGGCGTCCGGTGCGGTGACCGAACCACGCAGCGGGTCCTCCTTCAGGAACCAGGCCAGCAGGAAACCGAGGGCGGCGACCGGGGCGGCGTACAGGAACACGTCGGTGATGGCGGACGCGTACGCGTGCAGCGCCGCCGGGCGCAGCGGGGGCGGCAGGGCGGCGATGCCGCGCGGGTCGGCCTTGAGGGCGGCGGGCGTGGCGCCGGGCGGCAGCCGGACGCCGCGGAAGGCGTCGGCGAGCTTGTCGGCGAGGCGGCTCGCGAAGACGGTGCCGAAGATGGCGACGCCGAAGGAGGCGCCGACGGAGCGGAAGAAGGTGACGCCGGAGGTGGCGACGCCCAGGTCCTCGTAGGACACCGCGTTCTGCACGATGAGGACCAGGACCTGCATCACCAGGCCGAGGCCCAGGCCGAAGACGAAGAAGTAGGCGCTCATCTCGGCGGTCGGACTGTGTTCGTCGAGCCGGTGCAGCAGGAGCAGGCCGATGGCGGTCACGGCGGTGCCGGCGATCGGGAACACCTTCCAGCGGCCGGTGCGGCTGACGATCTGCCCCGAGGCGGTGGAGGCCAGCAGCAGGCCGATCACCATCGGCAGCATGTGGACGCCCGACATGGTCGGGGAGATGCCGTGCACGACCTGGAGGAACGTCGGCAGGTAGGTCATCGCGCCGAACATGGCGAAGCCGACGATGAAGCTGATGACGGCGGCCAGGGTGAAGGTGCGCAGCCGGAACAGTTCGAGCGGCAGAACCGGTTCGGCGGCCCGGCGCTCCACCGCGACGAAGGCGGCGGCGAGCACGACGCCGAGCACGGCGAGCCCGATGATCTGCGGCGAGCCCCAGCCCCAGGTGGTGCCGCCGAGGGAGGCGACCAGCACCAGGCAGGTGGCGACCGCGGCGATCAGGGTGGTGCCGAGGTAGTCGATGACGTGGTGGGCGGCCCGGCGCGGGATGTGCAGGGCGGTGGCGATCACCGCGAGGGCGACGATGCCGAGGGGCAGGTTGACGTAGAACACCCAGCGCCAGCTCAGGTGCTCGGTGAACAGCCCGCCGAGCAGCGGCCCGAGCACGCTCGTGGCGCCGAACACGGCGCCGAACAGGCCCTGGTACCGGCCGCGGTCCCGTGGCGGCACGACGTCGCCGACGATCGCCATCGACAGCACCATCAGCCCGCCGCCGCCGAGCCCCTGAAGCGCCCGGAAGGCGATGAGCTGCGGCATGTCCTGCGCCATTCCGCACAGCGCCGATCCGATGAGGAAGATGACGATCGCGGTCTGGAACAGCTTCTTGCGCCCGTACTGGTCACCGAGTTTGCCCCACAGCGGGGTCGCGGCGGTGGAGGCCAGCAGGTAGGCGGTGACGACCCAGGACAGGTGCTCGAGGCCGCCCAGGTCGCTGACGATCGTGGGCAGCGCGGTCGCCACGATCGTCTGGTCGAGCGCGGCCAGCAGCAGCCCGAGCAGCAGGGCGCCGATCGAGACGAGCGCGTTGCCTGAGACGTGCTCGGCGTCGGTCGCGTCCTTCGCCTCGCCGTGCGTGTCCAGGGCCATGGAGACCTCCCGGGGATCGATGCACCTCTCCCATCCTGAGTGGTGTCACCGCTTATGGCCCGTCGAGTCCCGGATGGACCGTTGGATCCCGCGAATGTGGAGGAACTCTGCACATCCCCTGAAGCTCACGAGGAGACCCGCATATCCTCTGAACCTCGCGAAGCGCCCCGGGGGGACACCATGACGGGATCGAGCGGGCACGCCTGCCCGGAGTGCGGCACACCCAGAGAAGCGGACCGCACACCGTCGTGCGACTGCACGGCACGGGCGTCCGAAGCCCTGCACAGGACACGCACGGCCGACGCGGCGGCGGCGGAGGACTTCGACCCGCTGCGGATACGGCCGTACGTGGAGGCGGGGGACCGGAAGACGGATCCACCGCCGGGTCCGGCGCGGGGCGCGGGCCCGGTGGGCGTGGAGGGCTCGGCGGACCGGGCGGCCCTCGGGGACGAAACGGCCCCGGCGGCGAGATCCGGTCCCAGGGACGAGGCGGCCCCTCCCGCGGAGCCCGACCCCGTGCACGAAGCAGCCCCGACGGCGAAGCCCGACCCCGTGGACGGGCCGGTCGCGGAAGCCCGCCGGACGACCGGGCCGGCGGAGGAGGCCGGACGGGCGAACGGGGCGGCGGTGGGGGCGGCCGCCACGCGGGGCGCCGGGGCTCGCCCGGAGGGCTCCGCGGGGGACTTGCCGCCGTTCGGGGACTTCGGCGCGGAGCCGGTCCCGGCTCCGGTCAGGACCGGCGGCATCACCCGTCGGCGCCGTGCCGCGCTGTTGTGCGTGGCGGGCGCCGGTGTCGTGGTCGTGGCCGCCGCGGGTCTCGCGAGCGGGCTGTTCTCCTACCGGGAACCGACCCGGGACCGCTCGGCGCCCGAGGTACGGGAGAGCGTGCCCGCCGAGGCGCCGACGTCACCGGACTCCGCCTTCTCGGTGCGGCCCGCGTCCGCGTCCGCGTCGCCCGTCCGCCTCCCGGTCACCACGCCTTCCGCGCCGGAACCGGCCGGTTCGGCCGGGCCGCCCGGGGCCACCTCGTCCGCGTCCCGCAGCGCCACCCGCCCGGCTCCGTCGGACACGGCGACCGGCAGCCCGGGCCCGAGCGCCACGGCGAGGGTCCTCCGCCGCGGCGACCAGGGTCTGGAGGTGATCGACCTGCAGACCCGGCTGAGCGCGCTCAACCTCTACACCGACCACATCGACGGCGTGTACACGCGCCCGGTCGAGGACGCCGTACGCACCTACCAGCTGGCCCGCGGCGTCCACGGCGACACGCTCGGGGTCTACGGCGCGGCGACCCGGGCGAAGCTGGAGGCGGAGACCTGGTAGCCGCGGCTGCCGCACCGACACGCGCGGTTACGACCGGGACGCGCGGGTTACGGCCGCCGCGCCGGGACGGGTGACTTCGGCCGGACACGGCCGCCGTGCCGGGACGGGTGACCTGGAGCGGACGCGGATCGGGACGTGCGCGGCCCACGACGGCCGCGCCAGGACCGGGCCGGACGCCGCTCAGCCCAGGCGGAGCCGAATCGTTCCGTCCCCGGCGGGCTCCACAAGGACGCGCGTCAGGTCGGGCACGACGACGTCGGGTGCGTGCTGCGCGGCCCGCTCCCCCACGCCGACGACCCGCATCCCCGCGGCCCGGCCGGCCGCGATGCCGGCCCCGGAGTCCTCGAAGACGACACAGTCCGCGGGGCCCACACCCAGTTCCGCCGCGCCCTTCAGGAACCCCTCGGGGTCGGGCTTGCTGGCCCCCACCGACTCGGCGGTGACCCGCACCTCCGGCAGCGGCAGCCCCGCGGCGGCCATGCGGGCGGTGGACAGGGCCACGTCGGCCGAGGTCACCAGGGCGTGCGGCACGCCGCGCAGGGAGGCGAGGAAGGCGCCGGCGCCGGGCACCTCGACCACGCCGTCCATGTCGGCGGTCTCCTCGGCGAGCATGCGGGCGTTGTCGGCGAGGTTCTGCTCCACCGGCCGCTCGGGCAGCAGCATCGCCATCGACGCGTGGCCCTGCCGGCCGTGCACGACCTTCATCACCTCGTCGCCGTCCAGGCCGTGACGCTCGGCCCAGCGCCGCCAGATGCGCTCGACCACCGCGTCCGAGTTGACGAGGGTGCCGTCCATGTCGAGCAGGAGGGCACGGGCGGTGAGGACGGTGGGCGTGGCGGTGGCCGGCATCGGCAGCTCCTCCCTGGGACTCCCAGAGGAAAGGAATGAGAGGGCGGGACGGTGGGCGGGACGAGGGACAAAACGGCCCCGCCCGCCGGTCAGGGAAAACGAGCGGGAGCCACTTTGTTCCCCCACGGTACAAAACAAGTCGCGGTCCCGCCACCACCGCCGTCGAGGGTTCACCGTCCGTTCGCTCAGCCGGCGACGGCCTCGTACAGGCTCCACACGCCCAGAGCCAGCATCAGCAGCGCCGCGATCTGCGTGATCAGCCGCAGCGGCACCCGCCTCATCAGGGCCTTCCCGCCGACGATGCCGAGCCCGGCGACGGCCCACAGGCCGAGCACCGCGCCGAGGCCGACGGAGATCGGGTCGTCGTAGCGGGCGGCGAGGTTGGCGGTCATGATCTGGGTGAGGTCGCCGAACTCGGCCACCAGGATGAGCATGAAGCCGGTGCCGGCGACCTTCCAGAAGGACTGGTCGGCGGGCTTCTTGACCTCCTCCTCGTCCTCTCCCTTCTTCAGCAGCAGCACCGCCGCGCCGCCGAGGAACAGCACACCCGTGAGCGCGTGCACGAGTCGCTGCGGCAGCAGCGTCAGCACGCTGCCGGCGGCGACGGCGAGCACGACGTGCAGGAGGAAGGCGGCGGCGACGCCCGCGAAGACGTACGAGGCGCGGTAGCGGGTGCCGAGGACGAGGCCGGCGAGCGCGGTCTTGTCCGGCAGTTCGGCGAGGAAGATGACGCCGAAGACGAGCGCCGTCACGGAAATGCTGATCAAGGTTCCTCAATCGGTCGGGGCCGCCCCACCGAGAGTGCTGTACCTCATGGGAGACACCTCGGCACGACAGCGCACTGGGCGCCGGCGCCTCTGAGGCACGGGCGTGCACTGCTTGCCGAAGGTCTCGCTGGGCGGTCCGTGCGGGATCCGCCTCCGGGCGCCGGCTCAGGCTCGCTGAGCAGTATGTCGACGGTCCGGCGAAGAGCTACTCCCCTTCTGCGCCGTCCATCGTACGGGATCGAAAGTTCGACGCTGAACCTTGTCGTGTCATGCACACGACACTAACTTCTAACCGAGCGCTCACCCACCGGCAACACGGCAGCGCGAGCATTCCCACGCCCGCGCCCCAACACCCCCACCCCACAAGGGAGTTCACATGTCCCGGTTCTACGCGCGTCGACGACTGAGCATACTCACCGCCCTCAGCGGACTGGTAGCCTCCGTCGCCCTGTTCAACGCGCCGAGCGCCTCCGCGGCCCTGCCCACCCCGGTCAGCGGCGCCACCGCCCGCAGCTACCTCTCCCAGCTCACCGTGGCCACCGAGAACCGCACCGGCTACAGCCGTGACCTGTTCCCGCACTGGATCACCATCAGCGGCGCCTGCAACACCCGCGAGACGGTCCTGAAGCGGGACGGCTCGAACGTCGTCACCGACTCCTCCTGCGCCGCCACCAGCGGAAGCTGGTACTCCGAGTACGACGGCGCCACCTGGACCGCCGCCTCCGACCTCGACATCGACCACCTGGTGCCGCTGGCCGAGGCCTGGGACTCCGGCGCGAGCAAGTGGACCACCGCCCAGCGGCAGGCCTTCGCCAACGACCTCACCCGTCCGCAGCTCATCGCCGTCACCGACAACGTCAACCAGGCCAAGGGCGACCAGGACCCGGCCACCTGGATGCCGTCCCGCACCGCGTACCGCTGCACGTACGTCCGCGCCTGGGTGCAGGTGAAGTACTACTACAACCTGTCGGTCGACTCGGCGGAGAAGACCGCCCTGACGAACTATCTGGCGAGCTGCTGACCGGCCACCCGGCGAGCCGCTGACCACCGGCCCCCACCCCTCCCCGGCGCCGCGGCCAGGCACCCGGGAGGGCGGCCGTGCGCCGGGGGGCCGGGGGCCGACCCCTACGCGCCGCCCTGCGCCGGAGGCCGGGGCACGACCCCTACGCGCCGCCCTGCACCGGCCGCCGCCGGACCAGGAACCCGGCCGCCGCGCCCGCGCCGATCAGTGCGGCCACCGAGACGCCGGTGGCCAGCCAGGTGGGGCCGAGCCAGCGGGCGCCGAAGTAGCCGAGGGCGACGCTGTAGGCGGCCCAGGACAGACCGGCGAGCGCGGACCAGGGGACGAAGTCACGGGCCCGGCGGTGCGCCGCACCCGCGCAGAAGGACACCACCGAGCGGCCGGCCGGCGCGAAACGGGCCAGCACCACCAGGGCGCCGCCGCCCCGGGACAGCGCCTCGCCGAGACGTTCCTGCGCGACGGTCAGCCGGCGCGAACGGCCTATCGCCCGGTCCAGGCGCTTTCCGCCCCGCCAGGCCAGCCGGTAGGCGGCGAGGTCACCGAGGAGCGAGGCCGTCGCGGCGGAGAGGATCAGGGCGAGGATGTCCGGCACCTCGTGCGGGACCCGCCCCGTCGCGGCGCCCGAACCCGCCGCGGCCGCCGTGGCCGCCGTGATGACGAGGACACCGCTCGGCAGCACCGGCAGGAAGACGTCGAGCAGCACCGACAGGGCCACCGCGGCATAGATCCACGGGCCGGCGGCCAGCGGCCCCAGGCTCTCCCACACGACTGCTCCCCGTCCCCCGTGACTCCCCCGATGACAGCCATACAGCGTACGCGTCGGGTCTGACACGAGGCTGCCAGGGCACGCACGTGATCGTCACCCGGTTTTCACGCCCTCCACGCCGACCGGACCCGGCGGCGCCCCACCCCGCCGCGACGGCGGAGTGGGGCGCCGTGGTCCCGGGCCCCGCCCGGACGCCTCGACGCGGCGCCCCGGGCGAGCCGGTCAGGCCGCTATCGGAGCCTGCTCGGCGGCCGGCCGCCGCGTGGCGGCCGTGCGCCGGGTGACCAGCCGGTCGAGGCCGAAGGCGCCGGAACCGGTGAAGACGAGCAGCAGGAACGACCAGCAGAACAGGACGGACAGCTCGCCGCCGTTCTGGATGGGCCACAGGGCGGCCTGCTGGTGGACGTCGAAGTACGCGAACGCCATCGAGCCCGAGGCGACCAGCGCGGCACCGCGGGTGCCGAGGCCGAGCAGGACGAGGCCGCCGGCGACGAGCTGGATCACCGCCGCGTACCAGCCGGGCCAGGCGCCGGCCTCGACGGTCCCGCCGTGGGTGCCCATGGCGCCGCCGAGGACGCCGAAGAGCGAGGCGGCGCCGTGCACGGTGAACAACAGGCCGACGACCACGCGGAACAGCCCGATGGCGTACGGCTGAGCGGAGTTGAGACGTGCGGACATGAGGGGGTCTCCTGTTCGGTTCTGTCGGGCCGGCCGGGGACGGGCCGGTCGTGGGGGCGGCGGTACCGAATGGAGACCCAGGTTAGGTGCACCTAATCAATGCTTGCAAGTTCAACATTTAGCCACGGTTCAGCGCCCCCGCACGGCGCATTCCCGGCCTTGGCCGCACGTGGCGGGGCCCCCGCCGCCACGACACGAGTCGAAAGTGTGACCGGATCCACTCGTTGCGCATCTACCCACCGCCGCCACCCGGCCCGCACAGGCCACGGAAAACTCCGCACCAACTCCCGGCCGGGCAAAGCGACATGACGGACCCTCAGGCGAACCACCCACCCCCACCCCCGGCCCCGACCCCGACGCGGGCAGCACGGCACACCCGAGCGGCCTCTCCCCCGCCGCCCGGGTCGCCCAGGAACGCGAGCGCCTACTCCGCCGCCGTCCGCACGGCCCGCCCCCGCACCTCAAGCCCCCCGAGCAGCTCCGCCGTGGCCTCCGCCACGGCCTCCACCGCCCGTTCGAACACCTCGCGGTTGTGAGCGGCGGGCGCCCGGAACCCCGAGACCTTCCGCACGTACTGAAGCGCGGCGGCGTGGATGTCGTCCTCGGTGGCCTCGTCGGGCAGCGCGGGCGGACGCAACGTCTTGATACTCCGGCACATGCCCCCAGTCTCACGCACCGCTCCCACCCCTGCGAGGATCACGCCGAAGGCGGCCACCGACCCCCGGGGCCGACCGGCGAGAGGATCCCCTCATGACGAAGCAGCACGCCGAGACGACCGATCAGACCCACGGTCCCCGGCGGACCGGCGACCTCCAGCGGACCGCCGGAGCCGGGCAGGCAGAAGGCTCCGAGCGGACCGCAACGTCCGCCCGGACCCAGCGCCCGGAGCACACCGGACCGACCGTGGCCGTACTGGGCCCCGGCGGCGTCGGCGGTCTCATCGCCGCCCTGCTCTCCCGCTCCGGGCACCGCGTCATCTGCCTGGCCCGCAAGGACACGGCCGACACCCTGCGCACCGACGGCATCCAGGTCCGCAGCCGCCGGTTCGGAGACTTCACCGCACCCGTGGAGGCCGACACCGAACTGCGCGAACCGGTGGACGCCTGCCTCGTCACCGTCAAGCACACCGGCCTCGACGACGCCCTCGCCCGCGTCCCGGCCGCCGCGCTCGGCGACGCCCTCCTCGTACCGTTCCTCAACGGCGTCGAACACCCCGCGGCCCTGCGCGCCCGCTACCGCCCCGCCCTCGTCGCCCCGGCGGTGATCCGGGTGGAGTCGACCCGGACCGCGCCGGGCGTGATCGAACACGGCAGTCCCTTCATGGAGATCGACCTGGCCGGCGACACCGCGCCCCGGGCCCGCCTGGACGCCCTCGCCGCGACCCTGTCGGCGGCCGGCCCCGCCACCCGGGTCGTCGAGGACGAGACGGCGGCACTGTGGGCGAAGATGGCGTTCCTCGCGCCCCTCGCCCTGCTCACCACGCGCTACGGCCTCCCCCTCGGCGAGGTGCGCGACCGGTACGACGGTGAACTGCGCTCGCTCGTCGCCGAGACGGCCGCCGTCAGCCGCGCCTGCGGCGCCCCCGCCGACCCGGCCGCAGCCCTCGCCCGGTACGCCGCCTTCCCGGCCGCCACCAGGTCCTCCATGCAGCGCGACGCCGAGGCGGGACGCCCGCTCGAAGTCGACGCCATCGGCGGGGCGCTGCTGCGCGCGGCGGCCCGGCACGGCGTACCGGTGCCGGTGGCGGCGCGCATCGTCGGGGAACTGCGCGGCGGCGGCCTCTGAGCCGATCACTCGTTCGACTGAACCTCACGAACGGCCTCGCTACTCAAAATCGAACAGGCGTACCATTGCCGTGTGGGTACGTCCTATGAGTTTCCGAGTGATCTGCTCGCCGGCCAGGAAGAGCTGCACCAGGTACGGGCCGAGCTGTCGGCCCTGCTGAGGCGGCTCCCCTGGTCGGTCGAGCCGCTGGACGGCTTCAGCGACGACAACGGGTGGCGCAAGATCGAGCGGCCCGCGTCCCCCGGCTGGACGGAGGACGAACAGGCCGAGGTGGAGAAGCTGCGGCGGCGGGAGCACGAGCTCGCGGTGTTCGTCAGCACCCACCGCCACTGGGCAGCCCTCACCGGCCCGGACCGCGTGAACGCCCGCAGCGGGCTGAAGCACGCCCACGGGACACCCGAGAGGGAACGAACGGAGGGCTGACGCGCACGGCCGCGGGCCCGCCGGGGCCCACGTACGTCGGGGCCAACCACCACCCGACGTGAGAAGGCCCAGCCCCCACGTGGGGGCTGGGCCTTCTCACATCCACTGGTGGGCGCGGACGGTTTCGAACCGCCGACATCCTGCTTGTAAGGCAGGCGCTCTACCCCTGAGCTACGCACCCTGGAATGAGTCGACAGCCTACATTGTCCCGGTGGCGGCCCTGCAAGCCCGCGCGGGCGTGTGGGCAGGCAGGCGGCTCGCCCCGGCTCGAACGGAGCCCCTGCCCGGTGTGCGTTCCAGGCGGCCCGCCGTAGGTGACGGAGTGGAAGTCACCGGGTGTGCGGCGAACTGATCGGCTCGTGTGTTCGTCTTCAACAGGTGGGAGAATGACAGCAGGCAGGGCGGATCACAGCACGGGAGAGGGATGTGACGGCGACACCGGGCACGCCATCCACGCAGTCGTACCCGCCGTCGCCGACCGGACGGACCCGGCGTGGGTCCGGGGTGCGTGACGTCCTGACGCTGATCAGTGTGCCGGTGGTGGTCGCGCTAGTGCTGCCGGCCGCGTTCGCCGGGGGCGGTACCCGGCGGTGGTTCGGCGGGCGGGCGGAGAGCCAGCGGGCCGAGGCACAGGCCGCGAAGGACGCCGCGGCGGCCGCGTTCTACGAACTGGACACCGCCCAGCGGGATCTGAGGATCTCGGTGGAGACCATCACGGCCGTCGACGACTCCCCCGCCGCCCGGCGCGCGGTCGCCGACTTCGCGGCGCTCGGCACGCGGATCGACGAGGCCAGTCAGCAGTACATCCAGGCCGTGGACGCCCATGACCTGGACCGCGACGGTCTGGAGGCGGCCACGGCCGCCCGGGCGCGTGGCGAGCTGACCGCCGCCAAGGACGAACTGGTCCGGGTGAAGCAGGAGCTGGACCGTTTCGGCAGCTCGCTGGGGCCGCTGCTGGGCAAGGCCGAGACACAGCTCGCCCGGCTCGCCCCGGCCGTGGAGCGGGCCCGGCAGGCACTGCTGGGCGCGAGCAACGCGCTGGACGCCGTGCGTGAGAAGGGGCTGGGGGCGGACGATCTCGCCGCCCGGCTGGCCGCGCTGTCCCCGGAGCTGACGAGGCTGAACCAGGGCGCCGGGCAGCACGGGGTGGCGCAGACGCTGGAGCGGGCCGAGCGGGTGCAGCGGGAGGCCGCCGCGATCCGGGCCGAGGCCGAGCGGCTGCCGGAGCGGGCGGCGGAGATCGACCACCGGCTGGTCAGCCTGCGCACCCGCGCGCAGGCGCTGACCACGCGGGCCGGGCAGGTCGATCCGGTGCTGAGCGAGCTGCGGCGGCGGTTCGCGGCCGCGTGCTGGCAGGATCTGCAGCAGGTGCCCGCGCAGGCCGCGCAGAACGTGCGGCAGGCCGAACTGAAGCTGCGCGAGGCGCAGGCGGCGCGGGAGGCGCAGCGGTGGCCGGACGCGACGTCGCTGCTGTCGACGGTGCGGGCGCTGCTGAACAGCACCGACGAGGCCGTGTCGGCCGCGGGTGACCGGCTGGCCCGGCTGAACGCCGTGCAGAAGGATCCGCAGGCGGAGATCGAGCGGACCCGGTTCGCGATCCGGGACGCCCAGCGGCTGGCCATGACGGGGCGTACGACGCCGGATCCGCGGCATGCGCGCCCGCTGGACGACGCGGTGGGCCGGCTGGAGCGGGCGGTCGGGTCGCTGGAGGGCCGGCATCCCGACTACTGGCACTTCCTGACGGAGACGGAGGCGGTGCGGCAGACGGTCGCCGGTGTGGTGTCGCGGATCCGCGAGGAACGCGGGGGCGGCACGGGCCGCTGAACCGCCGCGGAGCGCCGGTCGCCGGCAACGACTTCGGGCCACAGCGCCGGCCGCGCCGGTGGGGCGCCGTGTGCCGGTCACAGGTTGCCCCGCCGCACCGCCGAGCGCCGGCCGCCCCGCCGAAGGGCCGGGCGCCGGTTGCGGCTCCGGACACCCGGTGCCGGCCGCAGTGCCGGACGCCGGTGATGAAGCCGGGCGCCGGTCACGGGTTGCCCCGCCGCAGCGCCGACACGCCCCACCGAAGCGCCGGGCGCCGGTTACGGCTCCGGACACCCGGTGCCGGCCGCTCCGCCGGGGCGTGTCGGGCGGTCCTGTGCCCGGGGAGCCGGCGAGCGCTGATCCGTTTGTGGTAGCGGTTCGGGATGTGGTGGCGGATGCTGGATGGACGGATGGCCTCCGCTAGCGCCCGGAGGAGGCGGACACATGGCCACACACTCAGTGCACACGAGGCCTCGACGGCAGATCCGGTTCGACGAGCACTTGCCCGTCGACCACCGGCTGAACACGGTCTACCGCGTCGGGGCGGGCCTGATCGGCGCGTTCCTGCTGGTCTTCGGCATCCTGGGGGTGATGGACGAGATCGGCTTCTTCAGCACCGGCGGTGACCAGGTCATCGGGCTGAACACCAACGGCACGCTGAGTGTGCTGTCCATCGTGGTCGGGGTGATCCTGCTGGCCGGCATGGTGATCGGCGGGAACGTGGCGTCCACACTGAACATGGTGTTCGGGGTGCTGTTCCTGCTGAACGGCTTCCTGAACCTCGCTCTGCTGGACAGCGACTACAACTTCCTGGCGTTCAAGATCCAGAACGTGCTCTTCAGTTTCGTCGTGGGTCTGCTGCTGATGACCTTCGGCATGTACGGCAGAGTCGGTTCGACCCTGCCGCCCGACAATCCGTATTACCGGGCCCGTCACCCCGATCCGGCGACGGAGCCTCCTGGGCGTGAGCACGCGACCGGCACCCCGCCGGTGACGATGCCGCTGCCGGGCGAGGAGGAGGGCCGGCCGGACCGCCCCGGCCTGGGGTGAGTCCGGGCCGGCGCCGGTTACTCTGGGCGCATGCCTCGCTATGAGTACCGCTGCCGTACCTGCGGCGACACTTTCGAACTGAGCCGTCCGATGGCGGAGTCCGCCGCCCCCGCCGCCTGCCCCGCGGGCCATGACGACACGGTGAAGCTGCTGTCGACGGTGGCCGTCGGCGGCACGGCCGGCGCTCCGGCCGCGGCGCCGAGCGCGGGTGGCGGCGGGTGCTGCGGTGGGGGCTGCTGCGGCTGATCAGCGGGCCTGGCCGGCCGTGGTCCCGCCGCGGGCGGCCCGCAGGAACTCCCGGGTGATCCGTTCGCCGGCCAGCACGCCCCGCTCGGGCAGGGCGGTGATGGCCGGCGCGGTCCACTGGGTTTCGGCCAGTTCGCCGTGTCCGGGCCGCCAGCCCCGGTCGGCGGCGAGGAGCAGGTCGGCGTCCAGGAGGGAGTCTCCGGCCGCCAGGGTCAGCTCCGCTCCGGTGCGCCGGGCGACCTCGCGTACGGCCGCGCTCTTGGTGAGCGGCTTGGGTACGGCGTAGATCTTGCGGCCCTGGAGGGAGACCGTCCAGCCGCGGTTCTCCGCCCAGGCGGCCAGTTCCTTGACCCAGTCCTCGGGGAGCAGTTCGCGCTCGACGACGAGGTAGGCGAAGAGGTCCTCGGCGACGCGGTGCTTGCGTACCCAGACGGGGTCGGCGGTGCGCATCAGGTGTTCGCGGATCTCCTCCAGCGGTGCGCACTCGTCGGCGAGGCGGGCCAGTACGCGCGCGTGCCAGTCGTGGTCCGTGGCGCCGTCGACCAGCAGGTGTCCGCCGTTGGCGCAGATCGCGTAGGCGGGCTCCGGGCCGGGCAGGTTGATGCGCTGGTACTGCTTGCGGGTGCGGGTGGTGGTGGGCACGAAGACGGCCGCGTCGCCGAGGTCGGTGAGCAGTTGGGCGGCCGTCTCGGTCATGTAGGACAGCGGTCTGCTCTCGTGGACCTCCACGCAGAGCAGGCGTGGGGCGCGCGCGTCGGGCATGGTCAGGGCCAGGGCCGCGGCGGAGTAGATCAGTGTGCGGTCGAGGTCGCTCGCCACCAGTACCGGCATCAGGCGTTCACCGCCCGGCCGTCGGCGCCGGTGGCGCCCCGGGTGTACTTGGGGTGGATGAGTCCGACGCAGGTGTAGGGCAGTTCGCCGACCTCCTCGACCGGTACGCCGCGCTGTTCGGCGAGCAGGCGCACATGGTCCAGGTCGGGTCCGGCGCCGGCCTTGGCGAGGATCTTCCAGGGGACTCGGCGCAGCAGTACCCGGGTGGTCTCGCCGACGCCGGGTTTGACGAGGTTCACGTCGTGGATGCCGTACTCCTCGCTGATGCGTTCGACGGCCCGCCAGCCGGCCCAGCTGGGGGTGCGGTCCTCGGTGATCAGCTCCTTGACGGCGCTGTCGACGGTGTCGGCGACTTCCTGGAAGCGGGCGCGGACGGCGTCCAGGAAGGCCGTGGAGACGTCGGCGCCGGCGAGTTCGCGGTAGAACTTCGCGCCGTGGAAGTCGTCGGGTCCGACCAGGTCGGCGCGCAGGACCGTGCGGGAGATCAGGCCGGAGACCGTGGAGTTGAGGCAGGCGGAGGGGATCAGGAAGTCCTCGCGGGTGCCGTAGGTGCGTACGCAGGAGCCCGGGTCGGCGAGTACGGCGATCTCCGGGTCGAACCCGGTGATGCCTTCGGCCTTCTCGAACTCCGCTGTCGCCTGGGCGAGTTCGCGGGCGATGGCGCCCTTGCCGGTCCAGCCGTCGACGAAGACGACGTCCCGGGGGTCGTGGTGGGCGGCCAGCCAGCGCAGCGCGTTGGCGTCGATGCCGCGGCCGCGGACGATGGAGACGGCGTAGTGCGGGAGGTCGAGGCCGTGCCGGAACTGGGCCCAGCGGCGCATCAGGACGCCGACGGGGGTGCCGGCGCGGGCGAGCGAGACCAGTACGGGGCGGGGGGACCGCTCGCTCATGACGGTTTCGGTGACGACTCCGACGGCCTTGGCGATGCGGGCGGCCGAGGTGTCCAGGGCGGCGTGGAAGAGCTGCTGGTACTGCTCGCTGGGCTGGTACTCCACGGGGAGTGACTCGGCGTAGTGGGCCCCGCCGCTCTGGATGGCCTCCTCGCGTTCCTCGGTCGGCGCCTCGAGGGTGACGTCGGAGAGGTCCTGCAGCAGCCAGCCGACCTCGTCGGGCGCGTACGAGGAGAAGGCGGGGCCGCGGAGGGGCTCGGGCAGCATGGCCGGCCTTTCGGGGGTGGTGGCGCGCGGTGCGGGGACGTGGGAGGGGACGACGGCGAGCAGGACGTGCGGGGTGTGCGCGGCGAGGCGGGCCAGGAGGCCGTCTCCGGCGTGCAGTGCGGGGGTGTCGGCGACGGAGTCGACCACGGCGACGACGGTGTCGAAGCCGGCGTCCGCGACGTTGTAGGCGTACCGCTCGCCGGGGCCGTCGGCCGGGTCGTCGTGGGCGGGGAAGACCAGGCGGGTGCGGATCGCGTAGCCGGGGTCGTCGACGGCGAGGACGGGTGAGCGGGTGGTGGTGGAGAAGCGCACCTGGGTGTCCGGGGCGACCTGTTCCAGTTCGCGGGCTAGGCGCAGCGGGGCGTACATGAGTTCCTCGAAGCCGAGGACCAGGACGCGCCGGGCGCCGGTGGGCAGCGCTTCGGCGATCCGGGCCGCCATGGCGGGCAGGGCGGTCTCCAGGCGGGCGCGGTGCGCGGGGGTGAAGCCGTGCCGGCCGCCGTCGGGCAGGCCTTGGGGCCAGCGCAGGTCGACGCGGGTGACGCGGCCGCGGGGCGGTCCGGGCGTGCGGTCGGGCGCGGTCTCGTGCTGTGCGACCAGCCGGCGGCCCCTGTCGAGGACGTCGTCGGGCAGCCGTACGGTGCCGGAGGCCGCGGCGACCAGGTCGACGCGGGCCCCGATGCCGTCGGCGAACCGCTGCAGGCGCGCGGTGTCCTCGGGTGAGCGCATGTCGACCAGGGCGACGACCACGTACCGCTCGCGCGGATGGCGGGCGTGCAGGTCGCGGATGGTGTTGAGGACGGTGTTGCCGGTGGAGAACTCGTCGTCGACCAGGACCAGGGGGCCGTCGCCGGACAGCAGGGCGGGGTCCACGGGGAGCAGCAGGTGGGAGGTGGCGTGGGAGTGCGACTCCTCGAAGCCGCCGGCGGGGGCGACGCCGGTCACGGGGCGGCGGGTGGAGTGCAGGTAGGGGGCGAGGCCCAGGCCGTCGGCGACCGCGTGGCCGAGGCCGGTGGCGGTCTCCGCGTAGCCGAGGACGACGGCGGAGGCGGCCGGCGCCTCGCCGAGCAGCGCGCGGACCCGGCGGCCCAGCCGGATGCCGTAGCCGTAGACCACGGACGGCGACTGGGGGACGTGTTTGCCGAGCACGTTGGAGACCAGCAGGTGGGCCCGCTTGGGGTTGCGGCGCAGCGCGAGTCCGAGCAGGGCCGGCAGCCCGTCGTCGCCCTCGAGTCCGACGCCGAGCCGCTCGGCGACCCAGTTGCCGGACCAGACCTCGTCGTTCACTGCGTTGTTCATGCGTTCCTTGGGTTGGGAAGGTCAGCCGGGTATGCCGGCGGTGAGCAGTTCGACGAAGCCGACGTCCTCGCCGGCCACACCGAACACCTCGGCTCGCAGCAGGGTCCGTTCGGCCCAGGCGCGGTGCGGTTTCACTTCGTTCATCTTGTTGGTGTACGCCGACCGGAGTACACCCCCGCCGCCGCGTTCCGGCCGGAGGATGTCCACCGCGTCGCTGAACTCCTCGTGGCTGACCACGGACAGCGCGTGCACGGGCAGGACGTGGGAGGGGTGGATGCAGGTCTTGCCGAGCAGGCCGTTGGCCTGGTCGAGGGAGATCTCCCGGAGCAGTCCGTCCATCGCGTGCTCGATGAGCCTCTCGCGCAGTTCCACGGCCTGCACTTGCAGGAAGGGGCTCTGGCGCAGTTGTGGCTTGAACATGCGCTCGGGGACGCGGAAGTACTCCCAGACGGGCCCGGTGACGGTGAATCCGCTGCCGTCGGCGCGGCCCAGCATGTTCACCACGTCGGCGATCACGGAGGCGACGACCTGGACGTCGTAGGCGGTCATGTCGGGGGCGCGGCGCAGGCCGTAGGAGGAGCAGAAGTCGGTGACGCCGAGGCGCAGGGCGAGGACCCGGTCGCGGAACTTGCCGACCGCGCGGGCGATGCCCTCCAGGGTGTCCACGCGGCTCTCGCGGTAGAGCAGCTCGGGTGATTCGAGGACGGGCATGGCGAAGAGCCGGCGTCCGCTCTCGGCCTCGGCGAGGGTGAGGGCCTCCAGGAAGGGGGTGCCGCGTTCCTCGGTGAACTTGGGCAGGACGAAGCCGGACAGCAGGCGTACGGAGGGGCCGAGGCGCCGTACGAGGTCGGGGATCTGTTCGGGGACCCGCACCCGGATGAAGAGCAGGGGCGGTTGCGTCGCGGTGCGGGAGGCGAGGTCGGCGAACTGCCGGACGAGGTTCTCCTCGCCGGCGGCGACGTCCGCGTCGCCGATGGAGTCCTCCAGGCACAGCACCATCGAGATCACACCGTTGCCGGCCTGTCTGACGATGTCGTCGGCGAGCCTCGGCCGGGTGGCGGGGCTGTACAGCGTGGCGCCCAGGGCCGCGGAGAGCAGCCGGGCCGGGGAGTCGGCGGTGAATTCGCACGGCTCCTGGTGGAAGAGACGCTTCCGCACTTCGGGGGCGATGTGCCCGAAATGGCGCATACGGCTCCTTAGAGGGTCCCGGGTGGGACCTCCGGATTCGGTAAAGGGTGGCCGGTAATAGTACGTAGGGATCGATGTCGGAGGTTCCCTCCGGACATGAACTTCCGGTAACCGGCCCGCGTCCGCGCCTCCGTACCCCGCATTGTCGTGGACAGGACCCAGAAGGCAGGATGACGGCATGACGCAGGCGATGCTGAAGGGTTCGAACGTCCCGCTCGAGGCCACGACGGTGCGCGCGGTGCTGCGCTGGACGCCCGGGCAGGGGGTTCCGGACGTGGACGCCTCGGCGCTGCTGCTGGGCCGGGACGGCCGTGTGCGCTCCGACGAGGACTTCGTCTTCTACAACCAGCCCCGGCACCCGTCGGGGAAGGTGTGGCGGCTGGGCAAGAAGCGGGTCCCGGAGGGCCTGACCGACACGATCCAGTCGGACCTCGCCGGTGTGGAGCCGGGTGTCGGCCGTGTGCTGCTGGTCGCGTCCGCGGACGGTGTCCCCTTCGACCGGGTCCCGGCCCTGTGCATCCTGCTGTACGACGCCGCCGTCGCCGACGGCGAGCCGCTGGCCCAGTTCGAGATCAAGCCGGAGACGGGGGCGGAGACCGCACTGATCTGCGGTGAGCTGTACCGGCGCGGGGAGGGCTGGAAGTTCCGCGCGCTGGGTGAGGGCTACTCGAACGGCCTGAAGGGCCTGGCCACGGACTTCGGCATCTCGGTGGACGAGTCGGAGGTGGAGGAGCCGCGGCAGGACCCGCCGGAGACGACGTCCCAGCCCCTGCCGCCGGAGCAGCCGACGGTGGTGCCGTCGCAGCCGGCGTACGGCTATCCGCAGACGGCGTCGCCCCGGCAGCCGGCGTACGGCTATCCGCAGCCGGCCTCGGGCACGGCCGGCTACGGCTATCCGCCCCAGCCGCAGCCGGCCGTGGCGGCCGTGCTGGACCCGGACTTCCGGCTGCCGCCCCAGGGGCCGCAGTTCATCGGCCGGTAGGGGGCTACTGCTCCACCTTGGACTTGTAGCCCCGCCCCCAGGTCAGTCCCCATCCGTAGAGCCGGTCCAGTTCGCCCTGGAAGCCGTAGACGAACTTGACCTCGCGCCGGACGACGAGTTCGCCCTTCACGTTCTCGATCATCACGACGGCGCAGGACCGGGCCTGGGGGTGCCGTTCGTCCAGGCCTATCTCGATGCGGGGCCCGTTGCTGGGGTAGAGCGTGACGATGGCGTGCGTGCGGTCGAAGGCCGGGGTGCGGTCGTAGATGTACACGAACACCAGCAGCCGCTTGATGGCGTCGCGGTGGTCCAGGTTGACGTACATGGTCTCGCCGGACGCCGAGCCGAACCGGTCGTCCCCGCTGAGCTTGATGTACGGCGGGGCGTTGACGTCGCCGAGGTAGCCGCCGAGGGGCTGGACGACGCCCTTGGTGCCGTCGGTCAGCTCGTACAGGCAGCCGAGGTCGAGGTCGACGTTGACCATGCTCTGCCCGTGGCCGAGCACCTCCGGTGGTTTCAGCGCCTTGAAGGGGTGCCGGAAGAGGCTGGTGCGCTGGGTGACGTCGAAGTCGGAGGTCCGCATCCGCCAGGTCAGGTTGACGCGGAGGTGGCCGGTGGCCGCGCCCTGTCTGGTGAGGGACACCTGCTGGTGCCGCCGGGTCAGCTCGATCGCGTTGCTCGCGGCGCTGCCCGAGTCGAACTCGGCGGCGCGTCCGCCGCGCAGCCCGTCGAAGAATCCCATCCCGCCCCCAGGTACTCGTCTCGAACGCCGGACGGGGCGGCCGACCACGTCGGCCGCCCCGTTCGAAGCGTTCCTCACCGCGCGGGGCGCCACACCCCGTCACGTCCCTGATCTTGCCCCTGAGGGGCCTCGTCCGGCCTGATCAGGACGAGGCGGCCCCGGGGGCTCGCCGGGGCCGTCAGACCCCGGAGGAGACCTCCGCCCTGTCGTCGGAGCCCTCGCCCGCGGCGGCGAGGGCGCGGTTGCGGCGGACGGAGGACCAGAAGGACCAGGCGATCAGGACGACGCCGACGAGGCCGGTGATGACCTCGTTGATCTGGTACTGGATGGTGACCATGAGGATCACGGCGAGGGCGCCGATGGCGTAGTGGGCGCCGTGCTCGAGGTAGACGTAGTCGTCGAGGGTGCCCTGGCGGACCAGGTACACGGTCAGGGACCGGACGTACATCGCGCCGATGCCGAGGCCGAGCGCCATCAGGACGATGTCGTTGGTGATGGCGAAGGCGCCGATCACACCGTCGAAGGAGAACGACGCGTCCAGCACCTCGAGGTAGAGGAACATGAAGAACGCCGCCTGGCCGGCCAGGACGACCGCGGAGCGCTTCTTCCCGGTGCGCTCGGCCTCTTCCTCCTCCTCGTGCTCGCGTTCCTCCTGCTCCTCCAGGCGGTCCTCGAAGAACCCGGACAGCCCGCCGACGATCATGTAGGTGATCAGGCCGGCGATGCCGGCGATCAGGACCGTCTGCGCCTTGTCGACGTGGGCGCCGCCGTGCTGGTGGGCGTGGGTGGCGAAGGTGAAGGCGGTGACGAGCAGGACGATCAGGGCGATGCAGACCGACAGCATGTCGACCTTGCCGAGCTTGGCGAGCGGCCGCTCGATCCAGCGCAGCCACTGGATGTCCCGGTCCTCGAAGATGAAGTCGAGGAAGATCATCAGCAGGAACATGCCACCGAACGCGGCGATCGCCGGGTGGGCGTCGGTGACGAGTTCCTGGTAGCGGTCCTTGTTGTTGAGCGCGAGGTCGACGGCCTTGACCGGGCCCATCTTGGCGCTGATCGCGACGATGACGACGGGGAAGACCAGCCGCATGCCGAAGACGGCGATGAGGACGCCGACGGTGAGGAAGATCTTCTGCCAGAAGGCGCTCATCTTCTTCAGGATCCCGGCGTTGACCACCGCGTTGTCGAACGACAGCGAGATCTCGAGGATCGCGAGGATCGCCACGATGCCGAAGGCGGTCCACCCTCCGTAGAACGCCGCCGCGACCAGACCGAGCGCGGTGACCGCGAACGACCAGCCGAAGGTTTTCAGAAGCACTGGCTACCCCATCGTGTTGTGGGGGCACCTCCCAGACGTCGTCTGGGGGGCGACTTTCCCCCTCGCCGTACTCGGCTTTGCTAAGTGTTGACCACGAGTCTAGAGGGGCACGCCCCCGGGAGGGACGGCCAGGGCGGCCTCCGCGGGCGGCGGAGGCCGTACGGCCGGGCGGCTGTGCGTCAGGAGACGTTGACCCCGAAGTCCAGGGCGATGCCCCTCAGACCCGACGCGTACCCCTGGCCCACGGCTCGGAACTTCCACTCGCTCTGGTACCGGTACAGCTCGCCGAAGATCATGGCGGTCTCGGTGGAGGCGTCCTCGCTCAGGTCGTAGCGGGCCAGCTCCTGGCCGTCGGCCTGGTTGACCACGCGGATGAAGGCGTTGGAGACCTGGCCGAAGGTCTGGCCGCGCTCGTCGGCGAGGTGGATCGAGACGGGGAAGATGATCTTCTCGCACTGCTGCGGGACCCTGGTCAGGTCCACCAGGATCGACTCGTCGTCGCCCTCGCCCTCACCGGTGAGGTTGTCGCCGGTGTGCTCGACCGAGCCGTCGGGGCTCGTGAGCTGGTTGTAGAACACGAACCACTCGTCGCCCAGCACCCGGTTCCCGGCGCCGCACAGCAGGGCACTGGCGTCCAGGTCGAAGGGGGCGCCGGTGGTGGACCGCGCGTCCCAGCCGAGCCCGATCATGACGTTGGTGAGGTTCGGTGCGGCCTTGGAGAGGGAGACGTTGCCTCCCTTGGCGAGCGTGACGCCCATGATGCTGGTCCTCCCCTAGCGGTGCTTCTTTGGTTGTCCTGCACTCCCCCGAAGGGGGACCCCCAGGCGCCGCCCCGTGAACGGTGCGGCGCCCGATGCCGGTGCGGTCCTGCGTGTCAGACGTTGACGCCGAAGTCCTGCGCGATGCCGCGCAGACCGGAGGCGTACCCCTGGCCGATGGCGCGGAACTTCCACTCCGCGCCGTGCCGGTAGAGCTCGCCGAAGACCATGGCGGTCTCGGTGGAGGCGTCCTCGCTCAGGTCGTAGCGGGCGATCTCCTGCTGGTTGGCCTGGTTGACGACGCGGATGAACGCGTTGCGCACCTGGCCGAAGGACTGCTGGCGGTTCTCGGCGTCGTAGATCGACACCGGGAAGACGATCTTGTCGACGTCGGTCGGGACGCCGGCGAGGTTCACCTTGATCTGCTCGTCGTCGCCCTCGCCCTCACCGGTGAGGTTGTCGCCGGTGTGCTCGACCGAGCCGTCGGGGCTCTTGAGGTTGTTGAAGAAGACGAAGTGCTGGTCGCTCGCGACCTTGCCGGAGTTGTTCAGCAGCAGCGCGCTGGCGTCGAGGTCGAAGTCGGAGCCGGTCGTGGTGCGCACGTCCCACCCCAGACCGACGATGACGGCGGTCAGGCCCGGGGCCTCCTTCGTCAGCGATACGTTGCCGCCCTTGCTGAGGCTGACTCCCACGGGTCCTCCATGTGGTGTCCAGGGGCGGGAAGCCCCGTCGTGCTTCGGATATGGGATCAACGTGCCGATCCTAGTGACGGGTTCCCGCCCTGCGCAGACCGTGGACCCGCAGCGTCAGAGGGTGTCGAGCGCCTTCACGTACTCGTTCAGGTCCCGGGCGTCCGGCAGTCCGTTGACCACGGTCCACCGCACGACGCCCTCCTTGTCGATGATGAAGGTGCCCCGGACGGCGCAGCCCTTGTCCTCGTCGAAGACGCCGTAGGCGCGCGAGACGTTGCCGTGCGGCCAGAAGTCGCTCAGCAGCGGGTACTCGAGGCCCTCCTGCTCGGCGAAGACGCGCAGGGTGTGGATCGAGTCGTTGGAGACGGCGAGCAGCTGGGTGTCGCGGTCGGCGAACTTCGGCAGGTTGTCGCGCAGCTCGCACAGCTCGCCGGTGCACACGCCGGTGAAGGCGAAGGGGTAGAAGAGCAGCACCACGTTCTTCTCGCCGTGGAAGCCGGAGAGGCTGACGGTGCGGCCGTGGTTGTCCTTGAGCTCGAAATCGGGCGCCTTGTCGCCGACCTGGATCGCCATCGTCGTGCATCCCTTCGGTGGACCGTTCGGGTCAGAGCGCGGCAAGCGCTCGCCTCCACCCTACGCAGCGATCACCGGGGGGCCCGCGGCGGCCGGGCCGGACCCTCGGGTCCGGCCCGGCGGCGGTCACTTCTTGGACTTGGCCGCCTTCGGCGTCGCCAGACGGCTGCCGCTCCAGTCCTTGCCGACGCTGACGCTCTTGGACGCGGTCAGGCCGGCGGTCGTCGCGGCCTCCGAGATGTCGCTCGGCTCCACGTATCCGCTGCGGCCGGTCTTCGGCGTGAGCAGCAGGATGGCGCCGCCCTCCTCGATGTACGTGGTGGCATCGACGAGCGCATCGGTGAGATCACCGTCCTCGTCGCGGAACCACAGCACGACGGCGTCGGCCACGTCGTCATATTCCTCGTCCATCAGGTCGCCTCCGACGGCTTCCTCGATGGCCTCGCGGAGTTCCTGGTCGACGTCGTCGTCGTAGCCGATCTCCTGGACCACCTGCCCGGGCTGGAACCCCAGCCTGGCGGCAGGGTTCGTCCGCTCCTCCGCGTGGTCCGCGGTCGCGCTCACGGGTTGCCTCCTGATCATGTCTTGGTGAATATCTCAGCCACGCGCGTGCGCGAAGCATTGGCCGTAGTCCACACGGGCGGGACCGATCGCGCAAGTACCCGGCCGTCCAGACCGCCGAAACGGTGACGATCCGGGCCGTGTCGGCGCAACTCCCGGCACCGCGTCCCGCAGGCTCGTGACCCACATCACACCGTTCTGCCCTCTTTGTTCTCTTCGGAATCATCCAGTCAAACGACTCCCGAACAAGTTTGGCAAGCCTGTCACACCCCGGGCGTATCGTTGCGTTTTGACCGATCCTGTGTGCCGGTTACCCCACGGTAGAGGTGACGTACGCCTTCCCGAGGTACACGATGGGGAACGGTGTAGGCACGAGTGAAAAAGTGGCCCTCCGACAGGTAAGGAACAGCGTGGCTTCCGGATCCGATCGCAATCCGATCATCATTGGCGGCCTTCCGAGTCAGGTTCCTGACTTCGATCCCGAAGAGACCCAGGAGTGGCTCGACTCCCTCGACGCCGCGGTCGACGAACGCGGCCGGGAGCGGGCCCGGTACCTCATGCTCCGCCTGATCGAGCGGGCCCGCGAGCGGCGCGTGGCCGTGCCCGAGATGCGCAGCACGGACTACGTCAACACGATCCCCACCCGCGCCGAGCCGTTCTTCCCCGGCAACGAGGAGATCGAGCGCAGGATCCTGAACGCGACCCGCTGGAACGCGGCCGTGATGGTCTCGCGCGCGCAGCGCCCCGGCATCGGCGTCGGCGGGCACATCGCCACCTTCGCCTCCTCCGCCTCCCTGTACGACGTGGGCTTCAACCACTTCTTCCGCGGCAAGGACGAGGGCGACGGCGGCGACCAGGTCTTCTTCCAGGGCCACGCCTCCCCCGGCATCTACGCGCGCGCGTTCCTGCTCGACCGCCTCTCCGAGAAGCAGCTCGACGGCTTCCGCCAGGAGAAGTCGAAGTACCCCGACGGCCTGTCCAGCTACCCGCACCCGCGCTCCATGCCGGACTTCTGGGAGTTCCCCACGGTCTCCATGGGCCTCGGCCCGCTCGGCGCCATCTACCAGGCGCGGATGAACCGCTACATGCAGGCCCGCGGCATCGCCGACACCTCCAGGTCGCACGTGTGGGCGTTCCTCGGCGACGGCGAGATGGACGAGCCGGAGTCGCTCGGCCAGCTGAGCATCGCGGCGCGCGAGGGCCTGGACAACCTGACCTTCGTGGTCAACTGCAACCTGCAGCGCCTTGACGGCCCGGTGCGCGGCAACGGGAAGATCATCCAGGAGCTGGAGTCGGTCTTCCGGGGCGCCGGCTGGAACGTGATCAAGCTGATCTGGGACCGCTCCTGGGACCCGCTGCTAGCGCAGGACCGGGACGGTGTGCTGGTCAACAAGATGAACACCACTCCGGACGGCCAGTTCCAGACCTACGCGACCGAGACCGGCGCGTACATCCGCGACCACTTCTTCGGCGACGACCACCGGCTGCGCGCGATGGTCGAGAACATGAGCGACCACCAGATCCTGATGCTGGGCCGCGGCGGTCACGACCACCGGAAGATCTACGCGGCGTTCAAGGCCGCCGTGGAGCACAAGGGCCAGCCGACGGTCATCCTGGCCAAGACGGTCAAGGGGTGGACGCTCGGCCCGAACTTCGAGGGCCGCAACGCCACGCACCAGATGAAGAAGCTGACGGTCGACGACCTCAAGCGCTTCCGCGACCGGCTGCACCTGCCGATCTCCGACAAGGAGCTGGAGTCCGGCGCGCCGCCGTACTACCACCCGGGGCGCGACTCCGAGGAGATCCAGTACATGCACGACCGCCGCAAGCAGTGCGGCGGGTACGTGCCGACGCGGGTGGTCCGCGCCGAGCCGCTCGCGCTGCCGGACGACAAGGCGTACGCGACCGTGAAGAAGGGCAGCGGTCAGCAGTCCATCGCCACGACCATGGCGTTCGTGCGGCTGCTGAAGGACCTCATGCGGGACAAGGAGATCGGCAGGCGGTTCGTACTGATCGCGCCGGACGAGTACCGCACGTTCGGCATGGACTCCTTCTTCCCGAGCGCGAAGATCTACAACCCGCTCGGCCAGCAGTACGAGGCGGTCGACCGCGATCTGCTGCTCGCGTACAAGGAGTCGCCGACCGGCCAGATGCTGCACGACGGCATCTCCGAGGCGGGCTGCACGGCCTCGCTGATCGCGGCCGGCTCGGCCTACGCCACGCACGGCGAGCCGCTGATCCCGGTGTACGTCTTCTACTCGATGTTCGGTTTCCAGCGCACCGGCGACCAGTTCTGGCAGATGGCGGACCAGCTCGCGCGCGGCTTCGTCCTGGGCGCGACCGCGGGACGCACCACCCTGACGGGTGAGGGCCTGCAGCACGCGGACGGCCACTCGCAGCTCCTCGCCTCGACCAACCCGGCGTGTGTGGCCTACGACCCGGCCTACGGCTACGAGATCGCGCACATCGTGCAGGACGGCCTGCGCCGGATGTACGGCGGCGACGCCGAGCACCCGCACGGCGAGGACGTCTTCTACTACCTCACCGTCTACAACGAGCCCATCCGGCACCCGGCCGAGCCGGCGAACGTGGACGCCGAGGGCATCGTCAAGGGCGTGTACAAGCTGAGCGAGGGTACGGCCGGCTCGATCCCGGCGCAGATCATGGCGTCGGGTGTCGCGGTGCCGTGGGCGCTGGAGGCGCAGCGGCTCCTGGCCGAGGACTGGAACGTCAGGGCGGACGTCTGGTCGGCGACCTCGTGGAACGAGCTGCGGCGCGAGGCCGTGGCCTGCGAGGAGCACAACCTGCTGCACCCGGAGGAGGAGCAGCGGGTGCCGTACGTGACGCGCAAGCTCGGCGACTCCGAGGGGCCGTTCGTGGCGGTGTCCGACTGGATGCGGTCGGTCCCGGACCAGATCGCGCGCTGGGTGCCGGGGACCTACCAGTCCCTGGGCGCGGACGGCTTCGGATTCGCCGACACCCGGGGTGCGGCGCGGCGGTTCTTCCACATCGACGCGCAGTCGATCGTGGTGGCGGTGCTGACCGAGCTGACCCGGGACGGCAAGATCGACCGGTCCGTGCTGAAGCAGGCCATCGACCGCTACCAGCTGCTGGACGTGTCGGCGGCGGATCCGGGGGCGGCCGGCGGCGACGCGTGACACCGCGCGGCCTGTGACAGGGCCGCGGGTG
Organism: Streptomyces sp. NPDC056580; assembly: GCF_042793175.1. Taxonomy (NCBI): domain Bacteria; kingdom Bacillati; phylum Actinomycetota; class Actinomycetes; order Kitasatosporales; family Streptomycetaceae; genus Streptomyces; species Streptomyces sp. NPDC056580. The sequence goes on along the minus strand of NZ_JBHTVE010000002.1, from coordinate 360,678 downwards.
TGAGGGCGGCGGAGTCATGGACTCCGCCGCCCTTCGTCTTCCCTACGATGCGGGCATGGAGACGAACGCGGCGCAGGCGGCGCAGGCGCGGTGGGAGCGGCTCACACAACGGCCGCTGCTGGCGCTGGCCGTGGCCTTCGCCGTCGCGTACGCCGTGCCCATCGTGGACGGTTCGGCGGGACACTCGCTCACGGCCCTGTGCACGGGGGTGGAGTGGGTGGTGTGGGGCGCCTTCGCCGTGGACTACCTGATGCGGCTGGGGCTCGCGCCCCGGCGCGGTGAGTTCGTGCGGCGGCACTGGCCCGACCTGTTCGCTGTGGTGCTGCCGGTGCTGCAGCCGCTCCGGCTGCTGCGGATGGTCTCCACGCTGCTGCTCGTGGGGCGGCGGGCGCGGATGGCTCCGCAGATCCGGCTGACGACGTATGTCGTGGGCTCGGTGGTCGGGTTGCTGATGTTCGGCTCGCTCGCGGTGCTCTCGGTGGAGCGGGAGTCGCCGGACGGGAACATCAGGACGCTGGGTGACGCCGTGTGGTGGTCCTTCACGACGATGACGACGGTGGGGTACGGGGACCACGCGCCGACCACCGGTCTGGGGCGGATGATCGCGGTCGGGCTGATGCTGTCCGGGATCGCGTTGCTGGGTGTCGTGACGGCGAACATCGCGGCGTGGTTCATCTCGCGGTTCGAGAAGGACGACGTGGAGGAGCGGCGGCAGACGGAGGCGATCGCCGCGCTCACGGAGGAGGTTCGGCTGCTTCGGGCGGAGGTGGCTCGGCTGGCCGGGGAGCGGGAGGGGGAGCGGCGGTAGGGGCGGCGGTGAGGGGCGGCTCCGCCAGGGGCGGTTTGGCTGTGCGGCTGGGGTTCGTCGGGTGTTGGCTCGGCTCCGTTGCATCGGCTCGGGTGTTGTCGCGTGGTGCGTGGGCCGAGTTGACCGGGCGTCCGGTGCTGACGCCGGCCCAGGGCGTTTCCCTTACCCGGGCCTGCGGAGTGCCACCCCCCACCGCCCACCCGTGCCGCCCTGGGGGTGCCCCCAGGCCCTTCAGGCACTGGGGAGGCACGCACGCCCGCAGCCACGTGGGAGAGCCCGCAGTCCGGGGCCTGGGGGCGCGGGGGCTGCGGGCTTGCGGTGGGGCGGGTCAGAGGAGGCCGTGGCCCCAGGTGGCCGCGCCTGCCAGGGCTATGAGGGACAGCAGGGTGTCGATCGCGCCCAGGACGAGGGCGACCACGGCCGGGATGTTGCGGTCGGTGGACCACTTGCGGCCCATGGACTGCCAGCCGCAGAACATCGCCACCGGGCCGAGGATGATGCCCAGCGCGAAGAATCCGGCGACCGCGCAGACCGTACCGATGATCCCGAGCGTCGCACGGTCCGGCCCGGTCCGCTGCCACGAACGGCCGCGTGACCGGGGGTACCCGCGCGTTCCGTGCCCGAAGCCTGCCATCATCAACTCCTCGATGCTCATGGACAGTTCGGCCTCACGAAGCGGGTACCCCGGTTTCCCGCGGACAGACCTGCGCGCGCTGCCCCCCTCCAGCAGCGCGCGCCGCGGCCCGGCGGCCCCCGCATGCCCTGCGGAGGACCTGACCCACTGTGACCTGCGGCGCGCGCCAGGGGCGAGGGATCTTGAGCGGAGTCACCCTGATGGGCGAACTCCGCCCGGATCGGGCATGGCAGCCGGGGTCAGATGTGGCCCACGCCCGCGCCGGCCTCCGCGTTCTGGCCCCGCTTCGTGAGCAGCGCGACGAGGACCGCGAACGCCGCCACGCCGGCCGCGACGAGGGAGGCGAGGCTCATGCCGGAGATGAACGTGTCGTGCGCGACCGAGGTGATCTTCGCGACGAGCTGCTCCGGCATGCCCTTGGCGACCGGGGCCACGCCCACCTGGACCGCCTCGGAGGCCTGGTCGAGTTGCTCCGGGGTCAGCTTCGGCAGTCCCGCGCCGGCCCAGTTGCCGGGCAGGTCGCTGTCGACCTTGGAGGCCATGACCGCGCCCAGCACCGCCGTGCCGAGGCTGCCGCCGATCTGCATGGCCGCCTGCTGCAGGCCGCCCGCCACACCGGACAGCTCCATCGGCGCGTTGCCCACGATCACCTCGGTGGCGCCGACCATGACCGGCGCAAGGCCGAAGCCCAGCAGGGCGAACCAGATCGACATCACACCGCTGCTGGTGTCGGCCTCCAGCGTCGACATGCCGTACATGGCCACCGCGGTGGCCGCCATGCCGCCGGCCAGCGGGATGCGCGGGCCCAGCTTGGTGATCGCGGCGCCCGCGAGCGGGGATCCGACGATCATCATGCCGGTGAGCGGAAGCAGGTGCAGACCCGCGTCGATGGGGCTCATGCCGTGGACGTTCTGCAGGTAGAACGTCACGAAGAACAGGCCGCCCATGAAGGCGATCGCCATCAGGACCATCAGGACGACACCCGCGGACAGCGGGACCGAGCGGAACATGCCCAGCGGGATCAGCGGCTCGGCGACCCGCGTCTCCCAGAGCGCGAACAGGACGAAGAGCAGCGCCGAGGCGCCGATGAAGCCCCAGGTCTTGACGTCGCCCCAGCCCCAGGTCGGGGCCTTGATGAGCGCCCACACCAGGCAGAACATCGCGCCGGAGAGCAGGGCGATGCCCGGCAGGTCGAAGGAGCGCGGGGCGTTCTTCGCGCGGTGGTCCAGCAGGATCAGCAGGCCCAGCAGCAGGGCGAGGGCGCCGACCGGCACGTTGATGAAGAACACCGACTGCCAGTTGACGTGTTCGACCAGGACGCCGCCGAGGATCGGGCCGCCCGCGGTGGAGGCGCCGATGACCATGCCCCAGATGCCGATCGCCATGTTCAGCTTCTCGGCCGGGAAGGTGGCCCGCAGCAGGCCCAGCGCGGCCGGCATCAGCAGCGCGCCGAACAGGCCCTGCAGGACCCGGAAGGTGACGACCGCGGCGATGCTGTTGGACAGGCCGATGGCGCCCGAGGCGGCGGCGAAGCCGGTCACGCCGATCAGGAAGGTCTGGCGGTGGCCGAAGCGGTCACCGAGCTTGCCCGCGGTGATCAGGCAGACCGCGAGGGCGAGGAAGTAGCCGTTGGTGATCCACTGGACGTCGGCGAAGCTCGCGCCCAGGTCCTTCTGGATGGCCGGGTTGGCGATGGCCACGATGGTGCCGTCGAGGGCCACCATCATGACCCCTACGGCGACGGTGATGAGGGTGAGCCATGGGTGGCCGCGCAGCCCCGCGGCCGGGGTCGGCCCCGACGGGTCGGTCGATGCCCGGTCCCCCGGTCCCGTCGTGTCGATGGTGGTCTGACTAGTCATACCGTCGAGGCTAGTGTCAGTCACTGACAGTTGACAAACCAATTCACAAGTCGGTTACTGACACGACATCGGCGCATAGCCTGAGCTTGAGGGACGTTCACCGGGAGAGGCCAGATGGAGACGCTGCGGGACCGCAAGAAGCGGCGCACTCGGGAGGCGCTGCTGCGGGCCGCTCTCGAACTGTTCACCACGCAGGGCTACGAGCACACCACCGTCGACGAGATCGCCGAGGCCGTCGACGTCTCGCAGCGCACCTTCTTCCGTTACTTCGCCGGCAAGGAGGAGGTGGCCTTCGCCGTCCAGGAGATGACGGAGGCCCTCTTCGTGGCGGCCGTCCGGGCCAGGCCGGCGCACGAGGCGCCGATGGAGGCGCTGCGGCAGGCGGTCCTGGAGGGCTGGGACGCGATACGCGAGACGGTCGATTCGGCCGTTCCGGTGGAGCTGTACCTGCGCATGTACCGAACCATAGAGTCGACGCCCGCGCTGCTCGCCGCGCATCTGCGGCGGTCCGTCGCCACCGAGGAGACGATCGCGCGGCTGCTCGCCGAACGGGAGGGCGTCGACGTGGACACCGACCCGCGGCCGCGGCTGGCCGTGGCCGTCTTCGGCGGGGTGATGAGGGTCACCGAACGGCAGTGGTGCACCGGTGACGACTTCAGTCTCGAGGCGATCCGGCGTCTGACGGTGTCGTACCTGGACCAGTTGGGCCCGGCGCTCACCGGCAACTGGCGGGCGGGCTGAGGACGTTACGGACCGTTCGACCTCTACCGAAACGTGATACCCGTCACTCGGTTACCCCGAGACCCTCTCGTTCTCCTAGTGTGTCCTCCCAGTGACTTCCTTCGACACCTCCCCGCAGCTCAACGTCTGGCGCGCCATGCTCGCCCTGGCCGTCGTGTTCGTGATGCTCGCGACCACCGGCTGGACCGCCATGCGCACCCAGCGGGAGTCGACCGCGCTGCAGCACTCCCTCGACAAGTGGGAGCACGGCACGCTGCGCGGCCTGCACCTGCCGGACCCCGAGGCGGCCCCCGCACGGCTCACCCGGTTCTTCGCCTCGCTCACTCCGCACGAGCGCGACCGGCTGGCCCACCGCTATCCCCTGGCGGTCGGCAACATGAACGGCGCCCCCGTCAAGCTGCGCTACCGCGCCAACCGCATCGCGCTGGGCCAGGCGCGTGAGGTCGAGCGGCGCCGCATGCACGACAGCCGGATCAGCAGGGCCGGACAGCAGGACGCGGGCCAGCGGATGGAGCGCTACGCGGCGCTGATGCGGCCGGGCCGGCACATCCTCGCCTTCGACCCCGCGGGCTCGGGCCGGGTCGCGGAGGTGTTCGGCAGCCTCACCAGGGCCGACCGCATCTCCGTCGTCGTGCCCGGTGTCGACACCGACCTGCTCACCTTCCAGCGGACGTACCGCAAGTACAGCGCCCCGGTCGGCATGGCCGAGGCGCTGTACGCCGCCGAGCGGGCGGAGCGGCCCTCGACCCGCACGGCCGTGATCGCCTGGGCCGACTACACCGCGCCGGCCGGACTCGGCGTGGACGCGGCCACCGGTCTGCGCGCCGAGGAGGGCGCCGTCCGCCTGAACGCGCTGCTGCACGGTCTGCCCGGCAGGGCGCCGGTGTCGATGTTCTGCCACAGCTACGGCTCGGTGGTCTGCGGGGTCGCCGCGCACGGCATGCCGGGCCGGGTGACCGACCTGGCGGTGGCGGCGAGCCCCGGGATGCGCGCCGCCAGCGCCTCCCGCCTGGGCACCTCGGCCCGGGTGTGGGCGATGCGGGACGCCAGCGACTGGGTGCAGGACGTGCCGTACCTGGAACTCGGCGGGCTGGGCCACGGGGCCGACCCGGTGTCCTCCGCGTTCGGCGCGCGGGTCCTGTCGGCCCGCGACGCGAAGGGCCACAGCGGCTACTTCCAGCCGGGCACGGACAGCCTGCGCAACCTCGCGCACGTCGGCGTCGGCGCGTACGACGCGGTGACGTGCGCACGCGAAGACGATGCCTGCCGGACGGGTCTGCCCCGCACGACGACGGCCGGACGCGCGTAGAAACAGCAGGAAGTGCGGTCTGCGCGGGTGGCGACGGAGGAGCACGTGCCGCATACGATGAGCCGCATGGGTGACGTACTGGCGGGTTTTCATGCCGTCTGGGAGTTCGAGTCCGACTCCGTGCTCATCCGCTACGAACGGGGGATTCGGACACCCAAGCTGTTCCAGGCGCTGGGCGAGCGGCGCATTCCGCTGGCCGCGGTCGAGGAGGTGACCCTCACTCCCGGCAAGCGCGGCTCGGTGGCACTGCGGCTGCGGCCGCGCCCCGGCGCCGACCCGCTGATGGACGCGGCGGCCGGGCAGTTGCGCGAGGGCTCCGACCCCTACCGGCTGGTGCTGCCGGCCGAGCGGGCGACCCTCGCCGAGTACTACGCCGACGAGCTGAGACCGCTGCTGACCGGGTCCGGGCCGGAGCCCCCCGAGCGCTACCTGGTGGCCGCCCCCGAGGCCCCGCTGCAGTTCAAGGCGTACGACGCGAAGGCGGTCTTCGACGGGACCCGGGTGCACTTCCGCTGGTCGTGGACCGGGGCGTCCTCGGCGAAGTGGAAAGCCGGGGACCAGAGTTGGGCGGTCACCGAGCTCAGCGCGGTGGAGTGGCGCTCGCCGGAGGCCTTCGAGGGGCATCTGCGCCTGGTACCCCGCGACGGCGGTTCCACCCGTCCCGCACAGCCCGACCAGGATCCGGCGGCCGTCGTCTTCGGCCTCGGCTACGGGCCGGTGCACGAGTCCCTGCCGTTCGCCGCCGCCGTCCTCGCGGCGCTGCGGAGCCGGGGGCCGGTGCCGGTGGCCCCGGTGCCGGCACGGCGGGACCCGGCCGACATCGCCGAGCGCATCCGGCATCTCGGCGAACTGCACCAGGCGGGCCTGGTCACCGACGAGGAGTTCTCCTCGAAGAAGGCCGAATTACTGGCCGAGCTGTAGCGGCGCCGCGCGGCGGGCGGGTCAGCGCCCCGTGGCGTAGAAGCTGATCTTCCGGTCCAGCACCGCCAGGGTGCCGTGCAGTTCCGCGATCCGGGCCAGGACGTCCCGGCGGGTCGACTCCAGCAGTTCCTGGCGCTCGGCGTAGGTGCTCTCGCCCTCGCGCACCAGTTCCGCGTACCGGACCATGTCGGCCACCGGCATGCCGGTCAGCCGGAGCTTGTTCACGAACTCCAGCCAGTCCAGGTCGCGGTTGCTGTAGCGGCGCTGACCGGTGTGCGAGCGGTCGACGTGCGGCATCAGGCCGATCCGCTCGTACCAGCGCAGCGTGTGTGCGGTCAGACCGGTGAAGGCGACGACCTCGCTGATCGTGTAGCGGTCCTGGCCTTCGGGGCGGGGGTGGCGCCGGGGCGGGGCGGAGCAGATGTCGGCGGGGGTTGCTCGCCCGGCGGCCGCTGGCGTGGTCTGCATCACCGTCATGTCCCCAACGCTATGGCCTTGGAGTGCACTCCAGGCAAGCGGCTCCGGTGAGAAAAGGGAGAGACGGCCGTCGGGTGCGGTGGTTAGCGTGCGCGGTATGACTCTCGTACGCCGGGCCGGACCCGAGGACGCCGCGGAAGTGCTGCGGCTGCGCCAGGTCATGATCGACTCGATGGCCCTCGCCGACCGGTCCACCGACTGGCACGCCGAGTCCCTGCCCGAACTGCGGGCGAGGCTCGGGGAGCCGGAGGGCGACTTCGCGGCCTTCGTCGTGGACCACCCCGAGCGGCCGGGGGCACTGGCCGCGCTGGTGGCCGGCACGCTCGACTACCGGATCGGACGGGCGGGCAACCCGCTCGGCACGGTCGGGTACGCCTTCAGCGTCGCCACCGACCCGGACGCCCGAAGGCGCGGGTACGCGCGCGCGTGCATGGACACGCTGCTCGGCTGGTTCCGCGAGCGCGGCGCCGACCGGGTGCAGCTCACCACGTCCGCCGAGGGCGCGCCGCTGTACGCCTCGCTCGGCTTCCGGCCCAAGCCCGACCCGTTGCTGGAGCTGTGGCTCTGAGCGCATAGGCTCGGCCTCATGTCGTTGAAGAGCCTGGCGTCGATCGAGAACTGGCCGGTCCCCACCGCCGCGGCGGGCGTGGTGCGCGCGGACGGCACGGTCGTGGGCACCCACGGCCCGGCCGGACAGCGGTTCCCCCTCGCCTCGGTCACCAAGCCGCTGGCGGCCTACGCCGTGCTCGTGGCCTACGAGGAGGGCGCGGTCGAGCTGGACGAGCCGGCCGGGCCGCCCGGCGCCACGGTCCGCCATCTGCTCGCCCACACCTCCGGGCTGGCCTTCGACGAGCACCGGGTGACGGCCCCGCCAGGGGAGCGGCGGCTGTACTCCAACGCGGGGTTCGAGCAGCTCGGCGACCACGTGGCCAAGGCGACCGACATCCCGTTCGCCGAGTACCTGCGGCAGGCGGTGCTGGAGCCGCTGGGGATGACGTCGACCTCGCTGGCGGGGTCGCCGGCCAGGGACGGGGTGTCCACGGTGGAGAACCTGCTGCGGTTCGCGGCCGAGGTGCAGGCGCCGCGACTGCTCGACCCGCGTACGGTGGCCGCCGCGATGAGCGTGCAGTATCCGGGGGTGAAGGGCGTCCTGCCCGGCTACGGGCACCAGAACCCGAACGACTGGGGGCTGGGGTTCGAGATCCGGGACTCCAAGTCGCCGCACTGGACGGGGGCTTCGTCGTCGCCGCGGACGTTCGGGCACTTCGGGCAGTCCGGCACGTTCCTGTGGATCGACCCGGACGCGGAGGCGGCCGGAGTCGCGCTGACGGACAGGGCGTTCGGGCCCTGGGCGGTGGAGGCGTGGCCGGTGTTCACGGACGCGGTGCTGGCGGAGCTGCGGGGCTGAGGCCCGCCGGGGCGCCCGCGGCTACGGCCCCATCTCCCACAGCAGCAGTTCCGACGGCGTGACGCCCACCGCCTCCAGGGACTGCGCGTCCGTGATCCGGGCCGAGTCGCCCGGGCCCAGGGTCTCCGCCGCCAGCGTGATCCCGCCCCGGACCACATGGACGTACACGTGGGCCGCGTCCGGCACCGCCGTCCGCTCCCCCGCCGCCAGGCGGCGGACGTGGAGCATCGCGCCGGCGGCGGGCAGGGCGTAGGGGGTTGAGTCGGCGATGCCGCGGACGGTCTCGTAGGACGGGTCGCCGCCCGGCTCCAGCGGGGCCAGCCACATCTGGACGAAGGTCAGCGGGGTGTCCGCCTCGTTGCGTTCCACGTGCCGGACGCCGGCGGCCGCGGACAGGTGCTGGACGTCGCCGGGGCGCACCTTCGTCTCGTGGCCCGTGGAGTCGCGGTGGGTCAGCTCGCCCTCGACCACCCAGGTGACGATCTCGGTGTGGCTGTGCGGGTGTTCGCCGAAGCCGGCGCCAGGGGCGAGCCGCTCCTCGTTGCAGGCGATCAGCGCGCCGAAGCGCAGGTTGCCGGGGTCGTAGTGCGGGCCGAAGGAGAAGGCGTGGCGGGACGCGATCCCCGCCTCCGGGTCCCCTCCGCGGTAGCGCTCGCCGGCGCGCCGTACGTCCATCACGGGCACCACCGTAGACCGCGCACGGCACCCCGCCGACGCATGGTCCCGTCCCGATAAGGCAGTCTTGTCCCCGTGCCCGAACCCGAAACCCGCAGCGGCGGACCCGCAGCGCACGCCGTCCACCCGCATTCCGCGACCCTGAAGCGGCTGGAGAGGTCCTCCGGGAGCCTCGCCGCGCAGGCCATCGCGCGCATGGACGAGACCCTGCCGTGGTACCGGGCCATGCCGCCGGAGAACCGTTCCTGGATCGGGCTGGTGGCACAGGCGGGCATCGCCGCGTTCACCGAGTGGTTCCGGCACCCCGACGCTCCGCAGGCCATCTCCACGGACGTCTTCGGGACGGCGCCCCGCGAGCTGACCCGGGCCATCACGCTGCGGCAGACCGTGGAGATGGTGCGGACCACCATCGAGGTGATGGAGTCCGCCATCGACGAGGTGGCCGCCCCCGGGGACGAGAGCGTGCTGCGCGAGGCCCTGCTCGTGTACGCCCGGGAGATCGCGTTCGCCACCGCCCAGGTCTACGCCCAGGCCGCCGAGGCACGCGGTGCCTGGGACGCCCGGCTGGAGTCGCTCGTGGTCAACGCCGTGCTCAGCGGGGAGGCCGACGAGGGCGCCGTCAGCCGGGCCGCCGCGCTCGGCTGGAACTCTCCGGACGACGTGTGCGTCGTGCTCGGCACCGCGCCCGACGGTGACAGCGAGCTGACCGTCGAGGCCATCCGGCGCGCCGCGCGCCACGCCAAGCTGCAGGTGCTCACGGGGGTGCTCGGGGACCGTCTCGTGGTGATCGCCGGGGGCAGCCCCAATCCGCTCGCCGTCGCCAAGTCGCTGATCGGGCCGTACGCCGCCGGGCCGGTGGTCGCCGGGCCCGTCGTGCCCGACCTGCTGGCCGCCACCCGGTCCGCGCAGGCCGCCGCGGCGGGCCTGAAGGCGTGTTTCGCCTGGCAGGACGCCCCGCGGCCGGTGCTGGCGGACGATCTGCTGCCGGAGCGGGCCATCGCCGGTGATCCGGGCGCGCGCGAGCAACTGGTGGAGGAGATCTACAGACCGCTGGAGGAGGCGGGGTCGGCGCTCCTGGAAACCTTGAGTGTCTACCTGGAGCAGGCCAGCAGCCTGGAGGGCGCGGCCAGGATGCTGTTCGTTCACCCGAACACCGTGCGCTACCGGCTCCGACGTGTGACAGACGTCACCGGATGGTCGCCCTCGGATGTACGATCCGCGTTCACGCTGCGGATCGCGCTGATCCTGGGGCGTCTGGCCGACGGTGAACCCCAGGCCTAGGGTTTTGTGGGGGGCCCACAAAACCCCTACGTGTTCTTCGTCCCTGTCCCCACGGGCGGCTTCGGCCGTCCCCAAGAGAGAGTGTGAGAGTGCTCGTACTCGTCGCTCCCGGCCAGGGCGCCCAGACGCCCGGCTTCCTGACCCCCTGGCTCGAACTCCCCGGTGCCGCGGACCGCGTCGCCGCGTGGTCGGACGCCATCGGTCTTGACCTGGTCCACTACGGCACCCAGGCCGACGCGGACGCCATTCGCGACACCGCGGTGGCCCAGCCGCTGCTGGTCGCCGCCGGGATCCTGTCCGCCATGGCACTGGGTGACATGGCGGAGATCGCGCCCGGCGCCGTCGCCGGCCACAGCGTCGGCGAGATCACCGCCGCCGCCTTCGCGGGCGTCCTGGACGAGACCGCCGCGCTCGGCCTGGTCCGCCGCCGGGGACTGGCGATGGCGGACGCCGCCGCGATCACCGAGACCGGCATGTCGGCACTGCTCGGCGGTGACCCGGAGACCTCCGTCGCGCACCTGGAGAAGCTGGGCCTGACCCCGGCCAACATCAACGGCGCGGGCCAGATCGTCGCCGCCGGCACGCTGGAGCAGCTCGCCGCGCTGGCCGAGGACAAGCCCGAGGGCGTCCGCAAGGTCGTCCCGCTGAAGGTGGCCGGCGCCTTCCACACGCGCCACATGGCCCCGGCCGTCGAGGCGCTGGCCGAGGCCGCCGCCCGGCTGGCGCCCGCCGACCCCAAGCTCGCCTACGTCTCCAACAAGGACGGCCGCACGGTCGCCTCCGGCGCCGAGGTGCTCGAGCGGCTGGTCGGCCAGGTGGCCAACCCGGTGCGCTGGGACCTGTGCATGGAGACGTTCAAGGAGCTGGGCGTCACCGCGCTCGTCGAGGTGTGCCCCGGCGGCACGCTGACCGGTCTGGCCAAGCGTGCGCTGCCCGGCGTGCGCACGCTCGCCCTGAAGACCCCTGACGACCTCGACGCGGCCCGCACGCTCATCGCCGAGACTGCGACACCTGCCGCTGACGCGGCGAGCGCCTGACAAGGAGCCCAAGACCCATGTCGAAGATCAAGCCCAGCAAGGGCGCCCCGTACGCGCGCATCATCGGCGTCGGCGGCTACCGGCCGACCCGTGTGGTGCCCAACGAGGTGATCCTGGAGACGATCGACTCGTCCGACGAGTGGATCCGTTCGCGCTCCGGCATCGAGACCCGGCACTGGGCGGGCCCCGAGGAGACGGTCGCCGCGATGTCCGTCGAGGCCGCCGGCAAGGCGATCGCCGACGCGGGCATCGACGCCGAGCAGATCGGCGCCGTGGTCGTCTCGACCGTCTCGCACTTCAGCCAGACCCCGGCCGTCGCCACCGAGATCGCCGACAAGCTGGGCACGAACAAGGCCGCCGCCTTCGACATCTCGGCCGGCTGCGCGGGCTTCGGCTACGGCCTGACCCTCGCCAAGGGCATGGTGGTGGAAGGTTCCGCCGAGTACGTGCTCGTCCTCGGGGTGGAGCGGCTCAGCGACCTCACCGACCTGGAGGACCGGGCCACGGCCTTCCTGTTCGGCGACGGCGCCGGCGCGGTCGTCGTCGGCCCCTCGCGGGAGCCGGCCATCGGCCCCACGGTGTGGGGCTCCGAGGGCGACAAGGCCGGCACCATCAAGCAGACGGTTCCCTGGGACCGTTTCCGGGTCGGCGACCTCGCCGAGCTGCCCCTCGACAGGGAGGGCAACGTCAAGTTCCCTGCGATCACGCAGGAGGGCCAGGCGGTGTTCCGCTGGGCCGTGTTCGAGATGGCGAAGGTCGCCCAGCAGGCGCTGGACGCGGCCGGGATCAGCCCGGACGACCTGGACGTCTTCATTCCGCACCAGGCCAACGTGCGGATCATCGACTCGATGGTGAAGACGCTGAAGCTGCCGGAGCACGTCACGGTCGCCCGTGACATCCGCACCACCGGCAACACCTCGGCCGCCTCGATCCCGCTCGCGATGGAGCGGCTCCTGGCGACCGGGGAGGCGAAGAGCGGCGACACCGCGCTCGTCATCGGATTCGGGGCGGGTCTCGTCTACGCCGCCACGGTCGTTACCCTCCCCTAGGCACTCCGTGCCGGATCTTGCTTCCGGCTCGGTGCAAACTGCCACAAACTGTCTGGAATATCGAAGAAGGAGCGCCTGACATGGCCGCCACTCAGGAAGAGATCGTCGCCGGTCTCGCCGAGATCGTGAACGAGATCGCCGGGATCCCCACCGAGGACGTCCAGCTGGACAAGTCCTTCACCGACGACCTGGACGTCGACTCGCTGTCCATGGTCGAGGTCGTCGTCGCCGCCGAGGAGCGCTTCGACGTGAAGATCCCGGACGAGGACGTCAAGAACCTCAAGACCGTCGGTGACGCCACCGACTACATCCTCAAGCACCAGGCCTGAGTCACCCCTTAGGCCGTCAGGCTGCTAGGCCCCGCCACCCGGCGGTGGCGCCGTCGAATCCCGTTTTCCGTTGGAGAAAGAATTCCCGTGAGCCCGACCAATCGCACCGTGGTCGTCACCGGTATCGGCGCAACCACACCGCTGGGTGGCGACGCAGCCTCGTTCTGGGAGGCCCTGCTCGCCGGCAAGTCCGGTGTCGGCCCACTCGAGCAGGAGTGGGCGGCCGAGCTGCCGGTCCGCATCGCCGCGCAGATCGCCGTCGAGCCTGGCGAGATCATCCCCCGCCCGCAGGCCCGCAAGCTGGACCGGTCCGCGCAGTTCGCGCTGATCGCCGCTCAGGAGGCCTGGAAGGACGCCGGATTCACCGCCAGGGCCGGTGAGGACGCGTCCGTCAACCCCGACCGTCTCGGTGCGGTCATCGCCTCCGGCATCGGCGGTGTGACCACGCTCCTGGACCAGTACGACGTGCTCAAGGAGAAGGGCGTACGCCGCGTCTCCCCGCACACCGTGCCGATGCTGATGCCCAACTCCCCGGCGGCCAACGTCGGCATCGAGCTGGGCGCCCGCGCCGGCGTGCACACCCCCGTGTCGGCCTGCGCCTCCGGCGCGGAGGCCATCGGGTACGCGATCGAGATGATCCGCACCGGGCGTGCGGACGTGGTCGTGGCCGGTGGCACCGAGGCCGCCATCCACCCGCTTCCCATCGCCGCCTTCGGCAACATGATGGCGATGTCCAAGAACAACGACGACCCCGAGGGCGCGTCGCGTCCCTACGACGCGGGCCGCGACGGCTTCGTGCTCGGCGAGGGCGCCGGTGTGATCGTCCTGGAGTCCGAGGAGCACGCGAAGGCCCGCGGCGCCCGGATCTACGTCGAGGCGGTCGGCCAGGGCATCTCCGCCGACAGCCACCACATCACGCAGCCGGAGCCGTCCGGCAACGGCATCGCGCACGCGCTGCAGAACCTGCTGGACAACACGGACCTGAAGCCGGCCGAGATCGTGCACGTGAACGCGCACGCCACCTCGACGCCGCAGGGTGACGTAGCCGAGGTCAAGGCGCTGCGGAAGGTGTTCGGCGACGACGTCGACCACATGGCCATCTCCGCCACCAAGTCGATGACGGGTCACCTGCTGGGCGGCGCCGGCGGCATCGAGACCGTGGCCTCGATCCTGGCGCTGGTGAACCGCACGGCCCCGCCGACCATCAACGTGACGAACCTCGACCCCGAGGTCAACGCGGACGTGGTGACCGGTGAGGCCCGCGAGCTGCCCGAGGGGCGGATCGCCGTGCTGAACGACTCGTTCGGCTTCGGCGGGCACAACGTGGTCCTGGCCTTCCGGACCGTCTGAGAACGCGAAGGGGCCCCCACCGGCCGGTGGGGGCCCCTTCGCGTGTCCTGTGGGCTGTCGGGTTCTTCCGGCTGCGGGAGGCGCTCCCCGCGCGTCCGGGGGCTCAGACCACCTGGTGCAGCCAGCGCACCGGCGCGCCCTCGCCCGCGTAGCGGAAGGGTTCGAGCTCGTCGTCCCAGGGCTTGCCGAGGAGCTTGGCGATCTCCGCCTCCAGATCGGTCTCCTCGCGCCGGGAACGCGTCAGCGCCGCGCGCAGCCGGTCCTCGGGGATGAGGATGTCGCCGTGGATGCCGGTGACCGCGTGGAAGATGCCGAGGTCGGGGGTGCAGCTGTAGCGCTCGCCCTCGGCGGTGGCGCAGGGCTCGGCGGTGACCTCGAAACGCAGCAGGTGCCAGCCGCGCAGGGCGGAGGCGAGCTTGGAGGCCGTGCCGGCCTCGCCCTGCCAGGAGAACTCCGAGCGCCAGGTGCCGGGCGCCGCGGGCTGCCGGATCCAGTCGAGGCTGACGCGCGTGCCGAGCACCCCCGCGACGGCCCACTCGACGTGCGGGCACAGCGCGCGCGGCGCGGAGTGCACGTACAGAACTCCACGTGTCGTCACCGGAACCTCCGGGCAGAGCGGGACATCTTGCGGACTGGCTGGGCGGCCAGGCGCGACGGCCGCTTCGATGGCGAGGCTACCGTGCGGCGGGGCGGGGAGTGTGACGTACCGTCGGTCCCGGCGTCAGGAAACCCGCGCCATTCACCCAGGGGGACGCTTGTACGGGGGTGTGGCGTTCCAGGGTCCCCGGTCCGGGAACCCCCGCGCGTTGTCATGGGGGGAGCACACCGCACCGTCGAGCGAAGGGAGCAGCCGAGATGCGCGAGCGAGGCCACCGGGCGCGGAGCGCCGTCGCCGTGATGGCGGCGGCCGTGCTGACGCTGGCGGGCTGTGACGCCTTCGGGGGCGGCGGCGCCGGAGGCAAGAAGGGCCCGGGCACGCCCTCCGCCCGCCCCTCGGCCCGTCCGGCGCCGGTGTGGAACCGCAGCCCGGACTCGATCGCCGCGGTCGGCGACTCCATCACCAGGGGCTTCGACGCGTGCGCGGTGCTCTCCGACTGCCCCGAGGTGTCGTGGGCGACGGGCAGCGACGCCGGGGTGGACAGCCTCGCGGTGCGGCTGCTGGGGGTGCGCGGGGCGGCGGAGCGCAGCCGGAACTACGCGGTGACCGGCGCCCGGATGTCGGACCTGCCGCGGCAGATGGCCGCCGCGGCCGCCGGGCGGCCGGAGCTGGTGACGGTGATGATCGGCGCGAACGACGCCTGCCGCTCGTCGGTCTCGGCGATGACCCCGGCGGCGGAGTTCCGCGCGGACTTCGAGGAGTCGCTCGCCGAGCTGCGCACGGCGCTGCCCAGGACGCAGGTGTACGTGGCGAGCGTGCCGAACCTGCTGCGCCTGTGGTCCCAGGGCCGGACCAACCCGCTGGGCAAGCAGGTGTGGAAGCTCGGCATCTGCCCGTCGATGCTGGCCGAGGCCGACGACCTGACCGGCGCGGCCACGCGGCGCCGGGAGGAGGTGCAGCGGCGGGTGGAGGACTACAACGAGGCGCTGCGGGACGTGTGCGCCAAGGACCGCCGCTGCCGCTTCGACGGCAACGCGGTGTTCGACTTCCGCTTCGGCACCGACCAGCTCAGCCGGTGGGACTGGTTCCACCCGAGCCGCGACGGGCAGGCACGGCTTGCCGAGATCGCGTACCGCACTGTCACCGCACGGGTCCCGTGACTAGGGTTTCCCACATGAGTGAACTTTTCTGCACACTTCCCGACGGCACGCCGGTGCACCGCTGGACGCTGGAGCGGGCCGGGGTGCGGGTGCGGGTGCTGTCGTACGGCGGGATCGTGCAGTCGGTGGAGGTTCCGGACCGGGACGGGCGCACGGCGGACGTGGTGCTGGGCTTCCCCGGGCTCGAGGGCTATCTGGAGCACCCGGAGCCCTATCTCGGCGCGCTGGTCGGGCGTTACGCCAACCGGATCGCGGGCGGCCGCTTCACCCTGGACGGCCGGTCGTACGCGCTGCCGGTGAACGACGGGCCCAACTGCCTGCACGGCGGCGGACGCGGGTTCGACAAGCGGGTGTGGGAGGCGGAGCCGGCCGGGGACGGCGTCCGGCTGCGCCGGGTGAGCGCCGACGGCGAGGAGGGCTTCCCGGGCCGGCTGGAGGTGTCCGCGACGTACACGCTGGACGCCTCCGGGGCGCTGCGGATCGCCTACGAGGCGGTGGCGGACGCGCCGACCGTCGTCAACCTCACCAATCACACGTACTGGAACCTGGGCGGCTCCGGTCCGACGGGGGGTCACGAACTGCGGCTCGCCGCCTCCCGGTTCACCCCGGTGGACGCGGATCTGATCCCCACGGGTGAACTCCGGGACGTGTCCGGCACCCGCTTCGACTTCCGTGCGGCCCGCGAGGTCGGTTCCGGCTACGACCACAACTTCGTGCTGGACAAGGGCCCGACGGGCGCCGCCGAGGAGGTGGCCGAGCTGCACGACCCGGGGTCCGGGCGGGTGCTCACGGTGGCCACGACCGAGCCGGGGCTCCAGTTCTACACCGCCGACCACCTGGCCGCGCCCTTCGCGCCCGGCGAGGGGGTCGCGCTGGAGACCCAGCACTTCCCCGACTCCCCCAACCACCCGGAGTTCCCGGGCACCGTGCTGCGGCCGGGCGAGGTGTTCAGGTCCGAGACGGTGTACGGCTTCTCGACGCGCTGAGCCGGGGCCGAGCCCCGGTCCGGAGGTCAGGTTTCCGGACCGGGGCTGCCCACGGGGGACTCGTCCCGGTCCCGACGTTAATCGCCCGGCCCCCTCCGGGGCGCGCGATGACCGCCCTAGGAGCGATCCCGTACGAACCCTTCACAAACGGCCAGGCCTCCGCCGCGTCACGCCTGCCGGGTCTGGGTCAGGCACTTGCTCGCCACGCACACCAGGGCGAGGACGGCCGCCCAGGCGTGGGCCCCGGCGGCGTACAGCGCGGCGGCCCCCGCGCCGAACCAGAGCAGTTCGAAGACGAGGCGGGCCGTGCCGTGGAGCTTGAACCTCGCCCTCGGCGACGCGAAGAGCCCCCAGAGCTCGGCCAGCAGCCCCGCCCCGCCGATGCCGAAGAGGAGGCCGACCGTGCCGCCACGGGTGATCCCCCAGTACAGAACGGCGCCGAGGACCGCCAGTTCCAGGAGGAAGAGCACGACGAGGTTCACGGCTTTCGCTGTCTTCACGCCCGGCAGTGTCGTCCGGCCGGGCGCGGCGCGACAGGGCGGGCGGGCCTCAGGGTGCGACGGTCTCGTTCGCGTCGTCGGAGGTCCGGCCGGTGGACTCCTCGCCCAGGAGGTCGCGGGCGAGGAGGGTGGCGCCGGCCACCGCGCCGGGCATCAGGAACACCGCGACGAACGGCAGCAGGAAGGCCAGGCCGAGCGGGGTGCCGAAGCCCCAGGCCAGTGTCCTGCGGGAGCGGAGCAGGGCCAGGCGGGCGCGCAACTCGACGCCGCGGCGCTGCAGGGCGATGGAGGTCAGTTCCTCGGTGAGGAAGAACCCGGTGACGAAGAAGCCGATCACCGGGACGACCGTCTGGCCGACCAGGGGCAGGAAGCCGGCGGCGAAGAGCAGCACGCCCCACACCAGGGCCCGGACCAGGATGCGCAGGCTGTCCCGGGCCGATATCCACAGCTCGCGCCAGAGCGGCAGGCCCGACTCGGGTGCCGTGCCGTCGGGCGAGACGTCCTCGTCGACCTTCTGCGAGAGGCTGTCGTAGAAGGGCTGGCCGACCAGCAGGGTGAGGGCCGTGAAGGTGAGCACGGCCAGCAGCAGGCCGAGGGCGAACAGCACGACCGTCAGGAAGCCGCGGAACAGGCCCTGCCAGGGGCTCCCCCAGCCGTCGGCGAACGGGGTGGCCCAGGTGACCGCGTCCTCGCCCCAGACGGCGAGCACGACCAGCGCGGCGGCCCACAGGGCCAGTGTGATCAGGCCGGGCAGCAGGCCGAAGCCGAACTGGTGGCCGTGCCGGGCCACCCAGCGCTGGCCCTTCACGAGATAACCGAAACCCACCCCGAGATCGCGCATGGCGAAGACTTTACTTGTACTCAGGCGTCCAGCATCCGCCGCAGCAGGTCCCGCAGGGACCGCCGTTCCTGATCGGAGAGCCCGGCCAGGGGCTCGCGCGCGAATCGCAGGCCCTCGCGCAGGTCCCGGGCGACCCGGCGGCCCTCGTCGGTGGCGGCGGCCAGCTTCACCCGGCGGTCCGCCGGGTCGGGACGGCGCTCCGCCAGGCCCCGGGACTCCAGGCGGTCCACTATCCCGGTCACGTTGGACGGTTCGCACTTGAGCTTGTGCGCGAGCTTGCGCATCGGCAGCGGCTCCAGCGACAGCAGGCTGAGCAGGCGCGCCTGCGGGCCGGTCAGCGAGTGCCCGGCCGCCGCCTCCTCGTAGTCCGCGTAGAAGCGGGCCACGACGTCCCCGATCAGTTCGACGACCTCCATGGTCAGCTCGTCGGGGCGGGGGGGTCTCGGTGGTGTGGCCATGCCGACCAGGATACCGGGTTACTTGACAGCATGAAATATTAAGGCTCATTGTTGTTTCAGGTACTGAAGTAAATGGAAGGCGACCCCCCATGATCAACCGCGAGTGGCACCTGCTCAGCCGTCCGGTCGGCTGGCCGAAGTCCGAGGACTTCGCCCTGGTGGAGACGCCCGTTCCGACCCCCGGCGAGGGCCAGGTGCTGGTGCGCAACGAGTACCTCTCCGTGGACCCCTACATGCGCGGCAGGATGTCGGCGGCCAAGTCGTACGTCGCCCCGTTCGAGCTGGGCAAGGCCATGCAGGGCGGCGCGGTCGGCGAGGTCGTCGCCTCCGACGCGGAGGGGATCGCCGTCGGCGACCACGTGCTGCACTTCTCCGGCTGGCGCGAGTACGCGGCCGTGGACGCCCGGAACGCCGTCAAGGTCGACCCCGAGGCCGCTCCGCTGTCGACGTACCTCGGGGTGCTCGGCATGACGGGCCTGACGGCGTACGCGGGCCTGCTGCGCACCGCCTCCTTCAAGGAGGGCGACAGCGTCTTCGTGTCCGGCGCCGCCGGCGCGGTCGGCGGCCAGGTGGGGCAGATCGCGAAGCTGAAGGGCGCCTCGCGGGTCATCGGCTCGGCCGGCTCCGACGAGAAGGTCCGGCTGCTGACGGAGGAGTACGGCTTCGACGCCGCCTTCAACTACAAGAACGGCCCGGTGAGCGAGCAGCTCCGGACCGCCGCTCCCGACGGTGTCGACGTGTACTTCGACAACGTCGGCGGCGACCACCTGGAGGCCGCCATCGGGTCGCTGAACCAGGGCGGCCGGATCGCCGTCTGCGGCATGATCTCCGTCTACAACAACACCGAGCCGGCCCCCGGCCCGCGCAACCTGGCCCGCCTCATCCAGACCCGCGGCCGCATCGAGGGCTTCCTGGTCAGCGACCACTACGACCTGCAGCCGCAGTTCGTCCAGGAGGTCGGCCCCTGGGTCGCCTCGGGCGCGCTGAAGTACCGCGAGACCGTGGTCGAGGGCATCGAGAACAACCTGGAGGCCTTCCTCGGAGTGCTGCGCGGCGACAACACCGGGAAGATGATCGTCAAGCTCTGACCCCTGGCCGCGGCTTTCCGGTATGCGGTAACTTCATTCCGAAATCTGCCGTCGATCGTGGGCGCGAGTCACGGCGGACCGAGGAGGAGGACCAACCGCATGCCCATTCAGCAGTCCGACGTCCTGTACACGGCCGTCGCCACCGCCG
This sequence comes from Streptomyces sp. NPDC056580, assembly GCF_042793175.1. Taxonomy (NCBI): domain Bacteria; kingdom Bacillati; phylum Actinomycetota; class Actinomycetes; order Kitasatosporales; family Streptomycetaceae; genus Streptomyces; species Streptomyces sp. NPDC056580. The sequence continues at coordinate 341,021 of NZ_JBHTVE010000002.1, read as the reverse complement.
AGAACGGCCGCGACGGCCGTGTCGCCACCGACGACGGAAAGCTCGACGTCGTCGTGAACCCGCCCAAGGAGATGGGCGGCAGCGGCGCCGGCACCAACCCCGAGCAGCTGTTCGCCGCCGGGTACAGCGCCTGCTTCCAGGGCGCGCTCGGCGTGGTCGCCCGGCAGGAGGGCGCCGACGTCTCCGGTTCGACCGTCACCGCGAAGGTCGGGATCGGCCGCAACGAGGACGGCTTCGGGATCATCGTGGAGATCTCCGCGGACATCCCCGGCGTCGACGCGGCGACCGCGCGGGCGCTGCTGGAGAAGGCGCACCAGGTGTGCCCCTACTCGAAGGCGACGCGCGGCAACGTCACCGTGACGCTGGCCGGGTGACGGTCGTTGCCACGACGGCGGCCGCATCCTTGGACGTGGGATGCGGCCGCCGCCGTATTCCGGGTCATCCGGCGGTCAGCGCCGCCCGGTGGACCGCGGCCGCCAGCCGGTCGTTCTCCGCGGCCGAGCCCCCCGGGAAGGCGAACCGGCGCCTGGTGTAGCCGTAGGCGAGGCCGCTGCGGGGGTCGGCGAAGGCCTGGGAGCCGGCGGCGCCGCTGTGACCGATCGCGCCGGCGCCGAGGAAGGGGTGCCAGGTGTCATCCGTCGCCTGGAAGCCCAGGCCGTAGGACTTGTGGGACCGGGCCACCAGGTCGTACCCGACCGAGTGCGGCTGCCCGAACTCCGCGACCGTGTCCTGCTTCAGCAGCGGGGCCTTGCCCTCGGTCCCGCTGATCGCCGCCGCGTACATCCCGGCCAGGCCGCGCGCCGAGGCCACGCCGCCCACCGACGCCGGGCCCCGGGCGCGGACCGCGCGCTGGTTCGGCAGCGACTCCAGATCGGTCGGCTCGGCCGCGTGCCGGTTGAAGGCGATCGAGGCGAGGGTGTGCGGGCCGCTGGGCAGCGCGTCGAGCAGCGCCCGCTGCTCGGGGGTGGGCAGCATCGGCTGGGTGGCGCGGAAGCGGCCCTCGCGGGAGGCCGGCAGGCCCAGGTGGAAGTCCAGGCCGTGGGGGGCGCGGACGCGGTCCTCGTACACCTCCTGGAGCGTGCGGCCCGTGGCGCGGCGGACGACCTCGCCGGTGAGCGCGCCGATCACCAGCGCGTGGTAGCCGAAGGCCGTGCCCGGCCGCCAGAACGGCCGCTGGTCGGCGAGGCGTTCGGCGAGCGCACGGTCGTCGGCCACCTCGGCCGGGCTGAACCCGGTGTCGCTGCCGATCAGCCCGGCGCGGTGGGCGAGCAGCTCGCGCAGGGTCAGCGCCCCCTTGCCCTCGGCCGCGAATTCCGGCCAGTAGTAGGTGACCCTGCGGTCAAGCTCCAGCGTGCCGTCCTGCACCAGGAGGGCCACGACGAGATGCGCGGCGCCCTTGGTGGACGAGAACACGCCGTACAGCGAGTCGCCGTCGGCGCCCTCGCCCGCCCACAGGTCGACGACCCGCCGGCCGTGCACATGGGCGCACAACTGGCCCTCGTAGTCGTCCCGTTCCTCCGCCACGAAGGCGGCGAACTCCTCGCGCACCGTCTCGTAGCCCTCGGCGACCGTGCCGTGCACGGTGGTTCCCTGCGTCATCCGCTCTCCTCGGCCGAGCCGCTCGCGCGTCGCTCCCTCTTGTGCACATCACCCGCTCCGGCGGCGGGCGTTCCCGTGACCGGTACGGCGAGGTGCACCCGTTCGACTCAACCGTGCCGAGGGCGGGTCAGGTGCACCACCACAGGAACCGGTCGCACTTCTTCGTCGGGGTGGGGGTCGGCTCGGGGTCCGCGGTCGTCGGGTCGGCCGTGGGGGTGGCGGCGGGCGGGGACGACTGCCCGCCCGGCGGGGCCGCGGTCGCCGTGTCCGCGCCCGGGCCGGCGGACTGGTCCGCCGTGTCGCCGGCGGCGGGGGATCCGGAGGGCTCGTCCTTCGGGGACTCGGACGCGGACGCGGAGGCGGACGCCGAGGCCGACGGGTCCGTGGACGGGGAGGCGCTGGACGACGCCGTGCGGGCCGAGGCGCCGTCCGCGGGAGCCGACGTCGGGTCCGGGGACGCGGAGGCGCCGCCGTCGTCGGGGGCGGTGTCCCCGGCCGACGTCGAGGAGTCGCCGGCGAAGGGTGTGAAGGGGGCGTCCGTGCCGAGTTCGGCGAGGCTCAGCCCGCCGGCGGCCAGCACGAACCCCGCGGCGATCAGCACCGTACGCCGCCTGCGGCGCCGGTGCGCGGCGGCCTTGCGGTCCCGGCGGCCGGTGTCGGCGGCGGGTCCGGCGTCCTCGCCGTCCACGGCCGCCCCGCGGCCCCGCCCCCGCGACCGGCGCCGGGCGGCCCGGCCCACGGGCTCGCCGGGCCCGTCGTGGTCCGCACGGCCGTCGTGCTCACGGCCGTCGTGGTCTTCGCGGGGGTCGCGCGCGTCCGTGTCACGCGGCTCGTCGCCGCCGCCGTCGGCAGGGCCTTCGTGGCCGGCCCGGCTCCCGTGGACGGCGCCCTGACCGCCGGTGCCCGGTTGCCCGTCGAGGCCCGGATTGTGCTCGGCCCCGCCCTCGTACGTGTACGCGTCCGGGACCGCCGTCGCACCCGGCTGCTGCGGTACGCGCGCGGCCCGCGGCCCGCCCGGGCCGGCGGGGCCACCGGGGTGCCGGTGCGCATGGGGCGCGGTGTACCCGCCGTGCGCGTGACCCGCCGGGGTTCCGCCGTGGGCCTCCTGGCCGTGCGGACCCGCCACCGTGTGGGCGTACCCGGGCGCGGCGGACCCGTCCGCGTGCGGAGCGTGGGGCCGGGCCGGTGCGCCACACCCGGGGCAGACCAGGGCGCCGTTGAGGTGCCGTTGGCACGGGTGGCAGAAGTCCATGACGCCGGAAGACTAGATTCCCCGCCGGTCACGTAACCAGGCACCTTCGTGAAGGTTTCGTGCGGGACCGAAAAAAGCGCCGGAAGTCATGTCGAAACTGTTACCTGTTCGACCCATTGACACCCCCGCCGCACCCTCCTTACTGTCACGCCAGCATTTCGAACGAGTGACGAAATCTCGAACATCTGAGGGGCAACTGCCGTGCGCATCACCGGAATCAGCACGCACGTGGTCGGGACGCCGTGGCGCAACCTGACCTACGTACAGGTGCACACCGACGAAGGGATCACGGGAGTCGGCGAGACCCGGATGCTCGGCCACACCGACGCGCTGATCGGCTATCTGCGCGAGGCGGAGGCCAATCACATTCTCGGATCGGACCCGTTCGCCGTCGAGGACCTCGTGCGCCGGATGAAGTACGGCGACTACGGGCGGGCCGGCGAGATCGTCATGTCCGGTATCGCGGTCGTCGAGATGGCCTGCTGGGACATCAAGGGCAAGGCGCTCGGCGTGCCGGTGTGGCAGCTCCTGGGCGGCAAGGTCACCGACCGGGTCAAGGCGTACGCCAACGGCTGGTACACGACCGAGCGGACGCCGGAGGCGTACCACAAGGCCGCGCAGGGGGTCGTGGAGCGCGGCTACCGGGCGCTGAAGATCGACCCGTTCGGCACCGGGCACTTCGAGCTGGACCACGAGCAGACCCTGTACGCGGTCTCCCTCATCGAGGCGGTGCGGGACGCCATCGGGCCGGACGCCGAGCTGATGCTGGAGATGCACGGCCGCTTCTCCCCCGCCACCGCCGTCCGGCTGGCGAAGGAGATGGCGCCCTTCAAGCCGGCCTGGCTGGAGGAGCCGTGCCCGCCGGAGAACCTCAAGGCGCTGGAGAAGGTGGCCGCGAAGGTGGACATCCCGGTCGCCACCGGTGAGCGCATCCACGACCGGATCGAGTTCCGCGAGCTCTTCGACAGCCAGTCCGTCGACATCATCCAGCCGGACGTCGGCCACATCGGCGGCATCTGGGAGACCCGGAAGCTGGCCGCCACCGCCGAGACCCACTACATGCTCGTCGCCCCGCACAACGTGGGCGGGTCCGTACTGACCGCCGCCTCGCTCCAGGTCGGCTTCACCTCCCCGAACTTCAAGATCCTGGAGCACTTCAACGACTTCGCCGACGCCGAGATCAAGAAGGTGGTCAGGGGCGCCCCGGAGGTCGTGGACGGCTACTTCCACCTCTCCGACCGGCCCGGCCTCGGCGTCGAGCTGGACACCGACGCGGCCGCCGAGTTCCCGCAGCAGCAGGCCCGGTTCGACCTGTGGGCCGAGGGCTGGGAGCAGCGCAAGCCCAAGGGCACCAAGTGACCTCGCCGGGCTCGCAGGTCGTCGTCGAGGCGCCGGGAGCGCACCGGGTCGAGGAGCACACGCCCCGGCCGCCCGGTCCCGGCGAGGCACTGGTCGCGGTGCACGCGGTGGGCATCTGCGGCAGCGACCGCGAGGTGTACCAGGGCAACCGGCCCTCGGGGTACGTCCGTTACCCGCTCACGCCCGGCCACGAGTGGTCCGGCACGGTGCGGGCGGTGGGCGCCGGGGTGCCGGCGGGTCTGGCCGGCCGCAAGGTCGTCGGCGAGGGCTTCCGCAACTGCCAGGTGTGCGACCGCTGTCACGCGGGCGAGACCACGCTGTGCACGGCCGGGTACGAGGAGACCGGCTTCACCCGGCCGGGCGCGATGGCGTCGACCCTGACCCTGCCGGCCCGGCTGCTGCACCCGCTGCCGGACGACGCCGACCTCACCGCCGCCGCCCTGCTGGAGCCGGCCGCCTGCGTCGCGGCCGCCGCGCTGAAGGCCCGCGCCCTGCCGGGCGAGCGGGTGGCGGTGGTCGGCACGGGCACGCTCGGGATGTTCGCGGTGCAGTTCCTGAAGGCGGTCTCGCCCGCGGAGCTGCTGGTCGTGGGCACCGGATACGCCCGGGAGGCGCTGTCCCGGCGGTTCGGGGCGAGCGACTTCCGGCTCCGGGACGAGGACCTGCCCGGCGACTTCGACGTCGTGATCGAGACCGCCGGGTCCGCGTCCGCCGCGCGCACCGCGGCCGCGCTGCTCAGGCGCGGCGGACGGCTGGTCCTGACGGGCATCCCGGCGCCGGGCGCTGACGGGCTCGACCCGACCGATCTGGTCGTGCGGCAGCTCGAGGTGCACACCGTCTTCGGGGCGCCGCCGGACGCCTGGGCGCACGCCGTACGGGTCTTCGGCGCCGGGCTGCTCGACCCGCTGCCGCTGGTCACCCACGAGCTGCCGCTGACCGACTTCCCGCACGCCATCGAGCTGGTGGGAGCCGGTGATCCCAAGGTGGGCAAGGTGCTGCTCCGGCCCTGACCGTGCGCCGGCCGGGACATGACCCGACCACGCCCCGGCCGGCGTGCCGCGGGGCCTTCTCCGTACCCAGAGCCGCGAACCTCGTCCGAAATACCGAACAAGAAGGACAGCAAGTGACCGACGCTTCCGCTCCGGCAGTCCGCAGGCCCGGCGAGCAGGTGCTCGCCGCACTCGGCCTGGACGCGCCCGCCCTCGACCCCGCCGACGCCTCCGCCCACGGCTTCCCGGGCGGCGGCCGCTGGCGCACCGAGATTCCCTCGTGCGAGGGTCCCGAAGCGCTGGCGGTCGTGCTGAAGGAGGCCTCGCGCCTCGACGTGCCGATCCACCGGATCAGCCAGGGCAGCGGCGTGTGGATGCTCACCGACGCCGAGATCACCGAGATGGTCGAGGCGACCGCCGAACGGGACATCGAACTCTGCCTGTTCACCGGCCCGCGCGGCACCTGGGACATCGGCGGCTCGGTGCGCTCCGACTCACGGGGGGCCGGACTGCGCGCCCGGGGCCACGACGCGGTGGCCGGCTGCGTGGAGGACGCCGTCCGCGCCACCGGACTGGGCGTCAAGTGCCTGCTGGTCGCCGACGAGGGCGTGCTGTGGACGCTGCACCGGGCGCGTACGGCCGGGATCATCCCGGCCGACACCACCCTGAAGGTCTCCGCGCTGATCGGCCCGGTCAACCCGGCCTCGTACGCGGTGTACGAGCGGCTCGGGGCCGACTCGGTCAACGTGCCCAGCGATCTGACGCTGGACCACCTCACCGAGATCCGCCGGGTGTCCGGCGCCCCCATGGACATGTACATCGAGGCCCCCGACGACCTCGGCGGCTACGTGCGGATGTACGAGGTCGCCGAGCTGATCCGGCGCGGCGCACCGCTCTACCTGAAGTTCGGCCTGTCCAAGGCTCCCGGCATCTACCCGTGGGGCGCCCATCTGCGGGACGTGACCCTGGACACCGCCCGGGAGCGGGTGCGGCGCGGCCGGCTCGCCCTGGACCTGCTCGCCCGGCACGGCGCGGACGGCGACATGGCGCCGCTCGGCTCCCGGCTGCCCGGAACGCTGCACCGCTTCCCGACCACCGTGTGACCCCTCTCAACGCCGAGAAGAAAAAGGACGGATCACCATGCTCAACCGCAGAGCCGCATTCGCCGCGATGGCCACGGCCGCCTCGCTCGCCCTCACCCTGACCGCCTGCGGCCAGAACAGCGAGGGCGGCAGCGACGCCAAGGGCGGCGACGCCAAGGGCGGCACGATCGGCATCGCGATGCCGACCAAGTCCTCCGAGCGCTGGATCGCCGACGGCAAGAACGTCGAGAAGAACCTCCAGGCCAAGGGCTACAAGACCAAGCTGGTCTACGGCGAGGACGACCCGGACACCCAGGTCTCGCAGATCGAGAACCTGATCACGCAGGGCGTGAAGGGCCTGATCGTCGCGGCGATCGACAACAAGTCGCTGAACAACGTGCTCCAGGAGGCCGCGGACGCCGACATCCCGGTCATCGCCTACGACCGCCTGATCCTCGGCACCAAGAACGTCGACTACTACGCCTCGTTCGACAACGAGAAGGTCGGCAAGCTGCAGGGGCAGTACATCGTGGACCAGCTCGGGCTGGGCAAGGGCAAGAAGGGCCCGTTCAACATCGAGCTGTTCGCCGGCTCCAACGACGACAACAACACCAAGTACTTCTTCGGCGGCGCGATGAGCGTGCTCCAGCCGTACATCGACAAGAAGCAGCTCGTCGTCAGGTCCGGGCAGACCGCGCTCAACAAGGTCACCACCCTGCGCTGGGACGGCACGACCGCGCAGAAGCGCATGGAGGACATCCTCACCTCGTCCTACAAGAGCGGACGGGTCGACGCGGTCCTCTCGCCCTACGACGGCATCTCCATCGGCATCCTGTCCGCGCTGAAGTCGGACGGCTACGGCTCCGGCAGCAAGGCGCTGCCCGTCATCACCGGCCAGGACGCCGAGCTGGCCTCGGTGAAGTCGATCATCTCCGGCCAGCAGACGCAGACCGTCTACAAGGACACCCGGCAGCTCGCCAAGGTCGCGGCAACCATGGTCGACGACGTGCTGAAGGGCAAGAAGCCGCAGGTCAACGACACCAAGACCTACGACAACGGCAGCAAGGTCGTGCCCGCCTACCTGCTCCAGCCGGTCAGCGTCGACAAGTCCAACTACAAGCAGGTCCTGGTCGACGGCGGCTACTACACCGAGTCCGAGCTGAAGTAACCCGCCCCTACCCACGGATTGGAAGGCACGACCATGGCGGGACCCGTCCTGGAAATGCGCTCGATCGTCAAGACCTTTCCCGGTGTCAAGGCGCTGTCGGACGTCACCCTGACCGTCCGGCAGGGCGAGGTCCACGCCATCTGCGGGGAGAACGGCGCCGGCAAGTCGACCCTGATGAAGGTCCTCTCCGGCGTGCACCCGTACGGCAGTTACGAGGGAGACGTCCTCTTCGAGTCGGAGATCTGCCAGTTCAAGGACATCCGGGCCAGCGAGCAGCACGGCATCGTCATCATCCACCAGGAGCTGGCGCTGGTGCCGTACCTCTCCATCGCGGAGAACCTCTTCCTCGGCAACGAGCACGCCCGGCGCGGGCTCATCGACTGGAACGAGACCCTGCGGCACGCCACCGAGCTGCTGCGCCGGGTGGGTCTGGACGAGCACCCGGAGACCCGCGTCGCCGACATCGGCGTCGGCAAGCAGCAGCTCGTGGAGATCGCCAAGGCGCTGTCGAAGCAGGTGAAGCTGCTCATCCTGGACGAGCCGACGGCCGCGCTCAACGACGAGGACAGCGGCAAGCTCCTCGGACTGATCCTGGAGCTGAAGAAGCAGGGCATCACCTCGATCATCATCTCCCACAAGCTCAACGAGATCCGCCGGGTCGCCGACTCGGTGACGATCATCCGGGACGGCCGGTCCATCGAGACGCTCGACGTGAAGGCGCCGCAGACCACCGAGGAGCGGATCATCGCGGGCATGGTCGGCCGCGACCTCGACCACCGCTTCCCGGAGCGCACCCCGCACCGTCCGGAGGAGGGCGCCGCGCCGGCGCTGGAGATCCGCGGCTGGACCGTGCGCCACCCGATCGACCAGCAGCGCAAGGTCGTTGACGACGTCTCGCTCCAGGTGCGCCGCGGGGAGATCGTGGGCATCGCGGGCCTGATGGGCGCGGGCCGCACCGAACTGGCGATGAGCGTCTTCGGGCGCACCTACGGCCGGTACGTGGGCGGCACGGTCCTGAAGGACGGCGAGGAGATCCGCACCAAGACCGTCGCCGAGGCGGTCCGGCACGGGATCGCGTACGTCACCGAGGACCGCAAGCACTTCGGCCTCAACCTGATCGACACCATCAACCGCAACATCTCGCTGACCGCGCTGAGCAAGGTGGCCCGGCGGGGCATCGTCGACGAGCACGAGGAGCGGCAGGTCTCCGAGGGCTTCCGCAAGACCATGAACATCAAGGCGCCGACCGTGTTCGAGCCGGTGGGCAAGCTGTCGGGCGGCAACCAGCAGAAGGTCGTCCTCAGCAAGTGGATCTTCTCCGGACCCGACGTGCTGATCCTCGACGAACCGACCCGCGGCATCGACGTGGGCGCCAAGTACGAGATCTACACGGTGATCGACCAGCTCGCCGCCCAGGGCAAGGCGGTGGTCTTCATCTCCTCCGAGCTGCCCGAACTGCTCGGCATGTGCGACCGCATCTACACCATGGCCGCCGGGCGGCTGACCGGTGAGGTGCCGCGGGCCGAGGCCACCCAGGAAGTACTGATGCGCCATATGACGAAGGACACGCAGGACCAAGAGGTGACGCGATGAGCACGGATGTGACCGCCAAGAGCCCGGCCCCCGCGCCACCGGGCAGGAGCGGACCGGGCGCCGGGGGGCTGCTCCAGGTGATGCTGGACGGCCTGCGCCGCAACATGCGCCAGTACGGCATGCTGATCGCGCTCGGCCTGATCGTGGTCCTCTTCGCCGTCTGGACGGACGGGGACCTGCTGCTGCCGCGCAACGTCTCCAACCTGGTGCTGCAGAACAGCTACATCCTGATCCTCGCGATCGGCATGATGCTGGTCATCATCGCCGGGCACATCGACCTGTCGGTCGGCTCGCTGACCGCGTTCGTCGGCGCCTTCGCCGCGGTGCTGACCGTCCAGCACGGCGTGTCCTGGCCGATCGCGCTGGTGCTGTGCCTGCTGGTGGGCGCGGCGGCCGGCTCGGTGCAGGGCTTCCTCATCGCCTATCTGGGCATACCGTCCTTCATCGTCACGCTCGCCGGGATGCTGCTCTTCCGCGGTCTGACGGAGATCCTGCTGAAGGGCCAGACCCTCGGCCCGTTCCCCGACGGGCTGCAGAAGCTCGGCAACGGCTTCCTGCCCGAGACCGGCCCGGACACCAACTACCACAACCTCACCCTGCTGCTCGGTCTGGTGCTGATCGCGGCCGTGGTGTGGCAGGAGGTCCGGGACCGTCGCCGCCAGCAGGAGTTCGCGCTGGAGGTGCTGCCCACCCGGCTGTTCCTGCTCAAGCTGACCGCCCTGGTCGCCGCGATCCTCGTGCTCACCCTGCTGCTCGCCAGCTACAAGGGCGCCCCGATCGTGCTGATCATCCTCGGCGCGCTGGTCGTCGGCTACGGCTACGTCATGCGCAACGCGGTCTTCGGCCGCCACATCTACGCCATCGGCGGCAACCTGCCGGCGGCCAAGCTGTCCGGCGTGAAGGACAAGAAGGTCACCTTCTACGTCTTCCTGAACATGGGCGTGCTCGCGGCCCTGGCGGGTCTGGTGGTCGCCGCCCGGCTGAACGCGGCCTCGCCGAAGGCGGGCGTCAACTTCGAACTCGAGGCGATCGCCTCGTCGTTCATCGGCGGCGCGTCCATGAGCGGCGGTGTCGGCACCGTCCTCGGCGCCATCATCGGCGGTCTGGTCCTCGGCGTGCTGAACAACGGCATGAACCTCCTGAGCGTCGGCACCGACTGGCAGCAGGTGATCAAGGGCCTGGCCCTGCTGGTGGCGGTCGGGTTCGACGTGTGGAACAAGCGCAAATCCGGTTCGTAAGTCAGCTCGGGCCCCGCCGGACCGCCGGCGGGGCCCCTCCTATGCCCAGGAGTCCCAAGTGGAACTGAACAGACGTACGGTCATCGCAGGAGCGGCGGCGGGCGTCGCCGCCACCGCCTTCGGGGGCGCCGCTCAGGCGGCCCCCGGCCGCCGGCCGGTGAAGGAGCTCTTCGGCCGGCTGGCGGACGGCACCAAGGTGTACCGCTGGTCGCTGGAGAACGGCGGCATCCGGATGAAGGTGCTGTCGTACGGCGGGGTCGTCCAGACGCTGGAGGTCCCGGACGCCCGCGGCCGGCACGCCAACGTGGTGGCGGGCTTCGACGGCATCGACGACTACGTGGCGAAGAGCCCGTACTTCGGCGCGCTGATCGGCCGCTACGGCAACCGCATCGGCAAGGGGCTGTTCACCCTCGACGGCACGAGCTACCAGCTCTCCGTCAACGACGGCGTGAACAGCCTGCACGGCGGCGCCAAGGGCTTCGACAAGCGCGTGTGGGACGTGGAGCCGTTCACCGACGGCGCCGACGTCGGCCTGCGCCTGTACTACACGAGCGTCGACGGGGAGATGGGCTACCCGGGCACGCTGCGCTCGAAGGTGACCTACACCCTCACCCGGCGCGGCGAGTGGCGGATCGACTACGAGGCCACCACCGACCGGGCCACGGTCGTCAACCTCACCAGCCACGTCTACTGGAACCTGGCCGGCGAGGGCAGCGGCACGATCGAGGACCACGAGCTCACGATCGCCGCCGCCCGGTACACCCCCACCGACGCCGGTCTCATCCCGACCGGTGAGCTGGCGCGGGTCGCGGGCACCCCGTTCGACTTCCGCCGCGCCAAGCCGATCGGCCGGGACATCCGGTCCGGGCACGAACAGCAGGTTCTCGCCAAGGGATACGACCACAACTGGGTGCTGGACAAGGGTGTCACGGCGCGGCCCGAGCACATCGCCACGCTCCGCGACCCGCGCTCCGGGCGCACCCTGCGCATCGCCACCGACCAGCCGGGCCTGCAGTTCTACTCCGGCAACTTCCTCGACGGCACGCTGACCGGGACCGGCGGCCGCACCTACCGCCAGGGCGACGCGCTGTGCCTGGAGACCCAGCACTTCCCGGACTCCCCCAACCACGCCGCCTTCCCGTCGACCGTGCTGCGGCCCGGGCAGACGTACCGGACGACCACGGTGCACACGTTCGGGGCGTGAGGCGCGGCGGGGCGTGAGGCGCGGCGGGGCGTGAACCGGCTCACACCGGCGGCGAGTTGAACGTCACCGGCGCCTCCTGCGTATCCAGGGGCGGCCCGTGCTCCCCCGCACGGGCCACCCTTCGACGGAGGTCCCCTTGCCTGACAACGTCACCTCGTTGTTCCGCAACGCCGCCGCGCACAGCCCCTCGATGGCGGCGCTGACGCGGGAGAGCGACGGGTCGGGCCCGGTGGACTTCTGCATCCCGTGCAACCCGTACTTCCCCACCCCCGCCATGTTCGAGGAGATGGCGGTCCGGCTGCGCGAGATCATCACGTACTACCCGAGCGGCGCCGACACCATCACCGCCGAACTGTGCGGCCTGCTCCAGCTCCCGCCGCAGTGCGTGGCGATGGGCAACGGCTCGACGGAGCTGATCACCTGGATCGACCACCTGCTGGTGCGGGAGTCGCTGGCCGTGCCGGTGCCCACCTTCGGCCGCTGGACCGACCAGCCGATGGAGACCGGCAAGCGGGTGGACATGTTCCCGCTCCAGGAGGCGAACGGCTTCGGCCTGGACCTGGCGCAGTACGCCGAGTTCATCCGGGCCCGGGGCACCCGCGCGGCCGTTGTCTGCAACCCGAACAACCCCGACGGCGGCTATCTGCACAAGCAGCAGCTCGTGCAGTTCATGGACGCGATGGCGCACCTCGACCTGGTGGTGATCGACGAGTCCTTCCTGGAGTTCGCCGACGCGGAGGCCGAACCGAGCGTGGTGCAGGAGGCCATGCTCCGGCCCAACGTGATCGTCCTGCGCAGCCTCGGCAAGAACTTCGGGCTGCACGGCATCCGGTTCGGCTACCTCGTGGCGAACCCGGCCCTGGCCGGCCGGGTCCGTTCGATGCTGCCGAAGTGGAACATCAACTCCTTCGCCGAGCACGTGGTGTTCATGCTGCGCGAGCACGGTCCGGAGTACGCGCAGAGCCTGCTGCAGGTGCGCCGGGACCGCCTCGACATGGCCAGCCACCTCTCCGCGCTGCCCGGCCTCACCGTCTACCCCTCCCAGGGCAACTTCCTCTTCGTGCGCCTGCCCGTCGGCGCGGAGGGCACCGTGGTCCGGGACCGGATGCTCACCGAGCACCGGATCCTGGTCCGCGAGTGCGGCAACAAGATCGGTTCGTCCAGCCGCTTCCTGAGACTCGTGGTGCGCCCCCAGGTCGACGTGCGTCGCCTGGTGTCCGGCCTGGAGCAGGTGCTCTACGGGACCAGGAGGGGAGCCGCCGTACCCGAGCTGAGCACCGGGACCAGCTACAGCTCGGGTACGGCGGCCGTGGACCGGCTGATGAACGAGACCAACGGAGCCGGTGTGCAGGGACTGGCGGCACAGGCCGCCGGCGCCGGCTTGCCGCTTCCCGCCGCCATGCCGATGGGCGGCGGGACGCCGGTGCCGGCGGCGGCCCAGGCGCCGCCGCCGGCACCCGCACCCCAAGCTCCGGCGCCGGTCCCCCTCCCGGCGCCGGTCCCCACGCCCGTGCCCGCGCCCGCAGCCGCACCGATGGCCCCGGCGGCGATGGCCCCGGCGGCGATGGCCCCGCCCCCGGTCGCGGTGCCCGTCCCGCACCCGGCGCCTGCCCCGGTACCCTCCCCGGCCCCGGTGCCCGTCCCCGCCCCGGCCCCGGTGCCCGCGCCTGCCGCCGCCGTGGGGCCCACCCCTCCCGGCGTCCCGGCGCGGGGCGGGCTCACCGCCGCGCAGGTGCGCGGCATGACGGCCCCGCCGGCGCCGGCTCCCGCCGCCGGCCTGACCCCGGCCCCGGCGACCGGCTGGCCCAACGCCCAGAGCTGGCCGAACGCGGCGGGGATGGACCGGACGGGCTGAAAGCGGGCGCCGCGGCGGCGGGGGCGCCGCCGGCTGGTGCGGTGACCGCACAGGTGCACCGGGTTGGCGGTCGTGGCGGTCGGATGTGCGGCGACGTCCGGTCCGATCGCTGGAGGCCCGGTGGCCGGGCCTGTCCGGGTAAGCAGACTGACCGCCCAGGGGCCCGCCGCCCCGACGTACTCATCGCCCGACGCGAGGAACGCGCCCGCGTCCGCAGAGAGAAGGGCGTCCGCTGTGGCGGACGCCCCCTCGAGCGACAGAAGGACGACTCAGGAGGCGGACGGTTCGATCTCCCCCGCGAAGACGATGACCTGGTCGATGAGGCTCCGCCGCAGATGGACGACGTCCGTTCCCGCCAGGCGGGGACCTCCGTCCGGCGTGGTGAAGACCCACTGGTACCGGGCCCACTCGTCAGGCATGTCGACCGCCGAGCAGCGCACCATCGTGCCGGTCCCCGCCGGGTGGCTCCGGATGTCCAGCACGAACCGCTCGACCGCCGCGATTCCCTCACTGCGGCCCAACGGCCCCCAGAAGACCACGTCTGAGGTCAGAGCCTGGGAGAGCAGGGCGGTCACATAGCTGTCGTCCGAGGCGTTGAACGCGGAGATGAACGTGTCGATCGCGGAGCGTGCAATCTCTTCCTGCATGCCCCAGTAATACCAGCCGTTTCGCGTGCGCTCGTCCCGCTTGCCGCCTCCCGGTCACGGTGGGCCGTCCCGGTCGCAGCACTAGCTGTGCGGGCACTCCTTCCAGGCCAGGTGGTACACCGTGCTGATGTCGCCGTCGGTGGAGTCCATCGTCATGAAGCTGACCTTGCCGGGGCTGGTGCTGCCCGCGTTCACCCGCAGTTCGGTGTTGATGTTGAAGTTGCGCAGCACCCCGCAGGGCGCCCAGACCAGCTGGGCCCAGTCGGTCTGGTCGGTGGCCTGCCAGTCGTCGTTGTAGGCGCCGCTGAACGGATGGGTCTTCGCCGCGGTGTTCGAGGAGCCCTGGAAGTAGTACGACGCCTTCTGGGCGGCGGTCGCGCCGGGCTGGAGGGAGAGGAAGCCCCGGTAGTCCGCGCTGGCGATCGCGTAGGTGAAGCCCTGGGGCACGTGCACGACCAGGTTGAGCTGGCAGTTCTTGCGGAAGGCCGTGGGGTCGGAGTTGCCGCCGGCCTGGGCCAGGTAGTCGCTGTAGGTCACCGTGAAGGCGGTGTTGTCCGGGGAGACGGCGACGGCGGCCGTGCCGGCCGGGCAGCCGGAGCCGTTCACCGTGGCCACGTCGATGACGATCTTGTCCGGGGGCGGGTCGTCGAAGACGGAGGAGGGGGACTGGGCGGGTAGCGCGGTGGTGAGCAGAGCGGCTACGGCGCCGCCCAGCAGGAGTCCACCAGCCATGGTTTCTCCAGGTTGTCGAGTGGGGGGTGCGACCTCCGACCCGTCCGTTCACCGTTGAGGAAACCGTGTGGAACCTGTGAAGGGCGGGGAGGCGATGGGCATCGTAGAAAGCCCCGCTCCGGCCCGTCAGGGCGAACTCCGGCCATTCACTTCCGGCTTTTCACGCGCCCGCGCCCCGGCGTCCGCCCGTACCCCGGCGCCCACTCCGCGCCCGGCGTCCACCGCGCTCTCAGGGGTTCTCCCAGGCCGCCGGTTCGGCCGCCAGCGCCTCGACCGGCCCGGGCAGCGATCCGGCCGCGAGGTCGGCGACGGTGACGCCCTCCAGGATGCGGCGCACATTGGCGCGCAGGGCGATCCACAGCGGGAGCAGGGGCTGGGCCGTGCCCGTGTAGGCCAGACCCGTCGGGCGCTCCCCGCGCACCGAGACGATCGGACCGTCCACCGCCCGGATGACATCCGCCACGGTGATGGCGGCCGCCGCCCGGGCCAGCCGGTAGCCACCACCGCCGCCGCGCCTGCTGTCGACGACCCCCGCCCTCCTGAGATCACCGAGGATGCCCTCGAGGAACTTGTGGGGAATGTCCTGCTCGACAGCGATTTCCTCTGCCTTCACCGGGCCGCTACCCTCCCGTACGGCCAGCTCCAGCACCGCCCGTACCGCGTAATCCGCCCGCGCCGAGATCCTCATGGGTCCATTGTGGGGCGTGTCTCCATGGAGAATGGCCGGACCGCGCCCCCGTAAGATCGCCCGGGAGGATCCACCTTGGCGCTCAGCAGACGTACCTTCAGTGCCCTGGCCGGCTCGGCCGCGCTCGGCTTCGCCCTGGGCGGCAGCGGCGGCCCCGGGGCGCCCTCGGCGTTCGCGGCGCGCAGCGTGCCCACCGGTCCGGCGCCGGCCCCGCCGAGCGCCGACGGCGAGCGCCACACGATCGGGTACGACGCCTACTCGCTCCTGGTCGACGGCAAGCGCCTGGTGGTGTGGTCCGGCGAGATGCACCCCTTCCGGCTGCCCAGCCCCTCCCTGTGGCGGGACGTGCTGCAGAAGATGCGGGCGCACGGCTTCAACGCCGTCAGCGTCTACGTGGCGTGGAACTACCACTCCCCCGCCCCCGGCCGTTACGACTTCACCGGCGTCCGGGACCTCGACCTGTTCCTGCGCACGGCCACCGAGACCGGGCTCTACGTCCTGCTGCGGCCCGGCCCGTACATCAACGCGGAGGTCGACGGCGGCGGCTTCCCGGGCTGGCTGACGGCGGCGCAGGGCAAGGCCCGCACCGCCGACCCGGCCTATCTCCGCCACGTCGACGAGTGGCTGACCCAGGTCGACCGGATCGCCCGCCGGCACCTGTTCACCCAGGGCCGGGGCACGGTGCTGCTCTACCAGATCGAGAACGAGTACGACTCCCACGTCGACGACGCGACCGGCCGGGACTACATGTCCCACCTGTACAAGAAGGTCCGCTCCGACGGGATCGACGTACCCCTCTTCCACAACGACAAGGGGCGTAACGGCCACTGGATCCCCGGCACGTTCGACACCGGTGGCGAGAAGGGCGGCTGGCTGTACGGCTTCGACGGGTACCCCTCGCCGGCCCAGGTGCCGCCGGACTGGGGGCACTACGGGCCCGGCGGGCTCACCGGCGGCGCCACCGCCTCGCCGCACACGCCCGGGTTCGTGCCCGAGTTCGGCGGCGGCTGGTTCGACCCGTGGGGCGGAGCCTGGTTCGACGGCAAGGGCTACGCCGAGGCCCGGCGCACCCGGGACGCGGCCTACGAACGCCGCTTCTACCTCACCAACCTCGCCAACGGCCTCACCCTGCACAACGTGTACATGGCCTTCGGCGGCACCTCGTGGGGCTGGCTGCCCGCGCCGGTCGTCTACACCTCGTACGACTACGGGGCGGCCATCGACGAGGGCCGCAACGTCACCGAGAAGATCGCCCCGCTGCACCAGCTCGGGCACCTGCTGCAGCGCGTGCCCGACTTCGCCCGGCTGGACCGGGCGGCCGACGTGAAGGCGGAGGGGCTGAAGGTCTACCACCTGACCAACCCGGACACCGGCAGCCATGTGTACGTGGCCCGCAACGACGGCTCGGCCCCGGTCACCACCGACCTGCCGACCCACGAGGGCAAGCTGCGGATCACCGTGCCCGCGCGTGACGCCCGCATGCTGACCACCGGGCTCTCCCTCGGCAGCCGGACGCTGAAGTACAGCACCGCGCAGCCCGTGATGTGCCTGACCGTCGGGCAGCAGGAGATCGCCGTGTTCGCCGGCCGCCGCGACGACATGGCGGAGCTGGTGCTGAAGTGCCCGGTCGAGCCGCTGGTCATGCGGCTCGACCCGGAGGCGGCCTGGACCTTCGAGAGCGACAAGCTCCATGTGAACGTGCCCCTCGGACAGGGCGGCCTGACCCGGGTGTCGGTCGCACAGGGCGAGAGCGACACCCCGCTGCTGCTGCTCTTCGCCGACGACGCCACCTCGGTGCGCATGTTCCCGTATGACACCCCGTCCGGGACGCTGCTGGTGTACGGCCCGGCGCTGCTGCGCCACGCCGAGGTGCGCGGCTCCGAGGTCCACCTGACCGGTGACGTCACCGGGACGACCAGCGTGGAGGTGTGGGGGCCGCGAGGCGTCACCGGCCTGGTGTGGAACGGGCGCAAGGTGCCGACCCGGGTCACCATGTCCGGCAGCCTGATGACGACCGGGCTGCTGCCCGCCGTGCCGGAGGTGGCGCTGCCCGCGCTGGGCGGCTGGCGGACGCGGACCGAGAACCCGGAGGCGGGCCCCAACTTCGACGACTCGAAGTGGCGGGTCGCCGACCGGACCGCCTCGTTCAGCACGACGCCCGTACCGAAGGGCGGGCCGGTGCTGTTCGCGGACGACTACGGCTTCCACTACGGGGACGTCTGGTACCGGGGCGCCTTCGCGGACGCCTCCGGCCTGGAGGAGGTCTCGCTCGCCTACACCACCGGCACCCAGGGGCTGCTGATGGCCTGGCTGGACGGGGAGCCGCTGGGCACCCACCGGATGCCGGTGCCGGACAAGGACACCACCGTCCGCAAGGGGAGCTGGGACGCCACGGCGGTGTTCCCCGTGCCCGGGCGGCTGCGCCGATCCGGGCAGCACGTGCTGTCGGTGCTGGTCCGGCGGATGCAGCACGACCAGGACGGCAAGGCGCTTGACACCCACAAGGCGGCCCGCGGGCTGACCGCCGCCCTCTTCAAGGGGGCCTCGCCGACGGTGACGTGGCGCATCCAGGGCGAGACGGCGCCGGACCCGGTGCGCGGGCCGCAGAACAACGGCGGTCTGTTCGGCGAGCGGGAGGGCTGGCACCTGCCCGGCTTCCCCGACCGGGACTGGAAGCCGGTCGCCTTCCCGCGGGCCGAGCGGCGGCAGGGCGTCACCTGGTACCGGACCACGTTCCGGCTGTCCGTGCCGGGCGACATCGACGCCTCGATCGGCCTGACGCTGGAGGACGACCCGTACCGGGCCTACCGGACGCAGATCTTCCTCAACGGCTGGAACATGGGCCAGTACATCAACAACGTCGGCCCGCAGCACACCTTCGTGCTGCCGAACGGCATCCTGCGCACCCGTGGCACCAACACCCTGGCGCTGGCGGTGCTGTCGGAGTTCACCACGGAGTCCGGTCCGGGCAAGGTGGGCCTGACCCTGCTGGGCACGGCGGCCGGCGGGACACCGGTGAACCCGGTGCCCTCCCCCGGCCGCTGAGCCCCGGCGCCGGGCCCCGGCCTACGCCAGCCGGATCACGTTCCAGGACAGCGGCTCCAGCACGGCGGTGAGGACGCCGCCCGCGAGGGCGGTCCCGCGGACCGGGTGCGGGGTGACCCGCTCCGGGTCGTCCAGGGTGTTGCGGGCGTCGGGGTCGGCGTCCGCGAGGGCGCTGTGCTCGGTGACGGCGGTCAGGCCGAGGCCGTTCAGGGTCGCCTCCAGCGGCAGCGGCCCGGTGCGGCCGCGGTTGACCGCGAAGACGGTGACCGTGCCGTCCGCCGCGCGCACCGCGGTGGCGTGCAGCAGGTCGGTCTCGCCGTACTTGCGCGTCCGGTACGTCGGCGAGTCCACGCGGACGTCGAGGACCTCGCCGCGCCCGTACCGGGAGGCCTGGGCGAACGGGAAGAACGTGGTCTGCCGCCAGGCCGGGCCGCCTGGCTCGGTCATGATCGGGGCGATCACGTTGACGAGCTGGGCCAGGCAGGCCACGGTGACCCGGTCGGCGTGCCGGAGCAGGGCGATCAGCAGCGAGCCGAGGACGACGGCGTCGGTGACGCTGTAGTTGTCCTCCAGGAGCCTGGGGGCCTCCGGCCAGTCGCCCTGGTCGATGCCCCGCGCGTGCTCCTGCCACTTCGAGAGGTACCAGACGTTCCACTCGTCGAAGGAGAGGTTGATCCTCTTCCCGGACTTCAGGCGGGCGCCCACGTGGTCGGCGGTGGCCACCACGTTCTCGATGAAGGACTCCATGTCGACCGCCGAGGCGAGGAAGGAGTCGAGGTCGCCGTCGACGGGCTCGTAGTAGGCGTGCAGGGAGATGAGGTCGACGAGTTCGTAGGTCTCCCGCAGGACCGTGGCCTCCCATTCGGCGAAGGTGGGCATGGCCTGGCTGGAGGAGCCGCAGGCGACCAGTTCGACCCCGGGGTCGAGCTGGCGCATCGCCCGGGCCGTCTCGGCCGCGATCCGGCCGTACTCCTCGGCCGTCTTGTGGCCGGTCTGCCAGGGGCCGTCCATCTCGTTGCCGAGGCACCACAGCCGGATGCCGAAGGGCTCCTTGTCGCCGTGGGCGGCGCGCAGGTCGGCGAGGGCGGTGCCGGCCGGGTGGTTGGCGTACTCCTGGAGTTCCAGGGCCTCGGCGACGCCCCGGGTGCCGAGGTTGACGGCCATCATCGGCTCGGCCTGCGGCCCGATCTTCCGCAGGAAGGCGATGTACTCGGAGAGGCCGAACCGGTTGGTCTCGGTGGAGTGCCAGGCGAGGTCGAGCCGGCGGGGCCGGTCCTCGACGGGGCCGACGGAGTCCTCCCAGCGGTAGCCGGAGACGAAGTTGCCGCCGGGGTAGCGGATCGCCGTCACCCCGAGTTCGCGGACGAGGTCGAGGACGTCGGTGCGGTGCCCTTCGGCGTCGGCCGCGGGGTGACCGGGCTCGAAGACGCCCGTGTAGACGCAGCGGCCGAGGTGTTCCACGAAGGAGCCGAACAGGCGGGGGTTCACCGCGCCGACGGTGAAGGCGGGGTCGAGGGTGAAGCGGGCGGTGCGGCTGCTCATGCGTGCCTTCCGGGGTCGGTGGCTGGGGCGTGGCGGGCGTCCGCGGGGCGCGTTCCGGCCGGTCGCCCGCCTCGTCCGGCCGGCCGGGCCGCGGTCACTGCTGTTCGATATTTCGGATCAAGCCCGTAACCTCGAACGGGACCGTAGGATCGAAGCGCTTGCGCGTCAATGGGTCGAGCAGACCTCGCAGGCGTGTGCGCCGCCGTGGGCCGCGGGCACGCGGAACACCCCGTGCCGGCGGCCGACGGCGGCGACGTGCCGCCACGGGGTCACGAGCCGGGCCCTACCCGGCGATGAGCGGCCTCACCCCGCGAACGCCGGCTGCGGCGCCCCCCGTCCCGCCCCCGGCACCACCAGCACCGAACCGGAGACGGGATGCGGCGCCGGCAGCCCCACGCGGGCGGTGGTGATGTACAGGTCCGTCAGGTCCGGCCCGCCGAACGCGCACGCGGTGGTCAGCGGCGCCGGCACCTCGACCACGAGATCCAGCTCGCCGCCCGGCGTGTACCGCCGCACCGCGCCCCCGCCCCACAGCGCCACCCACACACACCCGTCCGCGTCGACCGTGAGCCCGTCCGGGAACCCGGCACCCTCCTCGATCTCCACCAGCGGCCGCCGCCCCCGGACCGCGCCCTCCGCGTCGTGGTCGAAGACGTCCACCCGCCGGGTCGGGGTGTCGGCGTAGTACATCAGCCGGCCGTCGGGGCTCCAGCCCAGGCCGTTGCTGACGGTGACGCCGGGCAGGACCGTCCGCACGTCGCCGTCGCCGGTCAGCCGGGAGAGCGTGCCGCCCCCCGTCGCCTCGTCGTACCGCATCGTGCCCGCCCAGAGCGCCCCGTCCGGGGCCACCGCCGCGTCGTTCGCGCGGCGGCCCGCGACCGGCTCGCGGTGCAGCCAGCGGAAGGCGCCGTCCGGGTCCAGCAGGCCGACGCCGTCCCGCAGGTTCAGCACCAGACCGCCGCCCGCCCTCGGCTTGGCCGCGCCGACGTGCTGCTCGGTGGTGCGCACCGTCCGGCGGCCGGAGGAGGGGTCGTAGGTGTGCACGCGCATGCCGAGGACGTCGACCCACAGGAGGCGGCCGGCCGCCGGGTCCCAGGTCGGGCCCTCGCCCAGCTCGGCCTCGGCCCGTACGGCGATCTCGTACCCCGCCGCGGCCCGGGCCCTCACACCGTCCCCCGGTGGCCCAGCCGCTCCGACAGCTCCGCCGCGCCCTTGGCGGCGAGCTGTTCGAGCTCGGCCACGCGCTCGTCGCTCCAGCGGATCATGGGGACCGAGATGGACAGCGCGGCGACCACCTTCCCGGCGCGGTCGCGCACCGGGGCCGCCACGCAGGACACGTCCGGGTTGGACTCGCGGCTCTCCACCGCCAGGCCCCGCTCCCGGATCCGTGCGAGGGCCTCGCGCAGCGCGCCGGGATCGGTGATGCTGTTGGGCGTCATCGCGGTCAGCTCGGCACCGTCCGGTATCCGTGCCGTCAGCTCCTGCTCGGGCAGCGAGGCGAGCAGCATCTTGCCGACGGAGGTGCAGTGGGCGGGCAGCCGGCGGCCGGCGGCCGACACCATGCGCACGGCGTGCGTGGAGTCGACCTTGGCGATGTAGATGACGTCGGTGCCTTCGAGGATGGCCACGTGGACGGTCTCGTCGCAGGTCTCCGCCACCGAGCGGGCCACCTGCTGGCCCTCGGCCGCGAGGTCGAGCTGCTCGGCGTACCGGCTGCCGAGCTGGTACGGGCGCACCCCGAGCCGGTACCTTCCGGGCTGGCCCGGCACGGGCACGATGTACGAGCGTGCGGAGAGCGTGGTGACCAGCTCGTGCACGGTGGTGCGCGGCAGTTGCAGCTTGCGCACGATGTCGGGGGCGGAGAGCGTCCCGTCCCCGTCGAGGAACAGCTCAAGAATGTCGAGAGCCCGGGTCACGGCAGGCACGAGGCGTCCCACGTCCGGCCCCCTCCCTTGGGTCTAAGCGTCTGTGTTCGAGATTTCAACAGACGATCGGCATGACGAACACAGGCTAGCCATGCGGGGTTGCCCGGGCAATGGGCCCGGGCGCCTCCACGGCACCATGGGTGTCATGCGTCTCGACTTCCAGCTCGTGCTGCTGCGCCGCATGGCCGACCACAACCCGGACCTGGTCGACGGGGCCCGGCGCCGGCTCGGGGCGTCCGTCGCGGAGATGCGGGAGGCCAACAAGCGCTGGCAGGCGATGGTCCGCTCCCCCAGGTCCCGCTCCGCCGCCGCGCGTTACCGCTCCGTGCTGGGCGAACCGGAGTCCGTCGTCCCGCGCCGCCTCGGGGACGTCGACTGCGAGGCCCGGCGGTGGGCGCTCCCGCTCTGGCCGGACCTGCGCTTCGAGGTGCTGGTCTCCCCCGACGGCGCGGTGTGGAACGAGTGGCTGGTGCGGGCGCCGGGCGCTCCCGCCCCCGCCCTGCGCACCCTGGACGACCTGACCCCGTGGTCCTGCACGGTCGACGAGGCCGCCCGCGCCTTCGCCCCGGCCCGTCCGCTGGAGGGCACCGCCCCCACACGCTGGGGCCTGGCCTTCTCGGCGCCCGGCCGGGACGGCGTCCGGCACGAGGTGGTCGCCGAGTTCACCTGGGGGCTGCTCCAGCGCACCGCCGTCCGGGACTGAACGCGGGCCGGGACGGCGCGGGCGGGCTCAGCCGGCCGCCGCCAGGATCGCCTCCGTGACCCGGGGCAGGGAGGCGGGGTGCAGGAAGAGGAAGAGGTTCGGCTCCACCAGTTCGAGTTCCATCACCCGGGGCAGGCCGTCCTCCCCGTCGACGAGGTCCACGCGCGCGTACAGCAGCCCGGGTGCTCCGGGCACGGACGCCAGCGCCTTCTCGGCCACGGCGAGTTCGGCGTCCGTGGGCTGCCAGCGCTCCAGGCCCGGGTGGGCCACCTTCTCGGCGTCGTAGGGGGTGCCGGGCGCGAGGACGGCCCCCTTGCGGCTGGCGTGCAGCAGGCGCCCGCCGAAGAACTGCAGCGCCCGCTCCCCGCTGACGTCTATGTTCCGCAGGTACGGCTGCACCATCGCGGTGAAGCCCTCCGCGTGCATCCGGGCGAGCTGCCGTAGGGCCGTCTCGTGCCGGTCCGGGGTGTAGCGGGCGGCGAACCGGGCGCCCGCGCCGGACGTCGGCTTGATCACGTACTCGTGGCCGCCGGGCAGGTCGGCAGGCTCGCCGGGGGCGAGGTACCGGGTCTCCACGGTCGGCACGCCGGCCGCCGCCAGCTCGCCGAGGTAGCGCTTGTCGGAGTTCCAGCGCACCACGGCCGCCGGGTTGGCCAGCCGGGTCAGGCCGCCGACCCGCTCCACCCACGCCCCGAACTCCTCGGCACGCCAGCTGTAGTCCCAGGTCGAACGGATGACGACGAGGTCGTAGCCGCCCCAGTCGGCCGCCGGGTCGTCCCAGTACCGGGCCTGCGCGTCGGCCCCGGCCGCCCGCAGGGCGTCCACCAGCACCGGCAGGTCGCGGTCCTTGCCCGGCCGGTCGCCGGGGTCGTAGGTGGCGAGGGCGATACGGGGCACGGCGGGCTCCCTGTCGTACGGCGGTTCGATCAGCCGCAGGCTAACAACCGTGCCGGGAACCGGGACAGCCCGTTTGACCTTCCCCTTCGGGGAAGCCCCAGCATCGGTGGCGGAAGCGAGGAACGCGCCGTCGCCCTGGACGGTGCTCCTCCGACGACGGGATCCCTGTGGAGCTGAGGACCGTATGGAGCTGCTGACGATCGGCGCCTTCGCCAAGGCGAGCCGGCTGTCGCCGAAGGCGCTGCGGCTGTACGACGAGCTTGAGTTGCTGCGGCCGGCCCGGGTCGACCCGGACACCGGCTACCGCTACTACACCGTGCGGCAGCTCCGGCGGGCCCGGCTCGTGGCCTGGCTGCGGCGGCTGGGCATGCCGCTGGCCGAGATCCGCGCGGTCTGCGACCTGGCCGCGGCGGACGCCGCGCGCGAGGTCCGGGCCTACTGGGCGCGGGTCGAGGCGGAGACGGCCGCACGGCGGGATCTCGCCGCGTTCCTCGTCGACGAACTGACCGCAGAGTCGAGAAGGGACCACACCACCATGCTGGAACTGCGTTATTCCGCCCACTCCGACCGTGGGCACGTCCGCGCGTCCAACCAGGACTGCGTGTACGCGGGCCGCAGGCTGCTCGCCGTCGCCGACGGCTTCGGCCCGGCGGGGGCGCCCGCGAGCAGCGCGGCCGTCGAGGCGCTGAGGTTCCTGGACGAGGGCGAGGCGCCGGGCGCCGGTGACGTGCTGAACCTGCTGGAGGACGCGGTGCGTTCGGCCGGCGAGGCGGTACGGGACCTGGCGGACGGGGGCGAGGAGGCCGGCACCACGCTGACGGCGCTGCTGTGGACGGGCTCGAAGCTGGCGCTCGTGCACATCGGGGACTCGCGGGCGTATCTGCTGCGGGACGGCGAGCTGTTCCGGATCAGCCACGACCACAGCGTCGTGCAGTCGCTGATCGACGAGGGACGGCTGAGCCCCGAGGAGGCGCGGAGCCATCCGCAGCGCGCCCTGCTGCTGCGGGCGCTCGGCGCCGACGGTCCGGCCGTGGCCGCCGACCTGCGGCTGCAGGAGGCCCGCGAGGGCGACCGGTACCTGCTGTGCTCGGACGGTCTGACGGGGGTCGTGGCCGACGCGCGCATAAAGGAGCTGCTCGCCGGCGCGGCGGACCCCGAGGCGGCCGCGGGGGTGCTGATCGACGCGGCCAACACGGCCGGCGGCCCCGACAACGTGAGCTGTGTCGTGGCAGATGTCGTCGTCGCCGCCGCGCCGTCCGCCCCGGTCGGCTAGTGCTGTGGCCGGAAAGGTTCGCCTGAAAGCTCGCGGCGTCCGGTGCGGTGCATCGCAAGGCGGAGCATCACCCGCGTACTTGATGTGCTCGGGTGATGCGACAACGCCGCGAGGTGCCGTGCCGTCCGCCCCGGTCGGCTAGAAAGGCCGGATGGCGACCGACGGCACTGACGCGTACAGCGGTGCGGCCGGGCTTCCCCCGCTCGTGCGGGACGCCCTGGCCGCGGCCCGCGCCCACGGCTTCCCCCACTCGTGCCGGCCCGAACAGGGCCGTCTGCTGCACGCGTTGGCGGGCGCTGCCGGGACCCGGATCGGGGAGACCGGCACCGGCCTGGGCGTGGGCCTGGCCTGGCTGGCCTCCGGGGCGCGGCCGGGGGTGCGGCTGTACAGCGTGGAGCGGGACCCCGAGCGGGCGCGGCTCGCCGCCGCGGTCTTCGCGGACCGGCCCGCGGTCAGCGTGCTCACCGGCGACTGGCGGCGGATCGCCGGGCACGGCCCGTTCGACCTGCTCGTCCTCGACGGGGGCGGGCAGGGCAAGGCGCCGGGGGACGCGCCGGCCGACGTGGCCGAACTTCTCGCGCCCGGCGGGACGGTCGTCGTCGACGACTTCACCCCGGCCACCGGCTGGCCGCCGCTGCACGAGGGCGTGGTGGACCGGGCGCGGCTGCACTGGCTGCGGCATCCCGCGCTGCGCTCGGCCGAGGTGCGGCTCGCGGCGGATCTGAGCGCCGTCGTGGGAACGCGGCGGCTGGTGTAGGAAGGGAGGGCCGAAGCCCCCGAGTCCAAGGAGTGCGCCGCGTGTCCTCCCTCTTCCCCGCCCTGGTGGACGGCCCGGGCGACCGGGTCGCCCTGCGGTTCGGCGAGCGGTCTCTGACTTACGGCGAGCTCGCGGGCGCCGCCGGCGCGCTCGCCGCGCGCCTGGCCGGCGCCGGCCGGGTCGCCGTGTGGGCGACCCCGGAGCTGGAGACCGCCGTCGCGGTCACCGGCACGCTGCTCGCCGGTGCGGCCGCGGTGCCGCTGAACCCGAAGTCGGGCGACAAGGAGCTGGCGCACATCGTCTCCGACAGCGCGCCGGGCCTGGTCCTGGCCGCGCCCGGAGACCGGCTCCCGGCCGCGCTCGCCGGCCTGGCGCGAGTGGACGTCGACGCCGGCCTGCGCGGCCCGCTGCCCGAGTACGCGGCCGGCGACGGCGACCCGGCGCTGGTCGTCTACACCTCCGGCACCACCGGGCCGCCCAAGGGCGCGGTCCTCCCGCGCCGGGCCCTGACCGCGACCCTGGACGCGCTCGCCGACGCCTGGCAGTGGACGGAACGGGACGTGCTGGTGCACGGGCTGCCGCTGTTCCATGTGCACGGGCTGGTGCTGGGCACCCTCGGCCCGCTGCGCCGGGCCGGCTCGGTGCGGCACCTGGGGCGGTTCGGCACCGAGGGCGTGGCGCGCGAGCTGAACGCGGGCGCGACCATGCTCTTCGGGGTGCCGACGATGTACCACCGCATCGCCGAGGCCCTCCCGGGCGACCCGGAGCTGGCCAAGGCGCTCGCCGGGGCCCGGCTGCTGGTCTCCGGCTCCGCCGCGCTGCCCGTGCACGACCACGAGCGGATCGCCGCCGCGACCGGCCGCCGGGTGATCGAGCGGTACGGCATGACGGAGACGCTCATGAACACCAGCGTCCGGGCGGACGGCGAGCCCCGTGCCGGGACGGTCGGGGTGCCGCTGCCGGGGGTGGAGCTGCGGCTGGTGGAGGAGGACGGCACGCCGCTCACGGAGTTCGACGGGGAGAGCGTCGGCGAGATCCAGGTGCGCGGCCCGAACCTGTTCACCGAGTACCTCAACCGGCCCGACGCCACCGCCGCCGCGTTCACCGCGGACGGCTGGTTCCGCACCGGCGACATGGCGGTGCGCGAGCCCGACGGCTACGTCCGCATCGTCGGGCGCAAGGCCACCGACCTGATCAAGAGCGGCGGTTACAAGATCGGGGCGGGTGAGATCGAGAACGCGCTGCTGGAGCATCCAGGGGTGCGGGAGGCGGCGGTCACCGGGGAGCCGGACGCGGACCTGGGCGAGCGGATCGTGGCGTGGATCGTCCCCTCCGACCTGCAGGCGCCGCCGTCCGACGCGGAGCTCGCCGATCACGTGGCCCGGCGGCTCGCCCCGCACAAGCGGCCGCGCGTGGTCCGCCACCTGGACGTCCTCCCCCGCAACGACATGGGGAAGATCATGAAGCGGGCGCTGGTGGCCGATGCCTGAGCGGCGGTCCGCACGGGAGATACTCGCGCTGGTCGCGGACGGGGCGAGCTTCGCCGAACTCCCGCGTCCGGTCAGGGGCTTCGGGGCCGACGGCCCCCTCTCCTGGGAGGGTTACGACGCCGCGCGCGCCGCAGCCGCCGAGCGCACCGGCGAGGACGAGTCCGTGGTGTGCGGCACCGCGAGCGTCGACGGCACCCGGGCGGTGCTGATCGCCTTCGAGTTCGGCTTCCTCGGCGGCTCCCTCGGCGAGCGCACCGGCGACCGCCTGGAGGCCGCGTACCGGCACGCCCGCGCCCACCGGCTGCCGGTCGTGCCGCTGGTCGCCACCGGCGGCAGCCGGATGCAGGAGGGCATGCTCGCGCTGACCCAGCTCCAGCGGGTGGCCCGCGAGTCGGCGCTCACCCGGGAGGCGGGGCTGCCGCAGATCGCGGTACTGCGGGACCCCACGACCGGCGGCGGCTGGGCCACCCTGGGCGCCGGGGCCGACGTGGTCCTGGCGCTCCCCGGCGCCCAGGTGGGCTTCGCCGGTTCCCGGGTGCGGCCGCCGGACGCGGATCCGGCCGCCTACACGGCGGAGGCACAGGTGGCCGCGGGGTCGGCGGACGCGGTGGTACCGCCCGAAGAGCTGCGCCGGACGCTGGGTCTCTGGCTCAGGCTGCTCACCGCCCCGGCGCGGGAGGCCCCGGCGCCGCACGCGCTGGGCGCGCCCGCCCTGCCGGAAACCGGCTGGGCGGCCGTCCTGCGGGCCCGCTCCGCCGAACGGCCTCGCGCCCGGGCCTACTTGGACACCTACTTCACCCGCCGGGTGGCCGTGCACGGCGACCGCTGCGGCGGCAGCGACCCCGAGAGCATGCTGTGCGGGTTCGGCGAGCGGGACGGCCGTACGGTGGCCTACGCCGCGCAGACCGGGACGGCGACCCGGCCCGCCGGGTACCGGACCGCGGCCCGGCTGATCCGGCTGGCGGACCGGCTGGACATCCCCGTGCTGACCCTGGTGGACACGCCGGGGGCGGCCAATGACGCCGAGGCCGAACGGCAGGGGGCCGGCGCCGCGATCGCCGAGGTGTTCGGGGCGGTGGCGGCCGCCCGGGTGCCGATCACCACGCTGGTCATCGGCGAGGGCGGCTCCGGCGGGGCCCTCGCGCTGGCCGCGCCCGGCAACACCTGGGCCACCCCGGACAGTTACTTCTCGGTGATCGCCCCGGAACTGGCGGCGGCCATCCTGAAGCGGGCGCCCGAGGAGGTGGAGGCGACCGCGGGACAGCTGCGCATCCGCCCGCAGGACCTGGTGGAGCTGGGCGTGATCCGGGGCGTCATGTACCACCCCGGGCCCTGAGGCCCCCGACCGGCCCGCGGAGCGGGGGCGGCCCGTGGACCGCCCCCGCTCCCACGGTCACCGCACCCCCACCGCCCGGGTGATCTCCTGGGTGACCGAGCCGCCCCTGTCGTCCCGGGCCGAGGCCCGCAGGGAGACGTGGGTGGCGTCGCGCGGCACGGTCAGGGTGCCGTGCCAGGAGGCGCTCCGGTCCGCGGTGAGCGGGACCGTGCGCCAGGTGGCGCCGTCGTCGTAGGACGCCTCGAGCCGGCCGCCGCCGAGGGTTCCGGTGCCGGAGGCCTTCGCCACGTAGGAGGCGGCGATCCCGACCGGTACGCGGTGCCCGGCGGGCACCGTGCCGGCCAGGTCGGTGTCGACGTCGAAGGCGAGGTTGATCAGCGGCAGGTAGGTCCAGCGGTCCCACGGGGTGGCCTCGGACCGGAACGTCCACTCGCTGTGGCCCTCGGTGCCCGGTTTCCAGAGGCCGGGGTCCAGAGCGGTGTCGGTGACCACCTTGTAGGTGTGCTCGTCGGCGGGCGCGTCCCACACGTAGGCGCCGGAGCTGGTCCGCCGGTCGACCAGCGTGCCGTCGAGGTAGACGGCGGTGGTCTGGCTCATCCCGCTGCCCTCGCTCCACACGTCGCCGAAACCGGTGTGGTCGGGCCCGGAGTCGCCCCAGCCGGGGGTGTTCAGCTGGATCTGGTTCCCGGCGCGCTGCTGCCCCCAGCCGAGGCCGGTGCCCAGCCACGGGTGCCACACCGGACGGAACCAGTTCAGCTCCGGCCGCGAGCCGCCCGCGTAGCGCACCAGTCCGCTGCGTTCCTCGAGCGCCCCGTCGCGGGCGGTGACGGACTCGTGCCAGAGCTGGCCGGGGCCGGCGGAGACGTAGTCGGTGCGCTCGAAAGGCAGGTCGACGCGCTCCTGGAAGCCGAGGCCTATGGGGAAGGTGCCGGTGATCGAGTACCGGAACTCACCGCCGCTCACCGGCCGGGCGGCGTGGAACCGGGTGTGCACGGCGGCCAGTTGGCGTCCGGAGGGCGCGTAGGTGAGGTCCCGGTCCGGGATCGCTCCGGGGTGCCCCTCGGACAGGTCGTACACGTACGGGGAGTTGCGGGTGCCGGTCATGTCGACCTTGCCGGCCGCCCGCAGCCGGGCCGCGTCCGCCCTGCTCACCGTGGCGATCTGCAACGGCCGGTCGGCGTTGTCGTCCGTGCCCCACCAGGCCATCAGCCGGCCGGGGGCGTCGTCCGTGACGAACAGCGCCTTCGCGCCCGCGTCCTGGGCCGCCTGGGCCAGCGCGGCCGGGTCGGCGCCGTCGGCGAGGTGCGCGAGCACCGCCTTGCCCGCGGCCCCGGTGACCGGCCCGTCGCCGACGTCGGTCAGCGGCAGCTTCGTGCGGCCCTCGACGAGCGAGCCGCCCGCCTGCACGGTCGCCTCGCCGACGCCCTTGACCGCGAGCAACGGCTTGGCGAGCCGCCAGACGGTCCGGTACTCGAAGGCGCCCTCGGTGACCTTCGCGGTGGGCGCGGCGAAGACGCTGTCGTAGGTGAGCGGCACCTGGACCGCGCCGAACAGGTCGGCTCCGTTCGCCGTCCGGTCGTACTCCATGAGGAGCTGCCGGGTCTCGGTGCGCCGGCCGACGTCCGCCTTCACCTCGCGCAGCTTCCGCCCGTCCAGGGTGACGTCGCGGTCCCGGTCGAGGGTGATCTCGGGGGCGGCGAGGAAGCCGAGGCCGAGCGAGTCGGCGCCGTGGCCGCCGCGCACGTCGAGGAAGGAGGTCAGGCTGTAGGTGCCCGGCTTCAGCCGCAGCTTCAGCGTGCCGGAGTCGCCGACGTGCGCGGGCTGGGCGTCCTCGCCCTCGGCGAGCCGCTGCACGGCGAGGTCGGCGGCCGTGGCCGCGCCGGCGCGGTCCTTGACGTGGACCGTGAGCGTGTACCGCTCCTCCTCCTTGACCAGGCCGAACACGGTGTGCGCGACCGGGGTGCCGTCCGGCGCGGAGGCCACGATCTGCCCGCCGCTCTCGCCGACCGGGGCCTTCGAGCCGTCGCCGGTGACCGTGGTGGAGGCGCTGCCGTGCGCGGGGACCGTGAGGGCGGAGTCGGCGAGGGTCGCGACGCCCTGCGGTCCGCCCTCGACGGCCAGCGTCAGCCGGATGTCGGCGTCGGAGGAGTTGCGGTAGGTGAGGGTGCGGGTCACCGGCTTGTCGTCGTACGGCCAGGCGTGGAAGCCGAGGTCGGCGCTGCCGGTGGCGGTGACGTCGGCCTTGACGGCGTCCGCCACGCTGACCCGTCCGGCGCCCAGCACGTACGGGGAGGCGTCCAGCCGGGTGGAGCTGGACATCAGCGCGTCCTTCAGCCGGGCGCCGGACCAGTCCGGGTGGGCCTGGGCGAGCAGCGCGGCCACTCCGGCGACGTGCGGCGTCGCCATGGAGGTGCCGCTCATCGTGGTGTACGGCCCGTCGCCCTCGGTGAGTCGGGAGCGGGCGGCGAGGATGTCGACGCCGGGAGCCGAGAGGTCCGGCTTGAGGGCGCTGTCGCCGTACCGGGGTCCGGCGCTGGTGAAGTAGGCCGCCCGGTCACCGGAGTCCACCGCGCCGACGGTGAGGGCGGCGTCGGCGGCGCCCGGCGAGCCTATGGAGGACGGCGCGCCGGTGTTGCCGGCCGCGATGACGAAGAGGGCGCCGGTCTCCGCGGAGAGGGTGTCCACGGCCTGCGCCATCGGGTCGGTGCCGTCGCTGGCCTCGATCGAGCCCAGGCTCATGGAGATCACCTGGGCGTGCACGTCCCGCGCCGCCCACTCCATGCCCGCGATGATCTGCGACTCGCTGCCCGAGCCCTGGTCGCTGAGCACCTTGCCGACCGCGAGCGTGGCATCCGGGGCCACGCCCCGCTCCGCGCCGTCGGAGGCGGCTCCGCTGCCGCCGACGGTGGAGGTGACGTGGGTGCCGTGGCCGTTGCGGTCGGCGACCTCCTGGCCCTCGATGAAGCTGCGGCTGTCGGTGACCCGGTCCTTCAGGTCGGGGTGGGTCAGGTCGGCGCCGGTGTCCAGCACGGCGACCGTGACGCCCTTGCCGGTGAGGCCCGCGTCCCAGGCGGACCGGGTGCCGATCTGGGCGTTGCTCTCGGCCATGTCGGCCTTGACCCGGCCGTCGAGCCAGACCTTGTCCACGCTCGCGCGCCGGGTGAAGGACCGCCAGAAGGTCCGGCCACGGGCGGCCTCGACGGCGGCCCCGCGCAGGCTGGGCAGCGACCGGGTCCGCTCGGCGCCGGCCGGGGTGGCGGCGCGCGCGCCCTTGCCGTAGGTCACGATCAGCGGCAGCGCGTCCGCCTTCGCGTCGGTGAGCCCCTGCCGGATGAGCCCGCTCACGTCGAACAGCCGCCGGTCCAGGCTGCCGTCCCGCAGGTACGGCCGCGCCTCGTCCGGTACGACGGTGATCTCACCGCCGTTCACCTGGGTCCGCACGGCGCCGGCGGCCCCCGGTGGCCGCTGCACGGTGACCGTCCTCCTCCCCCGCCCCAGGTCGGTCACGGTCACCTTGTCCCCGGTGACGAGGGTGACGGTGGTGGCGGTGTCCGGGGTGCGCCGTGCCGCGGTGACGGCCTGCCGCGCGGCCGCCGGGCCGTTCGGCAGCAGGGCGATCACAAGCCCCGCCGACAGCAGGGCCGCCCCACGCCTGACTGGTCCTCTGGTCATCCACGCCTCTTCTCGTGTCGAGCGCGTCGAGTGCTGGGACGAGTGTCATGTGCCGTGTGTGACAGCGGTGTTGACCGTCCGTGGCGGAAAGGCGTCCTGGCGGCTTCCCGCCAGCGGGAGCGCGGACGAGCGGCGGAACCCGGGACACCGAGGGTGACCTTCCGTCACAATGAAGCCGTCCGAGGGGCGAGAGCACGGGGGCGGAACGCTATGGGCAGACTGCTGGAGTTCACCACGGAGGACGGCGCGGTCGTCGTCGTGGAGACCGCGGATCCGGCGACCGGCACCCGGCTGGTCTCGCGCGGCGAGAACCCCGCCGTACAGGCCGCACGCACCTTCGAGGGCACCCTGGACGGTGTGCGCGCCGCCGCCCAGTCCGCCCTGCGCGTCTTCCGCGACGGCTCGCTGCGGCCCGACTCCGTCGAGCTGGAGTTCGGCGTGAAGCTGACCGCGGAGGCCGGAGCGGTCATCGCCAAGGGCGCGGCGGAGGGACAGCTCGTGGTCCGGCTCGGCTGGAAGTCGGACACACCGTCCCCGCAGGCCCGTCCCGCGCCCGCCGCCGTCGTGCCGGAGCCCGCTTCCCGCTCATGAGGGGGCTGGCCCGGCACGCCCGGATCGAGTGCGCGGGCGCGGTGCTCGGCGTGGGTTTCGGTACGCGGGCATGGTCTTCGTCCACGTCGGCGCGGCGCCCCCGGAACGGGTTCACGCCCGCCCTGCCGGCGTGCGGGGAACTCCTCCCCCTGCTGCGCGCCGCGCGGACCCTCTGAACTGCGGCCCGGCGCCCGCCCCCCCGTTCAGCGGCACCCCGCCCGGCCCTCTCCCGCAGGCGCGCCGACGGTGTCCCCCGGAGGATGTGGGGGAAGCCGCCGTCCGGCCTCCAAGGCCCCGCGCACTCGGGAGGATCCGCCGTGACCGTCAGCCTGGAGCAGTTGCGCCGCTGTCACTTCGCCGTCGACCTGGGGGCCGCCCGTACCCGGGTCTATGTCAAGGGCGCCGGTCTCGTCGTCGACCAGCCGTCGGTCGCGGCCGTGAACACCCGGACGGGCGCGCTGATAGCGGTGGGCGAGTTCGCGGAGAAGATGACGGGCCGGACGCCGGGTTACATCAGGGTCGTGCGGCCCATCTCCGGTGGCACGGTCGTCGACATCGAGATGGCGCAGCGCATGCTGCGGCAACTGCTCGGCGAGAAGATGCGCCGTGCCCTGCGCCGCAAGCCCCGGCTGCGGGCGGCGGCCTGCACGCCGCACGACGCGGACCCGCTCGCCCAGCGGGCGACGATCGAGACGCTGGTCGGGCTGGGGGCGCGCCGGGTCGAGCTGGTGGACACGCTGATCGCCGCCGCGGTGGGGTGCGGGCTGCCGGTGGAGCTGCCCGAGGCGAGCATGATCATGGTGTGCGGGGCGGCGGCCACGCAGGTCGCCGTGCTCTCCCTCGGCTCGCTCGTCACCGCCGAGCGGGTCCCGGTCGGCGGTGAGGCCGTCGACCACGCGATCGTGCAGCACCTGCGGCTCGAACACCGGCTGCTGCTGCCCAGCCAGGCGGTACGGCCGCTGCAGCTCGCCCTGTCCGGCGACGGGCTCGGCGCGGACGGGCCGGCTCTGACGGAGATCCACGGGCGGGACGTGGTCACCGGGCTCGCGCGCAGTGTGCGGGTCGAGACGGCGGCCGTCCGCAGCGCCCTCCAGACCCCGCTGACGTCGATCCTGGACGGCATCGGCAAGGTGCTGCGCGAGTGCCCGCCCGACCTGGTGGCCGACCTCACCGACCGCGGGATCGTGATGGTCGGCGGCTCCGCCCTGCTGCCCGGCCTCGACCAGATGCTGCGTCAGGCCACCGGCGTCCCGGTGTACATCGCGGAACGGCCCGAGCTGTGCGCGGTCCAGGGCCTCGGCGCCATGCTGGAGGGCAACGTCGAACCCCTCGTGCTGAACCCGCGCGCCGCCTGAGCGGGAGCGGGCCGACGGGACGGCGGCGGACGCGCTACCGCGCGAGGTAGGCGCGGATCGTCGTGCCGGACTCCGCCGTGTACGTCCGGACCAGGTCCGACAGCAGGTTGACCAGGAGCAGTCCGCGGCCGCCGC
The DNA here is from genome assembly GCF_042793175.1 of Streptomyces sp. NPDC056580. NCBI lineage: Bacteria > Bacillati > Actinomycetota > Actinomycetes > Kitasatosporales > Streptomycetaceae > Streptomyces > Streptomyces sp. NPDC056580. The sequence goes on along the minus strand of NZ_JBHTVE010000002.1, from coordinate 306,894 downwards.
TCCGGCCACGGACGGCGGGACGGCGGCCGGCCAGCGGATCGGTCAGCCTGCCCCGGTCCCGGACCTCCAGCAGCACGTGCCCGTCCTCGGCCCACACCGTGAGCACCCCCGTGCCCCCGCCGTGGACGACGCTGTTGGTGGTCAGCTCGGCGGTGATCAGGGACAGGTCCTGTACCCGCAGGCCGGTCAGACCGAGCCGGCGGCCGTGCTCGGTGACGAGGCGCCGGGCCCTGGAGAGGGCGCCGCCGCCGTAGGCGAGGGCGAGGACGGCGGGCCCGGGGACCGGTGGGAACGGCAGCGGCCGGTTGTAGCGGGCGACGACGCCCTCGGGGTCGTAGGCCTCGCTGGGGCGGGGTTCGGTGGCGCCCGGCGGTATGACGAAGGGGTGGTTGGCGTGGGCGTCGGCGAGTGCCCGCTCGCTCAGGCGCGCGCTGTCGTAGGGGCTCAGGACGGTCACCTCGCGGCCCCGGAACGCCGTGTTGACGAGCGCCTTGTGCTGGGCGCAGGCGGGGTACTCGGCGGCGCTGCGGTCCGCCCACACCGACTCGCCGACGATGCGCACGCGCCGGCCGGGCGGACGGCCGTCGGCGAAGGCGTGCAGCACGCCGGGGATGATCCGGCCGGGGTTGCGTCCGGCCTCCCGCATGTCCAGGCACCGCACGGCGCCCGCGTCGGCGCCCAGCGCGTCCCGGATCAGCCGCAGCTTCTCCCCGGGCACGGCGACCGCGACCGGCTCACCGGCGGCCAGGGCGCCGCGTACGAACGGCACGACGCCGCCGAGGTACTGCTCGGTGTCCGCGTAGAGGAGGGCGGGGTTCTCGAAGGGTCCCGGGGCGGCGGTCACGACGCCGCCGCCTCCGGACGCCGCACCGCCGCGGGCGGTGCGGCGGCGGCCGGCAGGGGCCGCGCCGGCTCCGGCACGCTCACGGCGTCCTGCGGCGGGACTGGAAACACGAGCCCAAGTATGCGCCCTGAGGCCGCCGAGCCGGTGTAGGGCCCGCGGCGCTGGGGCAGGCGAGTGGGCGAGCCAGGAGGATCGAAGCGGGGCGGAGACATGACCTCAGCGGCACGAGACCCGTACACCGGATGGCTGGACGCACTGGCCGTCGAGGGACGGACCGAACGTGACCGGGTTTTTCTCCGGGCGCGCGGGGAGCTGGTCCACGGCTGCGCGGCCACGACGGCGAGAGCCCTGGCCGCCCTCCCGGCGGACGTCGGCCGGGTCGAAGTGGACGTGGCGGACGTGTCCTTCATGGACACCTCGGGCCTGGGCTTCCTGGACGTGCTGGGCGAGTACGGGCGCCGGCGCGGCGTACCGGTCTCGGTCACGGGCTGGCGGGGCCAGCCGCGCCGGGTGCTGGAACTGGTGGGCCTGGACGACACCGACCCGCTGCCGCCCGCGCCGTTCGCCGGCTCGCCCGCCCGCAGCGCCTCCGCGGTGGCCCGTGAGCGGGCCGAGCAACTGCGGCTGCTGCGGGCGGAGATAGCGCAGCTGCGGCACGCGATCGACTCCCGCCCGGTGATCGACCAGGCGCGGGGCATCCTGATGGCCGCTCACTCCTGCACCTCGGAACAGGCCTGGGACATCCTGCGGGAGGCGTCCCAGCGCACCAACACCAAGCTGCGCGACGTGGCGGGCGCGCTCACCGCGAGCACGGCGCCCGACGGCCCGGCGCCGCCCGAGTCCCTGCGGGCCGCACTGCGCGCGGCGGTGGCCCGCCACCTGCCGCCGGCCCGCGAGGACCGGTGACGGGCCGGTAGGCGGCGCGGGCCGGTGACGGGCGTAGGCGGCGCGCGGGCCGGTGACGGCGCGCACGGCGGTCAGTACGGGAGGATGCGCCCGGAGGGCGTCCTGCGGTCGATCTCCTGCTCGCGCGGGGCGGCGGGCCGGCGAATGACACGTACCCGGATGCGACGGTCCATGACGCCCTCCTCCTGCCGGCGCGGCCCCCGCGGCGGCTCCCGGTTAGGAGGTCCGTGCCCAGCGCAGGGCATGTCCAAGCCAAAATGACCGCAACTCATGACCGTTCGAGGGCCGTCGGCCGAACGGCTTGACGAACACGGGCGATTCGTCCAGATCCCGGCGGCCCGGCAGGGTGGCGGATCCAGGCCGCGAAAAAAATCGGCGTCCTCGGCGTGGCGCCGGAAGGTGAGACGTTTCTGCGGGAGTAGTACTGAGTGGGGCGGGTGGGACTCGAACCCACGGCCGACGGATTATGAGTCCGCTGCTCTAACCGGCTGAGCTACCGCCCCATAGCGGCGTGTCGCGTACAAGTGTGCGCGCCGTCTGCCGCAGCATAGCCGCTCATACGATCTCCTGCTTCGGATGGTCGGCTTCCGCGCTGCTTCCTGACCTTGAGGACTTCACCAGGTCGGCGGCGGTTCCCAGGGACATGAAAAAGGACCCCGGAGGGTCCTCGTTCAACGCGCTCCCCCGACTGGACTCGAACCAGTAACCTGCCGGTTAACAGCCGGCTGCTCTGCCAATTGAGCTACGGAGGACCGAAGCTCCCCCGACTGGACTCGAACCAGTAACCTGCCGGTTAACAGCCGGCTGCTCTGCCAATTGAGCTACGGAGGATCGCCTCGTTGCATCGAACGCACCTACCTGGGTATTCGCCAGGGGGCGCGCGCTCGCTGCGACACATACATTAGCGCAAGCAGGGGGGTGCTCCGCCAATCGGTTCTCCCCGGCGTCGACGCCGCACCAGAGACCTCAGACACGGGAAGGGTGGCAGCCATGCGCTACCGGCTTACGTTCATCGCCGGAGTGGCCCTCGGTTACGTACTGGGCACCAGGGCCGGACGCGAGCGCTACGAGCAGCTGAAGAAAACGGCTCGCCGGTTCGCGGAGAATCCCGCCGTCCGGAACACCGCGGAGACGGCCGCCCAGCAGGGCCGCCAGTACGCGGGCAAGGCGTTCCACACGGTCAGCGACAAGGTGGGCGACCGCGTCCCGGCCTCGGTGGCCCAGCGCGTGCGCTCCCTGCGCGAGCGCAACGTGAACGGCACTCCCGAGGACGACTGGGGCACCAGCAACACGTGAGGCGCGGCCGCCGGTGACGCGCGCCGGCGGCCCCGCTCCTCCCACGGCCGAAGCAGGCGCCGCGATGCGGCAGAATTTTCGCCATGGGGATAGTCGCCGGCTTGGACAGCTCACCCGATTTCACGCGCATCGTGGTCTGCGACACGGACACCGGAGCCGTGCTCAGGCAGGGGTATGCCCCGCACCCGGTCGAGACGCCGGACGGCGGCGGGCGCCCGAGTGACGTGGACCCGCAGGCCTGGCTGCTCTCCCTGGGCGAGGCCGCGGGGGGCGGGCTGCTGGAGGGCGTGCAGGCCATCGGGGTCTCGGCGCAGCAGAACGCGCTGGTCCCGCTGGACGCCCAGGGCAACACCGTGCGGCCCGCCCTGGTCGGCGGGGACAAGCGGGCACAGGTCGCGGCGGCCGACCTGGCCGACGCGCTGGGCGGCCGGGAGGCCTGGGCCCAGGCCGTCGGATCCGTGCCGCAGGCCGCGCAGCCGGTGACCAAGCTGCGCTGGCTCGCCAGGAACGAGCCCGAGAACGCGCTGCGCACCGCCGTGCTGCTGCAGGCCCACGACTGGCTGGTCTGGCAGCTGCTCGGGCGGCCGGTGCGGCGGACCACCGACCGCGGCGGGGCATCCGGCACCGGGTACTGGTCGGCGGCCACCGGCGGCTACCGGCCCGACCTGGTCGAGCTGTCCCTGGGCCACCAGGCGATGCTGCCCGAGGTGATCGGCCCCTCGGACGCGGCCGGCACCACCCCGGAGGGGCTGCTGATCTCCGCCGGGACCGGGGAGACCATGGCCGCGGCCTTCGGGCTCGGCATCGGACTCGGGGACGCGGTCGTCTCCCTCGGGGCGTCCGGGTCCGTCATGGCCGTGCACCCGGAGGCGCTCGCCGACCAGTCCGGGATGATCACCTCCCTGGCCGACGCCACCGGCATGCACCTGCCGGTCGTCACCACCCTGAACGCCGTGCGCACCCTGCGCGGCACCGCCGAACTGCTCGGCCTGCCCGATCTGGAGAGCCTGTCCGACCTGGCGATGAAGTCGACGCCGGGCTCGCACGGGCTGGTGCTGCTGCCGTATCTGGAGGGTGAGCGGACACCGCACCTGCCGCACACCGCGGGCACGCTGGCCGGACTGCGGCGTGAGTCGATGAAGCCCGAGCACCTGGCGCGGGCCTCCTTCGAGGGGATGCTGTGCGGACTCGCCGACGCGCTGGACGTGCTGCGCGGGCGGGGCGTCGAGGTACGGCGTGTCTTCCTGCTCGGCGCGGCCGCGGAGCTGCCCGCCGTGCAGGCCGCGGCGCCGTCGCTGTTCGGCGCGCAGGTCGTCGTGCCGCAGCCCGCCGACTACGCGGCGATCGGCGCGGCCCGGCAGGCCGCCTGGGCGCTCGGCGTGTCGCAGGGATCGCTCGACCCGCGCACCCCGCCGGCCTGGCACGGCGCGGCGGCGCAGGTGCTGGAGCCGGGTGAGGAACTGGCCGTGGGTCAGGCGGTGCGGCAGCAGTTCGTCTCGGTACGGGAGCAGACGCACCCCGGGGCGTTTCGCCCCTGATCCGCCCGTGAACCCCGCCGAGCGAGAGCACCCCGATGGGTTAATCGGTTGAGGTAACGCGGGTGGAGTGTCCGACGATAGGGGCGAAGGGCACATCGACCAGCCCCTGTCGCCGACTCCGAGAGACGTAGCGTGCTCATACGACTTCTGCGGACCTATCTCAGGCCCTACAAGAAACCCATAGCGTTCCTGGTGCTGCTGCAGTTCCTGCAGACCTGCGCCACCCTCTACCTGCCCACGCTCAACGCCGACATCATCGACAAGGGTGTCGTGAAGGGTGACACGGACTACATCCTGTCCTTCGGCGCCCTGATGATCGGCATCTCCCTGGCCCAGGTCGTGTGCAACATCGGCGCCGTGTACTTCGGCGCCCGCACGGCCTCCGCGCTCGGCCGGGACGTGCGCGGCGCGGTCTTCGACCGGGTCCAGTCGTTCTCCGCGCGTGAGGTGGGTCACTTCGGCGCGCCCTCGCTCATCACCCGTACGACGAACGACGTGCAGCAGGTCCAGATGCTCGTCCTGATGTCGTTCACCCTGATGGTGTCGGCGCCCATCATGTGCGTCGGCGGGATCGTGCTGGCGCTCGGCCTGGACGTGCCGCTGTCCGCGGTGCTCGTCGCCGTCGTCCCCGTGCTCGGCATCTCCGTGACGCTGATCGTGCGCCGGCTGCGGCCGCTGTTCCGGTCCATGCAGACGCGCCTGGACACGGTGAACCGGGTGCTGCGCGAGCAGATCACCGGCAACCGGGTGATCCGCGCCTTCGTCCGGGACGAGTACGAGCAGGGCCGGTTCGGGAAGGCGAACGGGGACCTGACCGAGATGCAGCTCGCCACCGGCCGGATGCTCGCGCTGATGTTCCCCATCGTCATGACGGTGGTGAACGTGTCGTCCATCGCGGTGGTCTGGTTCGGCGCCCACCGCATCGACAGCGGCGGGATGCAGATCGGCGACCTGACGGCGTTCCTCGCCTACCTGATGCAGATCGTCATGTCCGTGATGATGGCCACCTTCATGTTCATGATGGTGCCGCGCGCCGAGGTGTGCGCCGAGCGCATCGAGGAGGTCCTGGGGACCGACTCGAGCGTGGTGCCGCCGGTCGCCTCGGTGACCGAGCTGCGCCGGCACGGGCATCTGGAGATCCGGGGCGCGGGCTTCCGCTATCCGGGTGCCGAGGAGCCGGTGCTGAAGTCCATCGAGGTGACCGCCCGGCCGGGCGAGACGACCGCCGTGATCGGTTCGACCGGCAGCGGCAAGTCGACGCTGCTCGGCCTGGTGCCGCGGCTGTTCGACGCCACCGAGGGCGAGGTCCTCGTGGACGGCGTGGACGTCCGGGACGTCGACCCCCCGCTGCTCGCCCGGACCGTCGGGCTGGTGCCGCAGAAGCCGTACCTGTTCGCCGGGACGGTCGCGACCAACCTGCGCTACGGCAATCCGGACGCCACCGACGAGGAGCTGTGGCACGCGCTGGAGGTCGCGCAGGCCAAGGACTTCGTGAGGGCGCTGGAGGGCGGGCTCGACGCGCCGATCGCGCAGGGCGGCACCAACGTCTCGGGCGGTCAGCGGCAGCGGCTCGCCATCGCCCGCACGCTGGTGCAGCGCCCGGAGATCTACCTCTTCGACGACTCCTTCTCCGCGCTGGACTACGCCACCGACGCGGCGCTGCGCTCCGCGCTCGGCCGCGAGACCGCCGAGGCGACCGTGGTGATCGTCGCCCAGCGGGTGGCCACCATCCGGGACGCGGACCGGATCATCGTGCTGGACGAGGGACGGGTGGTCGGCGCCGGCCGCCACCACGAGCTGATGGCGACCAACGAGACCTACCGGGAGATCGTGCTCTCCCAGCTGACGGAAGCGGAGGCCGCCTGATGGCCGGGCCCATGGGACGCATGATGGCTGGCGGTCCCGACCAGCGCTCGATGGACTTCAAGGGCTCGGGCAAACGGCTGGTCGCCCAGTTCAGGCCCGAACGGGCCACCATATTCACGCTGCTGGTGTGCGTGGTCGTCAGCGTGACCCTGAGCGTGCTCGGCCCGAAGATCCTGGGCCGGGCCACCGACCTGGTCTTCGCCGGCATCGTGGGGCGGCAGATGCCGGCGGGGGCCACCAAGGAGCAGGTGCTCCAGTCGATGCGCGAGCGCGGCCAGGGCCAGATCGCGGACATGCTCAAGGGCACCGACTTCACCCCCGGCCAGGGCATCGACTTCAGCGCCGTCGGGCATGTGCTGCTGCTCGCGCTCGGCACCTTCCTGGCCGCCGGTCTGCTGATGGCGGTCGCCACCCGGCTGGTGAACCGGGCCGTGAACCGCACCATGTACCGGCTGCGCGAGTCCGTGCAGGCGAAGCTGTCGCGGCTGCCGCTGTCGTACTTCGACAAGCGCCAGCGCGGTGAGGTGCTCTCCCGGGCCACCAACGACATCGACAACATCGGGCAGACGCTGCAGCAGTCGATGGGCCAGCTCATCAACGCGGTGCTGACCATCATCGGCGTGCTGGTGATGATGTTCTACGTCTCCTGGCTGCTGGCGCTGGTCGCACTGGTGACCGTTCCGCTGTCGTTCGTGGTCGCCACCCGGGTCGGCAAGCGGTCGCAGCCGCACTTCGTGCAGCAGTGGCGCACCACCGGCAAGCTGAACGCGCACGTCGAGGAGATGTACACCGGGCACACCCTGGTGAAGGTGTTCGGCCGGCAGGAGGAGTCGGCGAAGCAGTTCGCCGAGCAGAACGAGGCGCTGTACGAGGCCGCGTTCCGGGCGCAGTTCAACAGCGGCGTCATGCAGCCGCTGATGATGTTCGTGTCGAACCTGAACTACGTGCTGGTGGCGGTGGTCGGCGGCCTCCGGGTCGCGTCGGGCGCGCTGTCCATCGGTGACGTGCAGGCCTTCATCCAGTACTCGCGGCAGTTCTCGATGCCGCTGACGCAGGTCGCCTCGATGGCGAACCTGGTGCAGTCGGGCGTCGCGTCGGCGGAGCGGGTCTTCGAACTCCTGGACGCGGAGGAGCAGGAGGCGGACCCGGTGCCGGGCGTGCGGCCCGAGGAACTGCGCGGACGGGTGTGCCTGGAGCACGTCTCGTTCCGCTACGACCCGGAGAAGCCGCTGATCGAGGATCTGTCGCTGCCGGTGGAGCCCGGGCAGACGGTGGCGATCGTCGGTCCGACCGGCGCGGGCAAGACCACGCTGGTCAACCTGCTGATGCGGTTCTACGACGTCTCCGCCGGGCACATCACCCTGGACGGGGTGGACGTGCGGCGGATGTCCCGGGACGAACTGCGCGCCGGCATCGGCATGGTGCTGCAGGACACCTGGCTGTTCGGCGGCACCATCGCGGACAACATCGCCTACGGCGCCGCGCGCGACGTCACCCGCGGCGAGATCGAGGAGGCGGCCAGGGCGGCCCACGCGGACCGGTTCATCCGCACCCTGCCCGACGGCTACGACACCGTGATCGACGACGAGGGATCCGGGGTCAGCGCCGGTGAGAAGCAGCTCATCACCATCGCGCGGGCGTTCCTGTCCGACCCGGTGATCCTGGTGCTGGACGAGGCCACGAGTTCCGTGGACACCCGTACCGAGGTGCTGATCCAGAAGGCGATGGCCAAACTCGCGCACGGGCGGACGTCGTTCGTCATCGCGCACCGGCTGTCGACGATCCGGGACGCCGACACCATCCTGGTGATGGAGAACGGCTCGATCGTCGAACAGGGCGCGCACACCGAGCTGCTGGCGGCGGGCGGGGCGTACGCCCGGCTGTACCAGGCGCAGTTCGCGCAGGCCGTGGCCGAGGTGGACTGATCCCGGCGGGGGCCGCCCGCACCGGTGGGCGGCCCCGGTCAGTCCAGGTAGCCCCGCAGCTGGTCCGCGAAGGTGTGGTCGCGGAGCTTGTTGAGGGTCTTGGACTCGATCTGCCGTATCCGCTCCCGGGTCACGCCGAACAGGCGCCCGATCTCCTCCAGGGTGCGGGGGCGGCCGTCGGCCAGGCCGTAGCGGAGCTGGACGACCTTGCGCTCGCGTTCGCCGAGGGTGGAGAGCACGGCCTCCAGATGCTCCCGGAGCAGCAGGAAGGCGGCCGATTCCACGGGGCTCGCGGCGTCGCCGTCCTCGATGAGGTCGCCGAGGGCCACCTCGTCCTCCTCGCCGACCGGGGCGTGCAGGGACACCGGCTCCTGGGCGAGCCGCAGCACCTCGCGGACCCGCTCGGGCGGCAGGTCGAGCTGGGCGGCGACCTCTTCGGGGGCCGGCTCGTAGCCGCGTTCCTGCAGCATCCGGCGCTGGACGCGGACGACCCGGTTGATCAGTTCCACCACGTGCACGGGCACCCGGATGGTGCGGGCCTGGTCGGCCAGGGCGCGGGACATGGCCTGCCGGATCCACCAGGTGGCGTAGGTGGAGAACTTGTAGCCGCGGGCGTAGTCGAACTTCTCCACGGCCCGGATCAGTCCGAGGTTGCCCTCCTGCACCAGGTCGAGCATGGTCAGGCCGCGGCCGACGTACCGCTTCGCCACGGACACCACGAGCCGCAGGTTGGCCTCGATGAGGCGGCGCTTGGCCATCCGGCCCATGACGACCAGCCGGTCCAGGTCGTGCGCGAGCCGGCTGTCCAGGTCGGGGGTGCTGCTCAGCTTCTCCTCGGCGAACAGCCCGGCCTCCACCTTCCGGGCGAGGTCGACCTCCTCGGCGGCGGTGAGCAGCGGGATGCGGCCGATCTCGCGCAGGTACTGGCGGAACAGGTCCGCCGACGGTCCGCCGGTCTCGGCCCGCGCGGCGAACGCCGGCACGGGCCCGACGGGCTCGGGCGCCTCCTCCGGCTCCTCGGCCAGCGCTTCGGCGGGCGGTTCCACCGGCTCACCGGTGTCCTGGCCCGTCCCGGGGTGGCCGGAAGCGCGGCTCTGCGGGGGGACGGCCACGAGGACTCCGGACTCCGCGCCGGGCTCGTCGGCCGTCGCGCCGGCGCTGCTGTCGGTCTGGGTGAGGGTCTGGGTCTGCACGGGGGCGACCTCCAGGATGATCGCTGCGCGGAGGGTGCGGCAGCGGTACTTCGGGAGCGGAGAGTCGACGGCATGCGCTCCTGGGGCTGGCACCGCCGGACGCGGGCGCCGCACCCAGTGTGGGGTACGACACATCGCTGTCACGAGGGTCGTGCGGTGACTTTTTGCGTCCGGTCCGTGACGCGGTGGTGACCCGGCCCGCCGGACTATGCGCCCGGCAACCGCGGACGGTGGCGCCGGTGATGCCGCGGGAGGCCGCGTGGAGAGGGCAGGTCCCTCACAGCGCCTGCGCGCCCCGTTCCCGCAGGTTCCGGTCGTACTGCTGGAGGACCCACATCTCGTTCTGCACGGCGGCCAGTTGGGCCGGGTCGCCACCGGTGGACAGACGGGTGAGCTGTGACTGGATGTCACGGATGCGGCGCTCCACGGCCCGGCGGCGGATCTGCACCAGCACCGTGCCGGCGTACGCCTCGTCCACCGTGCGGCGCAGGATCGGCTCCACGGCCAGTTCGGTGACCGTCGCGCGGACGGTGTCGTCGGGCGCGGCGTCCCGGACCCGGACCAGGTACTCCTGTCCGTCCTCGACGCCGTACTCGGCGCCGCCAGCCTCCGCGATGGTCCGGCGTACGGCGGCGTAGGGCGGTGCGGTGAACTCGTCGACGCCGTACGCGTCGAAGGCCGGGGAGACCAGGTCGGGCCGCTGGAGGGCGAGTTTGAGCAGTTCGCGCTCGGCGGCGTAGACCGGGTTGCGCAGGGTGAGGGCCGGGCCGGACGGGGCCGCGGTGCGGGGTCCGGACTCCCACTGCTGCCGCGGGCCGCGGGACTGCTGCTGCGGGGCCCCCTTGCCGCCGCGTTCGCGGGCCCAGCGGGCGAGCTGGGCGACCCGCTTGACCACGAACTGGGTGTCGAGGATGCCGAGCATCCCGGCCAGTTCGACGGCCACCTCGTGCTGGGCGCCGCTGTTCTTGATGCGGGCGACGACCGGGGCGGCCTCGTCCAGGGCGGCGGCCCGGCCGGCCGGGGTGTCCAGGTCGTAGCGGGCGACGATCTGGCGCAGCGCGAACTCGAACAGCGGTGTGCGCGGTTCGGCCAGGTCGGCGACGGCCTCGTCGCCCTTGGCCAGGCGCAGCTCGCAGGGGTCCATGCCGTCGGGGGCGATGGCGATGTAGGTCTCGGCGGCGAACTTCTGGTCGTCCTCGAAGGCGCGCAGGGCCGCCTTCTGGCCGGCCGCGTCGCCGTCGAAGGTGAAGATCACCCGGGCCGAGCCGTTGTCCATCAGGAGTCGGCGGAGGATCTTGATGTGGTCGCCGCCGAACGCGGTGCCGCAGGTGGCGATGGCCGTGGTGACCCCGGCCAGGTGGCAGGCCATGACGTCGGTGTAGCCCTCGACCACGACGGCCCGGCTGGTCTTGGCGATGTGCTGCTTGGCCAGGTCGATGCCGTACAGGACCTGGGACTTCTTGTAGATCGCCGTATCGGGGGTGTTCAGGTACTTCGGCCCGTTGTCCGCCTCGTACAGCTTGCGGGCGCCGAAGCCGACGACCTCGCCGCCGATGTCCCGGATGGGCCACATCAGACGGCCCCGGAACCGGTCGATGGGGCCGCGGCGGCCCTCCTGGGAGAGGCCGGACAGGATCAGTTCCTTGTCGGTGAAGCCCTTGCCGCGCAGATAGCGGGTGAGGTGGTCCCAGCCCTGGGGGCTGTAGCCCACGCCGAAGTGGACGGCGGCGGCCTGGTCGAAGCCGCGCTCGGCGAGGAAGACCCGGCCGGCCTCGGCCTCGGCGCCGCCGGCGAGCTGCTCGGCGTACCACTGGGCGGCGATCTTGTGCGCCTCGACCAGGCGGATGCGCTCGCCGCGCTGGTGGGCGGGGTTGTATCCGCCCTCCTCGTAGCGCAGGGTGATGCCGGCCTGGGCGGCGAGCCGCTCCACCGCCTCGGAGAAGGAGAGGTGGTCCACCTTCATGACGAAGGTGATGGTGTCGCCGCCCTCCTGGCAGCCGAAGCAGTGGAAGAGGCCCTTGCTCGGGCTGACCTGGAAGGACGGCGACTTCTCGTCGTGGAAGGGGCAGAGTCCCTTGAGGTTGCCGCCACCGGCGTTGCGCAGCTGGAGGTACTCGGAGACCACGGCGTCGATCGGGACCGCGTCCCGTACCGCCTTCACGTCCTCGTCGTTGATCCGTCCTGCCACGATGCGATTCTACGGGGCCCGTACGACAGTCCCGGTGGCCGCGGAGATCAGGAACCCAGGCGGTCCAGGGGCACGTGGGGGTCGGCGAGCGCGTCCGTGTCCACCCGGGCCCGGGAACGGATGAGGTTCTGGACGGGTTCTGTGACATCCCACACGTTCACGTTCATCCCGGCCAGCACCCGGCCCTCCCGGACCCAGAACGCGATGAACTCCCGCTTACCCGCGTCGCCCCGGATGACCACCTCGTCGTACGACCCGGGCGGCGCCCAGCCGCTGTACTCCATGCCCAGGTCGTACTGGTCGGTGAAGAAGTAGGGCACGCGGTCGTAGCCGACGTCCTTGCCGAGCATCGCGCGGGCGGCGACCGGGCCGCCGTTCAGGGCGTTGGCCCAGTGCTCGACGCGGAGCCGGGTACCGAACAGGGCGTGCGGGAAGGAGGCGACGTCCCCGGCCGCGTGGATGTCGGGGTCGGACGTGCGCAGCCGTTCGTCCACCGCGATCCCGCCCCCGTGCGCCCGGTCGGCCAGCTCCAGCCCGGCCGCCTCGGCGAGGGCGGTGCGCGGGGCGGCGCCGATCGCCGCGAGCACGGCGTGCGCGGGGTGCTCCTCGCCGTCGTCGGTGCGGGCGGCGAGGACCACGCCGTCCTGGCCGACGATCTCGGTGAGCCGCACCCCGAAGCGGAAGCGGACGCCGTGGGCGCGGTGCAGCTCCGCGAAGACGTTGCCCAGCTCGGGGCCGAGGACGCCGTGCAGCGGTGTCGGCTCGGGCTCGATCACGGTGACCTCGGCGCCGTACTCGCGGGCCGCCGCCGCGACCTCCAGGCCGATCCAGCCGGCGCCGGCGATCACCAGGTGGCCGTTGTCCCGGCCGAGCGCGGTCAGGACGCCCTTGAGCCGCTCGGCGTGGGCGAGGCGGCGCAGGTGGTGCACACCGGCCAGGCCGGTGCCGGGGATGTCCAGGCGGCGGGGTTCCGCGCCGGTGGCGAGCAGCAGCTTGTCGTAGTGGACCAGGGTGCCGTCGTCGCCGAAGCGCACGGTCTTCGCGGCGCGGTCGATCCGGTCCACGGTCTGGCCGAGGTGCAGTTCGACGTCGTTGCGCGCGTACCAGGCGGGCTCGTGCACGAAGACGCTGTCCCGCTCCTCCTTGCCGAGCAGGTAGCCCTTGGACAGCGGGGGACGCTCGTACGGGTGGTCGCGCTCGTCGCAGATCAGTATCACCCGGCCGGTGAAGCCCTCCGCACGGAGCGTCTCGGCCGCCTTCGCGCCGGCGAGGCCGCCTCCGACGATGACGAATGTCTGATCCGCGTCGACCACTTGATGCCTCCTCGTAAGGGTGCCGCCACATGCGAGCCTCCCGCACCGGGCGTGCTGCGGGAAGAGGGGATGCCCCGATCAGGCCACCGGGGGGGCACTTTCCCACTGGATATGCCCCGTCAGTCTCGCGTGCAGCGAGCGGGCCGAGGCGTCGGTCAGGGAGGCGATCTGGTCGACGATCACCCGTTTGCGCGCGAGGTCGTCGGACGCCTCGTCGAACAGTGCCCGGAACTGGGGCTCGAGGCCGTCCGGCGCGCGGTCGGTGAGCGCCTCGGCCAGTTCGGCCACGACCACCCGCTGGTCGGCGCGCAGCCGCTCCTGCTCGGCGCGCTGCATGACGTACCGGTCGGCGACCGCCTTGAGGACCGCGCACTCCATGCGGGTGGCGCGGGGCACGACGAGTTCGGCGCCGTAGCGGGTGAGCCGGCCGCCGCCGTACGCGGCCCGGGTGGCGGTCTCGGCGGCCAGGCAGAACCGGCCGATGAGCTGGCTGGTGGCGTCCTTGAGGCGGGCCTGGGCGGCGGCCGTACCGTCGTAGCCGTGCGGCCACCACTGCTCGGCCTGGAGCCGGTCGAGGGCCTCGGCCAGCTCGGCGGGGTCGGTGTCCGCCGGGACGTACCGGCCGACGGCGACCTCGAACACCGCCTGCCGTTCGGCTCCGGCGCGCAGGAGGTCCGGGTCGATGTGGCCGGCGTGCAGGCCGTCCTCGACGTCGTGCACCGAGTAGGCCACGTCGTCCGACCAGTCCATGACCTGCGCCTCGAAGCAGGTGCGGGTGCCGGGGGCGGCCCTGCGGACCCAGTCGAACACCGGGCGGTCGTCCTCGTACACGCCGAACTTCACGGAGGCCGGGTCGGTGGGGTGGGCGCCGCGGGGCCAGGGGTACTTGGTGGCGGCGTCGAGGGCGGCCCGGGTGAGGTTGAGGCCGACGGAGCCCTCGGGGGTGAACCGCTTGGGCTCGATGCGGGTGAGCAGTCTGAGGGACTGTGCGTTGCCCTCGAAACCGCCGCAGTCGTCGGCGAACTCGTTCAGGGCCTGTTCGCCGTTGTGGCCGAAGGGCGGGTGGCCGAGGTCGTGGGAGAGGCAGGCCGCCTCGACCAGGTCGGGGTCGCAGCCGAGGGCGGCGCCCAGCTCACGGCCGACCTGGGCGCACTCCAGGGAGTGGGTCAGGCGCGTGCGGGGACTGGCGTCCCAGGCCGGGCTGCGGGTCCCCGGTGTGACCACCTGGGTCTTGCCGGCCAGGCGGCGCAGGGCGGCGGAGTGCAGGACGCGGGCGCGGTCGCGCTGGAAGGCGGTGCGGCCCGGCCGTTTGTCGGGTTCGGGCGCCCAGCGTTCGGCCGACGCCGGGTCGTAGGCCGAGGTGGGTGCGGTGCTGGTGCCTGCGGTGCCTTCCATGACTCGACAGTACGGGGCGGCGGTGACAATCGCGGGGCGCGGGGCGCCCGTCCCGCCGCCGGGGCGTGTCGGGTCGCCGGTTCCGCCGCCCCCGGTCTCAGGCCGACGCCAGGTCCGCCCCGGTCCGTGCCCGCGCCTGGTCGTAGCGGTGCAGGACGAGGCGGGCCATCGCCTCGTGGGCGCCCAGGGGCTCCGCGGCGATCCACGGCGCCTCCTGTGCGCACTGGGCCGCGAACCGCCCCGGCGCGGTGAAGCAGGAGGCGACCGCCACCCGGTCGCGGCCGCGTGCGGCCAGTGCCCGTACCGCGGTGCCGACCGTCGGGCTCGCAGCCGAGGCGTAGGCGGGGACGACCGGGACGCCCAGGCGTTCGGCGAGCAGGCGGGCCGTGCGGCGGGTGTCGGCGGCCGAGTCGGGGTCGCGGGAGCCCGCCGCCGCGAGGACGACCCCGCCCGCGCGGCGCACGGCGGAGTCCTCGGCCGGGGGCCAGCCCGCCTCCAGCAGGCGGGTGTGCAGGACGTCCACCAGGAGCGGGTGCGGGCCCAGCGGGGCGGCCACGCGCGTGCGCGCGGGTGAGGCGGCGGCCGTCTCGGGGATGTCCCGCTTGACGTGGTGGCCCCGGCCGAGGAGCAGCGGTACGAGGATCGCGGGGGCCGCTCCCAGTGCGGCCAGGGTGTCCGGGAGCAGCGGCTCGTTCAGCTCGATGTGGCCCAGGTGGACGGGGAGGCCGGGGCGCTGCTCCTGCACCCGGTCCCGCAGGGCCCGTACGGTGCGCAGCGCTCCCGGGTCGCGGCTGCCGTGCGCGACCAGGACCAGGGCGGGCGGTGCGGGGGCCGGGGCGGGGCGGCGGCGTCCGCCCGGCGGGACGAGCCGGAGCCGGTCGGCCGGTCGGCCGCTGATGCTGTTCATGAGGTGGGCTGTGCTGTCGAAGTGGGTGAGGTCGTCGCTGTGCGGTCTGACCCGGTCATGGCAGGATCCTGACGGGGGTTCGTTGCGCCGCCGTTGCCGGACGGTCACGGGTTTTTTCCGCCGGTTCACCGCGTACGGATGCGCGACGTGAGGACGAACCGGGCGGGCGGACCGAACCGGAAGCCGCCGGCCCGCGTCCTTCCGGTCGGAACCGATCTCGGGGGTACAGCATGAAGATCCGCCGGCCGCGGCTGCCGCGCACCCGCAAGGGGTGGCGACGCCTGGTGCAGACCGTGATGACCGGGTGCGTGCTGGCGCTGCTGCCGGTGACCTGGCTGTACGTGTCGACGGCGGACCGGCTGCGGACCACGGAGGACGCCCCGCGCACCGAGGTCGCCGTGGTGTTCGGGGCCGGCCTCCGGGACGGGGAGCCGTCGCTCTACCTCGCGCACCGGCTGGACGCGGCGGCCAGGCTGTACCGGGAGGGGCGGATCGAGGCCGTCCTCGTCACCGGGGACAACAGCCGCGAGGACTACGACGAGCCCGACGCCATGCGCGCCTACCTGACCCGGCACGGGGTGCCGGGCGCGCGGATCGTCGGCGACTACGCGGGCTTCGACACCTGGGACTCCTGCGTACGGGCGAAGAAGATCTTCGGGGTGGACCGGGCGGTGCTGATCAGCCAGGGCTTCCACATCCGGCGGGCGGTGGCGCTGTGCGAGGCGGCGGGGGTGGACTCGTACGGCGTCGGGGTCGACGCCAAGCACGACGTGACCTGGTACTACGGCGGCACCCGCGAGGTGTTCGCGGCGGGCAAGGCGGTGCTGGACGCGGTGTTCCGGCCGGATCCGCGGTTCCTCGGGCCGAAGGAGCCCGGCGTGGCGCGGGCGCTCGCGTCGGGGCGGTGATCCCGCGGGACGCTCCTCGCGGGGCGCTCGCGTCGGGCCGGTGACCGGGGCCTCACGGCGGGTGGACGGGCACGGGGAGGCCGGCTTCCCGGCCGCGTAACAGGGGGCCGCCGCGGGCCGTAACACGCCGGAAGCACACTGGTCGGCATGGAGACCACCGCGACGCCCACCCACTGCCCGTACTGCGCCCTGCAGTGCGGGATGAACGTCACGCCCCTGCCCCAGGGGGGCGTCGAGGTGACCGAGCGGCCGGACTTCCCGGTGAACCGGGGCGCGCTGTGCGGCAAGGGCCGTACGGCCGCCCAGGTGCTGTCGCCGGCGGCCCGGCTGACCTCGCCGCTGGTCCGGTCCGGCGGGCGGCTGGTGGCGGCGGGCTGGGACGAGGCGCTGGACCGGATCGCCGGCGGGCTGTCGTCGGCGCGTGCGCGCGGCGGGCCCGACGCGGTGGGGGTGTTCGGCGGGGGCGGGCTGACGAACGAGAAGGCGTACGGGCTCGGCAAGTTCGCGCGGGTGGTGCTCGGCACCTCGCAGATCGACTACAACGGGCGGTTCTGCATGTCCTCGGCGGCGGCCGCCGGCACGAAGGCGTTCGGCCTCGACCGGGGTCTGCCGTTCCCGCTGGAGGACATCCCGCGCACCGGCTGCGTCATCCTGGTCGGCTCCAACCTCGCCGAGACGATGCCGCCGTCGCTGCGCTTCTTCGGCGAACTGCGCGACAACGGCGGCACGCTGATCGTCGTCGACCCGCGCCGCACCCGGACGGCCGAGCAGGCGGACCTGCACCTGGCGCCCCGCCCGGGCACCGATCTCGCCCTGGCGCTGGGCCTGTTGCACCTGGTGGTGGCCGAGGGCCGCACGGACGAGGAGTACATCCGGGAGCGCACGGCCGGCTGGGAGGAGGCCCGGGCGGCGGCGATGGCGCACTGGCCGGAGCACGTGGAGCGGATCACGGGGGTGCCCGTCCCGCAACTGCGGCAGGCGGTGAGGATGTTCTGCGAGCCCCGGGCCGCGATGGTGCTCACGGCGCGCGGGCCCGAGCAGCAGTCCAAGGGCACCGACACGGTGGGCGCGTGGATCGACCTGTGCCTGGCGACCGGCCGGGCGGGCCGGCCGCTGTCCGGGTACGGCTGCCTGACCGGGCAGGGCAACGGGCAGGGCGGGCGCGAACACGGCCAGAAGGCGGACCAGTTGCCCGGCTACCGCAAGCTGGACGACCCGGCGGCGCGGCGGCACGTGGCCGGGGTGTGGGGCGTGGACCCGGACCGCCTGCCCGGCCCCGGACGCAGCGCGTACGAGCTGCTGGACGCGCTGGGCACGGACATCCGGGCGCTGCTGCTGATGGGGTCCAACCCGGTGGTGTCGGCGCCGCGCGCGGCGCACGTGGAGGAGCGGCTGCGCTCGCTGGACTTCCTGGCGGTGTGCGACGTCGTCCGGTCGGAGACGGCGGAACTGGCGGACGTGGTCCTGCCGGTCACGCAGTGGGCCGAGGAGACGGGCACGACGACCAGTCTGGAGGGCAGGGTGCTGCTGCGCCGGCGGGCCGTGGCCCCGCCCCCCGGGATCCGCAGCGACCTGGAGGTGCTGCGCGCACTGGCCGCCCGCCTGGGCGTGGAGAAGGGTTTCCCGGCCGACCCGGAGGAGGTCTTCGAGGAACTGCGCCGCGCCAGCGCGGGCGGTCCCGCCGACTACTCGGGGATCACCTACCGCCGCCTGGCGGAGGAGAACGGCGTGTTCTGGCCCTGCCCCGAGCCCCCGGCGGACTCCGCACCCGTACCGCAACCGGCGCGCACCGACGCCGACGCGGACGGCAAGCACGGCGAGCACGGCATGCACGGCGCGAACGACGCGCACGGCACGAACAGCGCGCACGACGCGGACCGCACGCACACCGCCGACAGCACGCACGGCATGGACAGCACACACAGCGCGGACCGCACGCACGACGCGGACCGCACGCACGGCGCCGGCGGAGCCTCCGCGTCGCCGCCCGCCCCGGCCGGCGGGCCGCCCCGGGCCCCGGGCGCCGTCCACCCCGGCACCCCCCGCCTGTTCCTCGACCGCTTCGCCACCGACGACGGCCGGGCGCGGTTCGCCGCCGTGTCGCACCGGGCCAGTGCGGAGGAGCCGGACGCGGAGTACCCGCTGCTGCTGACCACCGGCCGGGTGGTGTCCCAGTACCAGTCGGGGGCGCAGACCCGCAGGGTGGCGGAGCTGAACGCGGCCGCGCCCGGCCCGTTCGTCGAGCTCCACCCGCGCCTCGCGGCCCGCCTCGGCGCGGCCGAGGGCGACCCGCTGGCGGTGGTCTCCCGGCGCGGCCGGGCCGTGGCCCCCGCCCGCATCACCGCCGCCATCCGCCCCGACACGGTCTTCATGCCCTTCCACTGGCCGGGCGAGGGCCGGGCCAACACCCTCACGAACCCCGCCCTCGACCCGACGTCGAAGATGCCGGAGTTCAAGACGTGCGCGGTGCGGGTGGAGCCCCTCGGCGCACAGGAGTAGGCGACACCGGGGGGCTCCGGGCCGGCCGGCCGGTTCCCTCAGCCGCGTTCCAGCCAGTCACCGCCGGCTATGCGCCGTCCCCTGCTCCGCAGTCGGGCGGCGACGGCGGGGGCCGCCAGGTAGACCCAGGCCGGCGCCCGCGTGCCGTCGGGGAGTTCGACGGCCCGGGAGACCCGTTCGTAGAGGTTGTGGGGGTCGCCCGGGGTGTACTCCTCCAGGCGGTCGAGTTCGGTCAGGAGTCCGGCGTAGGACCGCGGTGACGCGGTGACCAGTTCGCCGGTGACGGCCGCGCCGGGTTCGTCGACGGCGTAGGGGTAGCCGGGGCCGTCGTACAGCGCCGCACCCGGGAGCCGTCCCGGTTCCTCCCGGTCGGTGCGGCCGCGCAGGAACAGGTCGTGGTTGCGCTCACCGGGGCGAAGGGTGCCGTAGACGAAGAACGGCCGGGGGCCCAGGGCGTCCGAAGTGATCACGGAAACGATTCTCCACCTACGCCGCCTCCTCACACATCTCCATGGAGGCGCTATGGACATGACATGTCATGGCCCCTTAAATCTCAGTCAGCGCAGCGCCCACGCCCGCACGCCTCGAAGGCGCCTCCCCAAGGAGACAGATGAGTCGGATACGTCAGCACATCCGGGGTTCCCGTCGTCTCGCCACCGCCGGCGTCGCCGCGACCACGGCGGCCCTGCTGGCCGCCGCCCTCTCCCCCGCCGCCCACGCCGACGGCCGCCCGACCCGGGCCACCGCCGTCGAGAACGCGGCCGCGGCCCTCGTGGCCCAGGCGGAGAACCTCGGCCTGACCTCCGCCCAGGACACCAGCGTCCGGGACGTGATCGTCGACGGCAACGGCACCCAGCACGTCCGGTACGACCGCACGTACCACCAACTTCCGGTTCTGGGCGGCGACTTCGTCGTCCACCTGGCGCCGGGCGGCGCCTACCGCGGCGCCGACCGCGCGACCAGAACCAGGATCTCCGTGCCGTCCACCACCCCGAAGCTGTCCGCCTCCAGGGCCGCCGGCCTCGCGGTGAACGCCCTGCGGGCCGCCAACCTAGGCGAGAAGCTGCGGCAGGTGAAGGCCAAGCCCGAGCTGGTCGTCGACGCCCTGCACGGCGCCCCCAGGCTCGCCTGGCGCACCAATGCCGTCGGCCAGGACTCGCTCGGCAACCCGGTCGCCCGGACCGTGCTGACCGACGCCCGCACCGGCGCCCAGATCGACGCCTGGGACAGCATCGAGACGGTCACCGGCGACGGCAAGTCGCTGTACAGCGGGACCGTTCCGGTGGAGACCACGCAGTCCGGCTCCGCGTACCAGCTCAAGGACCCGACCCGCGGCAACACCTACACCGGTGACGCGGAGGGCAAGACCGACCTGTGCTTCTTCGGCATCTGCTTCAGCCGGGCCCCCGCGACCCTGTTCACGGACGCCGACAACCACTGGGGCTCGGGCGCCACCGCCGACCGCGCCTCGGCCGCCGTCGACGCCCAGTACGGCACCAACGAGACCTGGGACTACTACAAGAACGTCCACGGCCGCAACGGCATCGCGGGCGACGGCAAGGGCTCGTACAACCGCGTCCACTACGGAAGCAACTACAACAACGCCTTCTGGGACGACAGTTGCTTCTGCATGACGTACGGCGACGGTGACGGCACCACCTTCGGGCCGCTGGTGGCGCTGGACGTGGCCGGGCACGAGATGAGCCACGGCGTGACGTCGAAGACGGCCGCGCTGACCTACTCCGGCGAGTCCGGCGGCCTGAACGAGGCCACCTCGGACATCCTCGGCACGATGGTCGAGTGGTACGCGAACAACTCCTCCGACCAGGGCGACTACCTCATCGGCGAGAAGATCGTGAAGCCGGGCTTCGGCAAGGCGGCCCTGCGCTTCATGGACAAGCCGTCCAAGGACGGCAGCTCCGCGGACTACTGGAGCTCGTCGGTCGGCAACCTCGACGTGCACTACTCCTCGGGAGTCGCCAACCACTTCGCCTACCTGCTGGCGGAGGGCAGCGGCGCGAAGACCATCAACGGCGTCGACTACAACTCGCCGACGTCCAACGGCTCGACGGTCACCGGCATCGGCCGGGACAAGGTCGGCAAGATCTGGTACCGGGCGCTGACGGTCTACATGACGTCCTCCACCAACTACGCGGGCGCCCGCACGGCCACCCTGAACGCGGCCAAGGACCTCTACGGCGCGGGCAGCGCGGAGTACAACGCGGTGGCCGCCGCCTGGAGCGCGGTCAACGTCAACTAGGCCGCCGTGAGTGACGCGTTGGGCGGCCGTCCCGGTCCAGTGGGCACCGGGGCGGCCGCCCTCTTCGCGCGCCCTCGTTCCGCGCGCCGGCTCACGCGGGCGCCGGTCACCCGTTCACCGCCGCCCGGCGCGCCATTCGTGTGCATTTGCCCAGGCCCCCCTCACACGTCTCTGACCAGCCACGACTCCCCACCGCTAGCCCGTGCGGGGGTCCCCGGCGCCACCCGTTCAGCTCGTTCCTGACCGATCGTCAGGGAGCGCGGCGGCCCGACTGCGCTTTTCCTCGGAAGGGCAGGGGCGTGCCCCTGGACGACTCGGAGGAACGAGACGGACAAGCCCAGGGGAGCACCATGCGACGCACCGCCCGTCTGCTGACCGGTACCGCGCTCGCCGTGGCCACGGCGGGACTCGCCACGGCGCCGGCGAACGGCAGCGCGGCCCCGGCGCCGGACCGTCCGCGGGAGGCTCCGGCCGCGGCCGGCAGCCTGCTGGTGGACCCGTCCACCGCGGCGCCGGGCAGCCGGGTCACCGTGAACACGGCGGCGTGCGGGAAGACGGGCACCGCGCTCGCCGACGCGGGCGCGGTCGGCGCCGGGACCTTCATGCTGGCGCCCGGCACGAACGAGGGCGAGTCGGCCGGCGAGTTCCGGGTGCCGCCGGGCGCGCAGCCGGGCACGTACGAGATCGTCGCGAAGTGCGCGGAGGGCGACCGGCAGGTCACAGGCGACCTGGTGGTGGCGCCGAGCACGGCGCGAATGGGCGCGGCGCACGAGCAGGTGCGGCCGCGGGGAAGTGTGAAGACGGGGGTCGGTGGCGCGTTCGGCTCCGACCCCGTGCAGACCGCGGCGGGTGTGACGGCCCTGGCCGTCGCCGCCGCGGGCGGTACCTGGCTCCTGCATCGCCGGGCGAGAGGCGACGGGATCTGACGGACACCCTCCGCCGTCCGTCCGCCGGTACCGCACATCCCGCCCCCTCCGGGTCCGACGCCCCTCGCGGCCCGGAGGGGGAGGGGGTCCGCCCAGTGGCGGGCCGATCCGTTCCGGGGGCCTGTCCGGGGCGCCCCGGGGAGAGGGGTCTCAGTGCCCAGAATCGGAGACACCGCGATAGCCGCCGTCACCGTGGTCGCCCTCGGCGCGGGGGTGTGGCTGCTCGCCGGCCCGGGCGTGACGCACGCGCCGCCGCAGCCGGCCGCCGCCGAGGGCAGGCCCGACCCGGGCGAGGAACGGCTCCGGGCCACCGCGCTGGCGCCCTCCCCGCCGATCCGCATCCGCATCCCGGCGATCCGGGTGAACGCCCCGCTCACCGGCCTGGGGCTCACCCGCGCGGGCAGCCTGGACGTGCCGCCCGCCGGGAACAAGAACCTCGCCGGCTGGTACGAGGCCGGCACCACCCCCGGCGAGACGGGCACCGCGATCGTCGCGGGCCACGTGGACAACACCGAGGGGCCGGCCGTCTTCTACGACCTGGGCGCCCTGAAGCGGGGAGCCGTGATCGAGATCGACCGGCGCGACGGCGGTGTGGCGGTCTTCACCGTGGACGCGGTGGAGGTGTACGCGGCCAGCGACTTCCCCGACGACAAGGTCTACGGCGCGGCCGCTCGCCCCGAACTGCGGGTCATCACCTGCGGCGGCGGCTACACGAAGGCCACCGGCTACCAGGGCAACGTGGTGGTCTTCGCCCACCTGACCGGCAGCCGCTGAGCCCCCGCCCGCGGGGCCGGCCGGATGGGGCCCGTCCCCGCATCGGCGCACCTCACAACCCCGCCCGGGCGCCCCGGGGGACCCTCACACGCCCCGCCCGGCACCGCTGAGGGCAGCGTTCCCGGCGGGAAACAGGGGGGATGCGGCCGGGTAACGTCGAAGCCGCACGCTGCGGTGCATGACCTCGGATACGCGTGTGGTGGTGATCGGCGCCGGCCTCGCGGGCGTACGGCTCGCCCGGCGGCTCGGTGAGCTGGGCACGCCCGCGCTGCTCGTCGGCGAGGAGGAGCACCGGCCGTACAACCGGGTGCTGCTCGCGGAGGTGCTGGCCGGGCGGTACGCCCCGGAGGTGACCGCCCTCCCCGCGCCCGCCGGCCACCGGCGCGCCCGGGTCACCGGCATCGACCGCGCGGCCCGGCGGCTGCGGTGCGCCGACGGCTCGCTGATCGCGTACGGCACCCTGGTGCTGGCCACCGGCTCCAACCCGGTGCTGCCGCCGCTGCGCGGCCTGTTCGGCCCCGGCCACCGGCTCCCCGAGGGCGTCCACGCGTTCCGCACGATGGACGACTGCCTTGGCCTCTCCGGGGCGGTGCGGCCGGGTGTCCGGGCCGTCGTCGTCGGCGGCGGGCTGCTCGGCGTGTCCGCGGCCCGGGCGCTGGCCGTGCGCGGCGCGCAGGTGGTCCTCGCCCAGCAGGCCGAGCGGCTCATGGAACGCCAGCTCGACCCGGACGCCTCCCGCCTGGTGCTGCGGCACCTGACGGACCTGGGCGTCGAGGTGCACACCGAGTGCCGGGTGCGGGACGTGACCTGCGCCGGCGGCGCGGTCCGCTCGGTGGAGCTGGCCGACGGGTACGCCCTCGACGCCGATCTCGTGGTGCTCGCCTGCGGGGTCCGCCCGCGCACCGGTCTGGCGGAGCGGGCCGGCCTCGCCGTCCGCGGGGGCGTCCTGGTCGACGACGAGCTGCGCACCTCCGACCCGCACATCCACGCCGTCGGCGACTGCGCCCGGCACGACGGCACGGTCTACGGCCTCGCCACCCCGGCCCTGGAACAGGCCGAGGCCCTGGCCGCCCTGCTCGCCGGCGACGCCGGCGCCCGCTACACCGGGACCCGCTCGCTGACCCGGCTCACCCTGACCGGAACGGGATCCCCCTTCGACCTGGCCGCGTTCGGCGAGCCCGAGGCCCGCCCCGGTGACGACGTGGTCCGGCTCGCCGACGCCACCCGGGGCACCTACCGCAAGGTCGTCGTCCGCGACGACCGGCTGGTCGGCGGGGTCCTGGTCGGCGAACTCGGCACCGTCGGCGCACTCGCCCGCGCCTGGGAGGGAGCGGAGCCGCTCCCCTCCTCCGGACCCCTGCTCCACCTGCTCACCAACGACGGAGGCTCCTGATGACCGCCACCCCGGGGGCCACCCCCACGATCGTGCTCGTCGGCCACGGCATGGTCGGCCAGCGTTTCCTCGAAGCGCTGGCCGAGCGCGGCCTGACCGCCACGCACCGCGTGGTCGTGCTGTGCGAGGAACCGCGTCCGGCGTACGACCGGGTGCGGCTCACCTCGTACTTCTCGGGCCTCACGGCCGAGGAACTGTCCGTGACCGACATGGGGTTCATCGCCGCCCACGGCATCGAACTGCGCGTCGGCGACCCGGCGGTGACGGTCGACCGCGAGGCGCGGAAGGTGACGGCCCGCTCGGGTCTGGTGGTCGGCTACGACGTCCTCGTCCTGGCCACCGGCTCCTACCCGTTCGTGCCCCCCGTGCCGAACCGGGACGCCGCCGGCTGCTTCGTCTACCGGACCATCGAGGACCTCCTCGCGATCGAGGAGTACGCGAGGACCAGGGCGGCCACCGGCGCGGTGGTCGGCGGCGGCCTGCTCGGCCTGGAGGCGGCGGGCGCCCTCAGGGGCCTCGGACTCGCCTCGCACATCGTGGAGTTCGCCCCGCGGCTGATGCCGGTGCAGGTGGACGAGGGCGGTGGCGCGGCGCTGCTGCGCACCGTCGAGGAGATGGGCCTGAGCGTGCACACCGGTGTGGGCACGCAGGAGATCGTCGCCGGCGAGGACGGCGCGGTCACCGGCATGAGGCTGTCGGACGGCTCCGAACTCGCCACCGACATGGTGGTGTTCTCCGCCGGTGTCCGCCCCCGCGACCAACTGGCCAGGGACTGCGGCCTGACGGTCGGCGAGCGCGGCGGCGTCACCGTCGACGAGCAGTGCCGTACCGTCTCGGACCCGCGCGTGTTCGCGATCGGCGAGTGCGCGCAGGCCTCGGACGGCCGGGTGTACGGCCTGGTGGCCCCGGGCTACGAGCAGGCGGAGACGGCGGCGGCGGCCATCGCCGAGGACGAGGCGGCCTTCACCGGCGCCGATCTGTCGACGAAGCTGAAGCTGCTCGGCGTGGACGTGGCCTCCTTCGGCGACGCGCACGGCACCGCCGAGGGCTGCCTCGACGTCGTCTACTCCGACTCCCGCGCGGGGCTGTACAAGAAGCTGGTCATCGGCCGGGACGGCACGCTGCTCGGCGGCATCCTGGTCGGCGACGCGGAGGCGTACGGCACCCTGCGCGCGCTCACCGGATCGGTGCCCCCCGTCTCCCCCGAGTCGCTCGTCCTGCCCGCCGGAGCCGGCCAGGGGGCCCGGCTCGGGCCGTCCGCGCTCCCGGACGAGGCGGTCATCTGCTCCTGCCACAACGTCAGCAAGGCGGCCGTCCGCGGCGCGGTCACCGAGCACCGGTGCACCACCGTGCCCGAGGTGAAGAAGTGCACCAGGGCCGGTACCGGCTGCGGCAGTTGCGTGAAGGTGCTCGGGCAGCTCGTCGCGGCCGAGCTGGAGGCGTCCGGCGTCGAGGTGGACAAGGGCCTGTGCGGCTGCTTCGCCCAGAGTCGCGAGGAGCTGTACGAGATCGTCCTCGCGCTGCGCCTCACCTCGTACCGGGAGCTGCTGGACCGGCACGGCCGCGAGGGCGCCCGGGGCGGCGACGGCTGCGAGGTGTGCAAGCCGGCGGTGGCCTCGATCATCGCCTCGCTCGCCCCGGTGATCGGCGCCAGCGGCTATGTGCTGGACGGCGAGCAGGCGGCCCTGCAGGACAGCAACGACCACTTCCTGGCCAACCTGCAGAAGAACGGCTCCTACTCGGTCGTGCCGCGCATACCCGGCGGCGAGATCGCACCGGAGAAGCTGATCGTGATCGGCGAGGTCGCCCGGGACTTCGGCCTCTACACCAAGATCACCGGCGGCCAGCGGATCGACATGTTCGGCGCCCGGGTGGAGCAGCTCCCGCTGATCTGGGCCCGCCTGGTGGACGCGGGCTTCGAGTCGGGGCACGCGTACGGCAAGTCGCTGCGCACGGTGAAGTCCTGCGTGGGGCGGACCTGGTGCCGCTACGGCGTGCAGGACTCGGTCCGGATGGCGATCGACCTGGAGCTGCGCTACCGGGGCCTGCGTTCCCCGCACAAGCTCAAGTCGGCCGTCTCGGGGTGCGCCCGGGAGTGCGCCGAGGCCCAGTCCAAGGACTTCGGCGTCATCGCCACGTCCAACGGCTGGAACCTGTACGTCGGCGGCAACGGCGGCGCCACCCCGCGCCACGCCGACCTGCTCGCGCAGGACCTTTCCGACGCCGAACTGGTGCGGCTCATCGACCGGTTCCTGATGTTCTACATCCGCACCGCCGACCGCCTCGAGCGCACCGCCACCTGGCTGGAGCGGATCCCGGGCGGCCTGGACCACGTGCGGGACGTGGTGGTGCACGACTCGCTCGGCATCTGCGACGAGCTCGAGGCCCTGATGCGTGCCCATGTCGCGCACTACCGGGACGAGTGGGCCGAGACCGTCGACGACCCCGAGAAGCTGGCCCGGTTCGTGTCCTTCGTGAACGCCCCGGACACCCCGGACCCGGTGGTCGCCTTCGTCCCCGAACGCGATCAGATCAAGCCCGACCTGCCGCTGCTGTCCATCGGCCTGCGCCCGGCCGACGACGTCCTGGAAGGAAGCGCCCAGCGATGACCCTGGCACCCGAGACGACCGACCTGCTGGTCCAGCTCCGCCTGGCGGACGGCTGGTTCACCGTCTGCGGCCTGCACCGGCTGGTACCCGGCCGCGGCATCGCCGCCCTGCTGCCGGACGGCCGCCAGGTGGCCGTGTTCCGGGACCGCGCGGACCGGCTGTACGCCATCGACAACCGCGACCCGTTCGGCGGCGCCGCCGTCCTCTCCCGCGGCCTGACCGGCACCCACCGCGGCCGCCCGTTCGTGGCCTCCCCGCTCCTGAAGCAGCGCTTCGACCTGGAGACCGGGCAGTGCCTGGACGACGAGTCGGTCCGGGTGACGGCCTACCGGGTGCGCGGCGTCTGAGGCGGACGGCGGGCGGCGCCGGCCGCCGGCCGGCGGCGGGCCCGGCCGGCGCCGCCCCGGCACTCCGGGCCGCTCAGGTCCGCAGCGCGTCGTACGGCACGCCCGTCAGCCGCTCGGTTCCGCGCACCCCGGTCCCGCGGGCCCGACCTACGAAGGGGGGTCTGCCGGCGGGCGGTGTCCGCGCTGTGCCCCGCGCCCGCGCCGGCGGCCGGATCGCGGCCTACGGCCCGAGCACCAGGTCGCGCTGGTACCAGGTGCCGGTCTTCCCGCCCAGGTCAGCCGGGCCGGCCGGGCCGACGGGCACGAACCCGGCCTTGGCGAGCACCCGCCGGGACGCGGCGTTGCCGTGGGCAGCGGCCGCCCGCAGCGTGCGCAGCCCGTACCGAGCCGCCGCCAGCCGGCACAGCTCCCGGACGTTCGCGGTCGCCACACCGCGGCCGGCGACGTGCTGCGCGACCCGGTAGCCGAGCTCGGCGGCGCCGTCGTCCAAGTCGTACAGGTTGAACCGGCCCAGTACCGAGCCGTCCTCGGCGACGAGCACGTGGAAGGCGCAGACGCCCGCCTCCTGCTCGGCCAGCAGGGCGCCGTACCGGTCGGCGAACCGCTCGAAGAACTCGTCACCGCGGTCGGAGACCGAGGCGGCGAAGTAGGCGCGGTTCGCCAGCTCGAAGGCCAGGACCGCCGGGGCGTCACCGGCGCGCAACCGCCTCAGCTCGGACACCGCCCGACTGTACCCGGACGGGTCGCCCGGGCGGGCGGAGTTGTCACGCTCGATGGGCGACGGGGCGGCGCCCCGGTGGCGGCGGACGCCGCCCCGGTTGCCGGCGAGCACCTCGTCAACGCCTCCAGCAAGAAGGGGGATTCACTGCTGGCAGCGTCCGAACGTCACGACGTAGGTGCCGGCGCTGGACGACGAGGCCCCGGCCCGGTCCGCCGAGCCGGGCTGGGCCCACGGGCCCATCTCGCGCAGCGACGGCTTGAGGATGAGGTCGCGGTGACCGGGGCTGTTCATCCACCAGTTGACGGCGGCCTGCGGAGTTCCCGATCCGCCCCACCCGGTGTACGTGATCTCGCCGAACTCCCACGAGCGGGGGTTGGGACAGTATCCGGCCGCCTGGATGCGGCTCTGCGGTGTCGAGCCGGTCTGGGGGTTGCGGTGCGGGTCCTTACCCGGTCCCCACCACTTGAGCTGGACTGCCGCGACGGCGTGCTGCTGGGCGGCGTTCGTCAGGGCCTGGTTGACGGTGAGGGAAGGCAGCCCGCGCTGTGTGCGCTGCGCGTTGATCAGGCAGATCACGGCATCCCTCGCCTGGGCGGCCGTACCGGCGGTCGGGGCCCGGTTGGCGGCGGCCTGGTCGCAGGTCGCGGCCGCCGCGGGCGAGGCCGTGACGACAGGGAAGAGCGTGGCCGACAGGGCGGCGACCGCGACGGTGCTCAGCAGTCTTCCGGTGCGCGATATGTGGATTCGCACGGACACTCCACCTCCTGTGAAAACGAAAGGTGTTGTAATCCAGGCTGCCACCGGCCCTGACCCGTCGCCATCCGGGGCCGGAGGGCACACCGAGGGCACAACGGCTTCGGGCCGGTTCGACGGCAGTCGGCGCCGGCACCCAGCATGTTTCGCGGTCAGCGACGTGACTTGGCAGCCTCGCAGGCGACGCACGATGGGGCGGCACCCCGCGCAGGGTGCAAGACCACCCTCACCTGCCTGCGTACACCCCGACAAGCCGAAACGGCCCGGCGGCCCCGAACCGCCGGGCCGCCGGACCGCCATGAGGGATCAAGATTTGAAGGTGACGATGTACACGGGGCTGTTGGAGCTGCCCTCGTTGTGCACTACCGGACAGGACGTCTCCTGCTCGGTGTCGTTGGTCTTGACCTGAACCCCGCAGAAGGGGGAATCGTCCCAGTTCAGCGTGTTGATGTTGCTGAGTACGGGGATGTTGTCCCCGCCGTTGTCCTGGGGGTCAGCGCTGGCCACCCCGACCCCGGCGAAGAGAATTCCGCAGGTGGCCGCGGCCACCGCTGCAATCTTCTGGACGGTCCTCATGTGTTCTCCTCCGCTGCTGTGCCCCGGATCGGGCATATACCTGGAGAACGATGCGCAAAAAGGATCAGAGCGTAACGTCGTTCACCTTCCGATCACTCCTACGGCCGTACAAATCACAAAAGATGCTGGACGAAGCGAGCGGGCAAAAGGCCTCGTTGCCCGTCGCGCCTAGCGTGACGCTGCTGAAGCCCGGGGTTATCCCTGGGGCCTTCTGTGGGCCGTCGGAGGGCGCTCAACGACGACCAACGCTGACAACCGTCAGCGCGTCTTTGTGGCGATCACCTGTACAGATCGCCGTCAACACCGCCGGGTCCGACTGACAACCGCTCGGCTTCACGGCAGTGACCGGGGTATGAGCTTCGCACTTCAGCACTTCGCGCCTCCAATGCGAGATGCCGAACCTAGGTCCATGGTGAGCCGAGAGTCGTACACGTTCCTATGCCAGAAGTGTGGACGCAGCCCACAGGTCAAGGCTGACAAGTGTTGGTCAGTGCTCGAAGTGGTAGCCGAGGCAGGGCAGGACGAGCTTGACATCTCCCTGCTGCCATGAACACGCCGTGACGTGTTGCGGCGCCTGTGCGTGGACGGGGTTACTTTCCAGCCGATCAATGATCGGCCAACGTCGCCTAAGCCCGCTCATCCGGTGGGTAGCTTCGAACTGCCAATGGAGAGTTATGCAGGGCTTCTTCTTCGATCTGATCACCAATGCGACGAGTTCGCTTCTGATCGTGTCGATCAACTACGCGGCGCGTCGAGCTGCGACGTGGGCCGCTGCCCGACGCTGGCTACCTCCTGAGCTGGGAAGTCAGCCATTCCCTCAGGCCTGAGGGGCACTCTCAGGGCACTTGAGACGTCCGCCGCGGGCCCGGGCGCTCCGATGACCGTGAACCATCACCACGTTGAAATCGAGACCAACTCGATGCCCGACCCCTTGGACAGGCTGATGCACAAGCCCACTCCGATTCCACAAGTTCCAGAGGGTGCCGGAACTTGTGGAAAGCGTGTTTGCATGCATGTCTCCGCCGGCCGGCGGAGACATGTTCCTGGTTGCGATCCCCGTTCATCGGTCATAGGTTTGTATGGGCTCTCATGACCGCAAAAGAACAGACGGATCAATTGCCCCGAAATTCTCGTTCCTAATTTCGGAACAGGAGCAGGACGTGACTGGGAGAAAGATACCGAGCCGCGGCGTCGTCGCACTGCTGGCGACCCTCTGTATCGGGGGCAGCGCTACCCAGACATCCCTGGTGAGCTCGCAGGTCGATTCGAGGGAACCTCCCGGCGCACCCGCGCAGAACAAGCAACGCCTGCAGCCTGTCGCGGAATTCAACGGGGCTATGCCCACAGGAGTGAGCGTCTCACGCACCGGCCGGGTGTTCGTGAACTTCCCCCACTGGGGCGACAAGGTGCAGTACTCGGTCGCCGAAGTGCGCAATGGGAAAACCGTCCCCTACCCGAACCGCGAGATCAACACCGCCGACACACGCGACCCCGCGCATCACTTCCTGGGGGTGCAGAGCGTCGTCGTCGACGCCGCCGACCGGCTGTGGGTCGTGGACACCGGGCGCATCCAGTTCGGCAACGCACCAGTGGGCGGGCCCAAACTCGTCGCCATAGACCTGCGCACCAACAAGGTCATCCGGACCATCCTGCTGCCCCGTCAGGTCGCCGGCCCCCGTAGTTTCGTGAATGATGTGCGACTCGACCTCACCCGAGGCAAGGCGGGCACCGCCTACCTCACGGACGCCTCCTCGGACGGCCCCAACGGGCTGATCGTCGTGGACCTGGCGTCCGGGACATCCTGGCGCCGACTGAACAACGTGCCCTCGGTACGCCCGGTGCCCGACTTCGTTCCCGTCATCGACGGGAAGCGAATGCTCAACCGGCCGGCACACGGTCCCACCAGCCCCATCAACATCGGGTCGGACGGCATCGCCCTGAGCCCGGATGGCAAGACCCTCTACTACTGCCCCCTGTCCAGCCGCACCTTGTACTCCGTGCCGACGAGCGGTCTGACCGACCGCCGGGTAGCGGATTCCAAGATCGCGAAGACCGTTCGCAATCTCGGCACGAAAGGGATGTCCGACGGGCTGGAGACGGACAACGCGGGCCGCGTGTACGGAGGCGACATCGAGCACAACGCGCTCGTCTTCCGCGACACCGACGGGCGATTCCGCACCCTGGTCCACGACAACCGGCTGATCTGGCCGGACACCTTGTCGATCGGCTACGACCGGAACCTGTACGTGATGGCCAATCAGCTGAACCGGCAGGCCGCATACAACGCCGGCGTCGATCTTCGGCGCAAGCCCTACGTGCTCTACCGGATCCCGGTCGACGGCGGCCCCGCCCGTCGGTAGACCTCGGGGCGGCCCTTCCTCCGGCTTCCGCGAGCGCGCCGAGTCCGTGATCAACGACGAACCGGCCGTCGCAGGCGCCTGAGCACACGCCTTCCTGGCGCGAACCCCGCTGCCGCCCCCCGCGTCACGGTGCCGACTAACACCATTTGCCCTGGTCAGCGGCGTAGCTTGACAGTCTCCGCAAATGACGTATGGAAGGGGCGGCACCCCCGCACAGGGTGCCGCCCCTTCCGGGTGCGCCGGAGCCGCCGTCGATCGGTCTTGAGGGTCGGGGACCGACGACGGCTCCGGGGCCGGTGCGGTCAGCGGTGGTCGCTGCCCGCCGACTGGGTGGCCGCCCGGCCCGCCTCGAGGCGGGCGACCGGGATGCGGAACGGGGAGCAGGAGACGTAGTCCAGGCCGGCCTCGTGGAAGAAGTGGACCGACTCGGGGTCGCCGCCGTGCTCGCCGCAGACGCCGAGCTTGAGGTCGGGGCGGGTGGCGCGGCCGGCCTGGGCGGCCGCCTTCACCAGGGAGCCGACGCCGTCCTTGTCGATCGTCTCGAACGGGCTGACGCCGAAGATGCCCTTCTCCAGGTAGGCCGTGAAGAAGCTCGCCTCCACGTCGTCGCGGGAGAAGCCCCAGACCGTCTGGGTCAGGTCGTTGGTGCCGAAGGAGAAGAACTCCGCGGCCTCGGCGATCTGACCCGCCGTCAGCGCGGCGCGCGGCAGCTCGATCATGGTGCCGATGGCCAGCTTGAGCTTCGTGCCGGTCGCCGCTTCCACGTCCGAGATGACCTGGTCGGCCTCCTCGCGGACGATCTCCAGCTCCTGCACCGTGCCGACCAGGGGGATCATGATCTCGGCGCGCGGGTCGCCCTTGGCCGCCTTGCGCTCCGCGGCGGCCTCGGCGATCGCCCGGACCTGCATGGTGAACAGGCCGGGGATGACGAGGCCGAGGCGCACGCCGCGCAGACCCAGCATCGGGTTCTGCTCGTGCAGCCGGTGCACCGCCTGCAGCAGGCGCAGCTCGTTCTCGTGCGGCTCCTGGCGGGACTCGGCGAGGGCCACGCGCACGGAGAGTTCCGTGATGTCGGGCAGGAACTCGTGCAGCGGCGGGTCGAGCAGGCGGACGGTGACCGGGAGACCGTCCATCGCCTCGAACAGCTCGACGAAGTCCTTCTTCTGCAGCGGCAGCAGCTCCCGCAGGGCCGCCTCGCGCTCCTCCCCGGTGTCGGCGAGGATCAGCTTCTCGACCATCTCGCGGCGCTCGCCGAGGAACATGTGCTCGGTGCGGCACAGGCCGATGCCCTGGGCGCCGAAGCGGCGGGCGCGCAGCGCGTCCTCGGCGTTGTCGGCGTTGGCGCGCACCCGCAGCCGGCGCTTGCGGTCGGCGAAGGCCATCATCCGGTGCACGGCCTCGACCAGTTCGTCGGCGTCGTCGGCGCCCGGGTGCATCCGGCCCTCGAAGTACTCCACGACCGGGGACGGGACCACCGGGACCTCGCCCAGGTAGACCTTGCCGGAGGAGCCGTCGATGGAGATGACGTCGCCCTCCTCGACGATGTGGCCGCCCGGCACCGTCATCCGGCGGCGCTTGGTGTCGACCTCCAGCTCCTCGGCGCCGCAGACACAGGTCTTGCCCATGCCGCGGGCGACCACGGCCGCGTGGGAGGTCTTGCCGCCGCGCGAGGTGAGGATGCCCTCGGCGGCGATCATGCCGTCCAGGTCGTCGGGGTTGGTCTCCCGGCGGACCAGGATGACCTTCTCGCCCGAGCGGGACCACTTGACGGCGGTGTAGGAGTCGAAGACCGCCTTGCCGACGGCGGCGCCCGGCGAGGCGGCGATGCCCCGGCCGACCTTCTCGACCTTGGCGGACTCGTCGAAGCGCGGGAACATCAGCTGGGCGAGCTGGGCGCCGCTGACCCGCTGGAGCGCCTCGGTCTCGTCGATCAGGCCCTGGTCCACGAGCTGGGTCGCGATCCGGAAGGCGGCGCCGGCGGTGCGCTTGCCGACGCGGGTCTGCAGCATCCAGAGCTGGCCGCGCTCGATGGTGAACTCGATGTCGCAGAGATCCTTGTAGTGGTTCTCCAGGGTCTCCATGATCTGCATGAGCTGGTCGTACGACTTCTTGTCGATGTTCTCCAGCTCGGCGAGCGCGACCGTGTTGCGGATGCCCGCCACGACGTCCTCGCCCTGTGCGTTCTGCAGGTAGTCGCCGTAGACGCCCTGGTGGCCGGAGGCGGGGTCGCGGGTGAAGGCGACGCCGGTGCCGGAGTCGGGGCCGAGGTTGCCGAAGACCATCGAGCAGACGTTGACGGCGGTGCCCAGGTCGTGCGGGATGCGCTCCTGGCGGCGGTAGAGCTTGGCGCGGTCGCCGTTCCAGGAGTCGAAGACCGCCTTGATGGCGAGGTCCATCTGCTCGCGCGGGTCCTGCGGGAAGTCCCGGCCGGCCTCGGCCTTGACGATCTTCTTGAAGCTGGTGACGAGCTTCTTGAGGTCGGCCGCCTCGAGGTCGGTGTCGACGGTGACCTTCTTGGCCGCCTTGGCCGCGTCGAGCGCCTCCTCGAACAGCTCGCCGTCCACGCCGAGGACGGTCTTGCCGAACATCTGGATGAGGCGGCGGTAGGAGTCCCACGCGAAGCGGTCGTCGCCGGCCTGCTTGGCCAGGCCCTGCACCGACTTGTCGGAGAGGCCGATGTTCAGGACGGTGTCCATCATGCCCGGCATGGAGAACTTGGCGCCGGAGCGGACGGAGACCAGCAGCGGGTCGTCGGCCTGGCCGAGCTTCTTGCCCATCTTCTGCTCGAGGGCGTCGAGGTGGGCACTCACCTCGTCACGCAGTGCCACGGGCTCCGAGCCGCTGTCGAGGTAGACCCTGCAGGCCTCGGTGGTGATGGTGAACCCGGGAGGGACCGGCAGACCGAGGTTGGTCATCTCGGCGAGGTTGGCGCCCTTGCCGCCGAGGAGATCCTTGAGGTCCTTGTTGCCCTCGGTGAAGTCGTAAACGAACTTCGCTACGTGGGGTTCTTTGTTTTCCGACACGGGTCTCGACTCCTTGAGGCCGCGGTGGCTGCCCTGACGGCGAGGAACATACCCAGATCGAAGGCCCCTGGGTACGTCCACTTGTGCGTCATGCGCCTGTAACCAGGCGTCCGCCAGTGGATTGAAAGTCAAGGCTTGGCAAGCGGAGTCCGCTCTATGTTTTCACTTCTTGAACACAGCCATGCCCACAGGGGCGGTTACCCGCTCAAGTGAGCGGATCGCGCCACGCCTGATTTCGATCGATGAACGATCAAGCCGTGGCACCCAGTGCCACCCTTTGAGGAAGTGCAGTCGCTCAAGATCCGCTCATCTGAGCGCAGCCCTTATCAGGGGTGGCGAGAATCACGCTGTCACACAGAGCCGGATTTCACCATGCGGACGCCGGAAGGTCCCGTTCACACGCCGAGCGCGGCGAGCCGTTCCTCCACCCGCTGCGGCGCGTACAGGTGCTCGACGACAAGTGCACCCGCTCCGGCCAGCGCGGCCCGCTCGCCCAGCCGGGACGTCACGACCTCCAGGCGGGCGGTGGAGCGGGGCAGCGCCCGCTGGTACAGCAGCTCGCGCACACCGGTGAGGAAGGGGGTTCCGGCCAGATCCCCGGCGATCATCAGCACGCCCGGGTTGAGCAGGGTCACGACCGTCGCCAGCACGTCGCCCACCCGGCGCCCCGCCTCCCGGGCCAGCGCGGCCGCCTCCGGGTGCCCGGCGGCCAGCAGGTCCCGCACGTCCGAGCCGGAGGCAGCCGGCACCCCGGCCTCCGTCAGCCGCCGGGCCACGGCGCCGCCGCTGGCGACGGCGGCGAGGCAGCCGTGCGAACCGCACCGGCACAGCGCCTCGGCGCCCACCCGGATGTGCCCGATGTCGCCCGCGCCGCCGTCCACGCCCCGGTAGATCGAGCCGTCGACCACGACTCCGGCGCCGATGCCGGTGGACACCTTGACCAGCGCGAAGGCCGCGCAGTCCGGATATCCGGCGCGCTGCTCGCCGTACGCCATGAGGTTGGCGTCGTTGTCCACCAGGACCGGGACCGCGGGGGCGCCGGTGTGTTCGGTGAAGGCGCGGGAGAGACGGCCCCTTATGTCGTAGCCGTCCCAGCCGGGCATGATCGGCGGCTGCACCACCCGGCCGCTCTCGCGGTCCACCGGCCCCGGGACCGCGAGAGCGATGCCGCAGACCTCCGCCGCCCGGTGCCCGGCCTCGGCGAGCGCCCCGGCGAACCAGCGGCCGAGTTCGCCGAGCACAGCCTCCGGCCCGTCCTCGATCACCAGGGCGCCGGAACGCTCGGCGAGGATCTCGCCGGTCAGGGTGAGGACCGCGGCCCGGGCGTGCCGGGTGTCCAGGTCGGCGGCGAGGACCACGGCGTGGGAGTCGTCGAACTCCAGGGTGATGGAGGGGCGTCCGCCGAGCGGCGAGCCGACCGGGCCGCCGGCGCCCTCACGCAGCCAGCCGGCCCGGAACAGCCGGTCCAGGCGCTGGCCGACGGTGGCCCGGGACAGTCCGGTGGCCTGCTGGAGCGCGCCGCGCGTCACCGCCCGCCCGCTGCGCACCAGTTCGAGCAGATCGCCGGCGCTCGCCTGACTTCCGCTCTTCCCGGTCCTGCCCGGCCGTCCGGTCATGCGCACCCCCTTGTGTTTCTCAAGCCTGCATTACATATTGGGTTCTGCGTGTTAAATAGACGTAACCCTGCGGTAGCCACAGCCAAACCCGGTCGGCCGGACGTCTTCGGGGAGCCCCGAGTGGATCGCACTGCCCAGCTCACTGCACGTCTCCCGCAGCGGGAGCCCGCATACGATCCGCCGGCGTCGGCGTCGTCCCTGCACGCCGGGGCCGCCCGGGTGCTGGCGGAGAACTGGACGGGCACCTCGACGGTCCCCTCCCGGAGCCTGTACCCGCACCAGTGGTCGTGGGACTCCGCGTTCGTCGCGATCGGACTGCGCCACCTGTCGCCGTTACGGGCCCAGACGGAGCTGGAGACGCTGCTTGCGGCCCAGTGGGGCGACGGACGGGTCCCGCACATCGTCTTCAACCCCTCCGTCCCGCTCGACGCGTACTTCCCGAGCCCCGACTTCTGGCGCTCCTCGGCCGCGGGGCGCGCGGCGGGCGCCCCGCGCACCGTACAGACGTCCGGCGTGGTGCAGCCACCGGTGCACGCGCTGGCGGCCTGGCTGGTGCACCGGGCCGACCCGGGCCTGTCGCGGGCGCGCGGCTTCCTGGCCCGGGTGTACCCCCGGCTGGCCGCCTGGCACCGGTACCTGATGCACCGGCGGGACCTGGGCGGGGGCGGGCTGGTCTGCGTCGTGCACCCCTGGGAACAGGGCATGGACAACAGCCCCTGCTGGGACGCCCCGCTCGCCCGGGTCGCCCCGGCGCCGGCCCGCTCCTTCCGCCGCGCCGACCTCGACCACGGCGCGCCGGAGGACCGGCCGACGGATCTGGACTACGGGCGGTACGTGCGGCTTGCGGCGGACTACCGGGACGGCGGGTACGCCGACGGCGGCGGCGAGTTCGCCGTCGAGGACCCGGCGTTCAACGCGCTGCTGATCGCCTCCGAGCAGGCGCTGGCGCGGATCGCGGGGGAACTGGGGGCGGCCGGCACCGCCCGGTACGCGCGCGCCGAGCGGCTGACGGCGGCCCTGGTGGAGCGGCTGTGGGACCCGGCGAGCGGCCTGTTCCGCTGCCTGGACCTGCGGGGCGGGGGCCTGATCCCCGAGCGGAGCGTCTCCGGACTCGTGCCGCTGCTGCTGCCGGGGCTGCCCCGGGGGATCTCCGGCGCGCTCGTGCGCACGCTGTGCGGACCGCACTTCGGGCTCGGCACGAGCACCGAGCTGGTCCCGAGCTACGACCTGCTCGGCGAGGCCTTCGACCCGCACCGGTACTGGCGCGGCCCGGCGTGGTTCAACACGAGCTGGCTGCTGGAGCGGGGCCTGCGGGCGCACGGCCACCGGGAGCGGGCGGACGCGCTGCGCGCGGCGGTGCTGCGGCTGGCCCGGGCCGGGGACTTCGCCGAGTACGTCGATCCGCGCACCGGCGAGGCGTGCGGCGCGACCGGCTTCTCCTGGACGGCCGCGCTCGCACTGGACCTGCTGCACCGCGGCCCGGCCGGCGACGGTGCGGGCGGCGCCGGGGACACCGCCGGCGGCGGTCACGAGGGAGGGGACCGGGGATGACGGATCGGCGGCATCTGCTCGTGCACGGGGCGACGTTCGCCGCCGTGGGCGACCGGGGGGACATCAGCGGGGTGCGGGGCGGCGGCTCCCCGGACGGATTGTTCGTGCGCGACGCCCGGCACCTGAGCCGGTGGCAGCTCACCGTCGACGGCGCGGTGCCCGAGGTGCTCGCCCCGGTCGCGGACGGCGACACGGCCCGCTGCGTGCTGGTGCCGCGCGGCGGCCGGCAGGAGCCGCCCGCCTGCACCCTGTTCCGTGAACAGGCAGTCGGCGACTCCTCGTTCGTGGAGTCGCTGCGGGTGACCGGCAACCGCCCGGTGCCCACCGTGGTGCGCCTCGCCCTCACCGTCGACGCCGACTTCACCGACCAGTTCGAGCTGCGCTCCGACCACCGCACCTACGTCAAGGCCGGCGCCGTGCGCTCCCGCGAGGTGCTGGACGACGGGGTGGAGTTCACCTACCGGCGGGCCGACTGGCACTCCGTCACGACCATCACGGCCGACCCCGCGCCGGACGCCGTGGAGGAGACCGGCACCGGCGCCCGCCGCCTGGTGTGGACCCTCGGCCTTGAACCCCAGGGCACCGCCGAACTGGTGCTGCGGGTGATGGCCCGCCCGCACGGCGACCGGCGCGCGCTGCGCGTGCCCCGCTCCCCCGCCTCGGTGAACGAGCGGCTCGTGGCGGCGGAGGGCGGGTTCATGGAGGGCGTGGCCTTCCCGACCGGGTGGCCGGAGCTGGCGGCCGCCTGCGCCCGGGGGCTCGCCGACCTTGCCGCGCTGCAGGTCCCGGCGACCGGTCCGGACGGGGAGGAGCTGCGGGTGCCGGCGGCGGGCGCCCCCTGGTTCCTCACCCTGCTCGGCCGGGACGCCCTGCTCACCTCCCTGTTCACGCTGCCGTACCACCCGCGGCCGGCCGCCGCCACGCTGCTCGCGCTGGCCGCGGCCCAGGCGACCGGCGCCGGCGGGTCCCCGCTCGCCCAGCCCGGCAAGATCGTGCACGAGGTGCGGCACGGGGAGCTGGCACACTTCGGGCAGGTGCCGTTCGGCCGGTACTACGGCTCGGTCGACGCCACCCCGCTGTTCCTCGTGCTGCTCGGGGCGTACACCGAGGTGACCGGCGACACGGGCCTGGCCCGGCGCCTGGAGCCGCACGCCCGTGCGGCGACCGGCTGGATGCTGGACCACGGCGGCCTGACCACGCGCGGCTACCTCGTGTACCGCGCGGACGAGGGCGGCCTCGCCAACCAGAACTGGAAGGACTCCCCCGGCGCGATCTGCTGGGCCGACGGCACCCGGCCCACCGGCGCGGTGATGGCTGCGGGCGCCCAGGGCTACGCGTACGACGCGCTGCGCCGCACCGCGTACGTGGCGCGCGCGGTGTGGGGCGACGACACGTACGCCGCCCTGCTGGAGCAGGCGGCGGCCGATCTGCGGGACCGCTTCCAGCGGGACTTCTGGATGCGCGAGCACTCCTTCCCGGCGCTGGCGCTGGACGGGACGGGCCGCCAGGTCGACGCGCTGGCCTCGGACGCCGGGCACCTGCTGTGGTCGGGGCTGCTGGACAAGGAGTACGGGGAGGCCGTCGGCCGGCGGCTGCTGGAGCCGGACTTCTTCTCCGGCTGGGGCGTCCGCACGCTCGCCTCGGGCCAGCCGGCCTACCACCCGCTCTCGTACCACCGCGGCTCGGTCTGGCCGCACGACAACGCCCTGATCACCCTCGGACTGGCCCGCTACGGCCTGCACGACGAGGCGCGCACGGTGGCGCACGCGCTGGTCGAGGCGGCGACGGCCACCGGGCACCGGCTTCCGGAGGTGCTGGCGGGCTACGGCCGCGACACCCATCCCGAGCCGGTCCCCTACCCCCACGCCTGCGTCCGCGAATCCCGCTCGGCGGCGGCCCCGCTCGCCCTGCTCACGGCGGTCGGCGGGGCCTGAGCCCAAGCGCCTTGACCGGGGGTTTGCCCGGTGTTTGCCCGGCGCCGTGAACAGGGGCGGACGACCGCCCGTACGACATGGGCGGCGGGCCGGGCGGGCCGGGGCCGCTCCGGCCCGCCGCCTCCTCCCGGCTCGGCCCGCCGCCTCCGTCACGGGTCTCGCACGGAAGGACCTCCGGGTTGCCTCAGCACACGAGTACGCGCCAGTCACCGGACACGGCCGGAGGTACCGAGGCCGTCCTCGGCGAACAGGAAGAACGGGAGGCGCCGGAGGGGCGGGCGGAACCGGCGGAGACGGCGCTGTCCGAGCGGGCCGGCGACGACGGGTCGGACACCGGGGACCCGTCCCGCGACGGCGCCGAGGCCGCTGACGACTCCGCCGCCCCCGCCGAGCCCCCCACGCCCCCCACGCCTTCCGCGGCACCCACGGCACCCACGGCACCCACGGCACCCACGGCACCCACGGCACCCACGGCCGGGGACGCGAAACCCGTACGGCGGTTCCGGGCCGCCTGGTCCGCCCGTGCCGGGCGCTGGCGGCGGGCGCATCCGGCGGCGGCTCAGGGGCTGTCCGTGACCGTCACCGTGCTCGCCGCCGCTCTCGTCGTCGCCGCGCTGGTGCTGCCGGACACCGTGGTCGGACTCGGGCCGGCCAAGTTCACCCGCATACCGGCCGAGGCGGTCATCGGGGCCGCCGTGCTGCTCGCCCTGCCGCGCCGGCCGCGGGTGGCGCTGGCCGCGGTGTCCGGCGTCGCGCTGGCCGCCATGACCGTGCTGAACCTGCTCGACATGGGGTTCAACCAGTACCTGGGCCGCCCCTTCAACCCGGTGCTGGACTGGAGCCTGCTCGGGGACGCGCAGTCGTACCTGGAGGACTCGCTCGGCCGCACGGCCACCCTCGCCGCCACCGCGGGCGTGATCGTCCTCGTGCTGC
Source organism: Streptomyces sp. NPDC056580 (assembly GCF_042793175.1). Classification (NCBI taxonomy): domain Bacteria; kingdom Bacillati; phylum Actinomycetota; class Actinomycetes; order Kitasatosporales; family Streptomycetaceae; genus Streptomyces; species Streptomyces sp. NPDC056580. The sequence goes on along the minus strand of NZ_JBHTVE010000002.1, from coordinate 266,340 downwards.
TGCTGGCCGTCCTGCTGGCCCTGGCCACGGTCCGGCTGGGCGAGCTGCTCGCCCGGCACAGCAGGGCCGCGACCCGGGGCACCATGATCGCGGGCGTCGTCTGGATCACCTGCTCCGCCCTGGGCCTGCAGATAGCCGGTGTGCCGGTCGCCTCCGACCGCACCACCACCGCGCTGAGGACCGAGTCCCGCCGGGTCTCGGACACCCTCAGGGACGAAGCGGAGTTCCGGAAGATCGCAGGTCAGGACCGGTTCGGCAACACCCCGGGCAGCCAGCTCGTCCCCGACCTGCGCGGCAAGGACATGGTCTTCACCTTCATCGAGAGCTACGGCCGCAGCGCCATCGAGGACCCGGTCATCGCCCCCGGCGTCGACGCCACCCTGGACGCCCGCACGAAGGCCCTGGCCAAGGCCGGGTTCCACGCCAGGAGCGGCTGGCTGACCTCCGCGACCTACGGCGGCAGCAGCTGGCTCGGCCACTCCACCACCATGTCGGGCCTGTGGATCAGCAACCAGCAGCGCTACCGCACGGTCATGGCCAGCGACCACCTCAGCCTGACCGGGGCCTTCGCGAAGACCGGCGCCTTCGACACGGTCGGCGTCATGCCGGGCGTGCAGAAGGGCTGGCCGGAGCAGAAGTGGTACGGCCTCGACAAGGTCTACAACGCCTTCCAGCTGGGCTACCGGGGACCGAAGTTCAGCTGGTCGACCATGCCCGACCAGTACGCGCTGCAGCAGTACGAGGAGCGGGTGCACAGCAAGCGGCCGGCCGGCGGCAGGTCGCGCATGTCGCTGCTGATCCTGACCTCGAGCCACCAGCCCTGGGCGCCGTTGCCGAAGATGGTCGGCTGGGACGAGCTGGGCGACGGCTCGGTGTTCAAGGACGTCGAGGCCGCGGGCGAGAGGCCGGCCGACGTCATCGCCGACACCACCAGGTCCCGCGCGGCCTACGGCAGGTCGGTCCAGTACTCGGTGACCGCGCTGACCGAGTGGCTGGAGCGCTACGGCACCAAGGACACCGTGCTCGTCTTCCTCGGCGACCACCAGCCGATCGCCCGGGTCAGCGGCAACCACGCCAGCCGGGACGTGCCCGTCTCGATCGTGGCGAAGGACCCGAAGGTGCTGGACCGGATCGCCGACTGGCACTGGACGGACGGCCTGCGCCCCGCCCACGACGCCCCGGTGTGGCGGATGAGCTCCTTCCGGGACCGCTTCCTGACGGCGTACGGCTCGGTCCCGCACCCGAAGACGGGCTGATCAGCCGCCGGAGGTGTCCAGCTCCGCGTCCTCGCCGACGCCCGCGCAGTCGTAGGGGTCCTTCAGCCAGCCGTCCGGCAGCACCACACGGTTGTTGCCGGACGTACGGCCGCGGGGCCCGTCGGCGCCGGCGGGCCAGGGCTGGTCGAGGTCCAGCTCGTCGAGGCCGGCCCGCAGTTCCTCCAGCGAGGAGGTGATCGCCAGCCGCTTGCGCATCTCGGAGCCGACCGCGAAGCCCTTCAGGTACCAGGCGACGTGCTTGCGGAAGTCGACGACGCCCTTGGACTCGTCGCCGATCCACTCGCCGAGCAGGGTGGCGTGCCGGACCATCACGTCGGCGACCTCGCGCAGCGAGGGCCGCGCGATCTCGTCGGGCCGGCCCTCGAAGGCGGCCACCAGGTCGGCGAACAGCCACGGCCGGCCCAGGCAGCCGCGGCCCACGACCACTCCGTCGCAGCCGGTCTCGCGCACCATGCGCAGCGCGTCCCCGGCCGACCAGATGTCGCCGTTGCCGAGCACCGGGATCTCCGGCACGTGCTCCTTCAGCCGGGCGATGGCCTCCCAGTCGGCGGTGCCGCCGTAGTGCTGGGCGGCGGTGCGGCCGTGCAGCGCGATCGCCGTGACGCCCTCCTCGACGGCGATGCGGCCGGCGTCGAGGTAGGTGATGTGGTCGTCGTCGATGCCCTTGCGCATCTTCATCGTGACGGGCAGGTCCCCGGCGCCGGAGACCGCCTCGCGCAGGATGGCCCGCAGCAGGTTGCGCTTGTAGGGCAGCGCCGATCCGCCGCCCTTCCGGGTCACCTTGGGGACCGGGCAGCCGAAGTTCAGGTCGATGTGGTCGGCCAGGTCCTCCTCCGCGATCATGCGGACGGCCTTGCCGACGGTCGCCGGGTCCACCCCGTAGAGCTGGATCGAGCGCGGCTTCTCGGTCGCGTCGAAGTGGATCAGCTGCATGGTCTTCTCGTTGCGCTCGACCAGCGCCCGGGTCGTGATCATCTCGCTCACGAACAGGCCCTTGCCACCGCTGAACTCTCGGCACAGGGTGCGGAAGGGAGCGTTGGTGATACCGGCCATGGGGGCCAGGACGACCGGCGGCCGGACGGTGTGCGGGCCGATCTGGAGGGGGGACTCGGGCGTGGGCATTCCCCCATTGTCACGTATCGGCGGAGATCATGTAACAGTCATTAGTTAACCGCACTATCGAAATCCCGTACCATGAGCCGCATGCCCGAGCTCAGCCACCGCCGACGTCTGCTGGTGCTCGCGATCTGCTGCATGAGTCTGCTGATCGTGAGCCTCGACAACACCGCCCTGAACGTCGCGCTGCCCTCGATGCAGCGCGAGCTGCACGCCACCACCTCCGGCCTGCAGTGGTCGATCGACGCCTACACGCTCGTCCTCGCCTCGCTGCTGATGCTCGCGGGCTCCACGGCCGACCGGATCGGCCGCAAGCGTGTCTTCATGACGGGCCTGGTCCTCTTCTCCATCGGCTCGCTGCTCTGCTCCCTCGCCCCCAACCTGGAACTGCTGGTCGTCTTCCGCATGGTCCAGGCGGTCGGCGGCTCCATGCTCAACCCGGTCGCCATGTCGATCATCACCAACACCTTCACCGACTCCCGCGAGCGGGCCCGCGCGATCGGCGTGTGGGGCGCGGTGGTCGGCATATCCATGGCGGCGGGCCCGCTGGCCGGCGGCCTGCTGGTGGAGTCGGTGGGCTGGCGCTCGATCTTCTGGGTCAACCTCCCGGTCGGCCTCGCGGCCCTGCTGCTCACCCTGCGGTTCGTCCCCGAGTCCCGCGCGCCCCGGGCCCGCCGGCCCGACCCGGTCGGCCAGCTCCTGGTGATCGCGCTGTTCGGCTCGCTGACGTACGCGATCATCGAGGCGCCGGACTCGGGCATCGGCACGGTGGCCCCCTTCGGCGCGGTGGCGCTGGCGGCCCTGCTCGGCCTGCTCGGCTATGAGCCCCGGCGCGAGGAACCCCTCATCGACCTGCGCTTCTTCCGCTCCGCTCCGTTCAGTGGGGCGACCGTGATAGCCATCAGCGCGTTCGCCGCACTGGGTGGCTTCCTGTTCCTGTCGACGCTGTACCTGCAGAACGTGCGCGGTCTCGACGCCCTGCACGCGGGCCTGTGGATGCTGCCGATGGCCGTGCCGACGTTCCTGTGCGCGCCGCTGTCCGGGCGGCTGGTGGGCAGCCGGGGACCGCGGCTGCCGCTGCTGGTGGCGGGCGCCGCCATGACCGTGAGCGGCGTGTTGTTCGCGGCCTTCGAGGCGGAGACGTCGAACACCACCCTGTTCGCCGGGTACGTGCTGTTCGGCATCGGCTTCGGCTTCGTGAACGCGCCGATCACCAACACGGCGGTGTCGGGCATGCCCCGGACCCAGGCCGGGGTCGCCGCCGCCGTCGCCTCCACCAGCAGGCAGCTCGGGCAGACGCTCGGTGTCGCCGTGATCGGCGCGGTGCTCGCGGCCGGGGTGGGCGCCTCGCCGTACCGGGGCGCCTTCGTCACGGCGGCCCGGCCCGGGTGGTGGATCCTCGCCGGGTGCGGTCTGGCCGTGCTGGTCCTCGGCTGGGTCACCAGCGGCCGCTGGGCCCGGCGCACCGCCGAGCGGACCGCGGACGAGCTGGAGTCGGCCGACCTGAAGGACGCCGTGGGGGTCACGGCGGGGTCCTGAGGCGCTCGGGCCCCGCGGGTCGGCTGCGGGACCCTGAAGCCGCCCGAAGGCCCCGCGGCCCGGCTGCGGGGCCTACAAGGCCGCCCGAAGACCCCGCGGCCCGGCTGCGGGGCCTACAAGGCCGTCCGAAGGCCCCGCGCGGGCCGGCTGCGGGGCCCTGAAGCCGCTCGAAGGTCCGCGGCGCGGCTGGGAGGGGAGCCCGGAGCGCCGCTGCTGCCGGGCCCTCAGAGTCCCTGGGGCTGCACGGGCCGCCGCGGCCCGACCGCCAGTTCCAGCAGCTTCTCCAGGCGGTCCCGCGTCTCCTCGTTCTTCGGGGTGTACGTGACCAGCCGGGGCCCCGCCTGCGGGCCCAGCCACAGGTCCGTGTGCTCCAGGGTCAGGTGGCCGACGTAGGGGTTGAGGAACTCCTTGGTCTTGGAGCGGTTGCCCACGACCTCGTAGCGCTCCCAGTTCTCGCGGAACTCCGGGGACTCCCGCTCAAGGCGCTTGAGCAGCGTCTTCCAGGCGGGCTCGCCGAGGTGGCCGGCCATCGAGGCGCGCAGCCTGGCGGCCATCAGGCGCATGGTCTCCTCCAGGTGCACGATCGACGCCCGCCAGTCGCTGTTGGTGTACACGAGGAGCATGCAGTTGCGGTCCTCCGGCGGGACCGCGTCCAGGTCGCCCATGAGGCGGGCGTAGGTGCGGTTGTAGGCGAGGATGTCGTACCGGCTGTTCTGGACGCAGGCCGGGAACGGCTCCAGCGCGCGCAGCGTCTCGCGCAGGGCCGGGGTCACGCTGGGGCAGCTCGCGCCCGGCGCCGGGTCGGTGGCGGCGGCGAGTTTGAAGAGGTGGGCGCGCTCGCTGGCGTCCAGCAGCAGGGTGCGGGCAAGGGCGTCCAGGACCTGCACGGAGACCTGGATGTCCCGGGCCTGTTCGAGCCAGGTGTACCAGGTGACGCCGACCGCGGAGAGCTGGGCGACCTCCTCGCGGCGCAGGCCGGGCGTGCGGCGCCGGGCGCCGCGCGGCAGCCCCACCTGTTCGGGTGCGATCCGCTCGCGCCGGCTGCGCAGGAACGCGGCCAGCTCGTGCCGCCGGATCTCCGCGCCGCGCGGGGGCCGCTCGGCGGTGGTCGGCTGTGCCGTCGTCGTCATGCCTCCAGGGTGCCGCCCGTCGGATCCTGTTGCCAGTTACTTCTTCTACCAGGATCAGGACACTCTGGTACCAGTCTGCGGGTGGGCGCAGGCTCGGTGCCATGACAGAGACCGTCACCACTCCCGCCGTCCGTGTCCGGGCGGCCGCGCCGCCCGCGCTCAGCGGGCCGGGGCTGTTCACCGTTCTGCTGGCGGCGGCGCTGCCGCTGGTCGACTTCTTCATCGTCAACGTCGCGCTGCCGGCCATCGGCGCCGATCTCGCCGCGGGCGAGGCCGTGCTGGAACTGGTCGTGGCCGGGTACGGGGTCGCCTACGCCGTGCTGCTCGTGCTCGGCGGGCGGCTCGGGGACCTGTTCGGGCGGCGGCGGCTGTTCCTCGGCGGCATGGCCGCGTTCGGGCTGACCTCGCTGGCCTGCGGGCTCGCCCCGGGGGCCTGGGGCCTGGTCGCGGCGCGGGTCGCGCAGGGCGCGTCGGCCGCCGCGATGCTGCCGCAGGTGCTCGCCACCATCCAGGCCGCCACCAGCGGCACCCGCCGGGCGAAGGCCATGAGCCTGTACGGCGCCACGGCCGGGCTGTCCATGGTGGCGGGGCAGATCCTGGGCGGCGTGCTGGTCGCGGCCGACATCGCCGGGAGCGGCTGGCGGGCGATCTTCCTCGTCAACGTCCCGGTCGTCCTGCTGGGGCTGGTGCTGGCCGTGCGGCACGTGCCGGAGACCCGTTCGAAGCGCCCGGAGCCCGTCGACGGGCCCGGCACCGTCCTGCTCGCCGTGTCGCTGCTGACGCTGCTCGTCCCGCTCACCGAGGGCCGCGCGGCGGGCTGGCCGCTGTGGACCTGGCTGTCGCTGGCCGCGTTCCCGTTCGCCGCGGCCGCGTTCTACGCCGTGGAGCGGCGGGCGGACCGCCGGGGGCGGACCCCGCTGGTGCCGCCGAGCCTGTTCGCGCTGGCGTCGCTGCGGCGGGGGCTGGTGCTGATGCTGCCGTTCTCGGTCGGCTTCAGCGGGTTCATGTTCGTCATCGCGCTGGCGCTGCAGCGGGGGGCCGGGCTGGGTCCGGTGCCGGCGGGGCTCGCGCTCGCGCCGATGGCCGTGTCCTTCCTGTTCGTCTCGCTGGCCGGCCCGCGTCTGATCGCCCGGTACGGCACCCGGGTGGTCACCGCGGGCTCCGTCCTGCAGGGCGTGGGCGTGCTGCTGATCGTGCTCGCCGTCCGGCGGGACTGGCCGCACCTGGACGTCGGCACGCTGCTGCCGGGCGCGGCCGTCGCCGGCGCCGGGCAGGCGCTGCAGCTGCCCAACCTGCTGCGGATCGTGATGTCCGAGGTGCCGGCGGCCCGGGCCGGAGTGGGCAGCGGTGTGATGGTCACCACCCAGCAGTCGGCGTTCGCGCTCGGCGTGGCCACCCTCGGCACCCTGTTCCTCACCCTGGTCCCGCATCAGGGCATGCGGGACGCGCTGGTCATCACGCTGCTGGTGCAGCTCGCGGGGATCGTCCTGACCGGGCTGCTGAGCCTGCGGCTGCCCCGCCGGGTCGGCTGAGGCCCGGCGGCGGCGGCCCGCCGCCGGGGAGTTCCCGTTGATCCAGGACTTGCCGCACACTCCTCGCAGGCGGTCGGGCCGGACGCGGGGAGGCGTCATGTCAGGGGGCAGCGGCACGAGCAAGGTCAGCCGGTGGGACCGGCACGGCCGGGAGCACGTGGTCCGGATACGGCGCAGGGGGGCGCGGCGCACGATCGGGTGCGACACCTGCGGCTGGTCCCGGAGCGCCCAGTTCCTGCCCTGGCTGAAGGCCGAGGAGCACCTAGCCGAGGCCCACCAGGCGACGGTGGACCCGGCGGGACCCCGGCGCTCCCCGCGCTGACGGCCGACGCGTCCCACCGCCTCAGCGGCTCGTGTCCCACCGGGCCACCGGCTCAATGCCTCACCGGCCCGGCGGCTCGTCACTCACCCGCCCGGGGGCTCGTCCCTCACCGGCCCGGCGCGGGCGCGCCGAGGCCGCGTATCAGCAGGTCCACGACGGCCGTGAACTCCTCCTCGATGCCGGGCTCCCGCCACTCGCGGGCGTAACACGGGTCGTGGAAGCGGCCGGTGGCCTGGAAGACGGCGCGGGCCGTGGTGGTCGGGTCGGCGGCGGCGAAGGAGCCCGCGGCCATGCCCGCCTCGATGACGCGGGTGAGCTGGCCGGTCAGGTCGGCGAGGTGCTCGCCGACCACCGTGCCGTTCTCGTCGGTGAGCACGGTGTAGGTGGCGAACAGTTCCGGATCGTCGCCGGCCTTGTGCCGCTTGGCCTCGAACAGGGCCGCCAGCCAGTCCCGGAGCCGGTCCTCGGGGGCGCCGGCCCCGGCGGCGATGCCGGACAGCCGCTGGGAGGTGCGGTCCAGCCACCGCTTGGTCACCGCCTCGCGCAGCGCCGCCTTGGTGCGGAAGTGCCGGTAGACGCTGCCGTGGCTGACGCCGAGCGCGCGGGCCACGTCGACCACGGTGGCCTTGGCCGGGCCGTGGCGGCGCAGCACCTCCTCGGTCGCCTCGAGGATGCGCTCGGCGGTCAGGGTCTCGCTGGTCGGTGCCATGCCTCAGACCGTACCGGGGAGCGGGATCAGCGCTCGCTGTCGAGGTGTGCCATCTGCGCGCTCGGGTAGCGGTCGCCCGCCGCCGCGTCCGCCGGGACGGCCTCCTCGACCGCCGCGAGGTCGGCCTCGTCCAGGGTCACGTCCAGCGCGCCCAGGGACTCGGTGAGCCGCTCGCGGGTGCGGGCGCCGACGAGCGGCACGATGTCCTCGCCGCGCGAGAGCACCCAGGCGATGGCGATCTGCGCGACGGTGACGCCCTTCTGCTCGGCGATCTTGCGCAGCGCCTCGACCAGGTTCAGGTTGTGCTGGAGGTTCTCGCCCTGGAAGCGGGGCGAGAAGGAGCGGAAGTCGCCCGGGGCGAGCTGCCGGTCACGGGTGAAGTGGCCGGAGATCAGGCCGCGGGAGAGCACGCCGTAGGCGGTGACGGCGATGCCGAGCTCCCGGGTGACCGGCAGGATCTCCCGCTCGATGCCCCGCGAGATCAGCGAGTACTCGATCTGGAGGTCCGCCACGGGCGCGGTGGCGGCGGCCCGGCGGATCGTCTCGGCGCCGACCTCGCTCAGGCCGACGTGCCGGACGTACCCCTTCTCGATCAGCTCGGCGATGGCGCCGACTGTCTCCTCGATCGGGACGTCCGGGTCGAGCCGGGCGAGCCGGTAGACGTCGATGTGGTCCACGCCGAGGCGCTGCAGGGAGTAGGCGGCGAAGTTCTTCACGGCGGCGGGCCGGCCGTCGTAGCCGGTCCAGTTGCCCTCCGGGTCGCGCAGGGCGCCGAACTTCACGCTGACCAGCGCCTTCTCCCGGGCGGCCGGCGAGGCGGCGCGCAGGGCCTCGCCGACCAGCATCTCGTTGTGGCCCATGGCGTAGAAGTCGCCGGTGTCCAGCAGGGTCACGCCCGCGTCCAGGGCGGCGTGGACGGTCGCGATGGACTCGGCCCGGTCGGTGTCGCCGTACAGCGCGGACATGCCCATGCAGCCGAGGCCGAGGGCGGAGACCTGGGGGCCGGTGGTGCCGAGGTTTCGGGTTCGCATCGTCATGTCTCCACCTTGCCATGACGAATGACAGATTTCAATATCTGTCATTCCATAGTTGTCACCCACCGCACACCTCCCCCGCATCCCCATCTCACGGACCCCTCCCCGGATTGGTCCAGACCTATTGACGAAAAGTCTGGACCAGAGGACTGTCATGGCTACGACACCTCACCGCACCCCCACCGGGAGGCTCCGGATGCTCCGCCGCACGCTGCGACTGCTCACCGCCGCGCTCACCACCGCCGTCCTCGCCCCGCTCGCCATCGCCACCGCCCCGACCGCCTCCGCAGCCGACACCTGCGCGGTGAAGTCACGGCCGGCCGGAAAGGTGCTCCAGGGCTACTGGGAGAACTGGGACGGCTCCGCCAACGGCGTCCACCCGCCCTTCGGCTGGACCCCGATCAACGACTCCCGCATACCCGCGCACGGCTACAACGTGGTCAACGCGGCCTTCCCGGTCATCCGCGCGGACGGCACGGCGCTGTGGGAGGACGGCATGGACAGCGGCGTGAAGGTGGCCACGCCCGCCGAGATGTGCGCCGCCAAGGCCTCCGGGCAGACGATCCTGCTCTCCATCGGGGGCGCCGCCGCCGGCATCGACCTCTCCTCCAGCGCGGTCGCCGACCGGTTCGTCGCGACCATCGTGCCGATCCTGCAGAAGTACAACTTCGACGGCATCGACATCGACATCGAGACCGGCCTGGTGGGCGGCGGGAACATCAACCAGCTCTCCACGTCCCAGGCCAACCTGATCCGCATCATCGACGGGGTGCTGGCCCGGATGCCGTCCAACTTCGGTCTGACGATGGCCCCGGAGACCGCGTACGTCACGGGAGGCAGCGTCACCTACGGCTCGATCTGGGGCGCGTACCTGCCGATCGTCAAGAAGTACGCGGACAACGGCCGGCTGTGGTGGCTGAACATGCAGTACTACAACGGCAGCATGTACGGCTGTTCCGGCGACTCCTACTCGGCGGGCACGGTGGCGGGCTTCACCGCGCAGACCGACTGCCTGGACAAGGGCCTGGTGGTGCAGGGCACGACGATCAGGGTGCCGTACGACAAGCAGGTCCCCGGCCTGCCGGCCCAGCCGGGCGCGGGCGGCGGCTACATGTCCCCGTCCCTGGTCTCCCAGGCCTGGCGGCACTACGGCACCTCGCTCAAGGGCCTGATGACCTGGTCGCTCAACTGGGACGGCGCGAAGAACTGGACGTTCGGCGACAACGTCCGTTCGCTGCAGGGGCGTTGAGCCCCTGGTCGCCCTGAACGGCGCGACGCCCGCGCCCCGGCCGGTGGAACCGGCCGGGGCGCGGGCGTCGAGGTGCGTGCGCCGCGGGCGTCAGCAGCCCACGAGACGCTGGGCCAGGTAGCCCTCGATCTGGTCCAGGGACACGCGCTCCTGCTTCATGGTGTCGCGCTCGCGCACGGTCACCGCGTTGTCGTCGAGCGTGTCGAAGTCGACCGTCACGCAGAACGGCGTGCCGATCTCGTCCTGACGGCGGTAGCGGCGGCCGATGGCGCCCGCGTCGTCGAACTCGATGTTCCAGTTCTGCCGCAGCGCCTGGGCGAGACCCTTGGCCTTCGGCGACAGCTCCGGGTTGCGGGACAGCGGGAGCACGGCGACCTTCACCGGCGCGAGGCGGTGGTCGAGGCGCAGCACCGTGCGCTTCTCCATCTTGCCCTTGGCGTTGGGCGCCTCGTCCTCGACGTAGGCGTCGAGCAGGAAGGCCAGCATGGCGCGGCCGACGCCCGCCGCGGGCTCGATGACGTACGGCGTCCAGCGCTCCCCGGCCTCCTGGTCGAAGTAGGAGAGGTCCTGGCCGGAGGCCTTGGAGTGGGCGCCGAGGTCGTAGTCGGTGCGGTTGGCGACGCCCTCGAGCTCACCCCACTCGCTGCCGCCGAACTGGAAGCGGTACTCGATGTCGGCTGTGCGCTTGGAGTAGTGGGAGAGCTTCTCCTTCGGGTGCTCGTACCAGCGCATGTTCTCGGTACGCAGGCCGAGGCCCGTGTACCAGTTCCAGCGCTGCTCCATCCAGTACTCCTGCCACTTCTCGTCCTCGCCCGGCTTGACGAAGAACTCCATCTCCATCTGCTCGAACTCGCGGGTGCGGAAGATGAAGTTGCCCGGCGTGATCTCGTTGCGGAACGACTTGCCCATCTGGGCGATGCCGAACGGCGGCTTGCGGCGCGAGGTGGTCTGCACCTGGGCGAAGTTGGTGAAGATGCCCTGGGCGGTCTCGGGGCGCAGGTAGGCGACGGACCCGGAGTCCTGGGTCGGGCCGAGGTGCGTCGACAGCAGGCCCGAGAACTGCTTGGGCTCGGTGAACTGGCCCTTGTTGCCGCAGTTCGGGCAGTTGATGTCGGCGAGGCCGTTCGCCGGGGCGTGGCCCTTCTTCTCCTCGTACGCCTCCTCGAGGTGGTCGGCGCGGAACCGCTTGTGACACGAGGTGCACTCGGTCAGCGGGTCCGTGAACGTGGCGACGTGGCCGGAGGCGACCCAGACCTCGGGGGCCAGGATGACGGACGAGTCGATACCGACCACGTCCTCGCGCGACGTCACCATGTAGCGCCACCACTGACGCTTGATGTTCTCCTTGAGCTCGACACCCAGCGGTCCGTAGTCCCAGGCGGCACGCTGTCCGCCGTAGATCTCACTGCAGGGGAAAACGAAGCCACGGCGCTTGCTCAGGCTGACGATGGTGTCGATCTTGTCGGCGGCCACGGTGCTCTCTTCATTACGACGACGGGCGTTGAAGCGAGATGCTTCCAGCGAATGATTCAGGTTACCGGCGCAGGCTCCCCATCGGCCAAATCGGCCCCCTGTCCGCGGCATCTGCGGGACCTTGTTGACAACGGTTTCCATGTTTGTTGAAAATGACTGTCATGAACGAACGTCGACGCCGCGCGTCCTCCCGAACAGGCACGTCCGCACCCGCGCTCGCGGTCGCCGCCGCGCTGGGCCTGACGGCCCTCACCGCCTGCTCCACCGGCAGTGCCGCCGCGGGCGGCACGGACAGGTTCGACGTCGTCGCGTCGTTCTACCCGATGACCTTCCTGGCCGAGCGGATAGGCGGCGGCCACGTCCACGTCACCACGCTCACCTCGCCCGGCCAGGAGCCGCACGACCTGGAGATCAGCCCGAGGCAGATCGGCGGGCTCGAACAGTCCGACGCCGTGCTGTACCTGAAGGGCCTGCAGCCGAGCGTGGACGACGCGGTGGCCCAGTCCCCGGTGCGCACCAAGATCGACGCGGCCTCGCTGACCACCCTGGAACAGCACGGCGACGAGGTCGGCGGCCACGCGGCCGGGCACGACACGCACGAGGGCGAGGAGCCCGGCGGCAAGGACCCGCACATCTGGCTCGACCCGGTGCGCTACGCCCAGGTCGCCGAGGGCGTCGGCCGGGCCTTCGAGAAGGCCGACCCGGACCACGCGGCCGACTACCGGAAGAACACCGCGGCCCTGGTGAAGAAGCTGGACGCCCTGGACACGCGGTTCGAGGAAGGCCTGGCGAACACGCAGACCCGGACCTTCATCACCACCCACGCCGCCTTCGGCTACCTCGCCGAGCGCTACCGGCTCACCGAAGAGGCCATCAGCGGCCTGGACCCCGAGTCCGAGCCCAGCGCCGCGCGGATCAGGGACCTGCAGCGGATGGCCGGGGCCGACGGCGTCTCCACCGTCTTCTACGAGACGCTCGTCAGCGACCGGACCGCGAAGACCGTCGCGCACGACGCGGGCCTGCGGACCGACGTCCTGGACCCGCTGGAGGGCATCACCTCCAAGTCCCGCGGCACCGACTACTTCTCGGTCCAGGAGGCCAACCTCAAGGCGCTCCAGCGGGCCCTGGGCGCCAAGTGACCGGCACGGAGGACCAGATCATGGGCGAACCCGTCATAGCGCTGCGCAAGGTGACCGCCGAACTCGGCGCACGTCCCGTGCTGCGCGGCATCGACCTCACCGTGCACCGCGGCGAGGTGGTCGCGCTGCTCGGCGCCAACGGCTCCGGCAAGTCCACGGCGATCCGCACGATCATCGGCCAGGTACCGGCCGCCAGCGGCACGATCGAGCTGTTCGGCACCCCCCGCCGCGCCTTCCGCGACTGGGCGCGCGTGGGCTACGTACCGCAGCGCACCACGGCCGCCGGCGGAGTGCCGGCGACGGTGACCGAGGTCGTCTCCTCGGGCCGGCTCTCCCGCACCCGCTTCGGCCTGTTCCGCAGGGCCGACCGGGAGGCCGTGCGCCACGCCCTGGAGCTGGTCGGCATGGCGGACCGCGCCGGGGACCCGGTGGACGCCCTCTCCGGCGGCCAGCACCAGCGGGTGCTGATCGCCCGCGCCCTGGTCGCCGAGCCCGAGCTGCTGATCATGGACGAGCCGATGGCCGGCGTCGACCTGGCCAGCCAGGAGGTGCTGGCCGCGACCCTGCGCGAGCAGGTCGCCCAGGGCACCACGGTGCTGCTCGTGCTGCACGAACTGGGCCCGCTGGAGCCCCTGATCGACCGGGCGGTCGTCCTGCGCGACGGCTGCGTGCTGCACGACGGCCCGCCGCCCGAGGCCGTGGGACAGCACGCCCTGCCCGGCCACGACCACGTACACCCGCACGCGCCCGCGGGCGCCGGACCGACCCGCACAGGACTGCTGAGCTGATGGAATTCCTGAACTACGCCTTCATGCAGCGGGCGCTCCTCGCGGCCGTCCTGGTCGGCGTCACCGCCCCCGCGATCGGCATCTTCCTCGTCCAGCGCCGCCAGCCCCTGATGGGCGACGGCATCGGCCACGTGGCGATGACCGGTGTCGGCCTCGGCTTCCTGCTGAACGCCTCCCCGGTGTGGATGGCCACGGCCGTCTCGGTGCTCGGCTCGGTCCTGATGGAGCTGATCCGCTGGTACGGCAGGACACGCGGCGACATCGCGCTCGCCATGCTCTTCTACGGCGGCATGGCGGGCGGCGTGATGTTCGTCAACATCGCGCCGGGCGGCTCCAACGCCAACCTGACCTCGTACCTGTTCGGCTCGCTGTCGACGGTCTCCCCCTCGGACGTCACCACGATCATGGTGCTGGCCGCCTTCGTGGTCCTGGTCACCCTGGGCCTGCGCCGCCAGCTCTTCGCGGTCAGCCAGGACGAGGAGTTCGCCCGGGTCACCGGGCTGCCGGTGCGCGCGCTGAACCTGCTCACCGCGGTCACCGCGGCGGTCACGGTGACGGTCGCCATGCGGGTGGTCGGACTGATCCTGGTCTCCGCGCTCATGGTGGTGCCGGTCGCCGCCGCCCAGCAGCTCACCCGCAGCTTCGCGGCGACCTTCGCGATCGCCGTCGCGCTCGGCGTCACGGTCACGATCGGCGGCACGATCACGTCGTTCTACCAGGACGTGCCGCCCGGCGCGACGATCGTGCTGCTGACCATCGCCGCGTTCGTCGCGCTGACCGCGGCCGCCGCTCCGCTGGCCCGCCGGCGCGCCCGCGCGGCGGCCGCGGCGAGGCCGGCCGGGGATCCCGCGGAGTGCTCGATTCCGGCCGGACGGGCGGCCGGGGACGGCGTCGGCGTCTGACCGCGGGCGACCCGGGCTGGCACAATGGCCCGGGCAGACGCGAGACGAGGAGGCAACCGGTGACGACCGCTGGACCGCCCGTGAAGGGCCGGGCCACCCGGCAGCGTGCCGCCGTGGCGGCGGCCCTGGACGAGGTCGACGAGTTCCGCAGCGCGCAGGACCTGCACGACATGCTCAAGCACAAGGGCGACTCCGTCGGGCTCACCACCGTCTACCGCACGCTGCAGTCCCTCGCCGAGGCCGGCGAGGTCGACGTCCTGCGCACCTCCGAGGGCGAGTCCGTCTACCGCCGCTGCTCCACCGGCGAACACCACCACCACCTGGTCTGCCGCACCTGCGGCAGGGCGGTCGAGGTCGAGGGCCCGGCGGTGGAGAAGTGGGCCGAGGCCATCGCGGCCGAGCACGGCTTCGTGAACGTGGCCCACACGGTGGAGATCTTCGGCACCTGCGCGGACTGCGCGACGGTCTCCGGCGGCTGACCGGGAGCCGTACGGGCGTACGGCGGGCAGGCGGGGCGGGCGGCCCGGGGATCCCCGCCCCGCCGCGCTTGCCGCCGCCGCCCGGTGCGACGGCGGCCGCCGTCAGTCCTCCTCGGTACGGCCTTCCATGGCCAGCAGCTCCTCGTTCGGGATCGCGCCGCCGAAGCGGCGGTCGCGGGAGGCGAACTCGACGCAGGCCCGCCACAGGTCACGGCGGTCGAAGTCGGGCCACAGCACGTCCTGGAAGACCATCTCCGCGTAGGCGCTCTGCCAGAGCAGGTAGTTGGAGGTGCGCTGCTCGCCGCTGGGGCGCAGGAAGAGGTCGACGTCCGGCATGTCCGGGTAGTACATGTACTTCTGGACGGTCTTCTCGTTGACCTTGGACGGGTCGAGCCGGCCCGCCTTCACGTCCTCGGCGAGCCGCTTCGCGGCGTCGGCGATCTCCGCCCGGCCGCCGTAGTTCATGCAGAAGTACAGGGTGAGCAGGTCGTTGTCCTTGGTCTGCTCCTGGGCGACCTGGAGCTCCTTGGCCACCGACTTCCACAGCCTGGGCATACGGCCCACCCAGCGCACCCGGATGCCCAGCGCGTCGAGCTGGTCGCGGGTCCTGCGGATGAAGTCGCGGTTGAAGTTCATCAGGAAGCGGACCTCTTCGGGCGAGCGCTTCCAGTTCTCGGTGGAGAAGGCGTACAGGGAGATGTTGCGGACGCCGATCTCGACCGAGCCCTGCAGCACGTCTAGCACCCGCTCGGCGCCGACCTTGTGCCCCTCGGTGCGGGGCAGCCCCCGCTCCTTGGCCCAGCGGCCGTTGCCGTCCATGACGATCGCCACGTGGTTCGGTACCAGCTCGCCCGGGAGCTTCGGCGCGCGGGCACCGGACGGGTGCGGCTCCGGCGCCCTGTACTCGCGGCGCCGGCTTCCCAGGATCCCGCGTACGACCATGTGCTCCTCGACTCCCTCTAGCTCTTCTCGCGCTTACTTCTCGACGTACCTGAGCGAGCGCAGCCCGCGCTCCAGGTGCCAGTGCAGATACGCGGACACCAGCCCGCTGCCCTCCCGGACGTGGCGCGGCTCGCACGCGTCCGCCGTCTCCCAGTCTCCCGTAAGCAGCGCGCCGAGCAGCACCAGGGTCTGCGGGGAGGGCACGACGCTGCCCGGCACCCGGCAGTCGGCGCAGACCGAACCGCCGGAGGCCACCGAAAAGAACCGGTTCGGGCCGGGCATCCCGCACTTCGCGCAGTCGCCGAAGCTGGGGGCGTAGCCGTTGACGGCGAGCGAGCGCAGCAGGAAGGCGTCCAGGACGAGGTGCGGGGCGTGCTCGCCGCGGGCCAGGGTGCGCAGCCCGCCGACCAGCAGCAGGTACTGCTGGACGGCCGGTTCGCCCTCGTGGTCGGTGAACCGCTCGGCCGTCTCCAGCATGGCGGTGCCCGCGGTGTACCGAGCGTAGTCGGTGACGATCCCTCCGCCGTAGGGCGCGATGGTCTCGCTCTGCGTGCACAGCGGCAGCCCGCGTCCGACCAGCTCGCTGCCGCGTGCGAAGAACTGCACGTCGACATGGGAGAAGGGCTCCAGCCGGGCCCCGAACTTCGACTTCGTCCGACGCACACCCCTGGCCACGGCCCGTACCCGGCCGTGCCCGCGGGTGAGCAGCGTGATGATGCGATCCGCTTCGCCGAGCTTCTGGGTCCGCAGGACGATGCCGTCGTCGCGGAACAGACTCATGGCTCCATTCTGCCCGCCCGCACGGGCCGCCGGGCCCGCGGGCGGCGGTTCAGGCCACCGGCCCCCGCGTCCTCCGCCCGCGCGCGTCGGCGTGGGCCGCCACGGCGTGGAGCTGCTCGCCGGGGGTGGCCTCGCGGACGGCCCGCGGATCGCAGTCCCACTCCCGGCCGCCGCCGTAGGGCCGCAGCTGTACGTACGGCCCCTCGTGCCCCATGACGATGCCGAGACGTCCGGTACGGGTGTCGACGGCGCAGGAGCCGACCGGGAGATTCATCGCGTCCACTTCCGGTGGTTCCCCTGCCACCGGCAATTTCACTCATCGCATGCCACTGGTGGCCCAGCGTGTCTACACTCGGCCGGAGTCTGCCCTCGGCGCCGCCCGCCGTACGCGTCGAGGCCGTGCCGCCCGCCGCCGGTCCGGCCGCCTCCGGCGGAGCGGTGCCGCGCCCGCCGGTGCCGCTCGGGGCGGCTCCGGCGGGGCCGGTTCCGTGCCCGCCGGTGCCGCTGCGGGGTCCGACTCGCTCTCGACGCCGGATCGCGCGGCCGCGTCGCGGCACGGACACCGCCGCCGCTGCCACCATCCTGTGCAGGTGGACCGGCCGGTCCGCGACCCAGCCCGCCAGGAGCCGTGAATGACCTTCCCCGCCCCGCTCACCGGTGTCGTCCCGCCCGTCTGCACCCCGCTGACACCGGAGCGCGAGGTGGACGTGCCCTCGCTGCTGAGACTGGTGGACCACCTGATGGCGGGCGGGGTGCACGGGCTCTTCGTGCTCGGTTCGACCTCGGAGGCGGCCTTCCTGACGGACCGCCAGCGCCGGCAGGTGGTGGAGGCGGTCGCGGGCCATGCCGGAGGCCGGCTCCCCGTCATCGCCGGGGCCATCGACATGACCACTCCGCGGGTCCTGGAGCACGTCCGGGAGGTCTGTGCGGCGGGGGCGCAGGCCGTCGTCGTCACCGCCCCCTTCTACGCCCGCACCCACCCCGCCGAGATCGTCCACCACTACCGCCGGATCGCCGCCGCCAGCCCGGTCCCGGTGATCGCCTACGACATCCCGGTCGCCGTGCACACCAGACTCCCCGCCGAGCTGGTGCTGGGTCTGGCCGCCGACGGGGTGCTGGCCGGCCTGAAGGACTCCAGCGGGGATCTGGCCGCGTTCCGGGAGGTCGTCACCGGGGCCCGCGCCCACGCCGGGTTCGGCGTGCTGACCGGCTCCGAGCTGATCGCGGACGCCGCGCTGGCGCTGGGCGCCGACGGGGTGGTGCCGGGGCTGGCCAACGTGGACCCGCACGGGTACGTCCGGCTCTACCGGCTGTGCCGGGCGGGCGACTGGGAGGGCGCCCGGGCCGAACAGGAGCGGCTGTGCGCGCTGTTCGGCATCGTCGGGGCCGGCGACCCGGCACGGATGGGCGCGAGCTCCTCGGCCCTGGGCGCCTTCAAGGCTGCCCTGCACCTGCGCGGAGTCATCGACTGCCCGGCGACGGCCGAACCCCAGGTGCAGCTGTCGGGCGACGAGGTGGCCCGGGTGAGCAAGCTGCTGACGGGGGCGGGGCTGCTGTAGGGGCGGGGCCCCCATGTGCGGGAGTCCCAAGGAAGATGAGAACAGCGCTCCTCACCTCCGGGGACCTGACCGTTCCGAGTGTCCAGCCTGCAGTCCCCGGGTGGTCCGGGGCGATCCAGGACACGGCCGGCGTGCCGGGTGCCGCCGAGGAGCGGGACGACTTCGGCGCCGGCGTCTCGCTCGGCGACGTCAACGGCGACGGGCGCCTCGACCTCGCGGTGGGCGCGCCCGGGGAGGGAGTCGGGAGCGTGGCCGACGCCGGTTCGGTGACCGTGCTGCTGGGCGGCGCCAAGGGCCTCAGCGCGACGGGCGGGAGGACCTTCACCCAGAACTCCGCGTCGGTGCCGGGCACCGCCGAGAAGGGCGACCGGTACGGCCGGGCCGTGCGGACGGCCGACACCGACGGCGACGGCCGGGCGGAGCTGTACGCCGGGGCCCCGGGGGGAGAACGCGGGCGCCGGCTCGGTGTGGGCGCTCCCGGGCACCGCCACCCAGGTGACCGGCGAGGGCTCGGTCTCCTTCGGCGCGGGCACGCTGGGCGCGGTCGCGGCGAAGGCCGCCCTGGGCGCGGCCCTCGACCGCCGCTGACACCCCCGCGGCCGCCGGCCGGTCAGCGCGTCGTCCGCGCCGGCAGCCGCCGGAACTCGATCCTCTCGTACGGCCCGTTCGTCCCGGTCTCGTACAGCAGCCCGGCCGTTTCCGCGCCGAGCGGGACGAGGTCGGAGTAGGCGGCGGGCCGGCCGGACAGGGTGAGCGCCCTGCTGAAGGTCCGTCCGCCGTCGGTGCTGCGCCACAGGGCCATCGCCCGGCGGGCGGTGGGCACGGAGGGCGCGGAGAACAGCAACGGGGCGTGCGCGCCGGGCGGTTGCAGGACGCTGCCCTGGACCACCGGGACGTCGTTCAGCGTGCTCTGCACGGCGAACGGGGCGTCCAGGGTCGCGCCCGCGTCGCTGGAGAAGGCGTCGAGGCGGTGGCCGGGCCCGCTGCCGTGCTGGTCGCGCGAGGAGAAGTACAGCCGTCCGTCCGGGAGTTGGGCGGCGCCGGTCTCGTTGGCGTTGGTCACGCCGTCGTGGCCGTCGTCCGCGAAACCGAGCCGCCAGGTGCGGCCCCCGTCGTCGCTGTAG
The DNA here is from genome assembly GCF_042793175.1 of Streptomyces sp. NPDC056580. NCBI lineage: Bacteria > Bacillati > Actinomycetota > Actinomycetes > Kitasatosporales > Streptomycetaceae > Streptomyces > Streptomyces sp. NPDC056580. The sequence continues at coordinate 247,246 of NZ_JBHTVE010000002.1, read as the reverse complement.
AGGGCGTGGGCGCCGTAGTACCGGGGCTCCTGGCCGGTGCCGGGTGAGCCGGGCGGCGGCGCGGTGGAGTGGTCGGCGGGCACGAGCAGGCGGCCGGCGTGCGGGCCGCGGGTCAGGGCAAGGGCGTGGCCGGGACCGGTCGCGTACCAGCGCCAGTGCGGCGGCTTCACCGCGGCCGTGATGTCCCGCGGGGTCGTGAAGCGGCGGCCGTCGTCCCGGCTGCGCTGCACGAACACCCGGCGGCCCTGTCCGGGGGCGGCCTCGCCGCGCATGATCCGCGCCTCGTTGACCGAGCCGGCGTTGAACGAGGTGACGAGGACGACCGCGCCGGTGCGCGGGTCGACGACGGGGGCCGGGTTGCCCCGGGTGTCGCCCTGCCCGGCGGCCACCACGGTGAGCTTCCCCCAGGTGCAGCCGCCGTCGGCGGAGCGGCGCAGCACGACGTCGATGTCGCCGCTGTCGCCCGCGCCGTCGTGCCGGCCCTCGGCGAAGGCCAGCACGGTTCCGCGCCGGGTGACGACGGCGGCCGGGATGCGGTAGGCGTCGTAGCCGCCCTCCCCCGCGGTGTACGGCACCGAGGACAGGCAGCCGGACGCGGGCCGGGCGGGCTGCACGGCGGCGAGCGGGGCGAGGAGCGCGGTGGCTACGGCGAGGGCGCGGCTCAGCGGGGTCACGCCCCCATGCTCCCCGCGATCACCGGCCGGGGCGCGGTGGCGGGACCGGGCGGGTCAGGACGGCGTCCGGGCGGCGGCCAGCAGCCTGCCGACGTCGTCGGCGCAGATGGTGAGGGCCGCGCCGACGGTGGTGAGCGCGTCGCGTTCGGCGGGGGTGTAGGGGCCGTCGGCCAGGGCGATGCGGGCGGCGTCGAGGAACAGGGACTCGCGGCCGGCTGGGGCGAGGTGCGGGGCGAGCGGGTCCAGGGCCTCGTGCAGCTCTATGGCGAGGCCCGCGCCGCACGGTCCGCCGAGGACCCGGCCGGTGTCGGCGGCGAGCGCCTCGACCAGGGCGGCCAGCCGGTCCTCGGTGCAGTCCTGGAAGCCGGCGGCGCGGACGGTGCCGGCGGCCGTCTCCAGGACGGTGCGGGAGGAGGTGCCGCCCGCGGCGAGGACGGCGAGGGCGACGGTGTGCACGGCGTCGCGGAGCATCGCGGAGAAGCGGCGGGTGGTGGGGTGGTCGAGGACATCGGTGCCGTAGTGGTGGCCGCAGGCGGCGCACTCCACGACCGGTCCGGCGGCGCCGCGCGGCAGCAGCGGCACACCGAGCAGGGTGAGGCGGCGGCGGCCGGAGAGCCGCTGGTAGTTGCGGTCGCCCCCGCAGCCCGGGCAGTAGAACTCGCCGTCGCCGACGGGTGTCCACGCGGTGCGGGTGCCCAGGATGCGCGCAGCCCTGGCGGCACGGCCGTCTCGTCCCCGTACTGGCAGCACGTCGCACCTCCGTAACCGCGCGGCAACATCGCAGCGCTGGCGTGATGTTAGCCACATCCCGGAGGCTGAGTCAGTACCCCGTACGAGACCTTTCCGTGACCTGGTGCGCGCGATGGCCGGGAAACGACGGTGGCCCCGGCCGCCCGGTACGGCGGCCGGGGCCCCGAAAGACCCGGTCAGAGCGGTCAGCGGGCCGAGCGGTTCACCGCGGAGACGACGGCCTTCAGCGACGCACGCGTCGTGTTCGCGTCGATGCCGATGCCCCACAGGACCTTGTCGCCGATCGCGCACTCGATGTAGGAGGCGGCCTGCGCGGAGGCGCCCTCGCTCATCGTGTGCTCCTGGTAGTCCAGCAGGCGTACGTCGACGCCGATGGACTGCAGGGCGTCGAAGAAGGCGGAGATCGGGCCGTTGCCCGAGCCGGTCAGGACGGTGTCCTCGCCGTCGACGGTCGCCTCCACGGTCAGCGTGTCCACGCCGTCGGTGTCCGTGGTCGACTGGCCCGTGCGGACCTGGATGCGGCCCCACGGGTTCTGCGGGTTCGGCAGGTACTCGTCCTGGAAGACGGCCCAGATGTCCCTCGGCGTGATCTCGCCGCCCTCGGCGTCCGTCTTGGCCTGGATGAGCCGGGAGAACTCGATCTGCATGCGGCGCGGCAGGTCCAGCTTGTGGTCGTTCTTCAGGACGTAGGAGATGCCGCCCTTGCCGGACTGCGAGTTGACCCGGATGACGGCCTCGTAGGAGCGGCCGACGTCCTTGGGGTCGATCGGCAGGTACGGCACCGCCCACTCGATGTCGTCGACGCTGACGCCCTTGGCCTTCGCGTCGGCCTCCATGGCGTCGAAGCCCTTCTTGATGGCGTCCTGGTGGGAGCCGGAGAAGGACGTGTAGACCAGGTCGCCCACGTACGGGTGGCGCGGGTGGACCTCCATCTGGTTGCAGTACTCCCACGTGCGACGGATCTCGTCGATGTCGGAGAAGTCGATCTGCGGGTCGACGCCCTGCGAGAACAGGTTCATGCCCAGGGTGACCAGGTCGACGTTGCCGGTGCGCTCGCCCTGGCCGAAGAGGCAGCCCTCGACGCGGTCGGCGCCGGCCATCACGGCCAGTTCGGCGGCCGCCACGGCCGTGCCGCGGTCGTTGTGCGGGTGGACGGACAGGCAGACGTACTCGCGCCTGGACAGGTTGCGGTGCATCCACTCGAACCGGTCGGCGTGCGTGGACGGGGTCGAACGCTCCACGGTGGCGGGCAGGTTGAGGATGATCTCGCGGCCCGGGCCGGGCTGGTAGACGTCCATCACCGCCTCGCAGACCTCCAGCGCGAAGTCCAGTTCGGTGTCGGTGAAGATCTCCGGGGAGTACTGGTAGCCGAACTCGGTCTCGGGGCCCAGCAGTTTCTCGGCGTACTCCATCACCAGGCGGGTGCCGTCGACGGCGATCTGCTTGATGTCGTCCTTGGAGCCGCGGAAGACGACCCGGCGGAAGACCGGGGCGGTCGCGTTGTACAGGTGGACGGTGGCCCGCCGTGCGCCCTTCAGGGACTCCACGGTCCGCTCGATCAGGTCCTCGCGGGCCTGGGTCAGGACGGAGATCGTCACGTCCTCGGGGATCGCGCCCTCTTCCTCGATGATCGAGCGCACGAAGTCGAAGTCGGTCTGGCCGGAGGCGGGGAAGCCGACCTCGATCTCCTTGTAGCCCATCGCCACCAGCTGGTCGAACATGCGGCGCTTGCGCTCGGGGGACATGGGGTCGATCAGGGCCTGGTTGCCGTCGCGCAGGTCGGTGGAGAGCCAGCGGGGGGCGACGGTGACTCGCTTGTCCGGCCAGGTGCGGTCCGGGATGTCGACCTGCTCGTACCGGCCGTACTTGTGGATCGGCATGGAACTGGGCTGCTGGCGGTTGGCCATGATGCGTGGGCTCCTCAGGGTGTCCGGATGTCCGAGTGGACGGCCGACGACGCAACGCCAGAGCTCCGCGGGGAGGGAGTCGGCCTCTACAGGCCCTCGCCGCGGCAGCTAAGGAGAAGCAGCCCGAAACGCATGATGCTCCGCAGCCTAGCCGAGCCGCACCGGATGCGCGGGCCTGTCCCAGTATGCGGGACCGCCGGGATCAATCGGACGAAAAGCGTGCGATCTCACTCGGCGGTCCCGATCGCTTACCACTCCGTGACGCAGCGCGACGACGGATGTCCGGGTATTTCACCAATCATGGTCGCGAGTAGTGACAGTGCTGTCACACAGTGCGATGGTGCCGGGTATGACCACCAACGGGGGCTTCGAGCCCGTCTTCTGCACGATCGTCCCGCCGCACGTCCTCGACCGGCTCGCGCGGTCCGGCGACTCCGCGCTCTCCGGTCCCGCCCGCCGGTCCCTGGAGCACGACGCCTACCAGCGCACCAAGCGCCGCCTGACCACGGTGCTCGGCGCACCCGCCGTCGCCCCGCCGGCCGGCGCCGCCGCCGGCCGGCCGCACCGCACCGTCTACGACGCCCGCCACCGGCAGGACCTGCCCGGCGCCAAGGTCCGCGAGGAGGGCTCCGAGCCGGGCGCGGACGCCTCGGTGAACCGCGCCTACGCGGGTCTCGGCGCCACCTTCGACCTGTACCGGAAGGCGTACGGCCGCGACTCCATCGACGGCGCGGGCATGCCGCTGGACGCCAGCGTGCACTTCGGCACCGACTACGACAACGCCTTCTGGAACGGCGAGCAGATGGTGTTCGGCGACGGGGACGGCGAGATCTTCCTGGACTTCACCATCCCGGTCGACGTCATCGGCCACGAGCTGACCCACGGCGTCACCCAGCACACCGCCAACCTCACCTACTTCGGCCAGCCCGGCGCGCTCAACGAGTCGCTGTCCGACGTCTTCGGGTCGCTGATCAAGCAGTACGGCCTCGGCCAGACCGCCGCCGAGGCCGACTGGCTGATCGGCGCCGGCCTGCTCGCCCCGGGCGTGCACGGCACGGCCCTGCGCTCGATGAAGGCGCCGGGCACGGCGTACGACGACCCGAACCTCGGCAAGGACCCGCAGCCGGCGACCATGGAGCACTACGTCCGCACCGGCCGCGACAACGGCGGCGTGCACATCAACTCCGGCATCCCCAACCACGCGTTCTACCTGGTCGCCACCGCCATGGGCGGCCACTCGTGGGAGAAGGCCGGGCAGGTCTGGTACGACGTGCTGACCGGCGGGGAGCTCCAGCAGCAGGCCCAGTTCGCGGACTTCGCCAGGCTGACCGTGAAGGCGGCGCGCGAGCGGTACGGCGCCGGCGACGAGCTGGAGGCCGTGCAGAAGGCCTGGGAGCAGGTCGGGGTGCGGACGCTGTAGTTCCGTACTAGACAGGCTCCCATGCGTATTCAGGTACGGCGCACAGGCGGATTCGCGGGCATCGAGCGCCGGGCCGAGGTGGACACCTCGGCCCGGCCGGACGCCCAGGAGTGGCAGGCCCTGGCCGAACGCGTCCTGGCCTCCGGCGGCTCGACGCCGCCGGCGGGGGTCCCGGACGGCTTCGCCTACGAGATCACGGTCGACGGCCGCACGGTCCACGTGGCCGACCCCCGACTCACCGAGGAGCAAAGGGAGTTGATCACGAGGGTGCTGAAGGAGGGGGCCTAGGACCGCGCGCGCCGGCTCCCGCAGGGGCGTTGACTTCCGTTACCGCCGGTACGGATGATCCGGGCCATGGCGACTGACGCAGGCAAGGCGATCCCCCGTTTCCCGGCCGGCTTCCTGTGGGGCGTGTCCACCTCGGCCCACCAGATCGAGGGGGCGGCCGACACGCGGGAGCCGTCCGTGTGGGACGTGTTCACGGCCGCCCCGGGACGGGTGAAGGACGGTTCGACGGCGGCGGTGGCCTGTGACCACTACCACCGCTACCGGGAGGACGTGGCGCTGCTCGCCGGTCTCGGCGTGGACGCGTACCGCTTCTCCGTGTCGTGGCCCCGGGTGAACTCCCCTGGTGGCCTCGACTTCTACGACCGCCTGGTGGACGAGCTGTGCGCGGCGGGCGTGCGGCCCGTGCCCACCCTCTTCCACTGGGACCTGCCCGCCGGCCTGGACTGGCTGGAACGGGACACGGCGTCCCGGTTCGCCGAGTACGTGTCCACGGTCGCCGGACGGCTCGGCGACCGGGTCGGCAAGTGGATCACGCTCAACGAGCCGGCCGAGCACACCCTGCTGGGCCACGCCCTCGGCGTGCACGCCCCCGGCCGGCAGCTGATGTTCGACGCGCTCCCCGCGGCCCACCACCAACTGCTCGCCCACGGACTCGCGGTGGGGGCCCTGCGCGCGGCCGGCGCCGCGGACATCGGGATCGCCAACTCCCACGGCCCCACCTGGCCCGCCTCCGGCGATCCGGCCGACCAGGAGGCGGCGGGCTTCTACGACCTGCTGCTGAACCGGCTGTTCGCCGAGCCGGTCCTGCTGGGCGCGTACCCGGAGGGCGTCGGCGAGCTGATGCCGGGAGACGTGGCGTCCGACCTGTCGGTCATCTCCGCGCCGCTCGACTGGTACGGCGTCAACTACTACGCCCCGTCCAGGGTGGGCGCCCCGCAGGGCGCCGCCACAGAGTTCGGCGGGGTCGGCCTGCCCGCCGAACTCCCCTTCTCGGTAAGGCCGATCGAGGGCCGCCCGGTGACGGACTTCGGCTGGCCGGTCGTCCCCGAGGGGCTGACCGAGCTGCTGACCGGTTTCCGCGACCGGTACGGCGACCGGCTCCCGCCGGTCGTCATCACCGAGAACGGCTGCTCCTACGAGGGCATCGACGACCAGGAGCGGATCGCCTACCTGGACGCCCACATCCGTGCCCTGCACACGGCACTCGAGGCGGGCGTCGACGTGCGCGGCTACTTCGTCTGGTCCCTGATGGACAACTTCGAGTGGGCGGAGGGGTACGCGCGCCGCTTCGGCCTGGTGCACGTCGACCACGCGACGCTGGAGCGCACCCCCAAGGCGTCCTACCGCTGGTTCAGGGACGTGCTGCGGGCCCAGAGATGACCGCCGCCGCCCTGGCCGAGCCCGTCGAGCCGGTCAGCCGGGGCTGGACGGCGGCGCTGGCGCTGGCCAACGGGGCGATCTGGGTGGGCTGGTTCGGCCCGCTGCAGATCCTGCTGGCCTCCCAGGCGAAGGACTTCGCGGCCGCCGCCGGGATGCCGAAGGAGACGGTCCTGGCCCGGGTCACCGGAGCCGGCGCGGTCGTCTCGCTGCTCGCCAACCCGCTCTTCGGCGCCCTGTCCGACCGCACCACCGCCCGCTGGGGCCGCCGCACCCCGTGGATCGTGGCCGGTGCGGCGGGCGGGGCGCTGTCCCTGCTGCTGCTCGCGGCCGCGGACGGGGTGGGGACGATGGCGCTGGGCTGGTGCCTGGCCCAGCTCACCCTGAACGCGGCCTTCGCGGCGGTGACGGCGGCCGTCCCGGACCGGGTGCCGCGCGGCCGGCGGGGCGCGGTGGGCGGCTGGCTGGGCGCGGCCCAGATCCTGGGGGTGGTCGGGGGCACGGGCCTGGCCACGGCGGCGGGCGGCACCGCGGCCGGGTACACGGCGTGCGCGGTGTTCACGCTGGTGGGCGTGGGACCGTACGTGCTGCGGTACCGGGATCTGCGGCTGGCCCGGGCGGACCGGCCGGCCTGGTCCTGGCGGGCCTTCCTGGCGGGCTTCTGGCTGAGCCCGCGCCGCCACCCCGACCTTGGCTGGGCCTGGCTGACCCGCTTCCTGATCAACCTCAGCAACGCGCTGGTCCTGCTGTACCTGCTGTACTACCTGCGCGACCGCCTCCACTACGCCGATCCCGGCCGGGGCGTGCTGATCCTGACGGCCGTGAACGGGCTGACCCTGCTCGCCACGGTCGTGGTGGGCGGCGTGTGGTCGGACCGCTCGGGACGCCGCAAACCGTTCGTGATCTGGTCGGGCGTGCTGATGGCGGTGGCGACGGCGGCCCTCGCCGCCTGGCAGACCTGGCCGGGCGCGGTCGTCGCGGCGGCGCTCCTCGGGGTCGGCTTCGGGGTGTTCACCTCGGTCGACTTCGCGCTGATGACGGACGTGCTGCCGAGGGCGCTGGACCGCGGAAAGGACCTGGGCGTGATCAACGTGGCCAACGCCCTGCCGCAGGTCGCGGCACCCGCCCTCGCAGCGCCGATCGTGACGTACCTGGGCGGCTACCGGGTGCTGTACCTGGTGGCGGCCGTGATCGGGCTGGCGGGGGCGGTGCTGGTGGGGCGGATCAGGGGCGTGGAGTGAGCGGCGCCCGCCGGTCGGCGGCGACGGGGCCTGCGGACCGCCTCAGAACCCCAGCCGGCGAAGCTGCTTCGGATCCCGCTGCCAGTCCTTGGCCACCTTGACGTGCAGGTCCAGGAAGACCGGCGTGCCGAGCAGCGCCTCGATCTGCTTGCGGGACTTGATGCCGACGTCCTTCAGCCGCTTGCCCTTGGGGCCGATGATGATGCCCTTCTGGCTCGGGCGCTCGATGTAGAGGTTGGCGTGGATATCCAGCAGCGGCCGGTCCGCCGGGCGGTCCTCGCGCGGCAGCATCTCCTCCACGACCACGGCGATGGAGTGCGGCAGCTCGTCGCGGACGCCCTCCAGGGCCGCCTCGCGGATGAGTTCCGCGATCATGACCTGCTCGGGCTCGTCGGTGAGGTCGCCCTCGGGGTAGAGGGCCGGGCCCTCCGGCAGCAGCGGGACCAGCAGGTCGGCCAGGAGGCCCACCTGCGTGGCGCCGACGGCCGACACCGGCACGATCTCCGCCCACTCGATGCCCAGGTCCTTGCCGAGCTGGTCGATCGCGATGAGCTGCTCGGCCAGGGTCTTGGAGTCCACCAGGTCGGTCTTGGTGACGATGGCGACCTTCGGGGTCTTGCGGATCCCGGCCAGCTCCTTGGCGATGAAGCGGTCGCCGGGACCGATCTTCTCGTTCGCCGGCAGGCAGAAGCCGATCACGTCGACCTCGGCCCACGTCGTGCGCACGACGTCGTTGAGCCGCTCGCCGAGCAGGGTGCGCGGCTTGTGCAGGCCCGGGGTGTCCACCAGGATGAGCTGGGCGTCGGGGCGGTGCACGATCCCGCGCACCGTGTGCCGCGTGGTCTGCGGCTGGTTGGCGGTGATCGCCACCTTCTGCCCGACCAGAGCGTTCGTGAGGGTGGACTTGCCCGCGTTGGGGCGGCCCACGAAGCAGGCGAAGCCGGCGCGGTGGGCGGCCTCGCCCGACGGCTCGGATGACTGGGTACGAACGCTCATGGCGTTCATTGTCCCTGATCCACGGGACCGCGCCGTACCAACGGCCGCCACGGGCTCTCGATGTGAGCTGGACGAAACCGCCACGCAACGAAACGTCACGGAAACACACCCGTACGCAACCGGAAATCCCGGCCGGTGACCCTCTGACGAGCCCCCACACCGCTGGAGACGCCCGTGACCCTCGCCGCAGCCCACGTCGACACCGGCGACACCGCCTGGCTCCTCGCCGCCACCGCCCTCGTCCTGCTGATGACCCCGGGCCTGGCCCTCTTCTACGGCGGCATGGTGCGCACGAAGAGCGTCCTCAACATGCTGATGATGAGCTTCGTGTCGATCGCCCTGGTGACGGTGGTCTGGCTGGCCGCCGGGTACTCCCTCGCCTTCGGGGACGACGTCTTCGGCGGGCTGATCGGCGGCCTGGGCCACTCGGGCATGAGCGGGATCGGCCCGGGCAGCGTCCACGGCACCGTTCCCACCCTGCTCTTCGCCACCTTCCAGCTCACCTTCGCGATCATCACCGCGGCCCTGATCAGCGGCGCGGTCGCGGACCGCACGAAGTTCTCGGCCTGGCTGGTGTTCGTCCCGGTCTGGGCGCTGCTCGTGTACGTGCCCGTGGCCCACTGGGTGTGGGGCCCGGGCGGCTGGATCGCGGACCGGCTCGGGGCGCTCGACTTCGCCGGCGGCATGCCCGTGGAGATCACCTCCGGCGCCTCCGGCCTCGCCCTGTGCCTGGTGCTCGGGCCCCGGCTCGGCTTCAGGAAGGACGCCATGCGCCCGCACAACCTGCCCATGGTGGTCCTCGGCGCCGGACTGCTCTGGTTCGGCTGGTTCGGCTTCAACGCCGGCTCCGCGCTCGGCGCGAACGGCCTGGCCGCGGCGGCCTTCCTCAACACGCTCGCGGCCGGCTGCACCGGCCTGCTCGGCTGGCTCTTCGTCGAGCAGCGGCGCGACGGCCACCCGACCACGCTGGGCGCGGCCTCCGGCGCGGTGGCCGGTCTGGTCGCGATCACCCCGTCCTGCGGCACGGTCTCCCTGCTGGGCGCGCTGGTGGTGGGCCTGGCCGCCGGCGTCGTCTGCTCCTACGCGGTGAGCTGGAAGTTCCGCCTGAACTACGACGACTCGCTGGACGTCGTCGGCGTCCACCTGGTCGGCGGTGTCATCGGCACCCTGCTGATCGGCCTGTTCGCCGAGCGGGCGATGACCGGCGGCGCCGAGGGGCTGTTCTACGGCGGCGGGCTGGTCCCGCTGGGCAGGCAGTCGCTGGCCGTGGCCGTCGTCGGCGCGTACGCCTTCGCGGTGACGTACGGCCTCGGCAAGGTGATCGACCGGGTGCTGGGCTTCCGGGCCGGCGAGGAACAGGAGCACACCGGGCTCGACCTCACGGTGCACGCCGAGACGGCTTACGATCACGGGGTCCTGGGCCACGGCGCCCCGGTCGCCCACTCCCTCGTCGCCGCCCAGCAGGACCCCACCCGGAAGGTCGAGAGCCAGGCATGAAGCTCATCACCGCGATCGTCAAGCCGTACCGTCTGGACGAGGTCAAGACCGCCCTGCAGGAGCTGGGAGTGCACGGTCTGACGGTCAGCGAGGCGAGCGGGTACGGCCGGCAGCACGGCCACACCGAGGTCTACCGGGGCGCCGAGTACCGGGTCGACCTGGTGCCGAAGGTGCGTATCGAGGTCGTGGTGGAGGACGCCGTCGCCGACGCCGTGATCGACGCGGTCGTCACGGCCGCGCGCACCGGAAGGATCGGGGACGGCAAGGTCTGGGCGCTGCCCGTGGAGACCGTGGTACGGGTGCGCACCGGCGAACGCGGCCCCGACGCCCTCTGACGGGCAGCCTCCCGGCCCGCTACCGGCCGGTGCCCGCCGGGGCCGTCCGCCGCACTTCCCCGTCGGGCCCGGCGAGCAGCACCGGCGTCGCGGCGCCGCCGAGGTCGGCCACGGCGGCCCGGTCCTGCGGCGCGACCTCCTCGGCCTCGCTCACCACGGCCGCCGCCTCCAGCGACCGCGCGCCCGAGGCGACCGCCATGGCGACGGCGGTCTGCAGGGCGCTCAGCCGCAGCGAGGGGAGGTGCACCGACCCGGCGGCGTAGGTGCGCCCGGTCTCGTCCCGTACGGCGGCCCCCTCGGGCACACCGTTGCGGGCGCGCACGGAACGGGCCAGCGTGACGATCTTGCGGTCCTCGGGGTCAAGCGCGTTGCTGTCGGTCATGCCCAGAGCATACGAAGCCACCGCGGGCTCACCCCGCCACGGGGTGCATGGCGTCCCGCCGTCCCTCGGGGGACGCCAGCCATTCCAGCTTCGCCGCGGTGTCCTCCTCGTCCAGCGGGGTGTGCAGCACGATCATCAGGTCGGGCCGGGCCGGAACCTTCAACACCGTCGACTCCACGACCAGCAGCCCGGCCAGCGGGTGGGTCAGCTCCTTGCGCACCTGTCCCTGGTCCTCGATGTCCCGCTCGGCCCACAGCGCCACGAACTCGGGGCTGCGCGCGGACGCCTCGGCGAGCACCGCCTGGAACCCCTCGTCGTCCGGCCGGGCCGCGCAGGCGGCCCGGAACTGGGCCACGACCGTCCGCGCGTTGCGCTCCCAGCTCCTGCTGCGCGACCGGTACAGCGGATCGACGAAGAAGTCGACGAGGCAGTTCTGGGTGATGTCCGGCCGCATGCCGAGGACCAGCGCCGCCGCGTCGTTGTACATCACGCAGTTGTAGTACGTGTCCATGATGTGCGCCGGGTAGGGCATCCAGGTGTCGATCAGCCGGCGCAGCACCTCGCACATGTCCCGTTTCTCCGGCGCCACTTGGGGCGCCGGCGGGTTCATCCCGGCCAGCAGGTACAGGTGCCGGCGTTCGGCGTCGCTGAGCCGCAGCACCCGCGCCACGGCGTCGAGGACCTGCGGCGAGACGGAGATGTCCCGGCCCTGTTCGAGCCACTGGTACCAGGACGCGCCCACCCCGGCCAGCACGGCGACCTCCTCCCGGCGCAGTCCGGGCGTCCGGCGCCGGCCGCCGCCGCCCGGCAGCCCGGCCTCCTCCGGGCTCACCCGGGCCCGCCGGCTCATCAGGAACTCCCGCAGCTCGTCCCGCCGTTGACTGCGCGTCGCCTCCGCAGCGGCCACGTACCGCCCCTCCCCCGTCGTGTCTGGTGGTGCCACCACCACCATAAGTTCCGACTCCCCACGCGTATTCCGCTCGCCACAAGCTCTGTCCATGGCGTTCGACACCACCACTCAGACCACCACCCCGGCCCCCGCCCCCGGCGAGCCGCTCGGCACGCCCCGGCTGTCGACGCGGGACAAGCTGGTCCTCTTCGTGCTGTGCGCGGCCCAGTTCATGGTCGCGCTGGACTTCTCCGTGCTGAACGTGGCCCTGCCCGAGCTGGGCGCGGACCTCGGCATGAGCCGCTCCGCGCTGCAGTGGGCGGTCACCGCGTTCGCGCTGCCCTCCGGCGGCTTCCTGCTGCTGTTCGGCCGCGTCGGAGACCTGTACGGCCGCCGGAAGCTGTTCCTCGCCGGCCTGGCCCTGTTCGGCGCGGCCTCCCTGCTGGCGACCCTGGCCTGGGACCCGGTGTCCTTCCTCACCGGGCGGGCGCTGCAGGGCCTCGGCGCGGCGGCGATCGTGCCCACGGGCATGTCCCTGCTCACCACCACCTTCCCGGAGGGCCCGGCCCGCGACCGCGCCCTCGGCATCTCCGGCACGCTGCTGTCGCTGGGCTTCACGGTCGGCATGGTGGCGGGCGGCGTCCTGACCGACGCGCTGGGCTGGCGCTCCACCATGGCCCTGCTCACCGTGTTCGCGCTGACCGTGCTGCCGCTGGCGCCGGGTCTGCTGCCCGAGTCCCGCACCCCGCAGCGTCCGCGCCTCGACGTGCCCGGCGCGGTCACCGTCACCGCCGGCCTGCTGTCGCTGATCTACGCCCTGTCCACGGCCGCCGACCGCGGCTTCGGCCGCGCCGACGTCATCGCCTCGCTGGTCGCCGGCCTGCTCCTGCTGGCGGTGTTCACGGCGGTGGAGTCCCGCTCGGCCTCCCCGCTGGTCTCCCTGCCCATGCTGCGCCGCCGCACGGTGGCGTGGGGCAACGTGGGCGGCCTGGTCACCTTCTCGATGATGTCGACGGTGGTCTTCGTGCTGACCCTGTACCTGCAGGAGACGCTGCGTCTGTCGGCCTTCGAGACGGGCCTGGTCTTCGGCTTCCAGGGCGCGCTGTCCGCCGTCGCCGGCACGCTGGCCCCCCGGGTCATCGGCCGCTTCGGCGCCCGCCGCACGCTGGTCGGCTCGCTGGCCGGGCAGGGCGCGCTGGTCGCCGCCCTGCTGCCGCTGAACGCCCACACCTGGTCGGTGTGGCCGGCCGCCGCGGCCGTGTCCCTGGCGAGCATGTGCCACCTGGGCGCGATCATCTCGTACGGCCTCACGGTCACCTCGGGCGTCCCGGACGGGGAACAGGGTCTGGCCACCGGCCTGGTGACCTCCACCCAGCAGGTGGGCATCACCGTCGGCATCCCCCTGCTGGGTGTGCTGGCCACCACCTCCGGCGACCTGCTGTCCGGCGTCCACACGGTGCTCGCGCTGGACGCGGCGATCGTGCTGAGCGCCGCCGTCCTCGTCGGACTCGGCCTGCGCCGGGGTCAGTCCAGGATCTGAACGATCTCGCTCCGCGCGGCCGTGTGCACCACACGGCCGCGCGCGCCGTTCACCAGCGCCAGGTAGGGCGGCACGTGCCCGCACTCGACGTCGGCGACGATCGGCACCCCGAGCGGGCCGAGGGCGTCGAGGACCGCCTCGGCCTGGGTGAGGGTGGGGGCGTCGGGGGCCTTGGTGCGGCCGACGATTACGGCGGCGGCACGGTCGAAGAACCCGGCGAGCCGCATGCCGTGCAGGTTGCGGCAGATGGTGAAGGCGTTGTCCTCGCACGCCTCGACGTAGACGAGCAGGTCGTCGCCGTCCGCGAAGGACCGCGTGTCCAGCAGGCGCGTGCCCGCGACGTTGACCAGGGTCTCGATGCAGCCGCCGATCAGCCGGCCCTCGACGTCCACGTCGCCGGTGCCGTCGAGCCGGGTCCAGCCGCCGGCCGTGTCCAGGGTGAGGTCGCGGACCTCCGGGTGGAGCGCGTAGTCGTCCCAGCCGGTGCCGCGGTGGCGGCCGGGCGGGGTCTGCACGAGCGGCTCGCCCGGCGCGGCGGTCACGACGTCCAGCCAGGACAGCAGGCCCTCGGGCGTCCGGTACGGGGTGTCCATGAGGTTGTTGCCGTGCACGGTGGCGACGCCGGTGAGCAGGGTCAGCGGGGTGATGACCGTGGAGATGTCCGACCAGCCGGCGACCCAGGTCGGCTCGGCCCGCCCGATGGCCTCGAAGTCGAGCAGGTGCAGCAGGTCGACGGCGGTCTCACCGCCCCACGGAGGCACCACGGCCCGGATCGTGGGGTCGGTCAGCATCCCGGTCAGCTCGGCGGCGCGTTCGGCGGCCGGGGCGCTGATGTGGGTCGTGCCGTCCATGCAGCGGCCGACGACGACCTCGTACCCGCGCGCCTCCAGGTCGCGTACCGCCACGTCGAGCCGGCCGCGCAGCAGCTCGGGCACCCCGCTGGACGGGGAGGTCACACCGATACGGTCACCGGGGCGCAGCGGGCGCGGGTATCGAACGTCCATGCGCCGGATTCTGACACGGCCTCGGCCGGCGCCGACACACGTTTACGGCCGGTCCAGCCGCAGCCGCTCCGCCCTCGGCAGCCCCGCGACGACGAGGTCGTAGGAGTCCTCGATCAGCTCCCGGACCTGCCGGTCCGGGAGGCCGGCGTCGACGGTCACGGTGTTCCAGTGGCGCTTGTTCATGTGCCAGCCGGGGACGATCAGCCCCTCGTGCTCCGCGCGCAGCCGGACCGCGTCCTCCGGGTCGCACTTGAGGTTCACCGTCAGGGGCCGCGCGCCCAGGTTCGTCAGGGCGAACATCTTGCCGAGGACCTTGAAGACGGAGGTCTCCGGGTTGAAGGGGAAGTCCTCCACGACCGCGTCGAAGGACAGGCAGAAGGCGCGCAGCTCCTTCGGTGTCACTCGGGCGTCTCCTCCTCGGCGGCCTTGCCGGCCGGCTCCACCAGCACCGTCACGATCTTGTTCCGGCGTCCGGCCGCCGCTTCGGCGGTCAGCCGCAGCCTGCGCTCGTCGGGCAGTTCGACCACGGCGGACGCGCCGGCGATGGGGACCCGGCCGAGCGCCTTGGCGAGCAGCCCGCCGACGGTCTCCACGTCCTCGTCGTCGTACTCCTCCAGGCCGTACAGCTCGCCGAGGTCGGTGATGTCCAGGCGCGCGGTGACCCGGTGGCGGTCGTCGCCGAGGTACTCCACGGGCGGGATCTCCCGGTCGTACTCGTCGGTGATCTCACCGACGATCTCCTCGAGGATGTCCTCGATGGTGACGATCCCGGCGGTGCCGCCGTACTCGTCGATGACCACGGCGACGTGGTTGCGCTCCTTCTGCATCTCGCGCAGCAGGTCGCCCGCGTTCTTGGTGTCGGGGACGAAGACGGCCGGGCGCATCGCGGTGGACACCAGGTCGTTCTCGGCGTCGCGGCTGATGTGCGTCTTGCGGACCAGGTCCTTCAGGTACACGATCCCGACGATGTCGTCCTCGCTCTCACCGGTGACCGGGATGCGCGAGAAGCCGGAGCGCAGGGCGAGGGTGAGCGCCTGCCGGATGGTCTTGTAGCGCTCGATGACCACCAGGTCGGTGCGCGGCACCATCACCTCGCGCGCCAGGGTGTCGCCGAGTTCGAAGACCGAGTGCACCATTCGGCGCTCCTCGTCCTCGATCAGCGACTCCTGCTCGGCGAGGTCCACCATCGCGCGCAGCTCGGCCTCGGAGGCGAAGGGGCCGCGGCGGAAGCCCTTGCCGGGGGTGAGCGCGTTGCCGATGAGGATCAGCAGCGACGGCACGGGGCCCATGACACGGGCCAGCGGCAGCAGCACGTAGGCGGCCGCCGTCGCCGTGTTCAGCGGGTGCTGGCGGCCGATGGTGCGCGGGGAGACGCCGACGGCGACGTACGACACCAGCACCATGACGCCGATGGCGATCAGCAGGGCCTGCCAGGTGGCGGTGAACTCCTGCAGGCAGGCGTAGGTCACCAGGGCCGCGGCCGCCATCTCGCAGGCGACGCGGACCAGCAGGGCCACGTTCAGGTAGCGGGTGGGGTCGGCGGCGACCTGGGCCAGCCGGGCGCTGCCGCGCCGGCCGGACTTCACGGCCTCCTCGGCCCGGAAGCTGGAGACGCGCGCGATGCCCGCCTCGGCGCAGGCGGCCAGCCAGGCGACGACGACCAGCGCGATCGCGCCGATCACGATCTGCGGATTCATGCGTTGCCCGGCCCGCCTACGAAACCGTCGGCGCCGGGGACGGCCCGGTCAGACCCCGCTCGGACCGCCACCCGTCGACGATGGCGGCCTGCAGCCCGAACATCTCGGCCTTCTCGTCGGGCTCCTCGTGGTCGTACCCGAGCAGGTGCAGCACGCCGTGGACGGTGAGCAACTGGAGCTCCTCGTCCATGGAGTGCTGCGTCGGCGCTTCCTCGCCCTGCTTCTTGGCGACCTCCGGGCACAGCACGATGTCGCCGAGCAGCCCCTGCGGCGGCTCGTCGTCGTCCTTCGACGGCGGCCGCAGCTCGTCCATCGGGAACGACATGACATCGGTGGGCCCGGGCAGGTCCATCCACTGGATGTGCAGCTGCTCCATGGCGTCGGCGTCCACGACGATCACCGAGAGCTCGGAGAGCGGGTGGATGCGCATCCGCGCGAGGGCGTAGCGGGCGATGTCGAGGATCGCCTGCTCGTCGACCTCGGTTCCGGACTCGTTGTTGACGTCGATCGACATGGGCGTGCTGGTCTACTTCCCCTTGGGACCCTTGGCGCCGGTCCTGCCATGGCCGCCCTTGTGGGTGCCGTTCTCGGTGCCGTGCTTGCTGTCGTACATCTCGTACGCGTCGACGATACGGCCCACCAGCTTGTGCCGTACGACATCCTGGGACGACAGCCGGGAGAAGTGGACGTCCTCGACGCCCTCCAGGATCTCCTGCACCTGCCGCAGACCGCTCTTGGTCCCGTTCGGCAGGTCGACCTGGGTGACGTCACCCGTGATCACGATCTTCGAGTCGAAGCCGAGCCGGGTGAGGAACATCTTCATCTGCTCGGGCGAGGTGTTCTGGGCCTCGTCCAGGATGATGAAGGCGTCGTTGAGCGTACGGCCGCGCATGTACGCCAGCGGAGCCACCTCGATGGTCCCGGCGGCCATCAGGCGCGGGATCGAGTCCGGGTCGAGCATGTCGTGCAGCGCGTCGTACAGCGGGCGCAGGTAGGGGTCGATCTTCTCGTACAGCGTGCCGGGCAGGAAGCCGAGCCGCTCGCCCGCCTCCACCGCCGGGCGGGTCAGGATGATCCGGTTGACCTGCTTGGACTGCAGGGCCTGGACCGCCTTGGCCATGGCCAGGTAGGTCTTGCCGGTACCGGCGGGGCCGATGCCGAAGACGATCGTGTGCTTGTCGATCGCGTCGACGTACCGCTTCTGGTTGAGCGTCTTGGGCCGGATCGTGCGGCCCCGCGAGGACAGGATGTTCTGCGTCAGCACCTCGGCCGGGGTCTCCGGGCCGTCGCTCGTCCCGTTCTCGCTCGCCTTGAGCATGGCGATCGAGCGTTCCACTGCGTCCTCCGTCATCGGCTGCCCGGTGCGGAGCACCAGCATCATCTCGTCGAACACGCGTGAGATCAGGGCGACGTCCGCGGGATCGCCGACCGCGCTGATCTCATTGCCCCGGACGTGTATGTCGGCCGCCGGGAAGGCCTTCTCGATCACGCGCAGGAGGGAGTCGCCGGAACCCAGCACGGTCACCATGGGGTGCTGGGCGGGGACGGTGAGCTGCGCTCTCGCCTGCTCCCGCGCGGGGGTGTGAGCATGGGGTGTCTGAGTCATGGGCCGGCGCTTAAGGCCTGCGGTTCCTCCTCGTCACGGCCGCGTAGCTGAGGGCGGCCTCGCACTGTCAAGAGTACGACGGGCCACCGACAACGCCGTAGGGCTTTTCCGTGAGCGGGCGGCGCCTTCGGCGGGCCCGGAGCGGAAGCGGATGCGCGGCGGCAGGGCGGTCGTCGCGGCTGCGCCGCCCGCACCGGCCTGTGCCGACCGCGGCCGGGCCGGGGGCGGAGTGCGGGCCGGGGCGGGGCGCGGGCCCGGGGCGGAGTGCGGGCCGGAGTCCCGCGCCGTCACGCCGAACGGCCGAACCCGATCGTGGGCACCGCCCGCCGCAGCGGCCACGGCCGGTCCAGTTCCTCGGGCACCAGCCCCTCGAGGAAGCCGTAGCGGCGCAGCGCCTCCGGGTCCTGGCCCGGCACCGACTGGACACGGCGCCACCAGGCCCCGATCTCGGACCACCCGGGCGCCGACAGCGAGCCCCCGAACTCCTGCACGGACAGCGCGGCGGTGAGCCCGGCGAGCGCGAGCCGGTCGGCGAGCGGCCAGCCCGCCAGGGTCCCCGTGACGAACCCGGCCACGAACACGTCCCCGGCCCCGGTGGGGTCGAGCGCCTCCACGGCGATCGCCGGCACCTCCGCCGACTCCCCCGTGCGGCGGTCCACGGCGTACGCCCCGTCCGCGCCGAGGGTGACGACGGCCACGGGGACGTACTCGGTCAGCGCGTGCGCGGCGGCGCGCGGGCAGTCGGCCCCGGTGTACCGCATCGCCTCCGCCGCGTTGGGCAGGAACGCCTCGCAGTGCCCGAGGTCGGGGAGTTCGGCCAGGTCCCAGGCCCCGGTCTCGTCCCAGCCGACGTCGGCGAAGATCCGGGTGCCCGCGCGGGCGGCCTCCGCGATCCAGGGGGCCCGCTTGCCCGGTGCCAGCGAGGCGACGGCGGCCCGCGCGCGCGGCGGGAAGTCCGGGGCCGGTTCCTCGGGGGGCGGCTCGTGGCCGTGGGAGACCATCGTCCGCTCGCCCTCGTACGCCATGGAGACGGTGACCGGCGAGTGCCAGCCGGGCACGCTCCGGGAGGGCGCGAGGTCGATGCCCTCGCCCTGGGCGAGGGCGTCCCAGCAGTACTCGCCGTAGTGGTCGTCCCCGAACGCGGCGGCCAGCGAGGTCCGCAGGCCGAGCCGGGCGAGCGCGGTGGCCATGTTGGCGACCCCGCCGGGGCTGGAGCCCATTCCCCTGGCCCAGGACTCGGTGCCGCGCACGGGCGCCGAGTCCAGGCCGGTGAAGACGATGTCGAGGAAGACGGTGCCCGTGAGGTACACGTCCCAGGGCGGGTCGCCCGGGGCACGGAGCGCGGCGAGCGGGTCGACCTGGGCCTGGCGGCGCGCTGCCTGTGTGAGGTGTTCGGGTTCCTCTCCGGCGATCGTGCTGGACGGGGTCACGGTGCGCTCCCTGAGCTGGTGCGGATCTGGCCAGTGTGCACCACTTCCCGCCAGGGCCACGGTCACTCCGTACCGGCTGCGGCGTCAGCGCCGGCGCCTCACCGGCGGGGCCCGCCGACGTCCACGGCGCCCCGCGTCCGGCTCTCGCCCACGGCGGTGTCCAGGGCGAGGCGGGCGTTCACATACCCGACCAGGCACCCGGTGGTCACTCGACCGGCGGCCGGGCCGGGTCCGGGCAGTCGGCGCCGCCGCCCGTCCCGCCGAGGGTCACAGGGAGGCTCCCACCAGGGCGAGTCCGGCGGCGAGCAGGGCCCTCAGCTCGGCGAGGTCGGCGGGCGCGGGGTCGGTGAGCGGGGCCCGGACCGGGCCGACCCGCTCCCCGCGCAGCCGGGCCGCCGCCTTCACCAGGGACACCGGGTAACCGGGGACGCGGTCGCGGAGTTCGACCAGCGGGACGTAGAAGTCGCGCAGCAGCTTCCCGGTCGTGCCGTGGTCCTCGTCCCGCAGTGCGGCGAAGAACGCGCCGGCGATCTCGGGGGCGAAGGCGTGCACCGCCGAGGAGTATGCCGGGACGCCGACGGTGGCGTAGGCGCGGGCCTGGATCTCGGCCGTGGCGGCGCCGTTGAAGAACAGGAAGTCCTCCGGGGCTGCGAGGGTCAGGCGCTGGAGGCGGTCGAGGTCGCTGTGGCCGTCCTTCAGGCCGATGACGTTCGGGACGCGCGCGATGCGGCGCAGCGTGGCCGCGGTGTAGGCGACCTGGCCGCGCTGGTAGGCGACGACCGGCAGCCGGGTGCGGGCCGCGAGCTGCTCGATCTGGGCGGCGAGGCCCTCCTGCGGCGCGGCGACGAGATAGTGCGGCAGCACGAGCAGGGCGTCGGCGCCGGCCTCCTCGGCGATCCGCGCGAACCGGGCGGCCTGCGCCCAGCCGTACCCCGTGCCGGCGACCACGGGCACCCGGCCCTGCGCCTCCTCGACGGCGATGGTGACGACCTGCCGGTACTCCTCCTCGTCGAGGGAGAAGAACTCCCCGGTGCCGCAGGCCGGGAAGACGGCTCCCGGCCCGGCGGCGAGCCGGGCCGCCACGTGCGCGCGGCAGCCGTCCGGGTCGAGGGTGCCGTCGTCGTGGAAGGCGGTGAGCGGGAACGACAGCACGCCGCGCGCCATGCCCTCCCGCAGTCGCCGTGCCACGTGCCGCGGGCCTCGGTCGCCACTCACAGACATCTCCCCCTGTGAACGTCATCCACGTATGAGAACAGAGGCTAGATACACGAACCGAGAGCCGTCAATGGCGCCCCGGAGAGTCGGGGGGTGCGGCCGGGCGGCGGCACGGCCGCTCGAAGCAGGCAAAGTTCACGCTGTTACCCGCTCTCATCCTGACCAAACGCAGTAGTGATCCGGATCACACCGGCCGATCTTCATCTGGAACCGCGTGCTTGATACAACTTGCTCGCGCGTTCCCGTCCTTCGACGGCCGTCGCCCTCCCCTCTCCCCCGGCTCTCGAGCCGCACCTCCGCCTGCCCTGGGAACGCCCGTGTCCGCCCCCCGCTCCATGCCCTGGCCCCTCGTCGCCCTTTTCACGGCCGGGTACCTCGCCCCGTATCTGCTGCCGACCACGGTCGGCCGGCTGGACACCGGGCTTCCGCTCACCACCACCGAGGCCGGGGCCCTCGGCAGTGCCCTGCTGCTGAGTTCGGCGGCCGCCGGCTTCCTGCTGGCCTCCCGGGTCGAACGGGCCGGCGCCCGCACCCTGGCCCGGCTCGGGCTCACGCTCGCCGCCCTCGGCTACGGCGGGGCCGCGCTCAGCGATGCTGTGCCGGCCGTCGTCGTGGGCGCGCTCCTCGGCGGGTTCGGCTCCGGCACGGTCACGGCGGTCGCCGCCAGCGGCATCGCCGCCCAGCGTGATCCGCACCGGACCACCACGTTCGGCCTGCTCGGCGTCTCCGCGCTCGCCGGCGCGCTCTATCTGACGCTCCCTCACCTCGGCCCCGGCCACGGCCTGCCGCTCGCCGCGATCGCGCTGACCGCGCTCGCGGTGTGGCCGCTCACCGGGCGGCTGCCCGGCGCCACGGCCCCGGCCCGCCGCCCGGCGGGAGGCGGCGCCCGGCTGCCCCACCGCCGGGCCGGGCTGCTGCTCGCGGCGGCCATGCCCTGCTGGTCGCTGGCGCAGAACGCGCTCTGGGGCGTCAGCGGACGCATCGGGCTCGGCCAGGCCCACCTGACCGAGGTCACCGTCGGCGCGGTGTTCGCCGTCGCGCTCGGCGCCGGGCTGGTCGGCGTGCTGGGCGCCGGGGCGCTCGGACCGCGCCTCGGCCGGGCGGTGCCGATCGGCGCGGGCACGGCCCTCATCGCGGGCTGCATCGTGCTCAGCGCCTCGGCGACCGGCCTGCCGGCCTTCGCGGCGGGCGAGATCTCCTGGAACCTGCTCTACCCGGTCGTGCTGTCGTACGTCATCGGCCTGGCCGCCTCCCTGGACCCGCGGGGCCGCTGGGCGGTGCTGGTCGGCTCGGCGGCGTCGCTGGGCACCGCGGCGGGCCCGCTGACCGGGAGCGTGCTGGCGGCCGGGGCGGGTTTCCCGGTGATGGGCCGGGTCCTGGCCGCCGGCCTGCTGGCGATCGCGGTGCCGATGACGGCGGTGGCCGTGCGCGCGGGCCGGCGGCCGCTGCCGGTGGCGGAGATCCCCGTGGTGGAGATTGCCGTGGCGGAGATCCCGGTCGTGGAGATCCCCGTGGTGGAGATCCCCGTGGAGGCTCCTGCCCCGGCCGCGCAGGGGGCGTACGGCACCGCCTATCCGAACTCGTACGCCTCCACCTCGGCCAGGTAACGGGCCCGGCGCTCCTCGTCGTCCTCCAGGAAGGAGGCGAGGAAGGAGTTGCGGGCAAGTTCCCGGAGCCGTTCGTCGCCGAGGCCCAGCGCCGAGCGCACCGCGTCGAAGTTGTCGCCCGCGTAACCGCCGAAGTAGGCCGGGTCGTCGGAGTTGACCGTGCACCGCAGCCCGGCGTCCAGCATCGCGGGCAGCGGGTGCTCGGCGAGCACGTCCACCGCGCGCAGCCGGACGTTGGACAGCGGGCACAGGGTCAGCGGAATCCGGTCCCTGACCAGCCGCTCGACCAGCGCGGGGTCCTCCAGGCAGCGCAGGCCGTGGTCGACGCGCTCCACGCCTAGGACGTCCAGGGCCTCGGTGATGTACTCCGGCGGCCCCTCCTCACCGGCGTGCGCCACCCGGCGCAGCCCGAGCGCGGCGGCGGCCTCGTACACCTCGCGGAACTTCACCGGCGGGTGACCGACCTCGGCGGAGTCGAGGCCGACGCCGGTGATCCGGTCCAGGTAGGGCCTGGCCGCATCCAGGGTCCTGAGCGCCGACTCGGCGGACTCGTCGCGCAGGAAGCACAGGATCAGCCTGGTGGAGACGCCGTGGTTCTCCTCGCTGCGGCCGAGCGCCCGCCACAGCCCCTCCACGACGGTGCCCATGCTCAGCCCCCGCGCGAGGTGGGCCTGCGGGTCGAAGAAGATCTCCGCGTGGCGGACGCCCTGCGCGGCGGCGCGGGCGAGGTAGGCGTCGGCCAGGTCCGCGAAGTCCTGCTCGGTGCGCAGCACGGCCATCAGCTCGTAGTACAGGTTCAGGAAGGACTGCAGATCCTTGAACCGGTATGCCTCGCGGAGCTGTTCGGTGTCGGCGTAGGGCAGTTCGACACCGTTGCGGGCGGCCAGCTCGAACGCCAGCTCGGGCTCCAGGGTGCCTTCGATATGCAGGTGCAGTTCTGCTTTGGGGAGGGGCATCGCAGCATCGTACGGGGGTTTCATCTCCGTTTCGGAACCGGCACCCGCAGCAGGTCGTAGGCCACGGTCAGCTCGCCCTCGAACCCGGCGGCCCGTGCCTGCCGTTCGAACTCCGCCGGGTCGGAGTAGCGCTGGCTGAAGTGGGTGAGGACGAGGTGCCGCACCCCGGCGTCGCGCGCCGCGGCCGCCGCCTGGCCCGCGGTCAGATGGCCGTGGTCCGCCGCCAGCGCCGCGTCCTCGTCGAGGAACGTGGACTCGATGACGAGCAGGTCGCAGCCCTCGGCGAGGGCGTGCACCCCGTCGCACAGCCGGGTGTCCATGACGAACGCGAACCGCTGCCCGCGCCGCACCTCGCTGACGTCCGCCAGCGTCACGTCCCCGAGCCGGCCCTCGCGCTGGAGCCGGCCGACGTCCGGGCCCTCGATGCCGTGCGCGGCGAGGGCGGCGGGCAGCATCCGGCGGCCGTCGGGCTCGGTCAGCCGGTAGCCGTAGGACTCGACCGGGTGCGACAGCCTCCGGGCCTCCAGCGTGTACGACGGCGTCGCGGCGAGTACGCCGTCGGCGGCGACCGGGGCCTCGGTGAGGCGGACCGTCTCCCGGTAGGCGGTCGCGTACCGCAGCCGGTCGAAGAAGCGCTGACCGGAGCGCGGGTAGTGCGCGGTCACCTCGTGCGGCACCTGGTCGAGGTTGATCCGCTGGATCACTCCGGCCAGGCCGAGGGAGTGGTCGCCGTGGAAGTGCGTGACGCAGATCCGGTCGAGGTCGTGGGCGGCGACCCCGGCGCGCAGCATCTGCCGCTGGGTGCCCTCGCCGGGGTCGAACAGGATGCCCTCGCCGTCCCAGCGCAGCAGGTAGCCGTTGTGGTTGCGGTGCCGGGTCGGGACCTGGCTCGCGGTGCCGAGGACGACGAACTCACGGACGGACATGGTCGTCTATCCGGGAGGCCATTCCAGGCCACGGCCGCCGAGGACGTGCGCGTGGGCGTGCCAGACGGTCTGGCCGGCGCCGCTGCCGGTGTTGAAGACGACGCGGTAGCTGTCCAGCTTCTCCTCGTCGGCGACGGCCTGCGTCTCGGCGAGCACGTCGGCGGCGAGCCCCGGGGCGCCGGCGGCGAGTTCGGCCGCGTTCTTGTAGTGGGCCTTGGGGATCACCAGGACGTGGGTGGGTGCCTGCGGGTTTATGTCCCGGAAGGCGACGGTGGTCTCGGTCTCGCGGACGACCGTCGCCGGGATGGCCCCCGCGACGATCTTGCAGAACAGGCAGTCGTCCTGCGGTTCCCCTGCCATGCGTGTGCCTCCTCACGCCGGTGATCGGTACCGGGGCATCGTATCGGGGGCGCCGGGGAACCGGTCACGGCAGTTCCGGGGGCGTCCTGGCCGGTGTGGCCTCCAGCGCCTGGAGCGCCAGCCTGATCGCCTCGTCGAGCTGGGGGTCGCGGCCCGCCGCGTGGTCCTGCGGACGCTGGACGACCTCGACGTCCGGGTCGACGCCGTGGTTCTCCACGCCCCAGCCGGCGCCCTCCAGCCAGAACGCGTACTTCGGCTGGGTGATCAGGGTGCCGTCGACCAGACGGTAGCGGCTGTCGATGCCGATGACACCGCCCCAGGTGCGGGTGCCGACCACGGGGCCGATCCCGAGGGCGCGGATCGCCGCGTTGACGATGTCCCCGTCGGAGCCGGAGAACTCGTTGGCGACGGCGACGACCGGTCCGCGCGGGGCGTCCCTCGGGTAGCTCTCGGGCCGCATCCCGCGCGGCAGGTCCCAGCCGACGACCCGCCGGGCCAGCTTCTCCACGACGAGCTGCGAGGTGTGGCCGCCGCGGTTCTCCCGGACGTCGACGACCAGCCCCTCGCGGGCCACCTCGACGCGCAGGTCGCGGTGGATCTGGGCCCAGCCGGGCGCCTGCATGTCGGGCACGTGCAGATAGCCGAGCCGGCCGCCGGACCGCTCGTGGACGTGGGCGCGGCGGCCGGCCACCCAGTCGTGGTAGCGCAGCGGTTCCTCGTCCGCGAGCGGGACCACGACCACGTGCCGCAGTTCGCCGCCGCCGGCCGGCGAGACGGTCAGCTCCACGGGCTTGGCGGCCGTGCCGACCAGCAGCGGGCCGGGGCCGGTGACCGGGTCGACCGGCTGCCCGGCGACCGCGACGATCGCGTCGCCCGGACGCACGGCGACCCCGGGCGCGGCCAGCGGGGAGCGGGCGTCCGGGTCCGAGGTCTCCGAGGGCAGGACCCGGTCGACCCGCCAGGCGCCGTCCTCGTGGCGGGAGACGTCGGCGCCGAGCAGTCCCTGCCGGGCGCCGTCGCCGTAGCCGCCGCGCGGGGTGACGTAGGCGTGCGAGGTGCCGAGTTCGCCCTGCACCTCCCACAGCAGGTCCACCAGGTCGTCGTGGGCGCCGAGGCGGTCGAGGACGGGCCGGTAGCGGTCGAGGACGCCGTCCCAGTCGACGCCGCCCATGTCGGGCCGCCAGAAGTTGTCCCGCATGATCCGGCCCGTCTCGTCGTACATCTGCCGCCATTCGGCGACCGGGTCGACGGTCTGCCGGATCCGGGTCAGGTCGACGGCGATGTTCGACTCGCCGTCCTCGTCGTCGGAGGCGTGCCGGTCGGAGGGCACGACCCGCAGCCGGCCGTCGCTCCACAGCAGCACCCGCCTGCCGTCGCCGCTGACCTCGAAGTGGTCGGCGTCGGCGGCGAGATGCTCCAGGCGCTGCTGGGCGAGGTCGTAGCGCTCCAGCCGGGTCTTCGGGTCGGGGGCGTCGGGCGTGGCGCGGCCCGCGCCGAGGACGCCGCGCACCGGGTGGCGCAGCCAGAGCACCCCGTCCCTGGCCGCGCGCAGGTTGGAGTAGCGGGCGGCCTCGACCGGGAAGGGCACGATGCGGTCGGCGAGACCGTCCAGGTCGATCCGGGTCGCGGGGGTGCCCTCGCTGTCCGGTGTCTCGTCCTTGTCGGGGGCGCCGAAGGGCCGGCCGTGGCGCTGCGGCCCGAACGGGGACGGGGTGGTCGCGGAGAGGGTGATCAGGTACGGACGGGTGCCCTCCACGAAGGCCAGGTCGAAGACGTGCTCGTCGTAGACCGGGTCGAAGGAGCGGCTGGAGAGGAAGGCGAGGTGCCTGCCGTCCAGCGTGAAGGCGGGGGCGTGGTCCTGGAAGCGCAGCGGGGTCGCCTCGGTGACCGACAGGTCGGTGGTGTTGGCGAGGCGGAGCTGGGAGAGCGGGCGGGGGCCGGGGTGGGCCCAGGCCAGCCAGCCGGAGTCGGGCGAGAAGGCCAGGTCGTGGACGTCGCCGTGCTCGCTGCGGGTGACCTCGCGGACCTCGCCGGTCTCCCGTTCGACCAGCAGCAGCCGCCCGTCGTGCGAGGCGACGGCGGCCCGGCTGCCGTCGGGCGCCATGGCCAGCTCCAGGACGCGGCCGAGCTGCCCTGCGGCGAGCCGGCGCGGGGGCGTGCCGAGGGCGGCGCCGGTGGCGGCCGCGAACTCCAGGGCGTCCTCGCCCTCGGCGTCCGTCACCCACACCGCCCACTCCTCGCCCTCGGAGCGGAAGGCGCGCGGCAGCCGGGTCCGCACGCCCGGCTGGGCGGCGAGCGCGCGGGCGGGCCCGGAGCGGTGGGTCACCCAGTGGACGGCGCCGCGCACGGCGACGACGCTGCCGCGCGCGGTGTGGTCGGGGGCGCCGGAGCCGAACCAGTGCGAGGCGTTCACCGGGAACGGCTGGAGGTCCACGCGCGGCCCGCCGAGCCGGATGTCCAGCCGGCGCGGTTCGGCGCCGTCGAGGTCGTCCAGCAGCCAGAGTTCACCGGCGCTCGAGTAGACGACCCGGGTGCCGTCGGTGGCGGCGTGCCGGGCGTAGAAGCCCTCCAGCGGGGTGTGCCGGCGCAGGTCGGAGCCGTCGGCGAGGGAGGAGTAGAGCGCGCCGGTGCCTTCGTGGTCGGAGAGGAACGCGATCCGGTCGCCGGCCCACAGCGGGTACTCGACGTTGCCGTCCAGCTCCTCGTGCAGCCGGGTGAACTCGCCGTCGCCCTCCAGGTCGATCCACAGCTTGCCCGCCGTGCCGCCCCGGTACCGCTTCCACCAGGCGGCCTCGCGGCCCATCGGGGCGGACAGCAGCACGGTGTGCGGGCCGTGGGCGACGGCGCCGACCGGCCCGTACGGCAGGGTGGCGGCCGGTCCCCCGTCGAGCGGGACGGCCCGGGCCCAGCTGCGGCGCAGGCTCGCCTGACCCTGGGTGCTGAGCGCGAGCACCTCGCCGTCCGGGGTCCAGCCGCGCACCTGGGTCCGCCAGCTGCCCCAGTGCGTCAGCCGCCTGGCGGGGCCCCCGGCCACCGGGGCGAGGTGCACCTCGGGGGCGCCGTCGCGGGTGGAGGTCCAGGCTACGGCGGTGCCGTCGGGCGAGATGCGGGGGTGGTTGACGGGCACGTTGTCGGCGCTGACCCGCCAGGCGCGGCCGCCGTCGAGGGGGGCCAGCCAGACGTCGTCCTCGGCGACGAACGTCACCAGGTCGCCGTGCGGGTGCGGGAATCGGAGGTAGCCGGAGGATGCCGTCGGAGCTCCCTGAGTCACCCCGTCACTGTACGCAGCGACCGGCTTCCTCCGGGCCGGTTCGGATCACTTGCCCCGCACTCGCCCGTCCTGACCTCACTTGCCCTCCACCGGCCAGCAACTGGGGTCCTTCCTGCACCAGATGGTGCGCGTCACGGTCACCGTCACCGTCGGCTGCCCGCCCCACTGGGTGGGCGGCCGGTACGTCGGCCCCGGTGTGGCGTCGCAGTCGCCGAGCCCGCTGACCCGGAAGACCTGCCGGCCGCCGACCGTGCCCGTGAGGTCCCCGCGCACACAGGCCCCGTCGACGGCCCGGGTCACCTTCCCCTTGACGGTGATCTTCCGCCCGTCCTTGGTCTGTCCCTGGCAGTCGACGGAGACGACGGTGCTCTCCGTGGGCGAGGGCGAACTGCGGGACGCCCCGCCGCCCTTGCCGCCGTAGTCACCGGTGCAGGTGAGCCAGCTCACGTCCACGTGCCGCCGCTTCAGCTCGGCGGTCGCGGTGCTGTCGGTGGTGTACGCGGCCGAGGCCGAACTCAGGTCGCCCGGCTGACACGCCACCACCGTGCCCGCGCCCAGCAGCACGAGCCCCGCCACGCTCACGCGGCGCGCGGCCCGCGGCCGGCGCCGGATCCGCCTCGATACCCCCATGAAGGGCAGCGTGCCACCACCGTCCCCGGTGCGGAAGGGCGCTTACGGCCACTCACCCGTTCGGGCAGCGGCGGCCCCGCTCCCGTGCCGTCAGCCGCGCAGCAGGAGCCACTCCTGGAGTTCCACCAGGTTGCCCTCGGGGTCCTTGAGATGGGCCACCCGCATGCGGTCGGTCATCGGGGCCGGGCCGTGCAGCACGGTCGCGCCCCGTGCGGTGATCTCCGCGCAGTACGCGTCGAGGTCGTCCACGCGCAGCACGACCAGGGAGCGGTGGCCGGTGGCGGTCTCACCCGTCTCCGCGAGGACGCCGGCCATCATGGCGCGGTCCTGCAGCGCGATCCCGGCGGAGCCGGCGTGCGGCCTGAACTTCTCGTACGGTCCCTCGCCGGTGCCGGACTGCGGCCTGAGACCGAGGACTTCGCCGTAGAAGCGGTAACAGGCGGCGAAGTCGGTGACGAGGAGCCGGACTTGAGCGAGTTCCACGGTGTTCCCCCAGCGGTCAGGACCAGCGGCCGGTGCGGCCCAGCAGCAGGGCCGCGGCGGCGGTGCCGGCGGTGGACGTGCGCATCACCGTGGGCCCCAGCACGTACGGCTTGGCGCCCGCCTCCTCGAAGAGGGCCAGCTCGTCGCGGGCCACGCCTCCTTCGGGTCCCACGACCAGCACGATCTCGCCCCGCGCGGGGAGTTCGGCGGTGGCGAGGGGGGCGCTGTCGTGCTCGAAGTCGGAGTGGAGCACGGCGGCGAAGTCGGCCGCGGCGAGGAGGGCGGCGACCTGTCTGGTCGTCGCCGTGTCCGCGACCTCGGGGAAGCGCAGGCGGCGGGACTGCTTGCCGGCCTCGCGGGCGGTGGCCCGCCAC
Source organism: Streptomyces sp. NPDC056580 (assembly GCF_042793175.1). NCBI lineage: Bacteria > Bacillati > Actinomycetota > Actinomycetes > Kitasatosporales > Streptomycetaceae > Streptomyces > Streptomyces sp. NPDC056580. The sequence continues at coordinate 218,391 of NZ_JBHTVE010000002.1, read as the reverse complement.
TTGCCGAGGGCCTTCAGCCCGCGGTCGCCCCGCCACTGGGTGATGCAGCGGGCGGCCTGCCAGGGCACGATCGCGTCGACGCCGACCTCGGTCATGGTCTCGACGGCGAGTTCGCCCCGGTCGCCCTTGGGCAGGGCCTGGACGACGGTGATGCGCGGGGCCGGTTCGGGTTCCTCGGCCACCGTGCCCATGCGGACGATCAGCCGGTCCTTGCCCTCGGTGCCGGTCACCTCGCACACCGCGTACCGGCCGGCGCCGTCGGTGAGCACGACCTCCTCGCCGGCCTGGAGCCGCTTCACGGAGACGGCATGGCGTCCCTCGGGGCCGTCCAGGACGTAGTGACCGCCGTCCCCGGCCTCGAAGTGCCCGACGACGAACACGGGGGCGGTCATCGCGCGTCACCTCCGGCCGACAACGCTGTCCGGGCCTCGGCGAGTTCGGCGGCCAGCACCTCCACGAGCTGCCCGGCCGGCAGCTCCCGGGCCAGCCGGTGGCCCTGGCCCGCCCACAGCGCCATGCCCTGCGCGTCGCCGGCCTTGGCGGCGGCCCTGCGCAGCGGCGCCGTCACATGGTGGACCTCGGGGTAGGCGGCGGGGGCGTAGGGGCCGTGCTCGCGCAGGAAGCGGTTGACCAGGCCGCGCGCCGGGCGGCCGGAGAAGGCGCGGGTCAGTTCGGTGCGCGCGAACAGGGGGTTGGTCAGGGCCTGCTTGTACAGGTCGGGGGCGCCGGACTCCGGGGTGGCGAGGAACGCGGTGCCGAGCTGGGCGGCGCTCGCGCCCGCGGCGAGGACGGCGGCGATCTGGCCGCCGCGCATGATGCCGCCGGCGGCGACGACCGGTATGCGCACCGCCTCGCGGACCAGCGCGAGCAGTGACAGCAGTCCGAGCCCGGAGCCGTCGTTCTCGGGGACGTCCCGGTGGGTGCCCTGGTGTCCGCCTGCCTCCACGCCCTGCGCGATCACCGCGTCCGCCCCGGCCCGCTCGACCGCGCGCGCCTCCTCCGGGGTGGTGGCGGCGACCAGCGTGAACGTGCCGGCGCGGCGCAGGGAGTCGATGACCTCGCGGTCGGGGACCCCGAAGTGGAACGAGACCACCGGCACCGGGTTGTCGAGCAGTACGGCGAGCTTGGCGTCGTAGCCGTCGTCCCGGCCGCTGTCCGGGTCGCCCAGCTCGGTCTCGTACCAGGCGGCCTCACCGGCGAGCTGGTGGGTGTAGATCTCGACGGCGCCCGCGTCGAGGGGCGCGGCGCCGGCCGCTGCGGCGGAGCCGTTGCCCGCACCGGGGTACTCGGACTGCGGCACGAAGAGGTTCACGCCGAAGGGCCGTCCGGTGAGCCCGCGGAGCTGCTTGATCTCCTGGTACATGCCGTCGGCGGTCTTGTACCCGGCGGCGAGGAACCCGAGCCCGCCCGCCTCGGACACGGCCGCCGCGAGCTCGGGCACGGAAACCCCGCCCGCCATCGGAGCCTGCACGATCGGCCGGGGGAAGAGATCGGTCAGCGCGGAGGACATGCCCGCATGTTGTCACGTCCTGGGGGGAGCTCCGAATCGGGTCTTCCTCCCTGGCACATGCCACTTTCCACCGGCCCCCGAGCCGGGTGGCGGGTGCGCGAAGGGCAGGGTCCGGGGCGGAGCTCCCTGGCGGGGTCCGAGCGGCGGGGCCCCTTGCCCTCAGCGCGAGGGGCGGAGCCCTCGGCACCCGGACAAGGGGCGGAGCCCTCAGCGCCCGTTGAACGCGTCCTTCAGCCGTGAGAAGAGGCCTTGCTGACCCGGCTGGAACTGCCCCTGGGGCCGCTCCTCGCCGCGCAGCTTCGCCAGCTCGCGCAGCACCCTCTCCTGCTCGGGGTCCAGCTTGGTCGGGGTGGTGACCTCGACGTGGACGATCAGGTCGCCCCGGCCGCCGCCGCGCAGATGCGTGACGCCCCGGTTGTGCAGCGGGATCGACTGGCCGGACTGGGTGCCCGGGCGGATGTCGACCTCCTCCATGCCGTCCAGCGTCTCCAGCGGGACCTTGGTGCCGAGGGCCGCCGCGGTCATCGGGATGGTGACCGTGCAGTGCAGGTCGTCGCCGCGCCGCTGGAAGGTCTGGTGCGGCAGCTCGTGGATCTCGACGTAGAGGTCGCCGGCCGGACCGCCGCCGGGGCCGACCTCGCCCTCGCCGGCGAGCTGGATCCGGGTGCCGTTGTCGACACCGGCCGGGATCTTGACGGTGAGGGTGCGGCGCGAGCGCACCCGGCCGTCGCCCGCGCACTCCGGGCACGGGGTCGGCACGACCGTGCCGAAGCCCTGGCACTGGGGGCAGGGGCGGGAGGTCATGACCTGGCCCAGGAAGGACCGGGTGACCTGCGACACCTCGCCGCGGCCGCGGCACATGTCACACGTCTGGGCGGTCGTGCCCGGGGCCGCGCCCTCGCCGTTGCAGGTGTTGCAGACGACCGCGGTGTCGACCTGGATGTCCTTGGTCGTGCCGAAGGCCGCCTCGTCCAGCTCGACGTCGATCCGGATCATCGCGTCCTGGCCGCGCCGGGTGCGCGAGCGGGGCCCGCGCTGCGACGCCGTGCCGAAGAACGCGTCCATGATGTCGGAGAAGTTGCCGAAGCCGCCGGCGCCGAAGCCGCCCGCGCCGCCGCCGCCCGCCTGCGAGAGCGGATCGCCGCCGAGGTCGTAGACCTGCTTCTTCTGCGGGTCCGACAGCACCTCGTAAGCGGCGTTGATCTCCTTGAACCGCTCCTGGGTCTTCGGGTCGGGGTTGACGTCCGGGTGCAGCTCGCGCGCGAGCCGCCGGAACGCCTTCTTGATCTCATCCTGCGACGCGTCGCGGCGCACGCCGAGAACGGCGTAGTAGTCCGTGGCCACTTACGACTCCGCCAGGATCTGTCCGACGTACCGTGCCACTGCGCGTACCGCTCCCATCGTTCCCGGGTAGTCCATGCGGGTCGGTCCGACCACGCCGAGCTTGGCAACCGCCTCGCCGCCCGAACCGTAGCCGACCGACACGACGGACGTGGAGTTGAGTCCCTCGTGGGCGTTCTCGTGCCCGATGCGCACCATCACGCCCGGATCCTTCGCCTCGCCGAGGAGCTTGAGAAGCACGACCTGCTCCTCGAGGGCCTCCAGGACGGGCCGGATCATGAGGGGAAAGTCATGTCCGAAGCGGGTGAGATTGGCGGTGCCGCCGATCATCAGCCGCTCCTCGTTCTCCTCGACCAGTGTCTCCAGCAGTGTGGAGAGCACTGTGGAGACCGTACCGCGATCCTCGGGCTCGAAGGCCTCCGGAAGGTCCTCGACCAGGCGCGGCACGTCGGTGAACCGGCGGCCCGCGACCCGGCTGTTGAGCCTTGCCCTGAGGTCCGCGAGGGCCGTCTCCCCGAACGGCGCCGGGCAGTCCACCATCCGCTGCTCGACCCGGCCGGTGTCCGTGATCAGCACGAGCATCACGCGCGCGGGGGCGAGCGAGAGGAGTTCCACGTGCCGCACGGTGGAGCGGGTCAGGGACGGGTACTGCACGACGGCGACCTGCCGGGTGAGCTGCGCGAGCAGCCGCACCGTGCGCGCGACGACGTCGTCGAGGTCGACGGCGCCCTCCAGGAAGTTCTGGATCGCCCGCCGCTCGGGCCCGCTCATCGGCTTGACGCCCGCGAGCTTGTCCACGAACAGCCGGTACCCCTTGTCGGTGGGGATACGGCCGGCGCTGGTGTGCGGCTGGGCGATGTAGCCCTCTTCCTCGAGGGCGGCCATGTCGTTGCGCACGGTCGCCGGGGACACACCGAGGCTGTGCCGTTCGGTGAGCGCCTTGGAGCCGACCGGCTCCTCGGTGCCCACGTAGTCCTGGACGATGGCGCGCAGCACCTGAAGTCTGCGTTCACTCAGCATCCGCGCGCACCTCCAGCATGTCTTCCGCGGCCTTTCGGGTCGTCCCCCTGGCACTCTGCGTGTCCGAGTGCCAGCGTTCCCCGGCCAGTGTACGGCCGTGGGGTACTCACTGGGCAAGGTCGGTCCCGCCGCACCCCGTCCTGCCGTTAGCGTCGCGTCATGACCGTGACTTGGGAAGAGCTGGGATGGGAGCGGCTGGCCGACGGGGTCGGCCGGTGCCGGCTGCCCGGCTGGGACTGCACCTCGGGCCTGGTGCTCGGGGCGGGTACGGCGCTGATGGTGGACGCCGGGTCGAGCCTCGCCGAGGGCACGCGGCTGCGGGAGCAAGCCCAGCGGCTCGCGGGCCACCGTGTGACCCATCTCGCGCTCACCCACCCCCATTTCGACCACGTCTTCGGCGCGGCCGCCCTGGCCGGGGCCGAGGTGTACGCGGCGGTGGGCGCGGACGCGGCGCTGACGCACGAGCGCGAGGAGCTGCGCCTGGACGCGGTCAGGAACGGCCTGCCGCCCGCGGACGCCGACGAGGCGGTGGACGCGCTGGCGCCGCCCCGGCACCTGGTCTCCGGGGAGTGGACGCTCGACCTCGGCGACGGGCGGCAGGCGCTGCTGGCCAACGTGGGTCCCGGCCACACGGCCCACGATCTGGCGGTGCTGGTGCCGGGCGCCCCGGAGGTCGTCTTCTGCGGCGACCTGGTGGAGGAGTCGGGCGAACCGCAGGCGGGCCCGGACGCGGTGCCGGGCCGCTGGCCGGACGCGCTCGACCGTCTGCTGTCCCTGGGCGGCGAGGACGCGCTGTACGTACCCGGTCACGGAGCGGTGGTGGACGCGGACTTCGTGCGGCGCCAGCGAGACGTGCTGGCGGCGCGTTTCGGCGTGTCATGAGCACAGAGCCGCCGGTTCTCCTATCGTCATCCGAATGCGCCAGTACTCCGCCGATCTGACCCCGTCCTGGAAGAAGCCCCGGCCCGTGCCGGAGGTCGCGGCGGAGCCGGGCCTGGTGGTGGAGGAGCCCGGCACCGGGTTCTGCGGGGCGGTGATCCGCTGCGAGGCGGGCACCGTGACGCTGGAGGACCGCTTCGGCAAGCACCGGGTGTTCCCGCTGGAGCCGCGCGGATTCCTGTTGGAGGGCAGGGCGGTGACCCTGGTCCGGCCGCCGTCGGGGCCGGCGCGGCCCACCCGCACGGCGTCCGGTTCGGTGGCCGTTCCCGGCGCACGCGCGCGCGTGGCCCGCGCCGGCCGCATCTACGTCGAGGGCCGTCACGACGCCGAGCTGGTCGAGAAGGTGTGGGGCGACGACCTGCGCATCGAGGGCGTGGTGGTGGAGTACCTGGAGGGCGTGGACGACCTGCCGTCGATCGTCGCGGAGTTCGCGCCGGGCCCGGACGCGCGCCTCGGCGTCCTGGTGGACCACCTGGTGCCGGGCAGCAAGGAGTGGCGCATCGCCGAGTCGGTGACGAGCGAGCACGCGCTGGTCGTCGGCCACCCGTACATCGACGTCTGGGAGGCGGTGAAACCGGCCTCGCTGGGCATCCGGGCCTGGCCCCGCGTCCCGCGCGGCCAGGACTGGAAGACGGGCGTCTGCCGGGCCCTGGGCTGGCCGGAGAACACGGGCGCGGCCTGGCAGCGGATCCTGTCCCGGGTGCGGTCCTACAGGGACCTGGAGCCGGAGCTGCTGGGGCGGGTCGAGGAGCTGATCGACTTCGTCACCGCGTAGCGGGGCAGGGACCGTCCCCGCGTAACGGGGCCGGGGGCCGTCCCCGCGTAGCCGGGCCGGGGACCGTCAGTCCACCAGGTCCCGTACCACCGCGTCCGCCAGCAGGCGCCCGCGCAGCGTCAGCACGGCCCGGCCTTCCCCGTACGGCTCGTCCTGCAGGAGTCCGTCCGCCAACGCCCGACGCGAAGCCGCCAGCCCCTCCTCCTTCAGGAGCGACAGCGGAACGCCCTCCCGCAGCCGCAGCTCCAGCAGGATGCGCTCCACCCGCCGGTCCTCGTCCGACAGCAGCTCCCGCCCGGCCCCCGGCGACCGGCCCGCCGCCAGCGCCGCCGCGTACGCTCCCGGGTGCTTGACGTTCCACCAGCGCACCCCGCCCACGTGCGAGTGGGCCCCGGGTCCCGCGCCCCACCAGTCGGCGCCCCGCCAGTACAGCTCGTTGTGCAGGCAGCGCCCGGACTCGGAGGTGGCCCAGTTGGAGACCTCGTACCAGTCGAAGCCGGCGGCCGTCAGCGTCTCCTCCGCGATCAGGTAGCGGTCCGCGTGGACGTCGTCGTCGGTCATCGGGACCTCGCCGCGGCGGATGCGGCGGGCGAGCTGGGTGCCCTCCTCGACGATCAGGGCGTACGCGCTGACGTGGTCGGGGCCCGCGCCGATCGCCGCGTCCAGCGAGGCCCGCCAGTCGTCGTCGCTCTCCCCCGGGGTGCCGTAGATCAGGTCCAGGTTGACGTGCTCGAACCCCGCCGCCCGCGCCTCCGCCACGCAGGCCTCCGGGCGGCCGGGGGTGTGCGTGCGGTCCAGGACCCGCAGCACGTGCTGCCGCGCGCTCTGCATGCCGAAGGAGATCCGGTTGAAGCCGCCCTCCCGGAGGGCGGCGAGGTACGCCGGGTCGACCGAGTCCGGGTTGGCCTCCGTGGTGATCTCCGCGTCCGGCGCCAGACCGAACTCGTCGCGGATCGCCGCCAGCATGGCCACGAGGTCGGCGGCGGCCAGCAGCGTGGGCGTGCCGCCGCCCACGAAGACCGTACGGACCTGGCGGGGGTCGTCGCCCAGGACCTTCCGCGCCAGCCGGACCTCGTCGGTCAGGGTGCCGGCGTAGTTGTCCCGGGAGGCGAGCACGCCGCCGGTGCCGCGCAGCTCGGTGGCGGTGTAGGTGTTGAAGTCGCAGTAGCCGCAGCGGGTCGCGCAGTACGGGACGTGCAGGTAGAACCCGAGGGGGCGGCCGGCGGCCCCGGCGAGCGCGGAGGCGGGCAGCGCGCCGTCGTCGGGGACGGGCTCGCCGTCGGGGAGTGCGGAAGGCATGTCCTCCATTGTCCCGTACGGCGGGACTCACCCGGCCTGGAGCACCAGCAGGGCCAGGTCGTCCTCGGGCAGACCGCCCCCGAAGCCGTGCACGAGGCCGCGGATCCGCTCGGCGATCTCCTCGGCGCTCAGGCCCGCGCAGCCGGACAGGGCGCGTGCGAGCCCGTCGCCGTCGTCGAACTGGCGGGAGCCCGAGCGCCGCTCGGTGACGCCGTCGGTGACGCACAGCAGGCTGTCGCCGGGCCGAAGCTCGACGGTCTCGCTGGTGTAGGTCTCGTCCTCCACGACGCCGAGCAGGGTCTGCGGGCGGGCGGCGGTGCGCACCTCGCCGTCGGGGCGCAGGAGCAGCGGCAGGGGGTGCCCGGCGGAGGCGAGGGTGCAGCGGACGCCGCCGTCCGCGTGGGGCGTCAGCTCGCCGTAGAGCAGGGACAGGAAGCGGGTCTGCGGCCCGTCCCCCGCCGCCACGGGCCGGCCGCCGGCCGCGACCAGCGCGCGGGCGGCGGCGTCGGCCGCCTCGGTGGCGTCGTCCAGGAGCAGCTGGTTGAGCCGGTCGAGGACGTCGGCGACCCGGTAGCCCTCGCGGGCGAGCAGGCGCAGCCAGGGCCGGGCGAGCCCGATCACGACGGCCGCCTCCGGGCCCTTGCCCTGGACGTCGCCCACCGCGAAGCACCAGCGGCCGTCGCCCGCCGGGAACAGGTCGTAGAAGTCGCCGCTCGGGCCGCCCTTGTCGCAGGGCTCGTAGACGAGGGCGCTGCTCACCCCGGGGATCTCGGCGACCGCTCCGGGCAGCAGTCCGCGCTGCAGGACGGCGCTGATGGTGGCCTGCCGGGCGTACTGGCGGGCCGCGCCGATGGCGAGGGCCACCCGGCGGCTCAGGTCCTCCACGAGGCCGGTGACCTCCTCGGGGAAGGCGGCCTGCCCGCAGCGCCCGAGGACCAGGGTGCCGAGGGGGCGGCCGCCGGCGGTGAGCCGGAAGGCGAGGGCCGTGCCGTGGGTGCCGAGCACCTCGCCGGGCCAGGGGTAGGGCTCCGGGCCGGACCGCAGGCCCGCCGGCGCCTGCGGCGGGTCCTTCTCCAGGGCGCGGTGCAGTTCCTCGGCGCGCTCCTCGCCGGCCGCCCAGACCCGGGCCGGCCCGCCGCCGTCGCCGCCGCGCGCGGTCGCCTCGTCCTCCAGCCAGACCGCGCACCAGTCGGCGAGCCGGGGCACGATGAGCTGGCCGGTGAGAGCGGCGACCAGGTTCTCGTCGAGCTGTCCGGCGAGCAGGTCGGAGGCCTCGGCGAGGAAGGACAGCGCGCCCCGGCCGAGCCAGTCCCGGTCGCGTCCCTCGCCCCGCGGCCGCGGGGCGAGGACCTCGGCGACGTCCAGGTCGTGTTCGGTCGCGGGGTCGTCCGGGGGCTCGCCGCCGGGCCGCAGCCGCGCCCACACGGTCTTCCCGCCCCGCCGGTAGGTGACGCCCCAGGACTCGGCGAGGTTGGCGACCAGGCGCAGCCCGCGCCCGTACTCGGAGGTGTCGTGCGACGTCTCGCCGGTGTCGCGCGGGGCGCGGGAGGGGTGGCGGTCGCCGACCTCGACCACGAAGGCGCCGGTCGCCTCCAGGCGCCAGTCCACGTCCACGTCGGTGCCCGCGTGCACGACGGCGTTGGTGACGAGTTCGCTGACGACGGCCATGGCGTCGTCCACGAACCGCCGGGGCGTCCCGGGTACGTCGGCGAGCGCGGCGCGCACCAGGGCGCGGGCGGAGCCCGGGGCGAGGGGGCTGCCGGGCAGGCCGGCGTGCCCGCGCACCTCAGGGGCGTCGGTGTCGTTCTCCCGCTGCGTCGGTATGGCCGCCATGTCCATGCGGCCAGGGTGACAGACCGGACGCGAACCTAAGCGGTGAGTCACCGAAGCGGGCGGCAACGCGTGAGAAGTGTGCTACTGAGACGTGGGAAGACGGACAGTTCCGGACGAGATGCGCTGCGAGTCGTAAGGGGGCGGGGGCCGCACCGGGGCGCGGCCCCCGCCGTCCTCACACGACGGCGTCAGGACTCGCGGGTCCCCGCGTACATCTCGTCGATGAGGTGCCTGTACTCCCGCTCCACGACGGGCCGCTTCAGCTTCAGGCTGGGCGTGATCTCGCCGTGCTCGACGTCGAGGTCGCGGGGCAGCAGCCGGAACTTCTTGATGGTCTGCCAGCGCTGCAGGCCCTCGTTGAGCTGCTTGACGTAGCCGTCGACCATCTCGACGGTCTGCGGCGCGGCCACCACCTCGGCGTACGGCTTGCCGTCGAGGCCGTTGTCGGTGGCCCACTGCAGGATCGCCGCCTCGTCGAGGGCGATGAGGGCGGTGCAGTAGTTCCGGTCGGCGCCGTGCACCAGGATGTTGGAGACGTACGGGCACACCGCCTTGAACTGGCCCTCGACCTCGGCCGGGGCGACGTACTTGCCGCCCGAGGTCTTGATGAGGTCCTTCTTGCGGTCGGTGATGCGCAGGTAGCCGTCGGCGGACAGCTCGCCGATGTCGCCGGTGTGGAACCAGCCGTCGGACTCCAGCACCTCGGCGGTCTTCTCGGGCTGCTGGTGGTAGCCGTCCATGATGCCGGGGCCGCGCAGCAGGATCTCGCCGTCGTCGGCGATGCGGACCTCGGTGCCGGGCAGCGGCTTGCCGACGGTGCCGGTGCGGTAGGCCTCGCCGGGGTTGACGAAGGAGGCCGCGGAGGACTCGGTGAGGCCGTAGCCCTCCAGGATGTGGATGCCGGCGCCGGCGAAGAAGTAGCCGATCTCGGGGGCGAGCGCGGAGGCGCCCGAGACGCAGGCGCGCAGCCGGCCGCCGAAGGCCTCGCGGAGCTTGCCGTAGACCAGGGTGTCGGCGACCTTGTGCCTGGCGGCCAGGCCGAACGGCACCGAGTGGGCGCCGGTGCGGCGGAAGTTGTCCTGCGAGACCTTGGCGTACTCGCGGGCGACCTCGGCGGCCCACTGGAAGATCCTGTACTTGGCCGCGCCGCCCTCACGGGCCTTGGCCGCGACGCCGTTGTAGACCTTCTCGAAGATGCGCGGCACGGCCGCCATGTACGTCGGCTGCACCACCGGGAGATTCTCGATGATCTTGTCGACCCGGCCGTCGACGGCGGTGACGTGCCCGACCTCGATCTGCCCGGAGGTGAGCACCTTGCCGAAGACGTGCGCGAGGGGCAGCCACAGGTACTGCACGTCGTCACCGCTGACCAGGCCGGTCGCCGCGATCGCCTTGGCCATGTACGCCCAGTTGTCGTGCGGCAGGCGCACGCCCTTGGGACGGCCGGTGGTGCCGGAGGTGTAGATCAGGGTGGCGAGCTGGTCCCTGGAGATCGCGCCGACCCGCTCCTTGATCAGCTCGGGGTGCTTCTCGAGGTGGGCGGCGCCGCGCTGCTCCAGCTCGGTGAGGGTGGTCACCCAGTCACCGGTCTCCACGCCGGCCGGGTCGATGACGACGACCTTGGTCAGCGCGGGCAGCTCGGCGCGCTTCTCCACGGCCTTGGCGAGCTGGGCCGCGTCCTCGGCGATCAGGATCCGGCTGTCGGAGTCGGAGAGGATGAACGCCGACTCGTCGGCGTTGGTCTGCGGGTAGATCGTGGTGGTGGCGCCGCCCGCGCACATGATGCCGAGGTCGGCGAGGATCCACTCGACCCGGGTGGAGGCGGCGAGGGCGACCCGCTGCTCGGGCTCGAGTCCCAGCTCGATGAGACCGGCGGCGATGGCGTAGACCCGTTCGGCCGCCTCGCCCCAGCTCAGCGACTTCCAGTCGTCGGGGCCCTCCCCGGAGGCCGGGGGCACGGGATGGCGGTAGGCCTCGGCGTCCGGTGTGGCCGCCACGCGCTCCAGGAAGAGGGCCGCCACGGACGGCGGACGGTTCTCGATCAGGGTCTGTGTGTCGCTCACGACATCCTCCGGGGCCCGCGACGGTGCGGCTGGCTCAGGTGCGGCTGGGTTGACTCACTGTGGGGATCGGACTCGTTGTTTAACTCACGAGTAACTACCGAGCAGGGATCAGGGTAAGCGGCGACCGGCCGCTGCGTAAGGGGCATCGGCCTGTCACTTTCCACGCAGAGCGACGCTACGCACGCGTAGGGGCCCGCCGCACTTTCGCACGACGAGCCCCCCGGTGTCCGTTTTGCGGATGTAACCGGGCGTAACCCCCGGTTACTTCTTGCCCTTGGCCGACCCCGCGCTGTCATCACTGGACAGGACGGCGATGAAGGCCTCCTGCGGAACCTCCACGGAACCCACCATCTTCATCCGCTTCTTGCCTTCCTTCTGCTTCTCCAGCAGCTTCCGCTTGCGGGAGATGTCACCGCCGTAGCACTTGGCGAGAACGTCCTTGCGGATGGCGCGGATGGTCTCGCGGGCGATGACCCGGGAGCCGATGGCGGCCTGGATGGGCACCTCGAAGGCCTGCCGCGGGATGAGCTCGCGCAGCTTGGCGACGAGCCGCACGCCGTACGCGTAGGCCGCGTCCTTGTGGGTGATCGCGGAGAACGCGTCCACCTTGTCGCCGTGCAGCAGGATGTCGACCTTGACCAGGCTCGACGTCTGCTCGCCGGTGGGCTCGTAGTCGAGGGAGGCGTAGCCGCGGGTCTTGGACTTGAGCTGGTCGAAGAAGTCGAAGACGATCTCCGCGAGCGGCAGCGTGTAGCGGATCTCGACCCGGTCCTCCGAGAGGTAGTCCATGCCGAGCAGGGTGCCGCGCCGGGTCTGGCACAGCTCCATGATCGAGCCGATGAACTCGGTGGGCGCGAGGATGGTGGCCCGCACCACCGGCTCGTAGACCTCGTTGATCTTGCCCTCGGGGAACTCGCTCGGGTTGGTGACCGTGTGCTCGCTGCCGTCCTCCATGACCACGCGGTAGACCACGTTGGGGGCGGTGGCGATCAGGTCGAGCCCGAACTCGCGCTCCAGCCGCTCCCGGATGACGTCCAGGTGCAGCAGGCCGAGGAAACCGACGCGGAAGCCGAAGCCGAGGGCGGCGGACGTCTCCGGCTCGTAGACCAGCGCGGCGTCGTTGAGCTGCAGCTTGTCCAGGGCCTCGCGCAGCTCCGGGTAGTCGGAGCCGTCCAGCGGGTACAGGCCCGAGAACACCATGGGCTTGGGGTCCTTGTAGCCGCCGAGCGCCTCCGTGGCGCCCTTGGTCTGGCTGGTGACGGTGTCGCCGACCTTGGACTGGCGGACGTCCTTCACACCGGTGATCAGGTAGCCCACCTCGCCCACGCCGAGGCCGTCGGCAGGCAGCATCTCGGGCGAGTTGGTCCCGATCTCCAGCAGCTCGTGGGTGGCGCCCGTCGACATCATCCGGATGCGCTCGCGCTTGTTGAGCTGGCCGTCGATGACACGGACGTACGTCACGACACCGCGGTAGGAGTCGTAGACCGAGTCGAAGATCATCGCGCGGGCGGGGGCGTCGGCGACCCCGACCGGCGCCGGGATCTCCTTGACGACCTTGTCCAGCAGGGCGTCGACGCCCAGGCCGGTCTTCGCGGAGACCTTGAGCACGTCGTCCGGGTCGCAGCCGACCAGGTTCGCCAGCTCCTCGGCGAACTTCTCCGGCTGCGCGGCCGGCAGGTCGATCTTGTTGAGCACGGGGATGATCGTGAGGTCGTTCTCCATCGCCAGGTAGAGGTTGGCGAGGGTCTGCGCCTCGATGCCCTGGGCGGCGTCGACGAGGAGGACGGTTCCCTCGCAGGCGGCCAGCGACCGCGACACCTCGTAGGTGAAGTCGACGTGCCCCGGGGTGTCGATCATGTTGAGGATGTGCGTCGTGCCCTGGTCGGGGCCCTCGGTCGGGGCCCAGGGCAGACGCACCGCCTGGGACTTGATCGTGATGCCGCGCTCGCGCTCGATGTCCATCCGGTCGAGGTACTGAGCACGCATCTGCCGCTGCTCGACCACACCGGTCAGCTGGAGCATCCGGTCGGCGAGCGTGGACTTGCCGTGGTCGATGTGCGCGATGATGCAGAAGTTGCGGATCAGAGCCGGGTCGGTACGGCTCGGCTCGGGCACATGGTTAGGGGTCGCGGGCACGCAGGGTCCTGTCTCTTGAGGCGCCTTATGCCTCGGGTCGGATCGATACGTAGTCTCCATGGTCCCACGCGGAGGGACCGAGGACCGTTTTGGGCCGCTCGCAGGGCCACTGGTACTGTAGGCGGCTGTGCCTCATGCCCTCTCGGCGCGAGGCACGACCCGGATAATTTTGGATCACCGGTACGGGACCCGAGCGGCCCCGCACCAGAACCTGAAAAGGCTCCTTCGTGGCGAACATCAAGTCCCAGATCAAGCGGATCAAGACCAACGAGAAGGCCCGGCTGCGCAACAAGGCCGTCAAGTCCTCCCTGAAGACCGCGATCCGCAAGGCCCGCGAGGCCGCTGCCGCGGGTGACGTCCAGAAGGCCACCGAGCTGCAGCGCGCTGCCGCGCGTGCGCTCGACAAGGCCGTCTCCAAGGGCGTCATCCACAAGAACCAGGCCGCCAACAAGAAGTCGGCGCTCGCTTCCAAGGTCACGTCCCTCCAGGGCTGAAACACCTTCCTGATCTGACGCCGGAAGGACCCAGAGCGGGCCCTCTCTCATCCGCTCCCGTCCGGCACCCCGGATTCGTACGCGGCCTGCGTTCGCCACGCGGGTACGAATCCTCAGGATCCGTCCGAAGGCCCCGTCACCCTCCCTTCCCCAGGGCGGGTGACGGGGCCTTCGGCATGCCGGCCGCCCACGGTGCCCGGGGCGTCTCCCGGGGTCGAGGTCGCCGCCCTGGGGTCCGGGACGTCCCCCAAGGCTCGCGAGGTCGCCGGGAGCGGGTGATCGCCGGGAGCAGGTGATCGCGGGGCTTCCGGCCGCTGGACGCGTGGCCGCGGGGCGCGTGGCGGATGCCGTCGAGACCGGCCGGACGCGGTCCGGCCGCCGGCGCCGGGGCGGCTGTCTCAGCCCCGGCCTCTGGACCGCGCGGCCCGGGCGACGGTCACGACCGCCTTCTCCAGCGCGTACTCGGGGTCGTCGCCGCCGCCCTTCACGCCCGCGTCGGCCTCGGCGACCGCGCGCAGCGCCACCGACACCCCGTCCGGTGTCCAGCCCCGCATCTGCTGGCGCACGCGGTCGATCTTCCAGGGCGGCATGCCCAGCTCCCGCGCGAGGTCCGCGGGCCTGCCGCCGCGCGCCGAGGACAGCTTGCCGATCGCGCGCACCCCCTGGGCGAGCGCGCTGGTGATGAGCACCGGGGCCACTCCGGTCGCCAGCGACCACCGCAGCGCCTCCAGCGCCTCCGCCGTCCGGCCCTCCACGGCCCGGTCGGCGACCGTGAAGCTGGAGGCCTCGGCCCGCCCGGTGTAGTACCGGCCGACGACCGCCTCGTCGATGGTCCCCTCGACGTCGGCGACGAGCTGGGACACGGCGGAGGCCAGCTCCCGCAGGTCGCTGCCGATGGCGTCGCAGAGCACCTGGCAGGCCTCCGGCGTGGCCGACCGGCCGGTCGAGCGGAACTCACCCCGCACGAAGGCCAGCCGGTCCGCCGGCTTGGTCATCTTCGGACAGGCCACCTCGCGCGCGCCCACCTTGCGCGCGGCGTCGAGCAGCCCCTTGCCCTTCGCGCCACCCGCGTGCAGCAGCACGAGGGTGATCTCCTCCGCGGGCGATGTGAGATACGCCTTCACGTCCTTGACCGTGTCGGCCGAGAGATCCTGCGCGTTGCGCACGACCACGACCTTGCGCTCGGCGAAGAGCGAGGGACTCGTCAGCTCGGCGAGCGTGCCGGGCTGCAGCTGGTCCGGCGTCAGGTCCCGTACGTCGGTGTCGGCGTCGGCGGCCCGGGCGGCGGCCACCACCTCCCGCACCGCACGGTCGAGCAGCAGGTCCTCCTGGCCCACGGCGAGCGTCACCGGGGCGAGAGGGTCGTCATTCGCAGTCTTCCTGGCCATCGCCTACAGCATCCCACGCGGCACTGACAGCGACCCGGCCCGCGCATCCCGGCCGGCCCGGGTCACGGCTCCTCGCGCCAGCCGTCCCACCGGCCCGCGAAGGCGTCCAGCTCGGCGGGGTCGAGCCTGCCTGCCTCGTCGCGCAGCGCCAGCAGCCACTGCGCGTCCTCGGCGTCGTCCTCGCCGGCCAGGGCGTCCCGTACCGGCCGCGGCTGCTCGTCGATGCCGAAGTGCTCCCCGAGCGCCTCGGCCACCTCCTCGGCGGCGTCGCGGTCGGGCAGCACCAGCACGTGTCTCACATCGCTCACGGACACATTCTCCGGCACCGGGCCCTGGCGGGGAGCGGCGGGCGTCCGCCCCGGCGGCTCCACCGGACCCGGGTGCGGGCCCGGGCTCGGGTGTCGGCCTGGGCTCGGGTGTCGGCCTGGGCTCGGGTGTCGGCCTGGGCTCGGGTGTCGGCCCTGGTGCGGGCCCGGACCCTGGTGCGGGCCCGGTTCCGGTGACGGGCCGATTCAGGCCGTCCGGCTCAGCGGCCGCACCGCCGGCACGGCCGCCAGCTCGATCCCGAACCGCTCCCGGTACACCGCCAGCACCTCCCCGTCCGTCGCCAGCTCCCGTGTCTCCTTCTTCCCGTCGGGTGTCGTGGTGGTCAGCGCGCGTCCGCTGAGGGTGATCCGGCCCGCGTCGTCGTTCACCCGTGAGCACACCAGGGAGCGGGTGAAGTGCGAGCGCGGCGAGGTGCTGTGCCACCAGGCCCCGCCGGTGAAGTCCGCCAGCGCCCGCGGCCGCGTCTCCAGCCGGTACTGCGGTCTGCCGTCCCGCAGCACGTCCAGGTCGGCGCCGCCGGCCGGACCCGACACGGCGCCGGTCGCCGCGGCCCGGTCCGCGGCCGCCCCGGTCACCCCGGCCGGGTCCCGGCCGGCCTCCGTCACCCGGTAGGTCCCGCTGAGGTCGGCCTGACCACCGCGTTCGGCGAGCGCCAGCGGGAAGTGGCTGTGCGCACCGAACCCGACGTCGGCGAGCCAGTCGGCGCCGTCCGCCGTGCGCACCCGCAGCGCGAGATGGTCATACGGGATGCCGAGGCGCGCCTCGTTCCCGTACACCCGCCCCGCCAGCAGCGCGACCTCGTAGCCGAGGGCGGCGAGCAACGCCCCGAAGGCGCCGTTCAGTTCGTAGCAGAAACCGCCCCGCCGCCGTCCGACGACCTTGTCCAGCAGCCGCTCCTCCTCCAGGGCGATCTCCTCGCCGAGGTGGATGGAGAGGTTCTCGAAGGGGACGGTCCGCAGATGGCGCAGGTGCAGATCGCGCAGTGCCTCGGCGGTGGGCTGCCGCGGGCGCGTGGCCTCGATGCGGCGGAGATAGGCGTCTGCCTGGGCTGAGTTCATGCGCCCAGTGTGGGCGAACGACCACCGCTCAGTCCTTCGTAACCCGCAGCCGCCCGTCCGTCCCGCCGTCGCCGCCGACCGCGAGCGCCCCGTCCCGGTCGGTGCGCAGCACCATCGCCCCGCCCGCCCGCAGCGCGGCGACCGTCGCCGGCGCCGGATGGCCGTAGGGGTTGTCCGCGCCCGTGGAGACGAGCGCCACCCGCGGGGCGGCCAGCCGTATCAGGTCCGGGTCCTGGTACGCCGAGCCGTGGTGGGCCACCTTCAGCACGTCCACCCGCGCGAGGCCGGCCGCGGCCGGGGACCGCGCCAGCGCCTGCTGGGCCGGGGGTTCGAGGTCGCCGAGGAGCAGCAGCCGCAGTCCGCCGGACCGCACGAGCAGGACGACGCTGGCGTCGTTCGGGCCGTCGGGCTCCGGTGCCGGCGGCCGGCCGGGGGCGGGTGGCGCGGGCGGCCACAGCACCCGCCAGGTCAGCGTCCCGCTGCGCCGCTCCTCCCCCGCCACGGCGGTGGTGAGCGGGATGTGCCGTCGGGCCGCCTCCCTTCTGACGAACTCGGCCTGGTCGGCCGGTTCCCCGTAGTCCGTGGTCTCGATCGCGGCCACCGAGCGGCCCCGCAGCACACCGGGCAGCCCCGTGACGTGGTCGGCGTGGAAATGGGTCAGCACGAGCAGCGGGATCCGGGTGACGCCGAGTGCCCGCAGGCAGTGGTCCACCAGTTCCGGATCGGGTCCGGCGTCCACCACCACCCCGGCTCCGCCACCGGCTGCCAGCACGGTGGCGTCGCCCTGTCCGACGTCGCACATCGCGTACCGCCAGCCCGGGGGCGGCCAGCCCGTGATCACCCGGGTCAGCGGCGCCGGCCGGACCACCGCCAGCAGGAGCAGCACGGCCAGCGCGGCACACCACCAGGGGTGCCGCGTCAGCCGCCGCCCGGCCAGGACGACGGCCAGGGTGACGGCGGCGAGCAGCAGCGCCCCGGGCCAGGTCGCCGGCCAGTCGACTCCCGCGCCGGGCAGCGCCGCGCCGGTCCGGGCGACCGATCCACCCGGCGGGCCAGCCGGCGCACCACGCCAGCGCCTCGGCCGCGGGCATCGCCACCGGTGCCGCGGCCAGGGCCGCGAACCCCAGCACCGTGGCCGGTGCGACCGCCATCTCGGCGAGCAGATTGCAGGGCACCGCCACCAGGCTGACCCGGGCCGACAGCACCGCGACGACCGGTGCGCACACCGCCTGTGCGGCGGCGGCCGCGGCCAGCGCCTCGGCGAGCCGGGCCGGCACCCGGCGCCGCCGCAGCGCCTCGCTCCAGCCGGGCGCCAGCACCAGCAGCGCGCCGGTGGCCAGGACGGAGAGCAGGAACCCGGGGCTGCGGGCCAGCCACGGGTCGTACAGCACCAGCAGCAGCACGGCCGTGGCCAGGGCCGGGAGCAGGGATCTGCGGCGCCCGGTCGCCAGCGCGAGCAGGGCGACCGATCCGCAGGCCGCGGCGCGCAGCACGCTGGGGTCCGGACGGCACACGATCACGAAGCCGAGCGTGAGCGCCCCCGCCAGCAGTGCGGTCGCCCGCAGTGGGAGGCCCAGGCGCGGGGCGAGTCCGCGACGCTCGGCGCGCTGGGCCAGGCCGGGCGGCCCGAGGAGCAGGGCGAGCAGGATCGTGAGGTTGCTGCCCGACACGGCGAGCGTGTGCGTGAGGTCGGTCTCCCTGAAGGCCTCGTCGAGTTCGGGCGTGATCCGGGAGGTGTCGCCGACGACGAGACCGGGCAGCAGCGCCCGGGCGTCCGCCGGCAGTCCCTCGGTCGCCTCCCGCAGCCCGGCCCTGAGCCGGCCCGCCAGCCGCTGCGGACCGTTGGGTCCCGCCACCGTCTCCGGCTCCGGATCACCGCGGACGCGCAGCACGGCCGCGGTGCGGTCCCCGCCGGTCAGGGCGGGCGCCAGCCGGGCGGTCACCCGCAGCCGGGTGGACGGCAGCAGCCCGAGCCAGGCCGCCCGCCCCTCGACCGGGCTCCGCGCGACGGACGGGGGCCCGCCGGGAGGCGCCCTCGGCGCCGGGACCTCCCGGTCCACGACCAGCAGTACCGGGCTCCGCGTCCGCAGGGCCCGCCCGCCGGCCTGCTCGACCTGCCGCACCTCCGCCCGGGCCAGCACCGCGACCGGTGCCGCGTGGTCGCCCCGCACCCGCGGTCTGCTGAGCCAGGGGTCGCCGCTCAGCTCGACTTCGGCGGTCACGGTGGCGAACCGCCGCGCCGCCTCCGGCACCGGGCCGCGCCGCACGTCCGCCCCGTGCAGCCCGGCGGAGGCGGCGGCCGCGGCCACGCACAGGAGCACGGCGGCGACCGGGGCGAGGGGCCTGCCGTACCGGCCGGGTCCGCCCCGGCGCCGCACCGAGAGCAGGACGGCACCGGCGATGCCGCAGCCGACCGCGAGGGCGGCGCTCCAGGCCGGCGATGCGCCGAGGACCACGGCAGCCGTCCCCCAGGCCGCGAGGGCGGGCGGTACGAGCCGCAGGTCGGCCGGGACCGTGGACCCGTCCGGCCCGCCCTTACCGTCCTTCCCGGGCCGACCTTCCGGGGTCCTGGTCGCGGGCCGCCGCCGCCCCGACCCTGCCCCCGGCCCGCTCACGGCCGCACCATCTCGCGCAGGTCGGCGAAACGGCGGTCGCCGATGCCGTTGACCTGGCGCAGCTCGTCCACCGAGCGGAAACCGCCGTGCCGGGTGCGGTAGTCGATGATGTGCTGGGCCAGCACCGGCCCGACCCCGGGCAGGGTGTCGAGCTGGTCCGCGGTCGCCGCGCTGAGGGAGACCGGAGCCGCCGGGCCGCCGCCTGCCGCCGTCACGCCCGCGCCGCCGCCGGGCCCGGGCGGGGCGGGTACCGCCCCGCCCGCCACGCCGACCAGCACCTGTTCGCCGTCCACGAGGAAGCGGGCCCGGTTGAGTCCCTCGGTGTTCGCCCCGGGCCGGACCCCGCCCGCCGCGCGCAGCGCGTCGGCCACCCGGGCACCGGCCGGAAGCCGCTGGACGCCGGGCCTGCGGACCTTGCCGCCGACGTCCACGACGATCTGCGCGGCGGATGTCGCCGGGGTGTTCGGGGAAGGGGCGTCCACGGCGGAGGCTTCGCCGGAGCGGCCGGCCTTCGCGCGCTCGTCCTTGCCGGTGAACGGGGCCTCGGCGCGCATGACCTGAGGAGCGCTCACCGTCTGCGTGCGGCCCGCCCAGAAGTGCTGGACGGCGAACACGGCGGCCGCCACGAGCACCACGGCCAGCGCGACCACGCCCCGCCGCTCCACCCCGCACCGTGTCTGCAGCCAGACCGGCAGCCGCTCGCGCACGGCCAGTCCGGTCCGCTCCCGCAGCGTGGGCCCGAGCCGCCCCGCCGGCTCCAAACGGCCCGCGGCGTCCCCCTGTTGCGTCTCGCGGGCACCGGACGGATCCGCGCCTCGGGCCGGGGCGGCAGGCACCGCCTCGCCGGTAGTCTCGCGCGCCCCGCCCGGTGCGGGTGGCGCCGTGCTGGGAAAGCTCAGCCCCGGCGCCGGTCCCGTCACGCTCGCCGTCTCCGCCGTGGTCGCCATGTCAGCCGTGGTCGCCATGTCAGCCTGACGCCCGCCGTCCGGCGGGGCGTTGCCCGACTCGGGCCAGTGCACGGCGCGTTCACCGAAGAGGAGTTCCGCGCGGCGGCGCAGTTCCTCGGCGGGCGCGGGCGTGCGGTGCCGGGCGCGCGGCCGGTCGGCGGAGCGGCGCTGGACACGGCCGTCGGAAGCGGGGCCGCGGCCCGGTCCACTGGTCGGGGTGGCGGTGCGTGAACGTGATCGAAGTGCCATGCGACGAGGATCGGGCATCTCGCCGCTTCTCGATGATCTTGGTCGAATTCCGTGGATCACGGACTTTTTGTGGACAACTCCACCACCCGCACGAGTGATCGCACCTGCACGAGTGATCGCACCCGGCGCTGTCGCGCCACGGAGCGGGAAGTCACTCCACGGCCGACCGCACCTCCGGGCGGCGCGTTCTCAGCGCGGCGAGACGACCGCGCCCAGCAGCCCGGGCCCGGTGTGCGCCCCGATCACCGCGCCGACCTCGCTGACGTGCAGGTCGGCCAGCCCGGGCACACGCGCCCGCAACCGGTCGGCGAGGGCGCCGGCCCGGTCGGGGGCGGCGAGGTGGTGGACGGCGATGTCCACATCGTCGCCGCCCGCACGGTCGGCGACGATCTCCTCGAGGCGGGCGATCGCCCGGGACGCCGTGCGCACCTTCTCCAGGGGTTCGATGCGGCCGCCGTCGAGCTGGAGCAGCGGTTTGACGGCCAGCGCGGAGCCGAACAGGGCCTGTGCGGCGCCGATGCGCCCGCCGCGGCGCAGATAGTCGAGCGTGTCGACGTAGAAGTAGGCGGAGGTGCCGGCGGCCCGCTTCTCGGCGGCGGTGACGGCCTCGTCCGCCGTACCGCCCGCCTCCGCCGTCTCGGCCGCGGCCAGCGCGCAGAAGCCCAGGGCCATCGCGATCATCCCGGTGTCCACCACCCGCACCGGAATCGGCGCCTCGCGCGCCGCGAGGACCGCGGCGTCGTAGGTGCCGGACAGCTCGGCGGACAGGTGCAGGGAGACGATGGCGTCCGCGCCGGTCTGGGCGACCCTGCGGTAGGTCTCAGCGAACATCTGGGGGCTGGGCCGGGAGGTGGTGACCGGGCGCCGCTTCTGCAGGGCCTGGGCGAGGGAGCGGGTCGAGATCTCGGTGCCCTCTTCGAGCGCCTGGTCGCCGAGGACCACGGTCAGGGGCACCGCGGTGATGCCGTGGCGCTCCATCGTCCGCGGCGGCAGGTAGGCCGTTGAATCGGTGACGATCGCGACATGGCGGGACATGAGCTGGAGGTTACCTGCCGTGGTGCCCGCGCGGCAGACCGACCCCTGCGCACCGGTGCCGGAGCGGTCCGGTCAAGTGGTGCTCTCGGGGCGCGGTTTCTTCTGCCAGGGGTAGGCCGGGCGCGGCGAGGGCGGGGTGAGGGCGGGCGAGGCCCGTGTCTCGTCGGCGCCGGGTGCTCGCGGGCCCGGTGCGGGCTGCGGGCCGTCGGCCGCGGCGTCCGGCCACGGCGCCTGCCGGGGTTCGGTGCGCGTCCAGTGCCGCAGGGCGCCCGTCTCGACGTCGATCTGCGCGCTGAGCGCGTCGAGGTCGTCCTCGGCGAAGCGGTGGGCCCGGTCGCGGGCGGCCCAGCGGAGCGAGTCCGCGGACTGGGTGATCCGCTCCGTGCGGCGGCGCAGTCCGGGAAGGTGCGCGGCGAGCGTCGTGCGGTCCGGCTCGGACTCAAGGCGCTTGAGGTCGGCGTCCAGTTCCTGTCCGTGCGCGCTGAGCCGCTGGAAGAGGCCGAGGGACTCCCTGAGCGACTCGTCCTCGGCCACGCCCGCGTGCAGCGCGTCCTGGGTGGCGCGCATGGAGCTGCGCAGCGCGAGCCGCAGGTGGGCGATCTCACCGGCGGGCCCGGTCTGGGCGAGGGACTTGGCGCGCAGGGTGTGGTCCTCGACCGTGCGGCGGGCCTGCGCGATCGTGCGGTCCACGCCGCGCTTGGCGGCGCCGACCGCCTTGACGGTCACATACGCGCCGAGCCCGAGGAAGACCAGGAACAACAGGGCGAACACGGTGATCACTGTTTCCATGCCGCTCCTCCTCAGCCCGGTGCGGCGTTCGCCGCTGTGCTCTCCACGGTAAACGCAGCGGGCAGGTCCGGGGTTCCGACAAAACCCCGAACCTGCCCGTAGGGGACTACCCCGAGGTGCCGGGCACCGCGGTCCCCGGCACGCTCACGCGGGCCGGGCGGTCACGCCGTGACGATGTTCACCAGCTTGGGAGCGCGCACGATCACCTTGCGGACGGCCGCGCCGTCCAGTGCGGCGACGACCTTCTCGTCGGACAGCGCCGCCTTCTCCAGCTCCTCCGCCGAGACGGACGGCGACACCTCCAGCCGGGCCTTGACCTTGCCCTTGATCTGCACGACGCAGGTCACGGTCTCGTCCATCACGTACCGCGGGTCGGCGACCGGGAAGTCCCGGTGGACGACCGAGTCGGTGTGGCCCAGCTTGCGCCACAGTTCCTCGGCGACGTGCGGGGCCAGCGGGGCGATCAGCAGCACCAGCGGCTCGGCGACCGAGCGCGGCACCTGGCCGCCGGTCTTGGTCAGGTGGTTGTTCAGCTCCGTCACCTTGGCGATGGCGGTGTTGAAGCGCAGGCCCTCCAGGTCCTGGCGCACGCCGTCGATCGCCTTGTGCAGGGCGCGCAGCGTCTCCTCGCCGGGCTCGGCGTCGGTGACGGTGACCTCGCCGGTGTTCTCGTCGACGACGTTGCGCCACAGCCGCTGCAGCAGCCGGAACTGACCGACCACCGCGCGGGTGTCCCAGGGCCGGGAGACGTCCAGGGGGCCCATCGCCATCTCGTACAGGCGCAGGGTGTCGGCGCCGTACTCGGCGGCGATCTCGTCCGGGGTCACCGCGTTCTTCAGGGACTTGCCCATCTTGCCCAGCAGGCGGGTGACCTTCTCGCCCTGGTGGTAGTACGCGCCGTCCCGCTCCTCGACCTCGGCGGCCGGGACCGCGATGCCGCGGCTGTCGCGGTAGACGTAGGCCTGGATCATGCCCTGGTTGAACAGCTTGTGGAACGGCTCGGAGGAGGAGACGTGCCCCAGGTCGAACAGGACCTTGGACCAGAAGCGCGCGTACAGCAGGTGCAGCACGGCGTGCTCGGCGCCGCCGACGTACAGGTCGACACCGCCGTGCGGCAGGCCCTCGCGCGGTCCCATCCAATAACGCTCGATCTCCGGGTCGACCAGCTCGCGGTCGTTGTGCGGGTCCAGGTAGCGGAACTCGTACCAGCAGGAACCGGCCCAGTTGGGCATGGTGTTGGTCTCGCGGCGGTACTTCTTCGGCCCGTCGCCCAGGTCCAGGGTGACGTTCACCCAGTCCTCGTTGCGCGACAGCGGCGTCTCGGGCTGGGTGTCGGCGTCGTCCGGGTCGAAGGTGCGCGGGCTGTAGTCCTCGACCTCGGGCAGCTCCAGCGGCAGCATGGACTCGGGCAGCGCGTGGGCGACGCCGTCCTCGTCGTAGACGATCGGGAAGGGCTCGCCCCAGTAGCGCTGGCGGCTGAACAGCCAGTCGCGCAGGCGGAAGTTGACGGTGCCCTCGCCGATGCCCCGGCTCTGCAGCCACTCGGTGACGCGGGCCTTGGCCTCGGCGACGCCCAGGCCGTCCAGCGAGATCTCGTCGTTGGCCGAGTTGATGATCTTCGCGTCATAGGAGGCGAAGGCGTTCTCCCACGTCGAGGTGTCGGTGCCGCGGCCGTCGGTCGGCTCGACGATGCAGTGGATCGGCAGCTCGAAGGCGCGCGCGAACTCGAAGTCACGCTGGTCGCCGGCCGGCACGGCCATGATCGCGCCGGTGCCGTAGCCCATCAGGACGTAGTCGGCGATGAAGACGGGGACCTGCTCGCCGTTGACCGGGTTGGTGGCGTACGCGCCGATGAAGACGCCGGTCTTGTCCTTGGCCTCGGCCTGCCGCTCGACGTCCGACTTGGAGGCGGCCTGCGCGCGGTAGGCGGCGACGGCCTCGGCGGGCGTGGCGTGGCCGCCGGTCCACACCTCGTGGGTGCCCTCGGGCCAGGCCTGCGGGGTGAACTTCTCGACCAGCGGGTGCTCGGGCGCCAGCACCATGTAGGTCGCGCCGAACAGGGTGTCGGGGCGGGTGGTGAAGACGGTGATGCGCTCGCCGTCGATCGGGAAGTCGACGCGGGCGCCCTCGGAGCGTCCGATCCAGTTGCGCTGCTGCAGCTTGATGGCCTCGGGCCAGTCCAGCGCCTCCAGGTCGTCCAGCAGCCGGTCGGCGTAGGCGGTGATGCGCATGTTCCACTGGCGCAGCTTGGCCTTGAAGACCGGGTAGTTGCCGCGCTCGGAGCGCCCGTCGGCGGTGACCTCCTCGTTGGCCAGCACGGTGCCGAGACCAGGGCACCAGTTGACCGGGGCGTCGGAGGCGTAGGCCAGGCGGTACTCGCCCAGGACCTCGGCGCGCTCGACGGCGCTCAGCTCGTGCCAGGAGCGGCCGCCGGGCACCGTGCGCTCACCGGACTCGAACCGGGCGACCAGCTCGGAGACGGGGCGGGCCCGGCCGGCCTCGTCGTCGTACCAGGAGTTGAAGATCTGCAGGAAGATCCACTGGGTCCACTTGTAGTACTCCGGGTCGATCGTGGCGAACGACCGGCGCTTGTCGTGGCCCAGGCCCAGCCGGCGCAGCTGGGCCTTCATGTTCTCGATGTTGGCCTCGGTGGACACGCGCGGGTGCGTGCCGGTCTGCACGGCGTACTGCTCGGCGGGCAGGCCGAAGGCGTCGAAGCCGAGGGTGTGCAGGACGTTGTGGCCGGTCATCCGCTGGAACCGGGCGTAGACGTCGGTGGCGATGTAACCCAGGGGGTGGCCGACGTGCAGGCCCGCACCGGAGGGGTACGGGAACATGTCCATGATGAACTTCTTGGGCCGCGCGACCAGCTCGGGGTCGCCCGCCAGGTCGCCCTTGGGGTTCGGCGCCGCGTAGGTGCCGTCGGCGTCCCAGAAGTCCTGCCAGCGTGCCTCGATCTCGGCCGCCATGGCGGCCGTGTAGCGGTGCGGCGCGGCCACCTCGGCGGTGGCAGCGGGGTTCGTCTCGCTCATGATCCTCAAAGCTCCATCGATCGTCTCTGCCTGCGGCTGCCTGCGGCTGTGACACTCAGGAAACGAAAAATCCCCTCGCACAGGAGGGGACGCCGCGCCGATGCCGACCACACGGTTCGACCGGTGGGTCGGTACTGATCAGCGCGGCCCGCTAAGCAGAAGGCGTACGGCACGCATAGCGCTAGGGTACCGCAGGCCTTGAGCAAGCCGCGACGCGCTTCCGTATGTCTGGTGGACATGACACGACGCCCCGTCCACCACTGAACCAAGGTCAGAGATTACTTCGCGTAACAGCCGCTAAGGGACACCACCCCAGGCACATCGTCCTTTGATAACAACGCAATAACTCAAAGCTCCTACTGATCGGTATGGCGCCACTTAGAGTTCGGCAGCGGGACCGCTTTCCCGAAACTGCTCGGAGTTGCCCCCATGAACCCTCGTCGTAGTAACAGCTCGCTCCCCAAACCGGGCCGGTCGGCCTACGGGGTGGCGTCCGCCGTCGTCCTGCTGCTCATACCGGTGGTCGTGCTGGTCGGAGGCAGCCAGTTCCGCGAGTTCCTCAACTTCGGCGCGGGCGTGCTGTCACTGGTCTCGCTCAGCTGCTCGGTGATCTGGGGACTGTTCGCCCAGGACCGGATCTTCCTGAACACTCGCCAGCGGATCGTCGGCCAGGCGGTGCACCGGACGACCGCGGTCGCCTCCATCGCGTTCCTGCTGCTGCACATCACCACCAAGATCGCGCTCGACCACACCAAGCTGATCGCCGCGGTCATCCCGTTCTCGCTCGGCGTCACCGGAAGCGCCGGGCTGATCGGCCTGGGCTCGCTGGCGGGCCTGCTGATGATCTTCGTAGGGGTCACCGGCGCCCTGCGCAGCAACTTCGCCACCCCGGCGCCCGTCGCCGCCCGCTGGCGCGCGATGCACATGCTGGCCTACCCGGCGTGGTGCGCGGCCCTCGTGCACGGGCTCTACGCGGGTCGCCAGGCGAAGCCGGTCTTCGTGATCCTCTACAGCCTGTCGCTGCTCGGCGTGATGGGCGCGCTGGCGCTGCGCTCGGCCCCGCGCCCCGTCAAGCGCAAGGTCGCCGACCGGCTCGTCGCGGTGCTGGGCAGCTCGGAGCGGCGGGGCCTGGACGAGCTGGACGCCAGCCGCTCGCGGGCCGCCGAGTCCGCCCTGCCGGGCTTCGGGCGCGAGCCGAGGCCGTCGTTCGCCGGCACGCAGGCCGGGCCCGCGTCCGCGCCGCTGTACCAGACCCCCGTCGCCCCGGCCGCCGAGCCCGCGTCCGGGTTCGCGGCCGCCTACCGGGCGGTGTCCACGCCGGCCGGCTCCCGGCAGCCGTTCACGGCCGACGGGACCGCGCGCATGGACCTGCCCACGGACCTGCGTGCCACGGAGGCGATGCCGCGCGTCGACGGCCCCTCCAGCACCTCGGGGAGCTGGCCGGTCCCGTCCCCGCCGCCGGTCGGCGAGGCCCCGCCGTCGGCGTACGACCCGCTGCAGGACACCGGATACAACATCCCGGCCTACGGCGATCCGGGCGCCGGCGGGTACGGCGGACGTGATGTGTACGACACCGGTGAGACAAACGCCTCCTACGGGACGTACAACTCGGGTGACACGTTCAACAGCGGTCCCGCCACCGAAACAAACCCCGGCGCGTACGACACGCCGGGTTCGGGCGAACCTTGGAACACGCCTTCCGGAGGCTATAGGTGAACGAGGCCCTGCCCGACGTCCCGGAAGTCCGCGTGGTCGGCCTTCCCCAGCTGACCTCGGGCTTCGACCTTGTGGAGCGGCTAGACCTGCCCATGCACCTGAAGGTGCACGGGCCGCTCGACCCGCTGGGCGGCGAACAGCTGGCCCAGCTCGCCGAGCGCATCGGCCTCAAGGGCCGCGGCGGCGCGGGCTTCCCCTTCCACAGGAAGCTGCGCTCGGTCGCCGAGTCGGCGATCAAGCGCGGGGTGCGGCCGGTCGTCGTCGTCAACGGCAGTGAGGACGAACCGGCCTGCCGCAAGGACACGGTGCTCATCAACCGCGCCCCGCACCTCATCCTGGACGGCGCCCTGCTGTGCGCCGAGGCGCTCGGCGCCCGCACGCTCGTGATCGGGGTCACCCGGGAGTCCACCCAGCGCTCCATGGAGGCGGCGCTGGCCGAGCGCGGCCTGAGCAACAGCCGCAGGTCGGCGCTGCGCGCGTGGGTGCAGCGCAACCCGGTCCGCATGGTCACCGGCGCCGCCGCCTCGCTGATCCGCTCGGTCGACGGCGGTCCGGCGATCCCGCCCGGCCGCAAGATCAGCGCCTCGCAGAGCGGCGTCGGCGGGGCGCCCACGCTGCTGTCGAACGCCGAGACCTTCGCGCAGCTCGCCATCGCCGCCCGGATCGGCCCCGAGCGCTACGGCAACACCGGCCTGTACGACGAGCCGGGCACCGTCATGCTCACCGTCTCCGGGGCGGTCGCCCGGCCGATGGTGATCGAGGTCCCCACCGGCGTGCCGCTGCGCTACGTCCTGCAGCTCGCGGGCGCCCCGCCGGTGCCGCAGGGCGTGCTGACCGGCGGCTACCACGGCAAGTGGATCGACGCGGCGACCGTCGACGAGGCGATCGTCTCCCGCAACTCCCTGGACGCGGTGGGCGGTTCGCTGGGCGCGGGCGCGATCCTGCCGATCAGCCAGGAGACCTGCCCGCTGGGCGAGTCGCTGCGGGTGGCCCAGTGGCTGGCCGAGGAGAGCGCCGGCCAGTGCGGCCCCTGCTACCTGGGACTGCCCGCCGCCGCGCGCGGCATGGAGGACATCCTGAACGGCGGCGGACCGGCCGCGCTGGAGGCGCTGAAGCAGGTCGCGAAGAACGTGAAGCGGCGCGGGGCGTGTTCGCACCCGGACGGCTCCGCGATGTTCCTGGAGTCGACCATCAAGGCGTTCACCGACGACCTGGCCGCGCACGTCCTCGGCAACGGCTGCGGACGGCCCGTGGAGGGCGTGCTGCCGCTCTTCGAGGGGGGCAGGGCGCCGACGGGCATCCCGGGCGGCGCGGGGCCGGAGGAGACCGGCGCCAGCCGCCAGAAGATCCACGTCGACTGGACGCTGTGCCGGGGCCACGGCCTGTGCGCCGACATCCTCCCCGAGGTCTTCGAACTCGGCGCGGACGGCTTCCCGACGGTGGCGCAGGCTCAGGTGCCGCGCTACGCCGAGGCGAAGGCGCTGCGCGCGGTGCGCCGCTGCCCCGCGCTGGCGCTGCGCATCGAGGAGGACACCCGCGGCCAGGCGCCGTCGCGCAACCTGCCCGTCCTCTCCCAGGGCCGTGGCCGGCGGGCCCTCGGCCGCTGACGGCACGGCGGCGGGCCGCGCGCCGCGCGCCGGCGGGTCACCCGCACTGGGTGGCCCGCCGGCGTCGTGCGGGTGGGTCCGGCGCACGCGCGCGTGCGCGTCCGGAGGACAATGGGGAACACATCGAAGGCGGATCATCCGTTCGGATGATCCGCCTTCGATTTCTGTGGAGCTAAGGAGAATTGAACTCCTGACCTCCTGCATGCCATGCAGGCGCTCTACCAACTGAGCTATAGCCCCTTGTTTTGTTCCGCCCGGTTTCCCCGGCGGCGACGCCAACATTACACGGTCCCCGGGGTGCAGTACCAAATCGGTTACCGCTTGGCTCCGGTTCGGGGGCTAATGTCTGCTTTCGTGACCCTGCACGCGTTCCCCGCGTTCCCCGCGGCCCGGCGCCGCTTGCCCGTGGCGGCGGGCGCGTGCCTGGTGTCGTTCACGGCGTTCTGGCTGGCCCAGCGGGCCGCGCACGTGTCGATGATCGACCTGATGGTGTACCGGGCCGAGGGTGCCGCCGTCCGCGCGGGCGGCGACCTGTACGCGCTGCGGGCGACCGCCGCGCACCTGCAGCCCACCTACCCCCCGTTCGCGGCCCTGCTGTTCACGCCATTGACGCTGCCGGGCACCGCGACCCTGCGCACGCTGGCCACGGCCGGCAACCTGGTCCTGCTGCTGGTGTTCGTACGGCTGTCCCTGCGGCTCGCCGGCCACACGCGCGCGGAGGACGTCTGGTGGGTGGCGGCGGCGGCCGTCTGGTGCGAGCCGGTGTGGACGACCCTGCGCTACGGGCAGGTCGACCTGCTGCTGGCCACGGCGGTGCTGTGGGACCTGACCCGCCGCGCCGCGGGCGGCCGGGACCGGTGGGCCGGTACGGGGCTCGGCCTGGCCGCCGCGGTGAAGCTGACGCCGGCGCTGTTCGCGGTGTTCCTGCTGATCACGGGGGTGGTGGCCCGACTGCGGGGCGGCGACGGGGAGCCGTGGCTGCGTCACGCGCGCGGGGCGGCCGTCGCGTTCGCCGGGGCCACGTTGCTGGCCGCGGCCGTCCTGCCGCACGACTCGTGGCGGTTCTGGACGGACGCGGTGTTCCGCTCGGACCGCGTCGGGTACGCCGAGGAAGCCGCCAACCAGGCCCTGCGCGGCGTTCTGGCGCGCCTGCTGCACACTCCGGATCCGGAGACCTCCTGGGCGGCCCTGGCGGCCCTGACGGCCGCCGCGGGGCTCGCGGTGGCGGTGGCGGCTGAGCTGCGCGGGATGCGGGCCTGGGCGGTGTCCTGCTGCGCCGTCACCGCACTGCTGGTCAGCCCGGTGTCGTGGACGCATCACTTCGTGTGGTGCGTGCCCGTGGTGCTGGTGCTGTGGAC
Source organism: Streptomyces sp. NPDC056580 (assembly GCF_042793175.1). Classification (NCBI taxonomy): domain Bacteria; kingdom Bacillati; phylum Actinomycetota; class Actinomycetes; order Kitasatosporales; family Streptomycetaceae; genus Streptomyces; species Streptomyces sp. NPDC056580. Next base: position 188,860 of record NZ_JBHTVE010000002.1, on the reverse strand, counting down.
GCGCGGGCGCCGGGCGGCGGCCCTGGGCACGGCCCTGGTGTTCTGCTCGTACGTCCCCTGGTGGGTGCCGCACGGCGCGGCGCGGCCCGAACTGCACCAGAGCGGCGCGCAGATGACGCTCTCGGCCCTCTACGCGGCCGTGGCCGCGCTGTTCCTGGCACTGGCCCGGGCCTCGGCATCGCTGCCGGGACGACGGCCGGGGCCAGGGGCGCGTCAAGCGGTGACGAAGGAGTAGAACCTCTTGAGCGTGCAGTGCTCCTCGAGCAGACGGCCGTAGATCGGCTCGCCCTCCAGCTCGCGGTAGGTCTCGATCGGGTCGCCTTTTATGATCAGCGCCCGCGCGCATTCCTCGCACCAGTACTGGTAGTCGGGATTGATCGGCTCCATGTCACGGACGATCGGCGTACCACTGCCGCACCAGTCGCACTTTCGCCTGTGTGCACCCATCGATCAGCTCCAGCTGTGGCCGCAGGCCGTGCACACGTAGGAGATTCCGCCGTTGTCGCCGAGCACTTGCGCCACATGCCCGGAACCGCAGGAAGGGCAGCTGAGCCGGGTGGTCGTGTCCCGTATCAACGCAGCACCGGGGAGGTGGCCGACCTCCCCAAGGATGCTCGCAGGCATCGCTACTCCTCCCGTCGGGCCGCGCCATCCTTCCGGCCGTTTGATTCTGCCACGGCCGGGCCAATACGGTCAGCGACGCCTCCGTACCGGTCCGGACACGGCGGCCGTCGCGGCCGGGCCGGCCGGTGTCCGCACGCCCACCGAGAACGCCTCCGCGGAGGTATACGCCCGCGGGACCCCGTGTGACTCAAGCCGGCACCGGACCAGTGTGCCCAACACCGCCCCGCCCGGTCAGCCGGACAGGCCGGGACGAGGACGCACCGCCCGGAACAGCCGCAGTAACACAGAGGATCCCGCCCCCTGAGGGGGACGGGATCCTCATCACCGATCTCTGACAACTCGACAGAGTGTCGATCCGTGGAGCTAAGGAGAATTGAACTCCTGACCTCCTGCATGCCATGCAGGCGCTCTACCAACTGAGCTATAGCCCCTTGTCCCACGCGGCGAGCCGCATGGTGTTTCGCCCCGCTCGGCGGGGCGAACAAGAAGAACTTTAGCCTGTGACCTGCCGGAAAGTGAAATCCGGGTCCCCGGGGCGGGAACGGCGGGCCCGAGGGCCGCTCAGTCGTCGTCTCCCAGGACGGGCTCCGGGAGGGTGCCCGCGTTGTGCTCCAGCAGGCGCCAGCCCCGGGCGCCCTCGCCGAGCACGGACCAGCAGCAGTTGGAGAGGCCGCCGAGGCTCTCCCAGTGGGGGGCCTCGATGCCGAGGAGCCGGCCGATGGTGGTGCGGATGGTGCCGCCGTGGCTGACCACCACGAGGGTGCCGTCCTCGGGCAGCTTCTCGGTGTGCCGCAGCACGACGGGGGCGGCCCGGTCGGCGACCTCGGTCTCCAGCTCGCCGCCGCCCCGGCGGATCGCCTCGCCCCGCTTCCAGGCGGCGTACTCCTGGCCGTAACGGCTGATGATCTCGTCGTGCGTGAGCCCCTGCCAGACGCCCGCGTAGGTCTCGCGCAGGCCTTCCTCGCGGATGACCTCCAGGCCGGTGAGGGCGGCCAGCTCGGCGGCCGTGTCGGCGGCCCGCTGCAGGTCGCTGGAGACGATCGCGTCGGGCCGCAGGGAGGCGAGCAGCCGGGCGGCGCGGCGGGCCTGCTCGACACCCGTCTCGGTCAGCGGGACGTCCGTGCTGCCCTGAAAGCGGCGCTCGACGTTCCACGAGGTCTGGCCGTGCCGCCACAGGATGACGCGGCGGCCCCTGCCCGTGCGGTCGGTCACCTCGGCGGTGGCGCTCATCGCCAGTCCCCGTCCGGCTCCTCGGCGGCCTCGGCGGCCTGCAGCTTGGCGTGCTCCTCGGCCTTGCCGCGGGTGGCCTTGGCGTCGGCGGGCAGCTCGAGCTCGGGGCAGTCCTTCCACAGCCGCTCCAGGGCGTAGAAGACGCGCTCCTCGCTGTGCTGGACGTGGACGACGATGTCGACGTAGTCGAGCAGGATCCAGCGGGACTCGCGGTCGCCCTCGCGGCGTACGGGCTTGGCGCCCAGTTCCTTCAGCAGGCGCTCCTCGATCTCGTCGACGATCGCCCGGACCTGGCGGTCGTTCGGCGCGGAGGCCAGCAGGAATGCGTCCGTGATCGACAGCACGTCGCTGACGTCGTAGGCGATGACGTCGTGCGCGAGCTTGTCGGCCGCCGCCTGGGCGGCGGTGTTGATGAGGTCGAGGGAACGGTCGGTGGCGGTCACTACGCGGCTTTCGGTCGGCGGTCTGTTGACCTCAAGGGTCTCACGGACCGCCTGGCGCACCCCACGTGATTACGGCATCACGTGGGGTGCCCCGGCCGCGGTCAGGACGACGCGGGCCGGTAGTCGCCGCCGAGGACGACCGAGACGTCGGCGCCGGAGGACACGGCGCCCTTGGCCACGGAGCCCGCGGGCAGCCCCAGGGTCTTGGCGACCTCGGCGGCGTTCGCCTTGTCGGCGGCGTCGGCGTAGAGCACCTGGGAGGTGGTCCGGGCGCCGGCGGCGGTGCCGCCCTCGAGGAAGGTGAAGCCGCCGTTGAGCAGCACCACGCGGGCCTTCTCCGTGGTGTCCTTGGCGCCGGTGGCGTTCTGGACGGAGACCCGGACCGCGGACCCCGCGTCGGGGCTCTTGGCGGTGCCGCCCAGGACGTTCTTGACCACGCTGTCGCTGGTGGCTGCGCTCAGGGTGCCGTCGGGCTGCACGGGCAGCAGGGCCGTCCGGTAGTCGCCGCCCTTGGCGAGTTCGGCGAGGGCGGCCAGGAAGGCGCCGAGGTCCTTGTCGGTCAGCGGCGGGTCGAGGATCTGCGCCAGGGTCTGCACGGTGGTGGTGGCGGCCGCGGGCTCGGAGGAGAGCTTGCGCAGCACGCCCGTCATGACCTGCCCGAACCGCTCGAGCTGGGCGTTCTGGGACTCGCCGGACGCGCGGTAGGTGGCGTAGGCGACGGCCATCTTGCCGCTGAGGGTCTGCGCCTTGCCCTGGTGGACGAGGACGGCGGAGCCCTTCTTCTTGGCGTCCGGGTCGGGCACGTCGGTGTCCGTGTCGATGTCGATGTTGCCGACCAGGTCGACGAGGTTCTGCAGGTAGGGGGTGTCCAGGCGCCAGGTGCCCTGGATGCTGGTCCCGAGGACGGTGTCGAGCTGGTCGCGGGTGCCGGAGGAGCCGTCGTCGTCCACGGACTTGGCGAGCGTCGTGGTGGAGCCGTCGTCGCCGCTCAGCGCGAGCGAGTTGGGCAGCAGCACGGTGGTGCCCTGCTTGGTGGTGGTGTTGTCGACCAGCAGTGCCGTGGAGGTGCCGGACCCGCCGGTGTTGTGCAGGTGGACGACGATCACGTCGCGCTTCTGGGCGCCCGCCGGCGTGGCGGCGCCCGTCTTCGGACCGGAGGAGGACAGGCCGGGCAGTTTCCCGGCGAACCACAGGTAGCCGACGCCGCCCACGGCGACGAGGGCGAGGACGACGACGAGGGCGATGATCCGGCTGCGGGCGCGGCGGCGGGCCTCCTCGCGGCGCTCGGTGCGGTTCTCCGTGAACTTCAGCCAGTCGATGACGTCCTCGGAGTCGCCGTCGGGCTCCTCGACGAAGGCGAACTGCTCGGCGCCGTCGTCCGGTTCCCCGGCGGCCGCGGGCGGCTCGTGGGCCCCGGGCCCGCGCGGGGTGGCGGGGCCGGCCTGCTGGGGGATGTGGGCGGTCTGCTCGGCGACCCGGGGCTGCTGCCCGCTCCTCGCGGCCTGCCCGTAGGGGTCGTACCCGGCGCCGGCGCCCTGGCCGCCGGCGCCGTAGGCGTCGTACGGGGCCTGCGGGCCGTAGGGGTCGTAGGAGGGCGCGGCGTGCTGCTGCCCGCCGGTGTCGTACGCGTCGTAGGACTGCGGCTGCCGGGGCGCCTCGTACGACTGCGGCTGCCGGGGGCCGGTGGCGTACGGGTCGTAGCCGTAGCCCTGCTGGGCGTACGGGTCGTAGGACTGCTGCTGTGGCGCCTGCTGTGCCGGGATCTGCCGGTACACGGGCTGCCCGTACTCGTCGTAGCCGACGAGTTCGTACGGGGCGGCGCCGTGGGCGGCGTCGTCCGCGTCGTATCGGTCGTTCACCGGTGCCCCTCTCGGCTCACTCGCCGCGGTACAGCTCGCGCTTGTCGATGTAACGCACGACTCCGTCCGGCACCATGTACCAGATGGGGTCGCCCTTGGCGACTCTCGCACGGCAGTCCGTCGAGGAGATGGCGAGCGCGGGAACCTCGACGAGCGAGACGCCGCCCTCGGGGAGCCCAGGGTCCGTCAGGTGGTGGCCGGGGCGGGTGACGCCGATGAAGTGCGCGAGGGAGAACAGTTCCTCGGAGTCCCGCCAGGTGAGGATCTGGCCGAGGGCGTCGGCACCGGTGATGAAGAACAGGTCGGTGTCCGGGTTGAGGGCCCGCAGGTCGCGCAGGGTGTCCACGGTGTAGGTGGGGCCGCCGCGGTCGAGGTCGATGCGGCTGACGGAGAACTGCGGGTTCTCGGCGGTGGCGATGACCGTCATCAGGTAGCGGTCCTCGGCCGGCGAGACGTTGCGGTGGGACTTCTGCCACGGCTGACCGGTGGGCACGAACACCACCTCGTCCAGCTGGAACTGGGCGGCGACCTCGCTGGCCGCCACGAGGTGCCCGTGGTGGATCGGGTCGAACGTTCCGCCCATGACGCCGAGGCGGCGCTTGCCCGTGCGGGCGGGGCCGTTGCCCGGGCGGGGCACCGGGGGGTGCGCCGGGCCGGTGGGCATGTCCTGCTCTTCCATGCGTGCAGACCCTACCGGCCCGGTCCGTGGGCCCTGGCCGGGGACGGGTTCCCGGGTCAGCGGTCGCGGTTGAAGCGGGTGGTGATCCAGAGCAGGAGCAGCAGGATGATCAGGGCGCCGCCGCCGGTGACCGCCGGGTTCAGGCTGTTGTGGTTGCCGCCGTGCTCCTCACCCTCGGCGGCGAGGGTGACCAGCTGGGCGGCGGCGAGGTGGAGGCTCATCGGCAGGACCTATCGCGTGTGGGCGGGATGAAGATGTCGGCTCATCGTAAGCGGGCGGCCCGGCGGCGATCACCCCGACTCCGCCGTCACGGCGGGCGCCGGGCGCCGGACGGGCCGCCGCGGGGAACTTCCGCGGCCCCTCAGTCGTCCTTCTGCTTGTAGCCGCGCAGCAGGAACCATGCGGTCAGCGCGCAGCCGAGGAACATCACGATCAGGACGATGCGGAGCAGGTTGCCCGATCCGTGCTGCTGGACTGCGGTGCCGGCGGCCTCGGTCAGCCAGGTGGCCGGGGGGCGGTACTCCATGACGTGGTCTCCTTCGCTGTACTGCCCGTCCACGGTATCTCCGCCTAGGCTGGCCCTCGCCTCGGGGGCGACGGTGGCACTGACACGCACATGGGGGAAGACATGTCCGACGACGGCCGTGAGCAGACCGGGCGCGAGCGCGTGCCCAGCAGGCAGCGCAGGCGCTTCCCGGGGATCTCCTCGCGCGCGTACGAGCATCCGGCCGACCGGTCGGCCCTGGTGGCGCTGCGCAAGCTGAGCGGCTTCGACACCGTGTTCAAGGCGCTCAGCGGGCTGCTGCCGGAGCGGAGCCTGCGGCTGCTGTTCCTGTCCGACTCGGTGCGCGTCTCGGAGCGGCAGTTCGCGCACCTGCACGACATGCTGCTGGACGCCTGCTACATCCTGGACCTGGAGAAGGTCCCGCCGATGTACGTCACGCAGGACCCGCAGCCGAACGCGATGTGCATCGGCCTCGACGAACCGGTCATCGTGCTCACCACCGGCCTGGTCGAGCTGCTGGACGAGGAGGAGATGCGGGCGGTCGTCGGGCACGAGGTGGGGCACGCCCTGTCCGGCCACTCGGTGTACCGCACGATCCTGCTGTTCCTGACGACGCTGGCCCTGAAGGTCGCCTGGATACCGCTGGGCAACCTCGCGGTCATGGCGCTGGTGACGGCGCTCAGGGAGTGGTTCCGCAAGTCGGAGCTGTCGGCGGACCGGGCCGGGCTGCTGGTGGGCCAGGATCTGCGGGCCTCCATGCGCGGCCTGATGAAGATGGCGGGCGGCAACCACCTGCACGAGATGAACGTGGACGCGTTCCTGGAGCAGGCCGAGGAATACGACGCCGGCGGCGACCTGCGCGACTCGGTGCTGAAGATTTTGAACGTGCTGCCCCGCTCGCACCCCTTCGCCACCATCCGGGCCGCGGAGCTGAAGAGGTGGGCCGAGTCGCGGGACCACCAGCGGCTGATGGACGGCCACTACCCGCGGCGCGGCGAGGACAAGGACGCCTCGGTCTCCGACTCCTTCCGCGAGTCCGCCGCGAGCTACAAGAGCGATGTGAAGGGCTCCAAGGACCCGCTGATGAAGCTGGTCACGGACCTCGCGGGCGGTGCCGGCGACTTCGGCGGCCGGGTCCGCCGCGGCTTCGACGGCTTCCGCAGCCCGGCCCCGCCGAAGGACGACCCGAAGGACGACCCGAAGGACGACCCGAAGGACGGGCCGCAGGACGGGCCGCGGGGCGCGTCCGCGCAGGACGGGGAGTAGCGCGGACCCCACGGGACGGGGCCCGGCCGGGACGCGCGACGGGGCCCGGCCGGGACGTCGGTCCCGGCGTCAGGGCTCCGGCGTCAGGGCTCCGGCGTCAGGGCTCCGGCTGGGCCGCTGCCGCCAGCGTGCCGCACAGGGCCGTGGCGCTGTCGGCGGCGTACGGGTCGGTGCCCGCCGGGCCGCCGCCGCGTGCGGTCTGGCCGGCCAGCAGGGGGCGCAGGTAGGAGGTGGCGTCCTCGGCGCAGGACAGCGGGCCCGCCTGGGTGCGGGAGCTGCCCAGCCGGATCTGGCCGACGCGCAGGTCGTCGCGGGTGAACCGGAAGGCCAGCTCACGGCGGACGGTGAAGAGGGAGACCGCGGCGCCGGCGGCGGCGCCTGCCGGGCGCAGGGCGTAGACGAAGACCGCGTCGGCGCTGATCTCCAGCACGGACGCGTCGGTCTCGGCGGCCCGCAGGGTGCCCTGGGCGCGGATCCGGTCGTCGGCCAGGCGCGCTCGGGAGGGGTCGATGCGGACCAGCCAGCCGGTCGGGGCGTGGCGGCCGTCCGCCGCCGGGTGGTCGAAGCCGCGGTCGAACTGGTCGAGCTGGTCGGAGTCGACCAGGGACCTCACCGGCCGGACCTGGCGGCCGGTGAGTACCTCGGGGTCGAGGGAGGAGCGGACCAGGTAGTTCCTGGCGATGCTCAGCGCGGCGGTGACCTGGCTGTCCGAGAAGTGCGCGGTGCCGCGGGAAGCGGGCAGCGGGATTCCCTCGGCGCCGGCCTCGAAGTGGGCGGCCGGGCTGTGCGCGTACAGGTGCTCGGCGTCGGCGGCGCCCGGCACCTTGCCCGGCGGGACCAGCGGGATGACGGTCATCCGCAGCGGTTCGGCGGGACGCCGGGCCTGCGGGGCGCCGTAGGGGTGGCGGACGCTCATGTAGACCGCGGTGCAGAAGGCGACGGCGATCAGCAGCAGGAGGATCAGGGCCTGCCGGGTCAGTCCCCGGCGCAGTCCCGGACGGCGGCGCACGGCGGGCGCGTGGTCGCTCATGCGCTCCTGCGCGGAGTACTCCTGGAGCCGGGCAGCGCGGACGAACGATTCGTCGAAGACGACGGATCGGTACTCGTCCTCACCGCCTGCGGGGCCGCCCTCGGGTGTCCCCTCCGGTGGGTCTCCAGGCCCGCCCATACTTTCAGGGTGGGTTCCGGCGGCCTCCGGTAAACGCGCCGCCGTACGACAAGTTCTGACAGGTTCTCACCAGGAACGCGGGGTGGCCGTCAGCGGGACGGCGGGACCGCCGAGACCGCCGGCCGGACGGTGCCGGCGGAGGGGCGCGCCGCCGCTCCCTGCTCCAGGCCGGTGGAGGCCGGTGACGGCATCCGGTCGCGGGTACCGGAGGAGGCGCCCCGGTAGACGGCGGCGAAGGCCAGCGCGACCATGCCGATGCCCATCACCAGCGCGAGCACCCAGGCGACGGGCCGGTGCCAGCGGACCTGCTTGCCGTAGGGCCAGAAGGCGCCGTGCTGATCGCCGGGGGCCTCGTCGTCGTCGTACTCGCCGTCGTCCCGGTCATGACCGGGTCCGGCGCCCTCGCGGCCGTAGCCGTCGTCGTAGCGGTCGGCTCCGGCGTGGGCGCGGCGGGCTTCCGCCTCGGAGGCCTCGGCTCTGGCCTGGGCTGCGGCCAGGAGGCGTTCGACGGCGGTCGGCTCGTGCACCACGGCCGCCCGCACGAAGGCCTCGTCGAAGACCACGGAGGCGAACTCTTCGTCCGACACCCCGCGGTCGTGGTCGTCATCGGGCTCCCAGCCGTCAGAGAACGGCGTGCCCCCCACGTCCTCCGGCACGCGTCCAGAGTAGTCCTGGGGGGTCAATTTGGGCAGACGGTACGGAAATTCATCCGCCTGCTGAGACGCCTTCCCGCCGGGCCCGCTCGCCGGCGGGCGCGCGTCCCCGTCAGCGGCGCACGTGCCCGTCGCCGGTGACGATGTACTTCGTGCTGGTCAGCTCCGGCAGCCCCATCGGACCGCGGGCGTGCAGCTTCTGGGTGGAGATGCCGATCTCGGCGCCGAAGCCGAACTGGCCGCCGTCGGTGAACCGGGTGGAGGCGTTCACGGCGACGGTGGTCGAGTCGACGAGCTGGGTGAAGCGGCGGGCCGCCTGCTGGGAGGTGGTGACGATCGCCTCGGTGTGCCCGGAGGTCCACAGCCGGATGTGCTCGACCGCCTTGTCGAGGGAGTCCACGACGGCGGCGGCGATGTCGTACGACAGGTACTCGGTCTCCCAGTCCTCCGGGGTCGCCTCGACCACGGTGGCCCTGGAGTCCTTGGCGTGGGCCAGCACACGCTCGTCGCCGTGCACGGTGACGCCTGCCTCGGCCAGGGCGTCCAGGGCCCGCGGCAGGAACTCGGCGGCGATGTCCTGGTGCACCAGGAGGGTCTCGGCGGCGTTGCAGACGCTGACCCGCTGGGCCTTGGAGTTGACCAGGATCTCGATCGCCATGTCGATGTCGGCCTGCGCGTCGACGTAGACGTGGCAGTTGCCGGTGCCGGTCTCGATGACGGGCACCACGGACTCGCTGACCACCGTCCGGATCAGTGAGGCGCCGCCGCGCGGGATGAGCACGTCGACGAGGCCGCGGGCGCGCATCAGCTCGCGGACGGAGTCACGGCTCTCGCCGGGCACGAGCTGGACGGCGTCCGCGGGCAGCCCGGCGCCGCCGACCGCGTCCCGGATCACCCGGACGAGGGCGGTGTTGGACTCGTAGGCGGAGGCCGAGCCGCGCAGCAGGACGGCGTTGCCCGACTTCAGGCACAGCGCGGCGGCGTCCACGGTGACGTTCGGGCGGGCCTCGTAGACGATGCCGACCACGCCGAGCGGGACGCGGACCTGGCGCAGGTCGATGCCGTTGGGGAGGGTCGAGCCGCGCACCACCTCGCCGACCGGGTCGGGCAGCTTCGCGACGTCGCGGACGTCGGAGGCGATGGCGCGGACGCGCTCGGGGGTGAGGGTGAGCCGGTCGACCACGGACTCGCTGGTGCCGTTCTCGCGGGCCTTGGCCACGTCCCTGGCGTTGGCCTCGACGATCTCGCCGGTCCGGACCTCCAGCGCGTCGGCGATGGCGAGCAGCGCGTCGTCCTTCACGGCGCGCGGGAGCGGCGCGAGATCGGCGGCGGCGGCCTTGGCCCGGTAGGCGGCCTGGGTGACCGGGGACATGGAGTCGTACGGCGAGAGCGTGGTCATGGGGGGAAGGGTAGTGCGCGGCGCCGGGCCGTTCAGCTGTCGTCCCACACCGCGAGACGGGTCAAAAGGGGGTGAAGCCGCCGCGGAACCGGGCCGTGGCACCGGGCCGTTAGAACGGGTGCACCCCTACCGGAGTCGCGGGCGCGGGGCCGTACCCCTCGGCGATGCGCTGGTGGTACGTCTCGCGGTCGATGACCTCGAGGCCGACGATCTCCCAGGCCGGCAGCCCGGCGGTCTGCCGGTGCTCGCCCCACAGCCGCAGCGCGACGGCGGCCGCGTCGTGCAGGTCGCGGGCCTCCTCCCAGTACCGGATCTCCGCGTGGTCGCCGGCGTATCTGCTGGTCAGCAGGAAGGGGTGGTCGTGGGCGAGCTGCTCGAGGGCGCGCCGCAGGTCGGGCAGCGGCACCTGCTGCCCGGAGACGCTGAGGGTGACGTGCCACAGCCGGGGCAGGTCCCTGGGTGCCTCGCGCTGTTCACAGGCCTCTCCGGCCGCGACGCTCGTCAGAGCACCGCGGGACGCCGTCCCGGGGCGCACTCGTCTCACGACGGCCTCCTTCACGTGGCCCTTGACGGAACGTGTCCCAGCAACATGTCCCCGAGAGAAAGTTGAGCAGGCCGCCGGGCTCCGCGGGGCGGTTTTACGGAACGTCCCCCACCGGGGGCGTTCCCTACGCCCTGTTCCACGAGGTTGCGCGAGTGGCCCTACGGGTGGGCGGGCTGCAGCAGCACCAGGTCGTCCCTGTGCACGACCTCGCGTTCGTATGCCGGGCCCAGCTCGCGCGCCAGCTCCCGGGTCGAACGCCCGATCAGCAGGGGGATCTCCTTGGCGTCGAAGTTGACGAGCCCCCGGCCCACCGCGCGCCCCGCGCCGTCGCGCAGTTCGACCGGGTCGCCGGCGCTGAACTCGCCCTCCACGGCGGCGATGCCGGCGGGCAGCAGCGAGGTGCGGCGTTCGACGACCGCCCGGACGGCGCCGTCGTCGAGGGTGAGCGCGCCCTGCGGCGTGGAGGCGTGCTGGAGCCACAGCAGCCGGTCGGCGGAGCGCCTGCCGGTGGGGTGGAAGTACGTGCCGGTGTCGCCGCCGTTCAGCGCGTCCGCCGCGTGCACGGCGCTGGTCAGCACCACCGGGATGCCCGCGGCGGCGGCGATCCGGGCGGCCTCGACCTTGGTGACCATGCCGCCGGTGCCGACCCCGGCCTTGCCGGCACTGCCGATCTCGACCTCGGCGAGGTCCCCGGGGCCGCGCACCTCGGCTATCCGCGAGGTGCCCGGCTTGCTCGGGTCGCCGTCGTAGACGCCGTCGACGTCGGAGAGCAGCACCAGCAGGTCGGCGTGGACCAGGTGGGCGACCAGGGCGGCGAGGCGGTCGTTGTCGCCGAAGCGGATCTCGTCGGTGGCGACGGTGTCGTTCTCGTTGACGACCGGCAGGGCGCCCATCGCCAGCAGCTCGTCCAGTGTGCGCGAGGCGTTGCGGTGGTGCGCGCGGCGGCTCATGTCGTCGCTGGTCAGCAGCACCTGGCCGACCCGGACGCCGTAGCGGGCGAGGGAGGCGGTGTAGCGGGCGACGAGCAGGCCCTGGCCGACGCTGGCGGCGGCCTGCTGGCGGGCCAGGTCCCTGGGGCGGCGGCGCAGGCCGAGCGGCGCGAGGCCGGCCGCGATGGCTCCCGAGGAGACCAGGACGATCTCCCGCTCCCCTCCACTGCGCACCTTGGCGAGGACGTCGACGAGGGCGTCGACGCGGTCCGCGTCCAGGCCGCCCGCGGCGGTGGTCAGCGACGAGGAACCCACCTTGACTACGATCCTGCGGGCCGTGCCCACGGCCTGCCTTGCCTCGGTCACCTTGCCTGCTGTCCCCTCGCCCCGTGCCGGCCGCCTGAGCGACAAACGCTGTCTGTGCGGCAATCTACGCGAAGGGGGCCGGACGGTGCGCGTCGGTCCAGTCCCCGGACAGGCGGACGGTAACCGTGCACTCACGTTTCGCTTACGGCAAAAAGGTTGTACCCGTTCCCTATAGAAATTAAACGCTTCACCAACTTAAATTGACTGTCGTGTCACCTACCGTTCGCCACCCCAAGCGCATCCTCCTCCGATCGGGCAAGAGTCCGTATGACGTCTTCTCCGTGGAGCAAGCCCTCCACCAGGACGTCATCGCCACCAACTCCGGCAACCTGATCTTCCAGGACGCCGCCCACAAGATCCTCGAGACACCGGACACCGAGGTGTTCTCGAACGGCGGGCGTACCGAGGTGGCCGCGGCGGCGCGCATCAACGCGGAGTACGACGCGTTCGTGGTGCCGCTCGCCAACGCCTTCCGCCCGTCCTTCGAGGTCGCCCTGCAGCGGCTGACCCGGCTGATATCCAAGCTGCGCATCCCCGTGGTGGTGCTCGGCGTCGGCGCGCAGACCGGTGTGGGCTACGACGCGGCCCGGCTGAAGCGCATCGAGCCGACCGTGCGCGACTTCTGCTCGGCGGTGCTGGAGCGCAGCGCCTCGATCGGCGTGCGCGGCGAGTTCACCGAGCAGTACCTGCGGGACATGGGCTTCAAGGACGTCGAGGTCATCGGCTGCCCGTCCCTGTTCATGAACGGCCGCGAACTCGACGTGCGCAAGGGGGCCGCCGGTCTGACGGCCGAATCGCGCATCGCGATCAACGGCTCGCACAGCGCGGTGGGCAAGCAGGGGCTGGGGCGGGTCATCGACCGCACCCACGAGCGCTACCCCAATCTGCGTTTCATCGGGCAGAACCTCAGCGACGCCCGGCAACTGCACTGGCGCGATCTGTCCGACCCGGTCGCCGCCCGGGTGACCGCGATGCCCACGCACCCCGACCACCCGATGTACCGGGAGGACAAGGTGCGGGTGTACGTCGACCCGATCACCTGGATCGACGAGCTGCGCCCCTTCGACTTCTCCTTCGGCTCCCGCATCCACGGCAACATCGCGGCGCTGCTCGCCGGCACGCCCGCGACGGTGCTGTGCGGGGACTCGCGCACGCTTGAGCTGTGCCGCTACTTCGAGATCCCGCACCAGCTGCTGGAGAAGGTCGGCAAGGACCTGGAGGCGACGGACCCGGCCCGCCTGTACGAGCAGGCCGATTTCAGCGGTCTCGTCGGCAACCACGCGGAGCGGTTCGACCGGTTCACCGCCTTCCTGGACAAGAACGGGCTGCAGAACACCTTCACGCACGGCGACGGCGGCGCCGCCTTCGAGAAGCGGATGCGGTCACTGTCGTTCCCGCCGGGCGTACGCCCCTGGAACGACACCGACCTCGCCTCGCTCACCACCCGGTTCGGCTGGCTGCACACCCAGGTCGGCGAGTTGTCCAAGGACAACGAGCGGCTGCGGCGGGAGGTGGCACGGGCCAAGCGGGCCAAGGACGCCGTCCCCGCGCCCGCGGCCTCCGTCTACCGGCGCGCCCGCCGGGTGGTCGGCCGGGCTCTGCACTCGGGCAAGTAGCGCGGTCCCGGCGCGGCGCCGGCCGGTGTCAGGCCGCCGCCGCGCCGATCCGGGCGCTCGGCAGCAGCCGCCTGATCCTGCGCAGCGCCCGGCGCGGGAGGGAGTGGGCGGCCGGCTCGCGGTATCCGGGGAAGGCGCGGGCCTCCCGGGGTCCGGCGAGGTAGACGGCGTCGGGGACGCCGGCTGCCGCGGACCGGAAGTACGGGTAGGCGAGGTACACGCGGGTGCCGCGCCGCTCCAGCAGAGCCGCGGCCTGCTTCCCCGACCGTATGAACTCGATCACCTCCAGCAGCGGTTCCATCCGCTGCTCGGCCACCAGGTGCAGCCGCAGCCGCTCGTGGACCTTGAGACGGCGGGCCACCCCCGGGGTCCAGTAGGCCTCCATCAGCGGCCGGGCCAGCTCGAGCTTGTCGCGGCGGGCCGCCTCGCCGTCCTTGAGGAACCTGGGCCCGAACTGCGGCAGCAGGGTGATGAGGAAGGGCCTGACCATCAGGTCGTCGCGCCGGGCGCCGGGCGGGACCATGTCGGCGATGAGCTTCATCAGTGCGCGCGCGGAGTCGAACCGCAGCGTGTAGCCGCCGGTCTTCGTCACGTGCTTGCCGTCCTCGCGGCCCACCAGGTAGTAGCAGGTGTAGTCGGCGAGCACGGAGACGCCGTCCGCCCGCAGGTAGGCCTCAAGGGTGAACAGCGCGTCCTCGCCGGTCCACAGCGATTCGTCGAACCGCATGCCGTGCCGCTCCAGCATCGCGCGGCGGAACAGCTTCTGCGCGCTCAGCGTGAACTTGATGTTGGAGGAGAAGACGTCGGTCCGGTCGAGGGTCCGGCCGAACATGGACTTCGGCGGGGTGCGGTTGACGCCTTCGACCCGGCCGAGTACGACGTCGGTGCCGTTGCGGTCGGCCATGGCGACCATGCGTTCCAGCGCCTCGGCGCCGAGCCGGTCGTCGGCGTCGAGGAAGAAGACGTAGCGTCCGGCCGCCTTGCCGAGGCCGACGTTGCGCGGGCCGCTGGGGCTGCCGGAGTTCTCCTGGCGGACGACGGTCACCGGCATCTCGGCACGGGCCGCGAACTGCTCCAGGTACTCCCCCGTGCCGTCCGTCGAGCCGTCGTCGACCGCGATGACCTCCATGCGCGCCGGCCCGATGGTCTGCGCCTCGACCGACGCCAGGCAGTCGACCAGGTAGGGCATCGCTTCGTACGCCCCGATGACGACGGTCACATCAGGCTGCGTCACGGCTCTCCCTTGTTCGTGGGACTTTTCCCCCGAATCGCATCATTAGCAACGTGTAAGACGGGTTCCCGTCCAAGGCGGTTGCCTGACATCGAGTGATGAGTGAGGCACGCCACACGGAGTGGGACGGCCGCAACCGAAAGTACGCAAGGCCGGTAAGAGCCGCTCATCGGTGGGGCAGGGGGCCGGTAAGGAGACGTGAAAAAGGGCCGGCCCCCGGAGGAATCCGGGGGCCGGCCCTTGGCCGTGGAGCCGTCAGACCGCGTTCACGCCGTCCGTGTCACCGGCGGAGGCGTTCCGCTGGCCCGGCAGCGCGGTGGTCAGCTCGGCCGTCTCGGCGGGGTCGACGTTGGCCGCGCCGACCCGCGACTCCTGACCGACGTTGCGGATGTCGGCCTTGCGGGCGAGGTCCGCGACCGCGGCGTTGAACTGGTCGATGGACTTCGGCTCGTCCGGGCCCAGCAGGTACTGCTTGAGCTCCTTGCGGTCCCCGGCCAGCGGGTCGGCGGACGGGTGGCGGACCGCGTCCAGCAGGCCGCCCAGCTCGGCCGCGCTGTTGGACAGGATCGTCGCGGCCCGCACGGCCGTGTTCTGCCGCTTGAACTCCTCCGCGCCCAGCTCGCCGGAGTCCGTGACCGCGTACGGCTTGCCGCTCGCGATGAAGTCGGAGACCACCGAGGAGATGTCGGAGACCATCGCGTCGGAGACGTTGAAGCAGTCGTAAAGGCGCGGCTCGGCGCCGGTGATGACCTTGTGCTCGTACTCCGGGAAGGAACGCCAGTAGGCGTCGTTCCACTCGGCACGCAGCCGGGCGATCTCCTCGTGCCGCCTGACGTCCACGATCCCGTCCCGAGTGGCCTCGGCCTCGTCGACGTTGTCACCGGTGGCGCCGGCCAGCTCGGCCAGGCGGGCCTCGATGCGGGTCAGCTCGCCCCGGGCCCGCTCCTGCGCGGCGGTGTCGGCGCTGAAGCGGGAGTCGGCGGCGCGCTCGGCGGCGGCCTTCTCGACCAGGGCGGTGATGCGCCGGTGGGCGGCGCCGGCCCGGGAGCTGACGGTCCCCGTGAAGGGGTGCGGCTTGTACAGGACGCGCACCGGCGGGTCGGCCTTGACCAGCTTCTTCACGATGTTCTCGCCGGCCAGCACGATCGAGGTGTTGCCCGGGTTGCCGTCCCAGCCCTCCCAGGTGGGGGCGTACAGCACGGTCGGTATGCGGCCCTCGGGTACGCCCCGCCAGGTGGTGATCGGCGCGAGCTGCGGGCGGCCCACCTCGACGATGTCCTCGTCGCGGACGCCGACGTCGGCGATGGCGTAGCGGTCCCGGCCGGCCCGGCCGGCGGTCCACACCTCGTCGTACACCTTGCTGTACGGGTTGACGCTGGCCAGCTTGTCGCTGTCCCCGTGGCCGATGAAGACGTGCTTCATCGTGGGCACGCGCAGCAGGTGGATGTTCTTGCCCACGTTGGCCGCGTAGAGCGCGACACGCACCGTCGACAGGTCCATGTTCATCAGGTGCACCCCTCCGGGCACGCAGATGACGGGGACGGTGGTGGGGGCGAGGCTGTTCAGGATGACGCGCTCGCGGAGGATGATCAGCGGCCGGGTGTCCAGCTGCTCCATCGTCTCCAGCCACATGTTGACCTGGTACGCGGAGTCCTTGGAGCCGGAGAAGTACAGGACCGTCTCCGGCCGGTAGGCGGTCAGCCAGTCGTCCAGGGCGGCCAGCACTGCCTCGGCCTTCGGCGGTGTCCGCCGGCCGCGCACGTACGGCAGCAGCACCCCGACGTACAGGCAGCCGAGGACCAGGGTGACGCCGACGCCGACGAAGCCGACGAAGGCGTCGTCCAGCGCGGCGGAGACCAGGAGCCCGGCGACCGCGAACAGGTCGAGGTGGAGCATCTTCTCCGCGGAGCGGTGCAGCAGGGGGTGCGGCGGGGCGTCCGGGATGCGGAGGCGGGACTTCAGGTCGACGTTGCGGGTGGCGACCGGCATCCGGCGGCGGTTGCGGATCAGCGTCACGAGGGCGCCGTGGGGGGCCTGCAGGCCGTAGAAGGCGATGAAGCAGGCGACCGCGGTGTAGAAGACCAGGTTGTCCCCGAGGGACATCCGGGCCAGCAGCAGGATGAGCAGCAGCTGCCGGATCAGGAACCGGATCGACAGACCGGCCCGGACCTTGCTCAGGCGGCTGATCAGATAGCTGCCCTTGCGGTGCAGAAAGTGGTCCGCCAGGTACGTCACGGCGGCCGCGACCACGAAGGCGTAAACGCTGGGGATGAGCGCGGCCAGCATGAGGCAGGGGAAGCCCAGCATCATGAGGGCCGCCGCGGCCAGCTCGGCCGCGCTGCCCACCCGGGCGACGCGAATAGCGGTGGATATCACGGAGAAACCTGCTCTGGGAGGGGGGAGTGCCGGTTTTGTTCGGTATTGCCGGAATTGAGCGATGATTCGCGGGCTGTACCTGTTTTTTGAGGGGTACGGACTCAGGCCTCTGCAAACGCCCAGTGAATGAGCGAGCACAGAGGCCTGAATTCCCAAAAGCTATTTACCGCGATTATTACACGTCGTCCTGACGGTCCAGCACCGTGGCCAGAGCCTGCTCGAAACCGGAGGCCTTGGCGGCGCCCGCGGTCGGGTCCTGCTGGCGGACGTCGATGACGTGACCGGTCAGTTCCGAGAGCAGCACGTCCAGGGAGGTGCGGGCCACGGCCTCGGAGGAGAGCAGCGAGCCGGCCGGCTCCTGGCCGAACGCCTTGGTGCGCATCGGGGTGGCGGTGCGCTCGGGGTTGACGCAGTTGACGCGGATGTCCTCGGAGGCCCACTCGTCGGACAGCGCCTGGGTGAGGTTCACCATGGCGGCCTTGGTGGAGGAGTAGAGGCTGTACTCGGCGCGGCCGCGGGTGTAGCTGCTGGAGGTGTACAGCAGCAGCTGGCCCTTGGTCTCCGACAGGTACTTGTAGGAGGAGCGCGCGATCTGCACCGGGGCCAGGTAGTTGACCTTCAGCGCCTCCTCGATGGTGGCGTTGTCGGTCTCGGCGAGCCTGCCGATGCGCAGCACGCCCGCGGTGTTGACGACGTAGTCGATCCGGCCGGTCTCCGCGTACGCCTTGGACAGCGCGTCGTCGACCTCCTCCGGGTTCTCCACGTGGGTGCCGGTGGTGGAGCGGCCCAGCGCGTAGACGGAGGCGCCGTAGGACTCGGCGAGTTCGGCGATGTCCTTGCCGATGCCGTAGGAGCCGCCGAAGATGACGACCGTCTTGCCGGTCAGCAGCTCGCGGTAGTCCTCCTCGCCGTTCTGCTCCGGGGCGGCCGTCGAGGCGAGCTGGAACAGCTTGTCGGCGATGAAGACGTCGACCGGCTGGGTCACCTTCATGTTGTACTCGTCACCCGCGACGACGTGGATCGGCACGTCCGGCAGGTACTTGAGCACGACGGAGCAGTCGTCCGTGGCCTGGAAGTTGGGGTCTCCGGAGGCGACCTCGTAGGCGCGGCGGATCGTGGACAGCTTGAAGGCCTGCGGGGTCTGGCCGCGGCGCAGCCGGGAGCGGTCCGGGATCTCGGTGATGAACTCGCCGTCCTCGCCGTGCGTGCGCGTGACGATGATGGTGTCCGCGGACGGGATGGCCACGTCCACGGCCTGGAAGCGCTCCAGCGCGGTCACGCAGTCGTCGATGACGCGCTGCGAGAGCAGGGGGCGCACGGCGTCGTGGAAGAGGACGTTGAGGTCCTCGCCCTCGGCCAGGCCCTCGCCGAGGGCGGAAATCGCGCGCTCGGTGGTCTCGTTGCGGGTCGAGCCGCCCTCGATGACCTTCTTGACCTTGGTGAAGCCGGCCTTGGCCACGATCTTCTCGATGTCCGGCACATAACCCGGCGCCATCAGCACGATGATGTCGTCGATCGAGTCGGCCTTCTCGAAAGTGGTCAGCGTGTGCTCGATGACTGCCTTGCCGGCGATCTTCAGCAGCTGCTTGGGGATCGACAGACCCACCCGCTGACCGGTGCCACCGGCCAGGACGACTGCGGTGGTTCGGGGCTTGGCTATGTGCTGTGACACAGGCTGACCTACCTTGGGGCGACAGGGAACGTTCGAAATGGTCCCACTTCGGGTAACCGCTGTGCAAGGTGAGTGACGTCCTACGCATATGTGCGCGCCACCTGTCATTCACCTGCCGCCCCCGGTCATTGGGCGACGGCCGCCGTGAACCTCCGTGGAATTGCTGTGAGTAAGTCCACAGGTCCCTCACGGGCCCGGCCGGCGCCGGTGTTCAGCCGCGCCGCAGCCGTTTCAGGCAGCGGTGGCCGAGGACCCGGACGCCGAACGCGCCGGTCCGCTCCGCCGCCGCGGCGCCGATCCCGGCCGCCGCCTCGGCCGCCCAGCGGCGGGTTGCGATCCTCACGTCCGCCGGCGTCGGGCTGCACGAGTTCTTCATATGCATGACGGCGCCGTTGCGGATCAGCCGCGAATACAGCTCTTCGGGCAGCCCATTGCCCCGGAATTCGACATCGAGGTTCCGCAGCATTTCGGTCTCGGCCAGGGTAAGGGATCGATTCGCGGTGTCCGGAACCGGCCGCAGGAGATTTTCAGTCCCGGGCCCCGCCCGCCCGGACCGGCACCCCCGCCCGAACCGGCACCCCCCCTTGTCACACGGGCCTCTCGGGCCTCACTCGCGGACCTCCGGAAGCACCCACGGCCGGGCGGCCCGGGCGTCGAACGGCGTCTCGCGTGTGCGTGACGAGAAGGCGGACAACAGGAAACCCGTCGCGACACCGGGACCGCACCGAGGACGTGGCCGGGGAGCGACGGGTTGCGAAGCGTCAGCAACCGTGCCGGCGGGAGCCGCTGGGCAGGCGGACCGGGCGCCCGGGGACCGGATGCCGGGGTGGGGCGGGAAAGCGCGCGACCCGGGGGGACCGATGTCCCTCCCGGGTCGCGCGGTTCGGCTCACCCGGATGCGGCGGATCCGCCGCACCGGCCAGGTCCTACTCGAACGGGTCGAACTCGTCGTACTCGCGCAGCGCCTCGTCCCGCTCGGCCTGCTTGTCGCGCCGCCGCTGGGCGGCCGGCCGGGCCACGTCGAAACGGTGGTCCTCGCCGCGCCGGCCCAGCATCTCCGCGCCCGCCATGGTGGTCGGCTCCCAGTCGAAGACGACCGCGTTCTCCTCGGGGCCGATGGCCACGCCGTCGCCGGACCTGGCGCCCGCCTTCATCAGCTGGTCCTCGACACCGAGGCGGTTCAGCCGGTCGGCGAGGTAGCCGACGGCCTCGTCGTTGTTGAAGTCGGTCTGCCGCACCCAGCGCTCGGGCTTCTCGCCGCGCACCCGGAACAGCGGCTCGCCGCCGATCTCCTCGCGGGTGACCGTGAAGCCCGCGTCGTCCACGGCCTTCGGCCGGATGACGATCCGGGTCGCCTCCTCCTTCGGCCTTGCGGCCCGCGCCTGCCCGACCAGCTCGCCGAGGGCGAAGGTCAGCTCGCGCAGCCCGATGTGGGCCACCGCCGACACCTCGAAGACGCGGTAGCCGCGCTGCTCCAGGTCGGGGCGGACCATCTCGGCGAGGTCCTTGCCGTCCGGCACGTCGACCTTGTTCAGAACGACGATCCGGGGCCGGTTGTCCAGGCCGCCGTACTGCCGCAGCTCCTCCTCGATGATGTCGAGGTCGGAGACCGGGTCGCGGTCGGACTCGAGGGTGGCGGTGTCCAGCACGTGCACCAGCACGCTGCAGCGCTCCACGTGGCGCAGGAACTCCAGGCCCAGTCCCCTGCCCTGGCTGGCGCCGGGGATCAGGCCCGGCACGTCGGCGATGGTGTAGACGGTCGAACCGGCCGTGACGACACCGAGGTTGGGCACCAGGGTGGTGAACGGGTAGTCGGCGATCTTCGGCTTGGCCGCGCTGAGCACCGAGATCAGCGAGGACTTGCCGGCGCTCGGGTAGCCCACCAGGGCCACGTCAGCGACCGTCTTCAGCTCCAGGACGATGTCCTGCAGGTCCCCCGGCTCGCCGAGCAGCGCGAAGCCGGGCGCCTTGCGGCGGGCGGAGGCCAGCGCCGCGTTGCCGAGGCCGCCCCGGCCGCCCTGTGCGGCGACGTACGAGGTGCCGTGGCCGACCAGGTCGGCGAGCACGTTGCCGGCCCGGTCCAGGACGACGGTGCCGTCCGGCACGGGCAGGACCAGGTCCTGGCCGTCCTTGCCGGAGCGGTTGCCGCCCTCGCCGGGCTTGCCGTTGGTGGCCTTGCGGTGCGGGGAGTGGTGGTAGTCGAGCAGCGTGGTGACCGACTGGTCGACGGTCAGGATCACGTCGCCGCCGCGGCCGCCGTTGCCGCCGTCCGGGCCGCCGAGCGGCTTGAACTTCTCACGGTGGACGGAGGCACAGCCGTGGCCTCCGTTACCCGCGGCGACATGCAGCTCGACGCGGTCCACGAAGGTGGTCATGGTTCATGCCTCCAGAACTACGGTGATGTCTCTTGCGTAACACGCGAGAGGCGGACCCGCCTTCCCGACCGGGAAGTGAGGTCCGCCTCGCGAAAGGTTCGAACGGAACGCTCGGGTCAGGCGACCGGAACGACGTTCACGACCTTGCGGCCACGGTGGGTACCGAACTCCACCGCACCGGGCTGCAGCGCGAACAGCGTGTCGTCGCCGCCACGGCCGACGCCGGCGCCCGGGTGGAAGTGGGTGCCGCGCTGGCGGACCAGGATCTCACCAGCGTTGACGACCTGACCGCCGAAGCGCTTCACGCCGAGCCGCTGGGCATTGGAGTCGCGACCGTTCCGGGTGGACGATGCGCCCTTCTTGTGTGCCATTTCTCCTCAGTCCCTTACTTCGCAGCCGTGGGGATCTCAGTGACCTTGATCGCCGTGTACTGCTGGCGGTGGCCCTGGCGACGGCGGTAGCCCGTCTTGTTCTTGTAGCGCAGAATGTCGATCTTCTGGCCCTTGTGGTGGTCCACGACCTCGGCCTGGACCTTGATGCCGGCCAGCACCCACGGGTCGCTGGTCACAGCGTCGCCGTCGACAACGAGCAGGGTCGAGAGCTCGACCGTGTCGCCAACCTTGGCGGTGGAAATCTTGTCAACCTCAACGATGTCGCCGACAGCAACCTTGTGCTGGCGACCACCGCTGCGCACGATGGCGTACACGCGGATCTCACTCTCTCGCTCGGGAACGGCACCCCCGCAGTCCAGCCGCCCGGGCATGAACACGGACAGCCTCTCCCGGCCGCCGAGGCACCCGGGAGGAAGAGGTTTACGGGGATGTGGCGTGTCACTCGACACGCCGACGGTCAAGGTTACGGGGCACGGCCGAAGGGGTCAAACCGGGTGGTTCGCCGGTGAGGCGTCAGGCAGGCAGTTCCACCAGTTCGGTGGTACCTGCGGCGCCGTCGGCCGGGCGCTCGGCGTAGCGGGCACCGGTCTGCGGGCACTCCCACACGCCCGGCTCGCCCTGCCGCTCGACGAGCCTCACGCCGGCCCGGCCGACCCATCCGACACGGCGGGCGGGGACACCCGCCACCAGCGCGAAGTCCGGTACGTCCCGGGTGACGACGGCGCCCGCGGCCACCAGCGCCCAGCGGCCGACACGGACCGGGGCGACACACACGGAACGGGCGCCGAGCGATGCGCCCTCGGCCACCTTGACCCCGACGGCCTCCCAGTCACCGCCGCGCTTGAGCTTGCCCTCGGGGTCGACCGACCGGGGGTAGTGGTCGTTGGTGAGGACGACGGCGGGACCGACGAAGACCCCGTCTCCCAGTTCGGCGGGCTCGTACACCAGGGCGTAGTTCTGCAGCTTGACGTTGTCGCCGATCCGGACGCCCGTGCCGACGTAGGCGCCTCGGCCGATCACGCAGCCCGACCCGAGGCGGGCCTTCTCGCGGACCTGCGCGAGTTCCCACACGGTGGTCCCGTCACCCAGCTCGGCGGACTCGTCGACCTGGGCGGTGGGCTTGACGGTGTAGCTCACTTTTGCACCTTCCTGTGGCCGCCGGACGGGCGGCTCTTCGACATCTTCTCAAGGGGGGTCCGGCGCATCGCCACGCCCTCGCACCGGCTGCCGCACCGGGCGCGCGGAGCAGTGGCGGTCGACGACGAGCGGAAGCCCCAGCACGACCGGCATCCACATCAGGCATCCGAGCCGGGCGGCCTCGTTGGTCAGCGGATGGGCCGTGACCTGGAGGGCCCCGGTGACGCCGATCGCGAAGGCGAGCCGGCCGAGCCCGTCCCCGTACCGGGCGAGCGCCCACGCCGCCAGGGCCGTGAGGAGCAGGAAGTACGGCAGTGCGGCCTGCTGCGCGGACCAGTCCGCCCAGAACCGCTCCGCGAGCCCGGCGAGCGACCCCCAGGGGTCGGGGACCTCAGGGGCCTCGAAGTGATGGGTGAAGGTGTCCTGCAGCGTCTCCTGCGAGGACGGCAGACCGAGCGTACGCATCGCCACGGCCACGCCGCCCAGCGCCGCCGCGGACAGCCCGGCGAACGCGGCGGTCCCCCTGTGCCGGGCCCGTCCGGACAGGCACAGGGCGCCCACCGTGACGGCGGCCAGCAGGGCGGCGAGCACCAGGGCCGACGAATAGCGGGTGATCGACGCGACGCCGTACGAGAAGGCGGTGAGCGACGCCCCCGCTGCCGACCACCGCCGGGACAGCAGGAGACCTCCCCACAGCGTCCCGAGCGTGCAGAGTGTGAACAGCCCCTCGGACAGCGCCTGGGCGCTCCACCAGCCGAGCGGGGTGACCAGGAAGGTCACCTGGCCGACGAGGGCGGCCCGCCCGGTCAGCCCCGCGGAACGCAGCAGACCGAGGACGAGCAGCGAGCCCGCCGCCGCGGTGAGCACCCCCAGCGCCTGCATGCCGCGCAGCACCCCGAACGCCGCGACGAAGGGCGCCGCGAGCAGGGGGTAGCCGGGGCGGCCGGCGAAGATGCCCTGGTAGCGCGGGTCGCCGGTGGTGATGTCCGGGGCGTCGGCCCAGCGGTCGAGGCAGGCGCGCTCCGCGTCCGCCCTTATCGCGTCGTCGCTCTGCCGGACCATCGGATCGAGCCGGCGGTCGTGCGCGGTGCGGTCCGCCCGGCTCGCGCAGTAGGCGGCGAGCGCCGTACCGTGCGCCTCCGCGGGCGGAGCGCCCAGATAGCGCTCCGCCGCCCGTGCGTAGCGGTACGAGTCGGGGAAGAGCGTGAACTGCGGCCCCGCCACGAGCTGGAGGACCGCGTAGAGCACGCAGATCAGCAGCGGCAGGGCAGCCCGCCGGCGCCCCGTGCCCCGGGCGGTGGCCCGGGCCGCGGCCGGGGCGGCGGGAGCGGTACGGGCTGTGTCCAAGTGAAGTCCTGCGCGGTGGGGGCGGCGCCTGCCGGGTGGCAGGGCCGCGTCGTACGGCGGGCGGCGGGTTCAGCCGCCGATGACCACCCGCCGGACGCCCTTCCAGGCCTCCGGGTCGGTCGTCCGCCGCCCGTCGACCAGGACCTTCACGTCCGGGAGGTCGGCGGGGGCCAGCTCACGATACTCGGCGTGGTCGGCCTGCAGGACGGCCGCGGTGACCTTTTCGCCGCGGTGCGGGGTGAGACCGAGCTCCGACAGTTCCTCCGCCGTGTACATCGGGTCGGAGACGTAGGGGACGGCGCCGCGCGACCTGAGCGCCTCCACGGTCGGGAAGACGCCCGAGAACGCGGTCTCCTTCACGCCGCCCCGGTAGGCCGCACCGAGGACGAGGACGCCCGCCCCGGTCAGGTCGCCGTAGGCCGCCGCGAGCAGGTCCACCGCGTACTCGGGCATCGCGGCGTTCGCCTCGCGCGCGGAGCGCACCACGGTCGCCTGCGGGTCGTTCCACAGGTACATGCGCGGGTAGATCGGGATGCAGTGGCCCCCGACCGCGATGCCCGGCTGGTGGATGTGGCTGTACGGCTGCGAGTTGCAGGCTTCGATGACCTTCTTGACGTCGATGCCGTTGCTGTCGGCGAAGCGCGCGAACTGGTTGGCCAGCCCGATGTTGACGTCGCGGTAGGTGGTCTCGGCGAGCTTGGCCAGTTCGGAGGCCTCCGCGGTGCCCAGGTCCCACACGCCGTTCGGCCGGGGCAGGTCGTCGCGAGCGTCGAAGTCCAGGACGGCCTCGTAGAACTCGACACCGCGGGCGGTGGAGGCCTCGTCGATGCCGCCGACCAGTTTCGGGTAGCGGCGCAGGTCGGCGAAGACCCGGCCGGTGAGGACCCGTTCCGGTGAGAAGACCAGGTGGAAGTCCTCACCCGGGACCAGCCCCGAGCCTTCGGCCAGCATCGGCGCCCACCGGGTCCGGGTGGTGCCGACGGGCAGCGTGGTCTCGTACGAGACGAGCGTGCCGGGCCTGAGCCCCTCGGCGATCGCCTTGGTGGCGGCGTCCATCCAGCCGAAGTCGGGCACTCCGTCGGCGTCGACGAACAGCGGGACGACCACGACGACCGCCTCCGCCCCGGCGACCGCGGCCGCGGTGTCCGTCGTGGCGCTCAGCAGTCCGGCGTCGACGGCCTGCTTGAGCCTGACGTCGAGGTCGTGCTCACCCGGGAAGGGCTCGGTACCGGCGTTGACCAGCTCGACGACCTTCGGGTTGACGTCCGCGCCGACGACCCGGTGGCCCTTGGCGGCGAACTGCACGGCCAGCGGGAGGCCGATCTTGCCGAGCGCTACTACACAGATGTTCATGGACGGTCGCTACTACTTCCTCTTGGAACCGCGGACGAGTGTGGCCCTCAGCCGGGAGGGCAGGGACCGCTTCGGCGGGAACATCGGGGCCGTGTCGATCACCACACGGCCCTTGGGGTTCACGAGGGCGGACACCCGGTAGGGGTCCTCGTAGGCACCCCACTGGCGGGCCAGCGGCATGGGCTTGCCCTTGCCGCGCACGGGGATCTCGTAGGTCGATCCCGCGACGTCCAGGTACACGCGGACGCCCAGCTTGGCGGTGCGCCCGTCCAGGGGCACCCGGGCGTGCAGCACGGTGGCGTCGCCGTCGTCCGCGAGTGCCGTCGTGAACGTTCCCCGTGGCGCCGGCAGGCCGGTGCCGGCAGGCAGCTTCCTGGCGCCCGCCTTGTCGGCGGTGGCCGGCATGGCGCCCTGGACGAGCCGCAGCACCGCGCCGTCCACGTCACCGAGCACGGGCACCCGGACGGAGGCGGTGTAGCTGATCCGGTCGTCCTCCTGCTCCCACCCGGAGGCGAGGAGTTCGGTGCCCTTGGCCAGCCGGCCGGGCACCGCCTCCTTGACCAGCTCGAAGCACCGGTCGGCCAGGCCGATCCGCGGGTCGCGGAAACCCGGGTAGCGGGCGTAGGCGCGTTCGCCCTCGAGGACGAACGGGGGCGCCCCGTTCGCCTTCTCGGAGGTGATCGCCTCGCACAGTTCCTCGATGGCGCCGGCCCGGGCCAGGCAGATCCGTACCCGGCGCTTCACGTCCATGGCGTCACGGATGCCGTCCGTGAAGTAGGCGTCCGCGAGCCGCGCGATGCCCTCGCAGATCTCCCGCTGCAACGGCCGGTCCAGAGCGGGGAAGTCGTGCTGGACGAGCTTGGCCAGCTCCCAGGTGAAGTGCCGGCGCAGGACGGCGTCGCGTTCGGGGCCGGGCTCGATGAGCCCGGCGGTGAAGTCCATGATCTCCGCCGTGCACCGCAGCCGCGCCAGGTGGTCGGCGCGATAGGTGATGTTGCCGGCATCGCCCCGCTTCACCGCGTAGTAGCAGGTGTAGTCGGCCACCACCGAGATCTTGCGGGCGCGCACGCACGCCTCGATGGTGAACGGCTGATCGCTGCCCACCGGCAGGTGCTCGGGGAAGCGCATCTTGTGCCGCTCGACCAGTTCCCGCCGGAACAGCTTGGTGTTGGCGAGGGTCCAGGGCAGCGCGGAGCCGACGAGACGGACGTCCGGGTCGTTCTTCTTGTAGAGCGCCTGGTGCACGTACCGGCCGTTCGTGCCCACCATCTTGCCGACGACGACGTCCGACCCCTGCTCGTCGGCGCACGCCACCATGCGCTCCAGGGCCTGCGGACCGAGGTGGTCGTCGGAGCCGACGAAGTAGACGTACCGGCCGGTGGCCACGTCCAGCGCCCGGTTGCTGGGAGCCGCCGGTCCGCCGGAGTTGGCCTGGTGGATCACCTTCACGGTGCCGGGGTACCGCTCTGCGAAGCGGTCGAGTTCCCGGCCGCTGTCGTCGGTGGACCCGTCGTCCACGGCGACGATCTCCAGCCGGTCCAGGCCGATGCTCTGGCCGACCAGCGACTCCAGGCACTCGGTCAGGTACGGCATGGTGTTGTACACGGCGACGACGACGCTGACGTCGGGTGTCCCACTCATGCTCTGGCCTCCTCCGCCGCTCGGACCGCGGCCCGGCGGGTGCCTCCGCCCGGCAGCAGACGGGTGTAGACCTCGTCCAGCCGGACGGCCTGGGCCTCCCAGGTCCACTGGTCGAGGAGTCCCGGCGCGTCGTAAGCGCCGCGGTAACGCCCGGCGTCGCCGAGCACCGACTTCACCGCGCGGACGAAGTCCTCCAGGTCCTCCGCCCGGAACACCTCTCCCTGCCCGGTCCGCTCGACCGTCTCGCTCATGGTCTTGACATCGCTGACGACCAGGGGCAGCCGGGCGTGGGAGTACTCGAAGAACTTGGTGATGAGCGCGATCTCGTGGTTCGGCCAGTGGTGGATCGGGATGACCCCGAGGTCCGCCGCCGACAGGAACCGCACCACCTGGTAATGCGGCACGTACGGCAGGATGTGCAGCCGCTCGCCGACCGCCAGCTCCTCCGCCCGCGCCCGCAGCGTCCGCATGTAGTCGGACGTGGTGTTGGGCACGACGAAGGCGACGTGCAGCTCCGGCAGCCGCGGCAGGGACTCGACCATGATGTCCAGGCCGCGCTGCGGGGCGGCGGCCCCGCTGTACACGGCGAGCGGGGTGTCCGTCCCGATCCCGCACAGTTCACGCAGGTCCGGGACGGGCTCGGCGGCCTGCTCCGGGGAGACCTGCGCGTCCGGGGCGTTGAGCACGACCGTGGGGCGCTCGGCCAGGTGGTGTCGCTCGGTGAGCATTCCCGCGAGGGTGTCCGACACCGTCGTCACCGCGTCGGCGTGCCGGGCGTACTCCCGTTCGTGCGCGCACTGGGCGACGTGCCAGCGCGGGTGCGGGTTCCAGGGCTTGATGCCCGGCAGGAACTCGTGGGCGTCCCAGACGAGCTTGACGTCCCGCCCCCTGGCCCGGGCGCGCATCACGGCACGGGCGCCGACGCCGAGCATGCGGAAGTCGTTGGCGTGGATGAGGTCGGGTTCGAGGTCGTCGACGACCCTGGCGTACGCCAGCTCGAAGTCCCACAGGTGGGGGTCGAGCCTGCGCCAGCTGCGGTCGCCCATCGTCCGGCGCCAGAACGCCGTCGTGAAACGGTCCAGGGGCGAGGTCATGGCCTTGCGCCGCTCTTCGAGCGCCTTGGTCCGGCGGTAGCGCAGTTCCACCCAGGAGGACAGCAGCCGGGCGGCGATCCGTGGCACCGCCAGCCCCAGCCGGGCCAGCGGCGATCCTTCCTGCCGGGCGAGGATCAGCCGCACGTTGAGGTCGGCGCGGCGCGCCTTGATCTTCTGCCGGCGGTAGGCGGCCAGCGGGCCGGGGCGGTAGGCCAGCGGCGACCGGAGCACGGCACGGCGGTACTCGTGCCGACGGCGGAAGAGCGGGCCGGGCACGGGCAGCAGGCGTACCTCGGCGTCGCCGATCTGCCAGGTCTGCCCCTTCTTGCCCTTGGCCTTGCCCAGCAGGACCACGTCCCAGCCGGCCTCGGCGGCCGACCGGGCCTCCTTCTGCACGCGCGAGTCGCCGTTGACCGCGTTGTCGACGAGCATGACGATCCGGCCTCGCGTCGCCCGGTTGCGGGGCGCGGGGTTCTCAGCTGACATGAGTGGCCAGTTCCTCCGGCTCGAGGGAAACACTGCGCTTGGTCCTCGCCGATTCCAGCACCGCCGCCGCGACCTCGACCGTGCGCATGCCCTGGCGCAGGGTGCAGATGTCGGCAGGCTCGCCGAGCACGGCGTCGCGGAACAGTTCGTGTTCGACGAGGAGGGGTTCTCGTTTGGGGATGGCATAGCGGATCATGTCGCCCTCGGCGACGCCCCGGAACGCCTGGAGCGCCTCCCACTCCGTCGCCACGGCGGCGTTGGAGTGGAACGTCAGGTCCGCGGTGAGGGTGTCGGCGATGAAGCAGCCGCGCTCGCCGGTGACCGAGGTGAAGCGCTCCTTGAGCGGGCTCAGCCAGTTGACCAGGTGGTTGACCATGGTGCCGTCGTCGAGCCTGCCCACCGCGGAGACCATGTCCTCGTGTTCCCGGCCGCTCTTGCTGACGGTGTGCGCGGAGATCGAGGCGTAGGCGCGCCCGGTCACCCAGCCGGTGAGGTCGATGTCGTGGGTGGCCAGGTCCTTGACCACGCCGACGTCCGCTATGCGGTGCGGGAACGGGCCCTGGCGGCGGGTGACCACCTGGTAGACGTCGCCGAGTTCGCCGGCCTCCAGGCGGGCTCGCAGCGAGCGCAGCGCCGGGTTGCAGCGTTCGATGTGGCCGACGCCGGCCACCAGACCGCGGGTCTCGAAGGCGTCGACGAGGCGGCGGGCGCCGGCCACGGTCTCGGCGAGCGGCTTCTCGATCAGCGCGCACACGTCTGCCTCGGCCAGACGCAGGCCGACCTCCTCGTGCAGACCTGTGGGACAGGCGACGACCACGTAGTCGACGCCCAGGTCGACGAGTTCGTCGACCGTGTCGAGGACGGGCACGTTCGGCGCGGCCCCGTACTTGTCGCCCATCGGGTCGACGACGCCGACGAAGTCGACGCCCTCGAGCCCGGAAAGGACCCGTGCGTGATGGCGCCCCATGGAACCGAGGCCGACGAGCCCGGCCCGCAGCGGTCGCGCGGTCACGACTGCTCCCCCAGATCGTTGACGGTGGAGACGATGCGCTCCAGGTCGTGCGCCGACAGGTTCGGGTGGACCGGCAGCGAGACCACCTCGGCGGCGGCGCGCTCCGTCTCCGGCAGCTCCCATGTGCGGCCGGCCTTCTGGTCCGGTTCCCAGTACGGCCTGAGCCGGTGGATCGGGGTCGGGTAGTACACCGCGTTGCCGATGCCGGACTCGCTCAGGCCCGCCATGAAGGCGTCGCGGTCGCCGCGGACGCGCACGGTGTACTGGTGGAAGACGTGCCGCGCACCCTGCGAGGTGCTCGGCGTCACCACGTTCGGCGCGGTGATGTGCTCGCTCAGGTACGCGGCGTTGGCGATGCGCCGCTCGGTCCAGCCCGCCAGTTTCGCGCGCTGCACCCGGCCGACCGCCGCGGCGACGTCCGTCATGCGCATGTTGGCGCCGACGATCTCGTTGGCGTACCGCTGCTCCATGCCCTGGTTGCGCAGCAGGCGGAGTGTGCGGGCGATGTCCGCGTCGGCGGTGCTGACCATGCCGCCCTCGAGGCTGTGCATGTTCTTGGTGGGGTAGAAGCTGAACGTTCCGGCGGCGCCGAAGGCGCCCACCGGAGTGCCGTGCAGTGCGGCGGCGTGGGCCTGGCAGGCGTCCTCCACGACGGCCAGGCCGTGGCGCCCTGCGACGGACATGATCCGGTCCATGGCGGCCGGGTGGCCGTACAGGTGCACCGGCATGACGGCCGCGGTACGAGGCGTGACGGCCGCCTCGACGGCCGCCGGGTCCAGGCAGAAGCTGTCGGGCTCGATGTCGGCGAAGACCACGTCGGCGCCGACGAGCCGTACGGCGTTGGCCGATGCCGCGAAGGAGAACGACGGCACGATGACCTCGTCACCCGGGCCGAGACCGAGAGCGAGCAGTGTCAGGTGCAGCGCGGACGTGCCGGAATTCACCGCGACACAGTGCCGTCCGGCCACCAGCTCCGAGAACTCCGCCTCGAAGGCGGCCACCTCGGGCCCCTGCACGACGCGGCCGCTGCGCAGGACCCGCACCGCGGCCTCGATCTCCTCCTCGTCGATCACCGGACTGGCAGCGGGTATCGGCTCATGGACATCGGTCATCGACATCCCCACCCCTCTTCTTCGGCGGCCTCTCGGACGCACCACGTCGTGCTTGGCCGGGGACGGCGACCGGTGACTGGCACAGAGGTCCGCGTCCCCTCATCCACCGTGGGCTGCCCCTACCTGGCCCAGCGGGATGTCAGCCGCCGTACGGTCCGGGCGCACGCTCGCGGCTCGGCGTCCTGTTGGTCAGCGGCTGGAACGGCGTCACATTAGCAGCACGGTTAACGGACTTTTCCCACAGGGTTTGTACGAGCGATGCACAGGCTTGACCAGGACCGCACCCAGCGGGCGCAGAGCGTGCCATTTCGGTACGGAACGACAGCGAGAGCGCGGGACACCGGATCCCGGTGTCCCGCGCTCTCGTCGGCACGACGGCCCGCTAGGGGCGGTCAGTCCTCCGCGACGGCCGAGACGGACGGCGCCGTCTTCTTCGCCGTCGTCTTCTTGGCGGCAGTCTTGGCGGTCTTGGCGGCCTTCTTGGCCGTCGTCTTCTTGGCGGCCGTCTTCTTGGCCGCGGTCTTCTTGGTGGCCGCCTTCTTCGCCGTGGCCTTCTTGGCGGTCTTGCGGGCCGCCTTCTTGGCCGGAGCCGCCTCCTCGACGGTCTCCTCGGGCGCCTCGGCCGCCGGAACGTCGGCCTCCGCAGCCGCCCCGGCCGGGGCCTCCTCCGCCGCGGCCGACGGGACGACCACCACGGCCGCCTCCTCGGACGCGGTCGGCGCGGTGGCCTTGCGCACGGCGCGCCGGCGGGGGCGGGCCGGGGCCGCGCTCTCCGCCTCGGCGGCCGGAGCCGGGGCCTCGGCCGCGGGCTCCTCCACCGGGGCGGCGGGAGCGGTCTCGGACACCGTCACCACGGCCGCCTCGGCTCCCGCGGGGGAACCGGCGGGCGCCGACACCTTGCGGGTCGCCCGGCGGCGCGTACGGCCCTTGGGCGCGGCCTCCTCGGCGGCGGCCTCGGGCAGCGGCTCCGGGACCACCTGGTCCTCGGCGGCCTGCGGCTCGGCCAGCGCCTCGGCGGCGGCCTCGGACCGCACCGGGCGCGCCGCCGCCTCCTCGGCGGTGACGTCCTGGGCGGTCGGCGCGGCGGCGGCCACGGCCGTCTCCGCGGCCGGTGCCTCCTCGGCCTCCGGAGCCCGAGCGGCCCTGGCCCTCGGAGCCTTCTCCGCCTTCGGCGCTCCGGCGGGCGCCGAGGCCCGGCGGCTCGCGCGGCGACGGGAACGGCCGCGGCCGGCGGCCGCCTCCGCCTCGGCGACGCTGCTGTACAGCTCCTCGTCCGGCTCGAAGTCCGGCGCGGGCAGCGCGACGGGCTCGGCGAACTCGGCCGCCACCTCGACCGCGGTCTCCACCTCGGGCTCGACGGCCTCGCCGGCCTCCACCGCCACGGCGGCGGTCTCGTGCACGTGCTCCTGCGCGTCACCGCCCCGGCCGCGCTTCTTGCGCTTGCCGCCACCGCCGCCGCCACCGGCCGCGGCCACCTGCTCCATGTGGACGATGACACCGCGGCCGTTGCAGTGGACGCAGGTCTCGGAGAACGACTCCAGCAGGCCCTGGCCGACCCGCTTGCGGGTCATCTGCACCAGGCCGAGCGAGGTCACCTCGGCCACCTGGTGCTTGGTCCGGTCCCGGCCCAGGCACTCCAGCAGGCGCCGCAGCACCAGGTCCCGGTTGGACTCCAGCACCATGTCGATGAAGTCGATGACGATGATGCCGCCGAGGTCGCGCAGCCGGAGCTGGCGCACGATCTCCTCGGCCGCCTCCAGGTTGTTCCTGGTGACCGTCTCCTCGAGGTTGCCGCCCTGGCCGGTGAACTTGCCGGTGTTGACGTCGACGACGACCATCGCCTCGGTCCGGTCGATCACCAGCGAACCGCCGCTCGGCAGCCAGACCTTGCGGTCCAGCGCCTTGGCGAGCTGCTCGTCGATCCGGTAGGTGGCGAAGACGTCGACCTCGCTGGTCCACTTCGACAGCCGCTCGGCGAGGTCGGGCGCCACGTGCGAGACGTAGCCGTGGATGGTCTGCCACGCCTCGTCGCCGCTGACGACGACCTTGGAGAAGTCCTCGTTGAAGATGTCGCGAACGACCCGGACGGTCATGTCCGGCTCGCCGTAGAGCAGCGTCGGGGCGTTGCCGCTCTTGGCCTTCTTCTGGATCTCCTCCCACTGCGCCTGCAGCCGCTCGACGTCACGGCGCAGCTCGTCCTCGCTCGCGCCCTCGGCGGCGGTGCGCACGATGACGCCCGCGTCCTCGGGGACGATCTTCTTGAGGATGGTCTTCAGCCGGGCCCGCTCGGTGTCGGGCAGCTTGCGGCTGATGCCGGTCATCGAGCCCTCGGGCACGTACACGAGGTAGCGGCCGGGAAGGGAGACCTGGCTGGTCAGACGTGCGCCCTTGTGGCCGATCGGGTCCTTCGTCACCTGGACGAGGACGGACTGGCCGGACTTCAGGGCGGCTTCGATACGGCGCGGCCCGTTGGCCATGCCGAGCGCCTCGAAGTTGACCTCACCGGCGTACAGGACGGCGTTGCGGCCCTTGCCGATGTCGATGAAGGCGGCCTCCATCGACGGCAGGACGTTCTGCACCTTGCCCAGGTAGACGTTGCCGACGTACGAGGTCGACTGCTCCTTGTTGACGTAGTGCTCGACCAGCACGCCGTCCTCGAGCACGCCGATCTGGGTGCGCTCGCCGTGCTGGCGCACGACCATCACGCGCTCGACGGCCTCGCGCCGGGCCAGGAACTCGGCCTCGGTGATGATCGGGACGCGGCGGCGGCCCTGCTCACGGCCCTCGCGGCGGCGCTGCTTCTTGGCCTCCAGACGGGTCGAGCCCTTGATGGACTGCACCTCGTCGGACGGCTCGGCGGGCTTGCGGGGTTCGCGGACCTTGACGACCGTGCGCTCGGGGTCGTCGGACGACGCCTCGCCGTCGCCGCCGCTCTCACCGGCACGACGACGGCGGCGCCGGCGGCGGCGGCTGGAGCTGGAGCCTCCGAAGTCCTCGTCGCGCGCGTCCTCGGCGTCCTCCTCCTCCTGCTCGGCGGTGTCCTCGGTGTCCTGCGCGGCCTGCTCGGCGGCCAGTTCGTCGGACTCGGCGTCCGCGCCCTCGCCGTCGGCGGCGTCACCACGGCGGCGGCGACGGCCGCCCCGGCGGCGACGGCGGCGCGAACCGGACTCCTCGGACTCCTCGGAGCCCTCGGCCTCCTCGCCCTCGTCTCCGTCGGCCAGGTCCTCGGCGGACTCCTCGGCCTCCTCCGGCTCCTCGGCCTCGGCGGGCCGCGTCTCCTCGGCGGCGGCACGGCGACGGCGGCGGCGGCGCGAGCCGGCCTCGGCGCGCTCCTCCGGGTAGGCCTCCGTCTCCTCCTCGGGCTCCTCCGCCCCGGCGGCCTCGGCCGCGGCCTGGGCGGCGGCCCGCTGCGGGGTCTGGAACTGCGGCTCGGTGAACACCGGCGCCTGGAACACGGCCACGGCGGGCCGGGCCGGACGGCGCGGCGATCCGCCCTCGTCGGCCTCGGAGTGCGCGGGCGCGGCGAACCCGGTCGCGGCCTGCCGGACGACCCGGCGGCGGCGGCGCGGGGCGGCGCCCTCCTCGGCGGGCGCCTCGGCGGCAGGGGCCTGCGGCGTCTGCGGGGCCTTGGCCTCCTCGGCGGGCCGGGCGGCGGCCGCGGGGGCCTCCTCGGCCGCGGGAGCGGCTGCACCGCGAGTGGCGCGGCGGCGGGTACGGCGGGGGGCGGCCTCTTCGGCGGCTTCGGCCGCTTCGGCGGCCGGGGCGGTCGCGGGCTCCTCCACCGGGGCCTGGGCCTCGGGGGCGGGCGCGGCGGCGGTCTCGGCGGACTCGGCGGTCTCGGCGGCGGCCGGCGCGGACGCGCGGCGGGTCGCCCGGCGGCGGGTACGGCCGGCGGGCGCGCTCTCCTCCGCCGCGGCGGGGGCCTCGGCGGGGGCCGGAACCTCGGCGGCGGGGGCCGCCTCGACGGCGGCCGGAGCGGCCTCGGGAACCTCGGTGGCCTCGGCACCCGTCGGCGCGCCGACGGGCGCGGAGGCGCGCCGGGTGGCACGGCGACGCGGGCGGGCGGCCGGGGCGGCGGCCTCGGCCTCCGGCTCCACGGTCTCCGCCTTCGCCTCGGTCTCCCCGGCGCCGGCTGCGGGCACCACGGCCTCCGCCTCGGCCGGGGCGCCGGCCGGCGCGGACGCGCGGCGGGTCGCCCGACGGCGGGTACGGGGCGGTGCGGGTTCCTCGGCGGCCTGGGCGGCCTGGGCGGCCTCCACGGCCTGGGCCGGCTCGGCGGACCCGGCGGTCTCGACGGCCGGTACGACCGTCTCGGCGGTCTCGGCGGCGTTCGGCGCGCCGGCGGGCGCGGAGGCGCGCCGGGTGGCCCGGCGTCGGCGGGCGGGGGCAGCGGGCTCCTCGGCCGCGGCGGGTGCCTCGACGGCCTCCGTCCCGGCTTGCGCCTCGTCCTCCGCCTCGGCGATCTCATCCGCTTCCGCGGCCGGTATGGCCGGCACGGTGACCTCGGCGGGGGCCTCGGCCGCGGTGGGCGGGCCCGCCGGGCGGGAAGCGGCACGGCGACGCCTGCGCGGGGGCAGCGTGTCGCTCGGCGTGTTCAGTTCGGAACCCTCGGTGGGTTCGGTCGGTTCGAGCATGCGGGCGTTTCTCCCGTCAGGCTCCCGGGCGCCGCGCCTGGTCCGGCGCCGGTCCCGAGGGACCGTTCACCGTTGACGTCCGCGGCCCGCGCGATACGCGGTGGCCGCCGTCCGGGGCGCGGGCGCCGCACGGGAGCACTCTGTGTCCTGTCTCGCCGGTTCCGTACGCCTTGTCGGTACGGCCTGGCGAAAGTCTTCTGGTCGGTGCGCTGCCCGACCCAGGTGGCTCCCGAGTACGAGGGCGGCGCTACGACGTCCGTCCCTACGCGGAACCTTCCGGCGTCGGCGCCGTCGCGGCGGCGGCCGATGCGGCCGTCAGGGCCTCGGCTGCCTCGCGGTCGGGCGCGAGCGGGTCGGTCACCGTGCCGGTCTCTTCATCGAACAGCCCCTGCGCCAGCCTGGTCACCGCTGCGGGGACCGGCGGCGCCAGGTCGGCCACGGCGCGGAGACCGGACAGGACGTCGTCGGGTCGTACGGCAGGCGTCACGTGCCGAACAACCAGCCGCAGTATCGCACAGGGCTGGTCGGTCGGCCCATCTGGCCGCGAACTGTGCGTTTCCAGTTCCGCGACCGCCGGGCGGGCGTCGAAGGTGCGGACGCCGTTCTTGGTCATGCGCTGCACCTCGACGGTGCCGGCCGCGGTGAAGGCCTCCACCGCGCGCCGGGCGTCGAGCGGGTCGACGCCGTCCAGCCGCAGCTCCCACACGGAGGCCGTGAGCCGGTCGGCGAGTCCCGGGGTCCGTGCCTCGACCGCGTCGACGATGTCGAGCCCGGTGGGCAGCGACTCGTCGAGCAGGGCGCGCAGGGTCCCGGGGTCCCGCGCCTCGGTCAGCGCGATCTCCAGGTACTCCGCCTCACTGCCCGTGCCGGTGGGTGCGGCATTGGCATACGACACCTTCGGATGCGGCGTGAACCCCGCCGAGTACGCCATGGGCACCTCGGCGCGGCGCAGCGCACGCTCGAAGGCGCGCTGGAAGTCACGGTGGCTGGTGAACCGGAGGCGGCCGCGCTTGGTGTAGCGCAGTCGGATGCGCTGCACCGCGGGTGCGGGCGGCGGGCCTTCGGGCTGTCGCTTGCCCAGTGTCCTAGTCCTTCGTGAGAGCGGTGGTACTCCTCTCAAGAGTACGTGTCCCGCGGCCCACGGGTTCCCGTCGGTCCACCGGAGGCGGCGGCCCGGGCTCGCCGAGCAGCGTCCGCCGGAGGTCGGCGCGGGCCTGCCGTACGGTGTCGCGGGCGCCGGCCAGCGCCTGCCGTACGCTCCGCCCCACCGCGTGCGCCGTCTCGGCGGCGGGCCTCAGCACATGGTCCCGGACCGCGTGCCCGGCGGGGACGAGGACAGTGCGGTGCACCCAGCGCACCGGGTCCACGAGGATCCACCGCAGGAGAGTCCCGAGCACCCGCCCCGCGGCCCGCGAGATACGCCCGGCGATCCGCCAGGCGTGCCGGAGGGCCTCCCCGGTCTCCCGCGCGACGACGGCGAGGACCCGGCCCACGGGCACCAGCACCCACCGCCACAGGGCGAGGGCGGGCAGCACGAGCAAGAGGCGGGCCGTCCGGTACAGGGCGGCGCCGACGCCCGTGACGAGGGCTGTCACCAGCCACGCCAGCGCCCGCCCCACGGGCGCGAGCACCCACGCGTACAGCCACCGCGCCGGGACGACCAGGAGGTACCGCCCCAGCCAGGCCGCCGCGGCGCACGCCCCCGCCCCGGCCGCCGCCAGCAGCAGCCCCGCGCCCCTGAGCAGCCGGGCGGTCCGCCGCCCGGCGGGTGCCAGCACGCGCGCGTACAGCCACCCGAGCGCGGCGCCGACCGCCCGCGCGACCCGGGCGA
Source organism: Streptomyces sp. NPDC056580 (assembly GCF_042793175.1). NCBI lineage: Bacteria > Bacillati > Actinomycetota > Actinomycetes > Kitasatosporales > Streptomycetaceae > Streptomyces > Streptomyces sp. NPDC056580. The sequence continues at coordinate 151,886 of NZ_JBHTVE010000002.1, read as the reverse complement.
GCCCATGCCCGAGGGGCGTCAGCACGTATCGGTAGAGCCATCGCGCCGGTACGGCGACGAGCGCCTTCCCGAGCCACCCCAGCGCCTTCCCGGCGGGCGCCACGACCCACCGCCACAGCGCGACGAACGGCAGGACGAACAGGGCCCGTCCGAGCCACCGCAGCGCCCGGCCGAGCGGGCGCAGCACCGTGCGGGACAGCAGCCGGCCGGCGGCGGTCAGCGCGTCCCACGCCATCCGCACCGGCACCACCAGTACGAGCACGACGATCCGCACGGGAACACGGATCGCCACGGTCAGGCACCCTTCGGGGTGCGGCGGCCGGGCGGGCGGCTTCTCGAGGTCCATACCCGGACAGACGCGGCCGGCGCCGGTACGGATGCACCCCAGGAAGTCCTGACGGCAGGGGTGCCGGGACCGTCGGCTCCCCCGTCGTCCCGCCCGCGGGACGACGCCGCACACCGCCTGTCGCGCCCTCCCTGTCACCGGACGACCACAGGCGGGTAACACATTGACCCGGCCACGCCAAAAGGCATGGTTTCCGGTCACCGTGACTGGTTCGATGAGAGGCCAACTGAGCATGAGCACCTGGGGGGACAACCATGCACTGGTACATCGACGTCCTGAAGAAGTACGCCGTGTTCAGCGGCCGCGCGCGGCGGCAGGAATACTGGATGTTCTTCCTGTTCAACATCATCATCAGCATCGTGCTGGCGATCGTCGACGCCGCCATCGGCTCGAACGTCCTCGGCATCATCTACGCGCTCGCCACCCTGCTGCCCGGCCTCGGCGTCGCGGTCCGCCGGCTGCACGACACGGGCCGGTCGGGCTGGTGGATCCTGATCGGCGTGATCCCGCTGGTCGGCGCGATCATCCTGATCGTCTTCCTCGCCACCGAGGGCAAGCCGGAGACCAACCAGTACGGCCCGAACCCGAAGTACGCCCAGGCCGCCTGAGCGGACGCCGCCCGGGAAAAGGCCCGCCGGAACTGCTCCGGCGGGCCTTTCGCGTGCCTCCCGGGCGGGCCGCGCGGTCAGCGCGGATTCCACCGGTGGGCAAGCCGGATACGGCCATCGGACGCACGGCGCAGGACCATCGGATGGAGACCGTCCGGTAACCGGCCAACAGGACGGACCCGACGGGGAGTTCTGTTCCGACCCCCCTGCCCGAGACGGTCCAGGGCCTCTTCGTACGGCCGGACGCTCGCGGCGGGCACGACTCGGAAGGGACCCCCATGCTCACTCGGAAGTCACTCGCCCGGACCACCCAGGTGCTGTGCATAGGCGCCGCCGCCGCCCTCGCCCAGACCGCGCTGGCCCCCGCCGCGTCGGCCGCCGTCCTGCCGGTGGCGTGCAGCCAGACCGCCCTGGTCAACGCGATCAACACGGCGAACAGCACCCCCGGGAGCGACACCCTGAACCTGGCTTCCGGCTGCAGGTACGCGCTGACCAACGCCCTGCCCGCCGGGGTGGGTCTGCCCGCCATCACCACGCCGATCGTCATCAACGGCAACGGCGCCACGCTCGTCCGCACCTCGGGCACCTTCCGCATCCTCACCGTCAACGGCGGCGACCTCACCCTGCGCGCTGTGACCATCGCCAACGGCAACGCCACGGGCAGCTCGGTCGCGAGCGGGGCCGGCGGCGGCATCGTCGTCACCGGCGGCGGCAGCCTGGACGCCAACGCCGTCGTGATCACGGGCAACCGGGCCGACTTCGGCGGCGGCGTCAGCAACTTCAACGGCTCCACCTCGACGGTCAACGCCGCCGTGGTCTCGGGCAACACAGCCAACGTCAACGGCGGCGGCCTCGTCAGCGACGGCACCCTGAACGTCGCCGCCTCGACGATCTCCGGGAACCGGGCCGGCGGCGCCGGCGGCGGCATCGCCAACATCGGAACGCTGACGGTGCGCGCCAGCAACATCAGGAGCAACCAGGCGACCACGGGCGGCGGCCTCGCCAACGGCGTGCCCACCGTCTCCGGCGGCACCTCCACGGTGAGCATCAGCAACATCAGCAACAACACCGCCTCGGGCAACAACCCCGGCGGTATCTACAACAACCACGGCACCGTGAACCTGACCCTCACCACGGTCATCAACAACACCCCCAACAACTGCGCGACCAGCCCGACCCCGGTACCCGGCTGCCGCAACTGACCGGCCCCCGCTGACCCGAGGCGCCCCCGCCGGTGGAGAAACCGGCCGGCCGGGGCGCCTAGACCTGTCCGTCCCGCGGGGCTACCAGGTCCCGGCCGTCCGGCGGCGGCAGGTCCTGCTCGGTCCAGAGGGTCTTGCCGGTGGCGGTGTACCGGGTGCCCCAGTGGTGGGTCATCTGGGCGATGATGAACAGGCCCCGGCCCCCCTCGTCGTCGCTCGCGGCGTGCCGCAGGTTGGGCGCGGTGTGGCCGGTGTCGGAGACCTCGCAGATCAGCGTCCGGTCGCGGATCAGGCGCACCTGGATCGGGCCGCCGACGTAGCGGATGGCGTTGGTGACCAGTTCGCTGACGATGAGCTCGCTGGTGAACACCAGGTCCTCCAGCCCCCAGTCGCGGAGCTGCTTGGCGACGGCGGTGCGGATGACGGCCACCTCCGCCGGGTCCGGGGGCAGCTCCCACTGGGTGAACTGGCTCCGGTCGAGCAACCGGGTGCGGACCACCAGCAGAGTGGCGTCCACATCCACCGGCCCGGGCAGCAGGGTGTTCACCGCCCGCTCGCACAGCTCGTCCAGGGACTCCCGGTCGTCGGCGAGGATCCGGGAGAGCTGGGCGAGCCCGTCGTCCCGGCCGTTCGCGGCCTGCAGCATGCCGTCCGTGCACAGCGCGACGACACTGCCCGGCGCCAGCCGCAGCTCCGTGCTCTGGTAGGGCGTGCCGCCGACGCCCAGCGGTGGTCCGGGGGGCAGCTCCGGACAGCCGACGGCGCCCGTGTCCGGTTCGGCGACCGCCAGCACCGGATCCCCGGCCCGCGCCAGGGTGCACTGTCCCGAGACCGGGTCGTACACCGCGTACAGGCAGGTCACTCCCCTGGCCTCGTCGTCCGGCGGTCTCCGGCGGCCGGGGCCGCCGTGGCCGTCGCCGCGCTCGTGCACGGTCTGCTCGACCAAATCGTCCAGGCGGGACAGCAGTTCGTCCGGGGTCAGATCGAGCCGGGCCAGGACGCGCACCCCGGTACGCAGGCGGCCCATCGTGGCCACGGCGCGCAGGCCGTGTCCGAGCACGTCACCGACGACCAGGCCGACCCTGGTGCCCGACAGGGGGATCACGTCGTACCAGTCGCCGCCCACCCCGGAGCCGTTGTCGGCGGGCAGGTAGCGGCTGGCCGAGTCCAGGGCGGTGTGCGGCGGCAGGCGGCGCGGCAGCAGGCTCCGCTGGAGCTTGAGGGCGACCCCGTGACCGCGGGTGACCACCGGCATCAGCAGGAGCCCGAGCAGCAGGGCACCCAGGCCGATGACGGTGACCCCGCCGGTCGGCCCGAAGACCGGCAGGTCGACGCTGGTCGCGCCGTACCCGGGGGCGGCGTACACGAAGGTGGCGTAGAGGAACAGGGCGAGCATGAACAGTCCGCCCAGGCCCGGCAGCACGCCCTTGAAGACGAGGTCCTTGGTGCTGCGGTCGAGGATCCCGCGGTAGTACCAGAGGCAGGCGAAGCCGGTCAGGCCGTAGTGGAACGCGATCGCGAGGCCGACCGAGTCGACCGAGTCGGCGAGCACGTTCCCGCTGAAGGAGGTCAGCAGCACCAGGAAGGCGATCGAGACCGCGCCCATCCCGACGGTCGACCAGGTCGGGGTGAGGAACCTGCGGTGCACCCGGGCGAACCGGGCGGGGACGGCCTTGTGGACCGCCATGGAGAACACCGTCCGGGCCAGCGGCAGGATGGTGGTCTGGGTGGACGCCAGCGCCGAGGTCAGCACCATGAGGATCAGCAGTCTCGACAGCACCAGGCCCGTGTCGTGGCTGCCGAAGACGGCCTCGCCCAGGCCGGAGAAGACGTCGTCCGAGTGCTTGGCGTTCCCCAGTCCGACGCCCGAGCCCCCCGTTCCCGCGAAGGCCTGCGCCGAGGTGGACACCAGCGCGTACAGGACCAGCAGCAGCACGGTGGACAAGACCGCCGCGCGGCCCGGGATGCGGGTGCTGTCGGCCGTCTCCTCGTTGATCGAGACGGCGGTGTCCCAGCCCCAGTAGATGAAGACCCCGGCCAGCAGGCCCGAGGTGAGGGCCTTCACCGAGGACACCTCGAAGGGGTTGAACCAGGAGGCGGAGACGTGGATCGCGGCCGGCGTGGTGCCGCTGTAGACACGGACCAGCGCGGCGACGGAGAAGACGAGCAGCATCCCCACCTCGAGGCAGAGCAGCCAGCGCTGCAGGGCGGCCGAGAACTCGATGCCGACGTAGCAGACCGTGGTCATCACCGCGATCCACAGGACGCCGGCGACGGTGGTCCACAACCGGTCGTCCGCCAGCCCGTCCATGCCCACCAGCCGGAAGCTGTACGCACCCGCGATCTCGGCGAGACTCGCCATGACGATGACGTTGGCGACGACGATGCCCCAGCCGCCCATCCAGCCGGTGCGCGGGCCGAAGGCGCGGGTCGCCCAGGTGAAGGTGGTCCCGCAGTCGGCGTTGCTCGCGTTGAGCTCCCGGAAGGCGTACGCGATCAGCAGCATCGGGACGAACGACAGCATGATGACGATCGGCGCCTGCAGGCCGACCGCCGCGACGATCAGGCCCAGTGTGGCGGCGAGGCTGTAGGCGGGGGCGGTGGAGGCAAGCCCGATGACCACCGAGGAGAACATGCCCAGCGCGTCGTTCCTGAGCCCTTTGCGGCCGGCGCCCGTCCCGGGAGCGGGGCGGCCCGCGGACCCTGCGCCGCCAAAATTCCACACACTCGATTCCAACGCCGGGCCACTGACCCCGCAACAGCGCGGGGCGCCCGCGGATGCGTGATCCGCGGGCGCCCGCCGGCCGGTCCGGGCCGGTCCGCCACTGCTCGGGTCGGGTCAGAACGCCTGGTTGTTGCAGCCCATGTCGGAGCCGAGGTGGCTCTGCTGCGCCCCGGGGCTGCCCTCGCCGTTCAGCAGGTTGGCCGCGGCGCCGGTGAGGGCGCCTACGCTGCCGAGCACCTCGATGTTCATGTCGTGCGAGCGGCACTCGACGCCCTGCGTGACGTCGATGTCGTGGCCGGGCTCGCCGTGGGCGAAGGCGGTGCCGGCGCCGAGCGAGCCGACGGTGCCGAGCATGGCGCTCAGGAGGACGGCCCGGTGGAACTTGCGCATGGGTTCTCCGTTGTTCGGAAAGCTGGAATCTGCGACGGGTACGGACGGGACACGGGCATCCGCGCCCCAGGGGACACGGGCGCCCCGCCCGGGCGGGGTCAGCCGATCCGGGGAAGCCCGAGCTGGCCGACGGGCGGCGCCGCGACCTGGCCGAGGCCGACCGGGGACAGCCCCGGCCCGCTCCCGGGCGCGATGATCGGATTGACCAGCGGGTTCACCTGGGGGTTGACCTGCGGGTTCACCTGCGGTGCGACATGCGCCGGGGGCTCCTGCATGGCCTGGGGCATGGCCACCTGCGGTGCGACCTGCGGGGTGACCTGGGGCATCACCTGCGGGACGACCTGCGCCGCCGGCTGCGCGGGGGCGGCCTGCTGGTACGGCGCGGGCTGCTGGTAGGGCTGCTGCGGGTACGGCGCGGGCTGCGCGTACTGCTGCTGCGGGGCGTACGGCGACACGGTGGCCTGGGCCGAGCCCTGCGACACGGCCGACGCCGTGGCGTAACCGGTCTGCTGGGGCGCCTGCGGGGCCGGGGCGTAGACCTGGGGGGCGGGCTGCGGAGCCGGGGCCGGGGCGTAGGCCTGCGGCGCCGGCTGTGGAGCCGGCTGTGGAGCCAGGGCCGGGGCGTAGGCCTGCGGCGCCGGCTGCGGAGCCGGGGCCGGGGCGTAGACCTGCGGCGCCGGCTGTGGAGCCGGGGCCGGGGCGTAGGCCTGCGGCGCCGGCTGGTCGGGGGCCGGCGCCGGAACGGCGCTGCCCTGTCCGACTGGGGAATCGGCATGGCTGACGCCCACACCGATGACGGACAGACCGCCGGCCGCCGCTACAACGAGCGCGGCCCTGTGAAGCTTGCGCATGAAACCCTCGGCCCTTCGATACCTGAAAAGGGAAAGCAATTGCGTTCGTGCCGTCACGCGCCCAGCCGGTGCGGTGTTCACACCGCACCGCCGGCAGCGTTACCGCTGACTGGCACGCGGACGCGGCTGGCACGCGGACGTCGCGTGGGAGCGGGCAGCGAGATTCCTCGCCCTCATTGAGTCCACGGTCGCTGCCTTCTCCCGTCGGAACGAGGACTTCCGCGCCGTGGTCACGGCACGGGGAGGCGCGTCACCCGTTTGCCGCAGTCCGGGGGCCGGCACCACGGCATCTCGCCTGCCCGCGCCCTTGCGTCGAATGGGTGACCCCCAAAGCGGCGGCCGTGTCCGCGGCCGCTTCCCGCTCGTTCCCCACGGGCCAGGCTCGGCTGCCCATCGCGGCCGCCGGCCGCGATGGGCAGCGGGACAGCGGAGGCTGTGCCGCCCCCTTTCCACCAGGTTCCGCGCACAGGTCAACGAAGGGCCGAGGATTCCATGCGCAAGCTTCACCACGTCGCGCTCGTCATCGCAGCTGCGGGCGGTCTGTCCGCCGTCGGTGCCGGCCCGAGCTCCGCCGCCCCCGCCGCCTACAACGGGACCGTTCCGCCGCCCGCCTCGCAGCCGGACGCCCAGGCCGCCTCGGCCACCTCGTCCCAGGCGACGGCGCAGACCTACGGTTCACCGGCCCCGCAGCAGGCGGCCCGGCAGGCGGCCCCGGAGCGGGGCGCCGAGGTCGCCCCCCAGCTCAACCCCCAGCTGAATCCACAGATCAGCCCCCAGATCACCCCCCAGGCCACACAGCCGACGAACAACACGAACCACACGAACAACCAGGGCGGTGCGGTGGGCCAGAACAACCTGTTCCGTCCGTACCAGGAGTGCAGCCCGCAGAACCTGCTCGACGCGAACGTCCCGGTCGCCCTGCTCGCCGCCGCCCAGACCCGGGGCGTCGACTGCACCCAGGCCAACAGCCAGTCGAACTCCCTGGCCAGCGCCCAGCAGTTCTGACGGCCGGGGCCGCCGCCCGGCGTCCGCCTGCCGCGTGCCGCCATCCGACGACCCGTCATCTCCAGTGCCGGGCAGGGACCTTCCAGTGCGGGCGGAAGATCGGCGCGCCGCCGCCCAATTCGTGACATTCCGCACTAATCTCCCGTAACTGTAAAACGTCGATCTGCCACAGATCGCACCCCCTCACTCCACCGGAGATGACATGCGCAAGCTTCGCAACGTCGCCGTCCTGGTCGCCGCTCTCGGCAGCATCGGACTCGTCGGCGGCACGGCCCACGCCGCGGGCGGCAAGGGCGGCGACCACGGCGACAGGTTCAACATCCAGCAGAGCACCAACTGCAAGTCGCACGACCTGAACCTGGACCTCCTCGGCAACGTCGGCCTGCTCGACGGCGTGCTGGGCAACGCCGCGAACGGTGAGGGCAACCCGGGCGCCAAGAACACCCACAACGGCTCGACCATGGGCTGCAACAACAGCGCCTTCTGAGCCCCGGTCCGGCACACCGGCGCCGGAGTGTGAATGGTCCCGGCACCGCGGCCGCGCCCGGCGCCGGGACCATCGACGTCCTTCACGTTCTTCCCCCCTCACTCCACCGGGAGATCACATGCACAAGCTCCGTACGACCGCCGTCCTCCTCGCCACCCTCGCCAGCGTCGGGTTCCTCGGGGCCGGCGCCGCCCAGGCCGGCGAAGGCTGGGGCAAGGGCGGCGACGAGTTCAACATCGAGCAGAGCGCCAACTGCAAGTCGCACGACCTGAACCTCGACCTCCTCGGCAACGTCGGCGTCGGCAGCGGCCTGGGCGGCAACCTGCTGAACGGCGAGGGCAACCCGGGCGCGCACAAGACGTCCAACGGCTCGAACATGGGCTGCAACAACAGCGCGTTCAGCGGCTAGCAGGACGGACACCGAGCCCCGGCGCCCCGACCACTGGTCGGGGCGCCGGGGCTTCCCGCTGCCCGGGAGCGGACTGCCCCGCGCCGGCGGCGGTCAGAAGTCGACGTGCGGCTTCTTGAAACCCTTGGGCAGCTCCGCCGTGTTGGAGCAGTCGATGACCTGCCCGGTACGGGCGGGGGTCTCGTCCGCGGCCTCGTCCGCGGAGAACATGACGTTCGGACGGTCGGCCGGTGAGCAGTTCTGGCTCTGCCGGACGATGCGCGTGCCGTCCTTGTCGACGTGGGAGTCGTTCTTCTGAACGCACGCGGCGCCACCGTGCGCGGTGCCGCCGCAGCCGCCCTGAGGCCCGCCGGCGTACGCCTGGCCGGCGCCGAGGCAGAGCGCGGCGAGGCTCCCCACGAGTCCCGAAACAGCGGCGGTCTTCTGCGCGTTGAACATGTGCTGTGTTCCCTTTCTCAAAGCGGAGGCCCGGGCGCCGTCACCGCTGACCGGCGTGCGCCCGGGCCGATATCCCTGAACCCCGCCTACGACGGCCGGACTTGACGTCCGAGCCACCCCGGCGGTGGAATCACGGCAGCCCGGACGCGTGCCGTTACGGCCGGCGCGCGCCCGGGCTGCCTTCGCCACCGGTGTCATCCGGACACCGGTGGACGGATCACTTCCTTACTGCTCCCCGCCGTGCTCGCCGTAGCCCTGCTCGGGCTCGTCGTTCTTCTGCTCCTCCTGCGGCTGGCCCTGGGGCTCCTCCTGCGGCTGACCCTCGGGCTGAGCCTCCGGGTGCTCCTCCTGCCCCTCCTGGGGCTGGACGAAGTTGCCACCGACGGCGACAGCGTTGGCCGAGGAGTTGGCCACGGCGCTGATCGACGGAGGCGCGTCGTTCTCGCCGGCGAAGCTGGCCCCGGCACCGAAGAAGGAGAGCCCGGCCACCGCCGCCGCTACGAGCGCAGCGCGCTGAAACTTACGCATGTATAGACCCTTTCGTACCCGGGCAGGGCGCCCGGCTCGACTACGTACCGTGAGCTTATACACACGCGACGTAGTTGCCGGGGATCTACACCGCTCATGTCGCGTCAGCAACTCGAGCAGCATGCGGCGGACGGCGCGACCGGAACGCTCCGGATCCGGCGCTCAGGAGAACTGGTCGAGCGACCCCTCTTCCACGTCGCCCTTCCCGGGCGGCACCCCCACCGTCGTGGGAGAACAGGTGATCTCGGGGCCGATCCGGGTGACTCCGCCCCCCAGGGAGGGCAGCCTCAGGGGCTGCACCGGCACGCAGGTCTCCTGATGGGGCATGACGCCGCCCTCGGGCACCTCGCCCTTGATCCGCTGCGAGCAGCTGACGTTGCCCTGGAGGTCGGGGGCGCAGGGCGTGGGCCCTCCGGCGGCGAACGCCTGGGTGATACCGGCGCAGACCACGGTGAGGCCGCCGACGAGCCCGGCGACGGCCGCGAACTTCATCCTGCTGAACATGTCGATGCGTCTTCCTGTGCAGGGGCGCCCGGGAACCGGTCGCACCGAGCCGGACTCAGCCGTTGAAAGCGGTGTTGTACTGGCCGCAGGTGGTGTCCACGGTGCCCGCGATGCCGAGCACGCCGACCGGGATGTTGTTCTCCGCCACCGTCTGCGGGCTGCACTCCTGGTAGGGGCGGTAGGAGTCGGTCACCTTCGGCCCGTGGTCGGCGGGGGCGGCGACCGCCGTGCCGACACCGATGGCGGACAGACCACCGGCCGCCATCGCCGCGATCACAACCTGCTGGAACTTGCGCATGGAACCCTCAGTCCTTTGCCTGAACAACGAATTTGATTGCCTAGCGTGACCGTTCAGACACTAGCAGTAGCGAGATGGGACATGCCACATTCCTGGTCCGGCCGGGGGCGGTACAGCCCCAACGAGGTCACCGCGGGACGCCGATTGACCGCGCACCGCGCCGAGTTGACGAACTCGTGCACGGACGACCGGAGTTCGTCAGAGGAAGGCCGGCTCCACGACTCGCCGGCAATCGCGTGCGGAGCGGTCGTGCGCGGGTACGGAGCGGATGAAGTCCCGCAGTTTCTCCACGTACAGCCGTACGTTCTTGTACGCGACCTCGGTGTCCGGGTAGCGGCAGGCGAACCACAGGCCCTCGTCAAGCCGGTTGACCCAGGCGCACACCTGGTCGCCGTACGAGACCCGGATCAGCCCGTACGCCTTCTGCTCGGCCCAGCGGGCCGAACCGGGGGTGGGGCGGGCGTCCACGTACGAGACGATCGAGTACATGTCGGGCGAGGTCGGCCGGAAGTCCGCGCCGAGCAGGCGCAGTACGCGGGCCAGCGGGATCCGCGCCAGCGACCGGTTGGCCTTCAGCTCGGAGCGGACCGTGGCGAGCGCGCCGTCGAAGCTCCGCGCCGCGGGCACCTCGATGGGCGCGCCGCCGACGTACCAGCCGACGGAGTCGGACCACGCCGACTTCAGCCGGGTGTGGAACGGCACGACCGTGCGGTAGACCGGCTGCCCGCCCAACTCGTGGACGATCAGGCTCGTCGCGCCCAGGACGCCCACCAGGCTGCCGCCGTAGGGCCTGCAGTACGCCTCGAACGCGGCGGCGGCGTCCGCGTCGACGAGCGGCTCGCACAGCAGCTTCTGGGCCGGCAGCGCGTCGCCGGGCCGCAGACCGAGGTCGACGGGGAACTCCGGGAGCCTGCCGTCGCACCGGCCGATGAACTCCCGCCAGCGGGCCACGATCGCGTGGGTGTCGTCGATCCCGTCCGCGCTGGTCCGCTCCTGCTCGCAGAAGTCGACGTAACTGCCCGGCGGCGGCCCGGCGGCGGGCCGGCCCGCGACGTCCGCGGTGTACAACTCGTGGATCTCGTCGGGGATGCGCTGCAGCGAGTAGGCGTCGACGTTGGTGTGGTCGAAGGCCATGTACACGCTGGTGGAGTCCTCGCGTACGACCGCCGCGTAGATGAGGTTCGGCCAGCCGAGCGCGTCCGCCGCCACGTCGAACCGATCCTGCAGGTAACGGACAAGGGCGTTGGTGTCGGCGAAGTCGCCGACCACCTCGCGGTGCAGGGACACGTCCCGCTCGTCGAGGGTGAACCGGTGCATGTCGTCGTCGGCCCACCGGAAACCGCTGCGCAGCGTCTCGTGACGCAACGTCCAGCGCCGCAGGGCCCGTTCCAGGGCGTCGAGGTCGGCCGGTCCCGGCAGGTCGAACGCGGTGCCCAGCCAGGTCGGTACGAACAGTCCGTCCTCCCGCACCGAACGGGCCGTCCGGATGTGCGACTCCTGGATGTACGCCGGCGGCCGCGGGTCCGGCGGCAGCACCGCCGCGGCCTCCACGGTCGCAGGGCTGAACGTCCACTCGACGAGTCGTCCGGGCCGGACCTCGCAGCGCTGGATGTCAGAAATTCGCACGGTGGCGTCTCCTTCGCAGAAGACACCAGCTTGATGAAGGGTGCGCCGTGCGCGAGCGGCGGCCGCCGTGTCGCCGCCGTTTCAGCGGGACGTGTGACGCGTCGAACGACGAAGCGATCTTGTGGAGTTGACGTGGGGCGCGGATACCGCGGAGTCGACGCGCGGGTGCCGGTCAGGAACTCAGCACCCCGATGCCGTCCCCCAGCAGCTTCAGCCCGAACACGAAGAACAGGACGGCCATGACGGCGACGTTGTGCCGCGCGGCCCACTCCTTCCAGTCGCCCAGAGTTCCCCTCGCCCGCTCCCGCATGGCCAGGTAGACCGCCAGCGGGATCAGCAGACCGAGGGAGGCGACCACGACGAAGAGCGCCAGGGCGCCGATCCGCTGCCCGTCCGGCAGTCCCGACGCGCTGATGGAGGCGGCCGCGGCGATGGTCAGCGGGGCGTTCTTCAGGTTTCCGGCCGACAGCAGGAGGGCGAGCAGAAAGATCTTCACGGCGGGGAAGCCGTCGATCGCGGCCATCCACTTGGGCAGCCGGGCCTGTGTGACGTCGGTGGGGCGACGGCGCCACATCCGCACCGCGAACAGGAGCAGCGCCACGCCCAGCACGAGCTTGAGGGCCCCCACCCGGTCGGCCGGCTGCCCGTGACCGCCGGCGCTCCCCTGGCCGCCGATCACCAGCATCACCGCGCCCAGACCCGACAGGCCCAACCAGCCAGCCCGCGGTGAACACCAGACCGTTCACGAGGCCGCGCGGCGTCGCCAGCACGATGATGAGCGCGATGACCGGAAGAGGGCTGACGGCGACACCGGCCGCCAGGCCCAGTACATCACCCAGCACTTTTCCCAGGCGTGCCTCCGGCACATCGAAACCGCGCTGATCACCGCGCGGCCACCCGCCACCCACCACCCGTAAAGAGTCGTCGAAGCGCGCCCGGCCCGCACGGGCAGGCGGCCCGCGGGTGGAGCGCGCCGTGCCCGGTGTGCGCGGCATATGCACCAGGGCTAGGCTTTTTTCACAACAGGGTCGGCTTCTCCGGGCGGCTTCACAGGTGACGTTCGCCCCGCTGGCGACGGCCAATTCTGCTGCATACACCCGACGAGCACGGTGCGCCCTTTCGCATGTCCGCAGGAGCGGGCGGCTGCCGGATTCTCCTCATCGAACGACTTCTCGCGCGCCGTGCGTGCCACGGTGACACCGGCTCCCGGGGTCCGCAGTTCCGTAGTCCCTGTGGAGGTCGGGATGAGAGTTGTCGTTGATCTTTCCAGGTGCCAGGGGTACGCCCAGTGCGCGTTCCTGGCTCCGGACGCGTTCCGGATGCACGGCGAGGAAGCCCTGATGTACCACCCCGGACCCGACGACGCCCACCGCGTGCGGGTACTGCGCGCCGCGGCCGCCTGCCCGGTCCAGGCGATCCTCGTCGACCGACTGGAGGGACGGCCCACGGACGAGGACACACCGATCGCGGCGCCGGCGTCATGACCAGCGCCGAGAACCTCCGGGCTTTCAGGCGCGACGGCCGCATCGTGGTCGTCGGGGCGTCACTGGCGGGACTGCGGGCCGCGGAGACCCTGCGCGACGAGGGTTTCACCGGATCGCTGACCATGATCGGTGACGAGCTGGGCGAGCCCTACGACCGCCCGCCCCTGTCCAAGCAGGTACTGACCGGCTGGGTACCGGCCGGCGACACCACGCTGCCGCGCCGCCGTGACGTCGACGCGGAGTGGCTGCTGGGCGTGCCCGCCGGCGGGCTGGACATGGCGGCCAACCACGTGTGCCTCGCCGACGGACGGGAGATCCCCTTCGACCGGGTGCTGATCTCCACCGGGGTACGGGCCCGGCCCTGGTTCGTCGAGAGCGAGGCGGCCCTGGACGGCGTCTTCGTACTGCGCACCCGAGAACACGCCGAGGGCCTGCAGCAGGCCCTGGCCGCCGGCCCCTCCCGGGTGCTGGTCATCGGCGCCGGATTCACCGGCTGCGAGATCGCCTCCGTCTGCCGGGAACGGGACATCCCGGTCACCGTCGCCGAGCTCGCGCCGTTCCCGCTGGTCGGAGCGCTCGGCGCGATGATCGGCGAGGTCGCCGCGGGCATGCAGCGCGCGCACGGCGTGGACCTGCGCTGCGGCGTCAAGGTCACCCGGCTGGAGGGCGACGCCCAGGGGCACTTCCGCCGCGCCCACTTCGACGACGGCAGCACGGTCGACGCCGACGTGGCCGTGGTGGCACTCGGGGGCATCCGCAACACCGAGTGGCTGCGGGGCTCGGGACTGGCGGCCGGCGTCTGGGGGATCGCCTGCGACACGGGCTGCCGTGCCCTCACCCTCGACGGCCTGATCACCGACGACGTCTTCGCCGCCGGGGACGTGGCCCGCTGCCCCAACCCCGTCTACGAGTACCGGCTCATCTCGCTGGAGCACTGGGCCAACGCCGTGGAACAGGCCGAGGTCGCGGCGCACAACATGGTCAGCGGCCAGGCGGACCGCTGGCCCCACCTGACCCTGCCGCTGTTCTGGTCGATCCAGTTCGGCGTCAACATCAAGTCCGTCGGCGTGCCGACCTTCGCCGACGAGGTGGCCGTCACCCAGGGATCGGTGTCCGAGCAGCGCTTCGTGGCCGCGTACGGCTACCGGGGCCGGGTCACCGCGGCGGTGAGCTTCAACAACGCGAAGTGGCTCGACCACTACCGGCGGCTGATCGAGACGGCCGCGCCCTTCCCGCCGCCCTGTCCCACGCCGGACCAGCCCGCCGACATGAAGCCCGTGCCGGTCGACTTCCCCGGTCCCGCTCTGCTCGCCCAGGGCGCCACCGTGGTCGTCACCGGTCACGACCCCGGCGAACGGCGGGTCACGGCCGCGCAGCAGCACTACCGCTAGCAGGGGAAGCGAGATGACCACGACCCAGACGCCCGACACCCTCCACCGGATCCTCGACTACTCCTCCCGGCCCGACCCGTACCCGCTGTACGCCGAACTGCGCCGGACCCCGGTGGCCCGGCAGGAGGACGGCAGCTACGTCGTCAGCACCTATCGCGAGATCGCGGACCTGCTGCACGACCCGCACCTGAGCTCCGACGTCCGCAATCTGTCCCACCCGATGCCCTCGGCCGAGGGCACGACCACGCCGGCGTTCATCAACATGGACCCGCCCGAGCACGACCGCCTGCGGCGCATGGCGATGCGCCACTTCGGCCCGCCGCACACCCCCGGGCTGGTGGCCGGCCTGGACCCCGACCTGACCGCCGTCGTCAGCCGTCTGATCGACGACTTCACGGGCAGGGAACGGATCGACATCGTCGACGACTTCGCCTACCCGTTCCCCGTCACGGTGATCTGCCACCTGCTCGGCGTGCCGCGCGAGGACGAGCCCAGGTTCCGCCTGTGGGTGAACGACATCATCGACGCGATCGCCTACGACCCGAAGACCGACCCGAAGGAGAAACTGGACAACGGGATACAGGCCAGGCAGGCCCTGCGCCAGTACCTGGGCGGACTGCTCGAACAGCGCCACGGCAAGCCGGGAGACGACCTGTTGTCCCGGCTGGCCAACGACGACGGGCCGGACGGACGGATGACCGACGAGGAGATCGTCGCCACCGCCAACCTGCTGCTGATCGCCGGCCACGAGACCACCGTCAACCTCATCACCAACGGCATGCTCACCCTGCTGCGCCGGCCCGAGGTGCTCCAGCGGCTGCGCGTCGAACCGGACCTGGTCGTGCCGCTGGTCGAGGAACTGCTGCGCTACGAGCCGCCCGTGCACATCATTCCCTGGCGGGCGGCGTACAGCGACATCAGCGTGGCGGACACCGTCATCCCGAAGGGCTCGCAGATCATGCTCATGCTGGCCTCGGGCAGCCGCGACCCGGACCGCTTCCGCGATCCCGACCGCTTCGACCCCGACCGGCGGGACAACCAGCACCTGGGCTTCGGCAGCGGCATCCACCTGTGCTTCGGCGGCCCACTGGCCCGGCGGGAGACCCAGATCGCGCTGACCGAGCTGGCACGCCGCCTGGACGGTCCCCGGCTGGTCGCCGATCCCCCGCCGTACCGCCGCAGCCCCATCCTGCGCGGGCCGATCCACCTGCCCGTCGACCAGGGCGGCGGCTGAGAGAGACACCGGCCTCACGCCTTCGGGCCCCCTCCCGCTCCGGGAGGGGGCCCACGGCTCGTCCCGCTCCAGGAGGGGGCCCGAGGCTCGTCCCGCTCCGGGAGGGGGCCCGAGGCCCGATCGTCGGACTCACCGGACCGGGTCGTCAGACTCACCGGACCGGGTCCTAGGACTCACCGAACCGGGAGTCAGATCCGCCGGACCACGTCCGTGATGCCTCCGGGGCACGCGAGCGTCGCGATGTCCCATCCGGCGCGTCCTGCCCCGGCCCGGTAGGCGCTGTCGTAGAAGGCGAGGACGGCGGCACGGGGATCGGTCTCGGCGCGGGCCGCGTCGTAGCGCAGCACGGCCAGGTGGCTGTCGCCGCGCGCCGCCCACCGGGCGGACGCGGGGCTGAGCGGCTCCCCGGCCAGGCCGGCGGGCTCCGGGGCGGTGTAGGAGTAGAAGGCGGGCTCGGTGAAGGTGTCGTCGCCGAACCAGAAGCCGAAGCTGATCACTTCCCTGGAGTACGCCTCCCGGGTCACCGGGTCGACCTGCCGGGGATGGTCGATCTGCCGCCCCGAGAACCGGCTGTGGGCGATGTCGAAGGTGTGCCAGAAGTGGTGGACCGGGCTGCTCTTTCCCGAGTAGCCCGCCGCGAACTCCTCCAGCACGGACGCCACCTGGCTCAGGATCCGCCAGTAGCGGTTGGCGGCCGGCGGGTCGTAGGTCGCGTGCTCGGTGTCCTGGGCGAACGGCCGGCCGGCGTCGGGCAGGTCGAAGGGCCTGGGAATGGCGATGTCCACCCGGACGCCCAGCGCGGTCAGCGCGGCCAGGGTCGCGTCGTGGAAGGACGCGACGGACTGGCCCGGAAGCGGGAAGGACCGCTCTTCGCCGTCCAGCGTCGCGACGACGAGCCGGTGGTCGACGAAGTCGAAGTCGATCGTGAAGATCGGATTCCCGTCGACCTGGCCCATCGGACGCGTGGTGATGCCCCGCCCCGTGACATGGAACGGGACGTTCCACCAGTGGTTGCGCCGGGCGCTCGCCGCCAGGCGGATCTTGCCGACGATCTGTTCGAAGCGGTGCAGGGTCTCCTTGGTGTCCCGCCACTCCGTCAAGGGCATCGGTGGGAAAAGCTCCGTCACGGTCCCATGATGACCTCGCGGGCGGCATTCGGCACCACCGGCCTCCCGAGAGCGGAAGGGCCCCGGCGCTTTCTGCCGCGCACGAGGCCCGACCGGCTACTTGTTGACCACGGTCAGGGGCAGCAGCTTCTTGCCCGTCGGGCCGATCTGGATGCTGGTGTCCATCTGCGGTCGGATCGCCCAGACAATGCGTAGGCGGTGCATTGGCTGGATACGTTCCGTCACCGTTGTGTCACATTGCTGAGGACCGTTACCAGAGCGGCGGCCAGGGTGAGCGTGGTGGTGAAGGCAACTGCTGCCCGGGTGAGTGCCGCTGGATACGAGGCGTGGTCGCGGCGGGCAACGTAGCCGGCTGCTGCTGCGATGAGGGCCCCAGTCAGAGTCACCAGGGCACAGGCAAGAAGAATCACGGCGCAGTGGTCGGACATTGTCGAACACCCCTACAGGTCGGCATGGTCGCTGTGGTGTGACCGACTTTCGGCGTTGCCACGTTCATCGCGGTTCGCTGGTCGAAGATGAACATGGACGAACAACTGAGCACGGCAAGGGGTGGGGACTCCGCGTGGGGATGGAAGATGTACGCGATCCTGCGGCGCTGGCGGAGTTACGGTCTCGCCTCGAGACGGGTCGGATTGCTCGGGGACTCAACCAGACCGAACTCTCGCGTGCGGCCGGGCTGGGGCGCACAACGGTCAGCCGAGCCTTGAGCTCCGGTGCGCCGGGGCCATCTGCGGACACGGTCGGAGCGTTGGGCAGGGCCCTGCGTCTTGACGTGAACGGGCTGCTGGCTCTCCTCGACACCGCGTACGGGCGCGGTCCGTCCGCCACTGCCGATACCGGAGCACTGGGTCGCCTCATCCGGATGTGGGATCCCCACGATCTGGAGGTCCACTTTGCCGTCGAGGCACCAGTCTTGGGCTCCAGCCCCAGCGGGCGCAGAGACCGGAGCTGGCAGGGCCGAGCTGGGACACTACCTGCCTATGTGCGCCGCCCGCATGATGAGCATCTTGCAGCAGTCATCGAGGCCGCCAACGAGGGGCATAGCGAGATGGCTGTTCTTGTGGGCTCATCCTCCACGGGCAAGACACGCGCCTGCTGGGAGGCCGTACAGCCGCTGGCTGCTCTCGGATGGCGCCTGTGGCATCCCTTCGATCCCACACGGGCCGATGCCGCGCTCGCTGATCTGCACCGAGTCGAGCAGCGAACAATAGTCTGGCTGAACGACGCCCAGCAGTACCTCGGTGGTGAGAGCGGGGAACAAATCGCCGCTGCAGTCCACAGGCTGCTCACCGACGTATCGCGCAGCCCCGTGTTGGTCTTGGGAACCTTGTGGCCCGAGTACCAGAACGACTACATGGCCCTCCCTCGTCCTGGGAACCCTGACCCGCATCCGCAGGCTCGTGCGCTGCTGGCCGGACGCCTCATAAACCTGCCGGACTGTTTCGACCACATCGCCTTGAACAAGGCCAGAGCTCTTGCCGTCGCTGGTGACCGTCAACTGGCCCATGCCTTGCAGCACACCGACAACGGTCGGCTGACTCAGTTCCTTGCGGGAGCACCGGAGCTTTTACGTCGCTATGAGACAGCTGACCCACCTGTTCGTGCCCTGCTCGAAGTCGCAATGGACGCACGACGTCTCGGAGCCGGACTGCACTTGCCGGTCAGCTTTCTCGAACAAGCCGTGGACGACTATCTCAGCGACGACGAATACGACGATCTCGCGGACAACTGGCTAGACCAGGCCTTCGCCGATGTCACATCGCCTGTCCACGGACGCCTTGCTCCCCTGCGCCGAGTTCGGCCTCGTCCGGCCCGAAGATCCTCTGCAATGGAGACTGCCCCCTCCCACTCCTACCGACTCGTCGACTACCTGGAGCAACACGGACGTCGCAGCCGCGCACGCCTGTGCCCTCCGGAGTCGTTTTGGCAGGCAGCGCACGACCATCTCGCCGCCGAGGGTCTCATCAATCTTGCTGACGCCGCCCGGATCCGCCACCGCTTCCACTGGGCCGAGCGTCTCGCCCAACAGGCCGCCGATTCGGGTAACGCCGACGCCATCGCACGGCTTGCCGAGATCCGACGGGCAAAGGGCGCCTGGAAGGAAGCCGACCAGCTCCTTCAGCAAGCGGCCGATGCAGGCAGTACAGCTGCGCTCATCCGGCTCGCCGGCATACGGCACAAGGCCGGCCTCAGCGAGGAAGCAGAGACGC
Organism: Streptomyces sp. NPDC056580; assembly: GCF_042793175.1. Taxonomy (NCBI): domain Bacteria; kingdom Bacillati; phylum Actinomycetota; class Actinomycetes; order Kitasatosporales; family Streptomycetaceae; genus Streptomyces; species Streptomyces sp. NPDC056580. The sequence continues at coordinate 133,023 of NZ_JBHTVE010000002.1, read as the reverse complement.
TCGCCCAACAAGCAGCCGACGCGGGTGACACCAGGGGATTGGGCCAGCTCGCCGAAATCCACGAAGTGTATGGAAATAGAAAAAAAGCCGAAGAACTCGCAATACGGTGCGCCTCGGCAGGCAACACCGGCCCGCTCGTTCGCCTCGCAGAGATGCGGGAGCTCGCAGGAGCCACTCAAGGAGCGGAAAGACTAGGACAGTTGGCCGCCAAGGCTGGCGACACAACAGCCCTCGTCAGACTGGCAACCATCCGAGAAACTGGCGGACCGACAGCCCGCAACGAAGCCCGGCGCCTCTACCAACGTGCCGGCCGCGTGGGCAACGCAAGCGCGCTTGCCAGGCTAGCCGCCGAGCGTGAGGCAGCCGGCCGCCGAGAAGAAGCCGAACAACTCGCACGGCGAGCAGCGCGCGCCGGCCAGTCCTTCGCCCTGGTCCGGCTCGCCGAGATGCGTGAAGCAGCCGGCGCACACGAGGAAGCCGAGAAACTCGCGCAACAAGCTATCGAGGCCGGTCACCGTTTCGCCTTGATCCGCATCGCCGCCATCCGCGAAGTGGCCGGGGACCTGGCAGGGGCCGAACGCCTGTACCAGCAGGCCGCAGCAGCGGGCAATCCCACCGCCGTAGCCCGACTCGTCGAAATGAAAGTGGCCGTCGGAGACCCGGAGGAAGCAGAGCGCCTCGCCCGGCAGGCTGCTGAGACTGGTAACCCGAGCGCCGCGGGCCGCCTGGCCGACCTAAAGGAAGCAGCTGGAGACCCAGAGGGAGCGGAGAAGCTAGCGCGGCTGGCGGCTGACGCCGGCGACATCGGTGCCCTCGCTCGACTCGCCGAAATGCGTGAACTCGGAAAGAACCCAGAAGGAGCAGTACGGGTTGCCAAGCAGGCTGCTCAGAGGGGAAGCACCACTGCCCTAATGCGGCTGGCCGACATGCGGAGAGCTGCGGGAGACCAGGAAGGGGGCGAGGAACTTGCCCGGCTTGCGGCTGATGCAGGGGATACACATGCCATGGCACGGGTGGCGATTATGCGTGAAATGGCTGGCGACAGGCGACAAGCCGACCAACTCGCCCAAATCGCTGCTGACGCAGGCAACCCCAGTGCCCTCACCCGCCTCGCGGAACTGAGAGCAGGCCTGACCGTCGGCTAGAACGAGACCTAGTCAGACACCAGCCTGAAACTGGACATCAGCTCCACTCCACCTCGGAGACGATCTGTGAAGCGCTTCTACGCCCTGGCAGTGGCGTCCGAGAGGCAGTAGAAGGCGCTGGCGAGCACAGCCAGCGCAGCCGCCACCTCCTCCGCGCTCACCCCCGCCAGCGCCCCCATCACCCGATCGAGTGCCTCGCTCACCTCAGTGGGTGTGAGCGCTTGAAGCCGGCGCCGGTCCCGCGTTCTTGACCGTCAGAGGCAGCAGCTTCTTGCCCGTCGGGCCGATCTGGATGCTGGTGTCCATCTGCGGCCATTCACCAACGGGCCCACAACCATTGTCGTACTGGTCATCGTGAAACGAACTAGGACGCGCTCTAACCCGACGACGCCCTACAAGCCCGGCCCGATGAGCAGGTCGGCGACACGTGCGAGCCAGGCGTCCGGTGAGTATGGGGCCGGGGGATCGACCTCCATGCCCAACTCGGCCACGGCGACGGCGTAGTCCGACCCATCGAGATCGAGCGCGAGGAGTTCGTGCAGTTCCCCGATCAGTCGGGCGACGAGATGCGGGTCCGTCGAGTCGCGGTAGTCCTCGACGGCCGTGGCGTGGTCGGCGAACTCGCCGGGCATGTCCTGCGAGAACCAGCCGCCGAGGAACTGGCCCAGCTCGAAAGGGGCTCCTGCCCCGCCAGCATCATCGCCTGCAGGAGGACGCGTCCGGCCGGCTCGGATCGGGATGGCCAGGATGCCTCGATGGTCAGGCGCGAGCGCGTCGACTGGGCGAGCCAGCGGTGGACCAGCTGCTCGTTGGCGGTGACGACCTGCTGGGTAGCCCACTGGGCGGTCTCGCGGTCGGGGTAGGTGGCGGAACGGGTGCGCACCTTCGGTCCTCTCCCTTGTGCTGTGACGGCGGCGCTCGGATGATCGCCAGCAGCTAGTCGTCTTCGAAACGCCAGAGAACCAGGACGTTCTCGTCCGACACCCCGACCAGGCAGATGTCGATGGTCGTCCCGGCGAGGACGTTGGCGTGAAAGGACGAGGCCAAGAAGTCGCTCTCTTCTCCGTCTTCCGCGTGCCCATGATTGGTGAAGAAACGTGCGCCATTCCCCACAGCCCTCAAAAGTTCCCGCAGACAGGCGTCGCGTTCCTCATCCGGTGCGCGAAGGGATGCGCAAGGGCCGTACAGAAGAGATCCAACCGAAATCAGCCCGGCTAGCTCCATGGCCTGGCTGGGTGAGACCTCCCGGAGACTGTCCCGCAGCTCCTGGCGGTCGACCTGCCGGAGCACGGGATTCCCCTGGATCGCTTCCATCACCGTGTCGTGCCAGTCCGCGCCGTCGCGAGCTACGAGCGCGGCGAAGGACTGACCGTCATCGAAACGTCCCCGTGCGCACGCCGGCAGATCTGCCTTCCTTTTCGTCACAGATTTTCCCCTGGTGTTCTCACGGAAGCCTCGGCATGGACGTGTAGACCACATAGGGCGGGTGAAGACCGTTCTTGTACTCGAGCACGATCTCCACCACGGCGCCCCTGCCCCGGACGAGTTCTACGGCAAGCTCGTGGACGATCTCCTGAGGATCCGGGGTGACAAGCAGGTCATGACACGCGAGTACCGGCAGGGCGCTGAGGCCCACGAGGAGCCGCAGCGGCCGGAACAGTCCATCAGCTGCTACATGTCGGGCTTGGAGGCCGGAGGCCGATTCACGGAGACTCGCTTCACCCGGGAGAAGGCTGAGAAGACGCTGGACGATCTCATCAAGCAGTTGGAGGCCATCGACCCGGAGTCCACCAAGGACCGATGGGTAGCCGTGCACAACGGCAAGACGTTCCGGCAGCACTGGGAAGAGGGCGATACAGAGGCCATGGCCGCCGACCTACTCAGGGTCGGCGTCAAGTGCGTGATCAAGCGGAGCAAGGGGAAGTTCGCGCCCCGCACATCCACATGAAGCTGCTGATCCCGAAGGACGTGCGTGACGCTGATCATGAAAGAGGACGACTTCGCCGAGGCGTTCTGATTCCTGCTGGTCGGTACTGAGCAGAGCCGCCCGCCCATGTGGCTGGGCGGGCGGCTCCGCGTCCGTGTGGACGCCCATTCCTCACGCCCACTCCACCCCGGAGACGATCTGCGAGACGCTCCCCGTGCTCGGCAGCGGCGTCCGGGAGGGTGCCGAGGGCGCGGGCGGGCGAGGACACGATGCGCCAACCTTCGTCAGCGCAGCCAAGACATCCTCACCCCGCCAGCGCCTCCACCACCCGATCGAGTGGCTCGCCCACCTCAGTGGGTGTGAGCGCTTGAAGCCGGCGCCGGTCCCGCGTTCTTGACCGTCAGAGGCAGCAGCTTCTTGCCCGTCGGGCCGATCTGGATGCTGGTGTCCATCTGCGGGCAGACGCCGCAGTCGAAGCACGGGGTCCAGCGGCAGTCCTCGACCTCGGTCTCGTCGAGGGCGTCCTGCCAGTCCTCCCAGAGCCAGTCCTTGTCCAGGCCGGAGTCGAGGTGGTCCCAGGGCAGGACCTCCTCGTAGGTGCGCTCACGGGTGGTGTACCAGTCGACGTCCACGCCGAAGGGGGCGAGCGCCTTGTCCGCGCACGCCATCCAACGGTCGTAGGAGAAGTGCTCGCGCCAGCCGTCGAAGCGGCCGCCGTCGTCGTAGACCGCGCGGATGACGGCGCCGATGCGGCGGTCGCCGCGGGAGAGCAGGCCCTCGACGATGCCGGGCTTGCCGTCGTGGTAGCGGAAGCCGATCGAGCGGCCGTACTTCTTGTCGCCGCGGATCTTGTCCCGGAGCTTCTCCAGGCGGGCGTCGGTCTCCTCGACGGAGAGCTGGGGCGCCCACTGGAACGGGGTGTGGGGCTTCGGCACGAAGCCGCCGATCGAGACCGTGCAGCGGATGTCGTTCGACCGGGAGACCTCGCGGCCCTTCTGGATCACGTGGGTCGCCATGTCGGCGATCTGCAGGACGTCGTCGTCCGTCTCGGTCGGCAGGCCGCACATGAAGTACAGCTTCACCTGGCGCCAGCCGTTGCCGTACGCCGTGGCGACGGTCCTGATCAGGTCCTCTTCCGAGACCATCTTGTTGATGACCTTGCGGATGCGCTCCGAGCCGCCTTCCGGGGCGAAGGTGAGGCCGGAGCGGCGGCCGTTGCGGGTCAGCTCGTTCGCAAGGTCGATGTTGAAGGCGTCGACCCGGGTGGACGGCAGGGACAGCCCGATCTTGTCGTCCTCGTAGCGGTCGGCCAGGCCCTGGGCGATGTCACCGATCTCCGAGTGGTCCGCGGAGGACAGGGAGAGAAGGCCGACCTCCTCGAAGCCCGTCGCCTTGAGGCCCCTGTCGACCATGTCGCCGATGCCGGTGATCGAGCGCTCGCGCACCGGGCGGGTGATCATGCCGGCCTGGCAGAAGCGGCAGCCGCGGGTGCAGCCGCGGAAGATCTCGACCGACATGCGCTCGTGGACCGTCTCGGCGAGCGGGACCAGGGGCTGCTTGGGGTAGGGCCACTCGTCGAGGTCCATGACGGTGTGCTTGGACACGCGCCACGGGACGCCGGACCGGTTGGGGACGACACGCCCGATACGGCCGTCGGGCAGGTACTCGACGTCGTAGAACGCGGGGATGTAGACGCCGCCCGTCTTCGCCAGGCGGAGCAGGACCTCCTCGCGGCCGCCGGGGCGGCCCTCCGCCTTCCACTCGCGGACGATGCGGGTCATGTCGAGGACGGCCTGCTCGCCGTCGCCGATGACCGCCGCGTCGATGAAGTCCGCGATCGGCTCCGGGTTGAAGGCGGCGTGGCCGCCGGCCAGGACGATCGGGTCGTCCAGTCCGCGGTCCTTCGACTCCAGGGGGATTCCGGCGAGGTCGAGCGCCGTGAGCATGTTCGTGTAGCCCAGCTCCGTGGAGAAGCTGAGGCCGAACACGTCGAACGACTTCACCGGGCGGTGGGTGTCCACGGTGAACTGCGGGACGCCGTGCTCTCGCATCAGCGCCTCCAGGTCCGGCCACACGCTGTAGGTGCGCTCGGCGAGGACGCCCTCCTGCTCGTTGAGTACCTCGTAGAGGATCATGACGCCCTGGTTGGGCAGTCCGACCTCGTAGGCGTCCGGGTACATGAGCGCCCAGCGGACGTCGCACTCGTCCCAGTTCTTGACGGTGGAGTTGAGTTCACCGCCGACGTACTGGATCGGCTTCTGCACGTGGGGGAGCAGAGCTTCGAGCTGCGGGAAAACCGACTCGACAGGCATCTCGCGAACCTTCATGAGCTGACAGGGGTGACCATTCAGCCTAACCCGCCCGGAGGGCTCCCCCGCACGCTCAGACCGACGCCCCCGATTTGATCTCCGCCCACAGGCCCGGCAGCTCGGCCTCCGCAGCCGCCGCGCGCTGCTCCTCCCTGCCGAAGAGCAGGCCGTAGGTGAAGGTGCTCTCCCCTGCCGCGTGGGCGACCGCGGCCAGCTCGCGCAGGGTGTGGCGGGCCATGACGCTGTCCTGGTGTTCGCCCAGCAGGGAGGTGAGGGACTTCATCGACTTGGCCAGTGACTTGGCCGGGGAGCCGAGCGCGGGGATGGCTGCCTCGGCGGCGTAGCGGGTGCGCTTGGCCTTCTTGCGCGCCTCGTGCAGGGCGACGTCGCGGTCCCGGCCGGGCGGCAGGTCCAGCGCGTGGGTGATCAGGCGGGCGACCTTGTCGAGGTCCTTGCGTACGGCCTTGGCGAGCACCTTCCCGGGTTTCCCGGCGGCCTTCGGGCGCAGCGGCGGGTCGGCGAGGAGGGCGTCGATGCTGTCGAGCAGGGCCTGCTGGCGGGCGGAGTCGAGGACGGCGATGAGGTGGCCGCGGGTGCTGCCGTGCCGGGCCTCGGCCCAGCCGGTGAGCCGCTGGAGTACGGGGCCGAGGACCAGGTCGGGCGGGAGCTCGCCGAGGGCGGCGGTGAGGCGTTGCGCCAGGACCTCCTGGTCGCGGTCGGCGCCCAGTTCGCCGGCGAGCCATTTCAGCTCGGCGGCCACCGGGGCGGTGGCGGCGCGGTCGAGGACGGTGCGGAAGGTCTGGCAGGTGCTGCGCATCCGGCGGGTCGCGACGCGCATCTTGTGCACGGAGTCCGGGATGTCGCGGCGTACGGCCGGGTCGCGGTCGAGGATCTCGTCTCGCTGTTCGCGCAGGTAGGCGAGGACGTGGTCGCCGGCGGTCGCGGGCGGCGCGGGCCTGGCGGGCCGGGTGCGGGTGCCGCCGGTCTGCTCCAGGGCCCGGGCCAGTTTGGACGGGGCGGTGGACGGCCGCAGCCCCGCCTTGCGCAGGCGCTTGTCGATCTTGTCGAGGAGGGCCGGGTCGACGTCGTCGGCGAGTTCGACCTCGATCTCGGTCCAGTGGGTTGTGCCGCCGGCCCGGTTGAGGCGTTCGGCGGTGACGGTGTCGACGCTGGCCTCGGCCAGCAGGGCGCCGCCGGCGTCGACCAGGTGGCGTACGTCGCGGGCGGAGCGGAGCCGGACGACGGGGACCAGTTCGGCGCCCCGGACCCGGGAGCGGACCAGGGCCGCGAGTTCGCCTGGGACGGTGTCGGACAGGGGTGCCCTGATCTCGTCGCGGACGCCGGGGGCGACCGGGAACTTCAGGTGCCAGCCGTCGTCCGAGCCTCCGGTGCGGCGGCGCAGGGTGAGGGAGGCGGCGGCCAGGCGTTCGTCGGCGGTGTCGTAGTAGGTGGCGTCGAGCTCGACGAGGCCCCTGTCGAGGACGTCCGCCACCTCGCCGACGCCGGTCAGGTCGGGCAGCCCACCGTCATCGGATTCGTACTTGCGCTCGATCTCGCGTTTCGTGTCCGCCATGAAGAGAATCTAGCCCCGAACGGCCTGCTCAGTCCCCCTTCCCTGGGGCCGGGTTCAGGCGGACATCGGGCGTTGCACCTTGATGGACTGCAGGAGACCGACGGCCACCCACACCGCGAACATCGACGAGCCGCCGTAGGACACGAAGGGCAGGGGCAGGCCGGTGACCGGCATGATGCCGAGGGTCATGCCGATGTTCTCGAAGGCCTGGAAGGCGAACCAGGCGATGATGCCGGCGGCGACGACCGTGCCGTACAGCTCGGTGGAGTCGCGGGCGATGCGGCAGGCCCGCCACAGGACGATGCCGAGGAGGAGGATTATCAGGCCGGCGCCGACGAAGCCGAGTTCCTCGCCGGCGACCGTGAAGACGAAGTCCGTCTGCTGCTCGGGGACGAACTGGCCGGTGGTCTGCGAGCCGTGGAAGAGGCCGGCGCCGGTGAGACCGCCGGAGCCGATGGCGATGCGGGCCTGGTTGGTGTTGTAGCCGACGCCGGCGGGGTCGAGGTCGGGGTTGGCGAAGGCGGCGAAGCGGGCGATCTGGTACTCGTCCAGGATGTGCAGCTGCCAGACGGCGATCGCGCCGACGGTGCCGGCGGTGATCAGGCCGAAGACCCAGCGGTTGGAGGCGCCGGAGGCGAGCAGCACGCCGAGGATGATGACCACCATGACCATGACCGATCCGAGGTCGGGCATGAGCAGCACGATCAGGATCGGCACGGCGGCCAGGCCGAGGGACTGCAGGACCGTGCGGTGGTCGGGGTACTCCTTGTCGCCGGCGTCCACGCGGGCCGAGAGCAGCATGGCCATGCCCAGGATGATCGTGATCTTCACGAACTCCGAGGGCTGCAGCGAGAAGCCGCCGCCGAGCACGATCCAGGAGTGGGCGCCGTTGACGGTGGAGCCCAGCGGGGTGAGCACGGCCAGGATGCCGAAGACGGACAGGCCGTAGAGGATCGGCACGGCGTTGCGCAGGGCGCGGTGGCCGAGCCAGAGCGTGCCGATCATCAGGGCGAGCCCGATGCCGGTGTTCATCAGGTGCCGGAGCAGGAAGTAGTACGGGTCGCCCTGGTTGATCTCGGTGCGGTTGCGGGTGGCCGAGTAGACCAGCAGGGAGCCGATCCCGGACAGGGCGAGTGCGGACAGCAGTATCGGCCAGTCGAGCCGGCGGGCCACTGAGTCGCGGGCGAAGAGCCTGGTCCAGCCGGCCCGCTCGGGTCCGTAGCCGGAGACGGAGAAGCTGTTGGCGCTGGTCATGTGGGCATCCTCCGGCTTCCCCTCCTGCGCTGGCGCCTGCGGGTGTCGCGGTTGCCCGTGGTGGGCGGGGGCGTGGTGGCCGGGGTCTGCTGGCCGTCGTCGTTGCTGGGGTTGTTCTGCTGGGAGGCCTCGACGTCCTTGGCGGGGTCGTCGGCGACCTTCGGGGAGGCGATGGTGCCGTCGGGTCGGACCTTGGGCAGGCTCTTCTGCGGTTCGGGCAGCAGGGCCTTCTTGTTGTCGATGGAACCGTCGCCCTGGACGCCGTAGAGCGCGCTGTAGATGTTGCGGACGGCCTCACCGGAGGCTCCGGAACCCGTACCGGCCTGGGCGATCGTCATGATCACCGTGTAGTCCTTGGAGTAGGTGGCGAGCCAGGACGTGGTCTGCTTGCCGTAGACCTCGGCGGTACCGGTCTTGGCGTGCAGCGGGATCTTGTTCTGCGGCCAGCCGCCGAACTTCCACGCGGCGGTACCGCGGGTGACGACGCCGGCGAAGGCGTCGTCCATGCCCTTGAGGGTGGCCTGGGTGACCGGCAGGCGGCCGCTCTTCCTCGGCTTGATCTCCGTGACCTTCTTGCCGTCCGCGCTGATGACCGCCTTGCCGATGGTCGGCCGGTACATGGTGCCGCCGTTGGCGACGGCGCCGTAGATCACGGCCTCCTGGATCGGGGTGACGAGGGTGTCGCCCTGCCCGATGGAGTAGTTGATTGAGTCGCCCTCGCGCATCTTGTTGCCTTCGAGGCAGTTCTCGTACGCGATCTTCTCGACGTAGGTGCCGTCCTTCTTGCCGGACTTGCACCAGGCGTCCTTGTTGGCCTTCCAGTAGTCCAGCTTCCACTGGCGGTCGGGGACGCGTCCGGTGACCTCGTTGGGGAGGTCGACGCCGGTCTCCTTGCCGAGGCCGAACTGGTGGGCGGCCTTGTAGAAGTAGTCCTTGGGCTTGCCCTTCTTGGGATTGATGCCGCCGTCGCGCTTCCACTCCTTGTCGGCGAGGCCGTAGAAGACGGTGTCGCAGGAGACCTCGAGGGCGCGGCCGAGGGAGATGGGGCCGAAGTTCTCGCCCTCGAAGTTCTTGAAGACCTGGCTGCCCACGGAGTAGGAGCTGGTGCAGGGGTAGTTGCCGTCGAAGGGGTAGCCCGCCTCGACCGCGGCGGCCGTGGAGACCACCTTGAAGGTCGAGCCGGGCGCGGCCTGGCCCTGGATGGCCCGGTTGAGCAGCGGGTAGTCCGAGTTCTTGCCGGTGAGGGCCTTGTAGTCCTTGGCGGAGATGCCGCCGACCCAGACGTTCGGGTCGTAGGTCGGGGCCGAGGCCATGGCGACTATCCGGCCGGTCTTCGCCTCCATGACCACGACGGCTCCGGAGTCCGCCTTGTAGTTCTCACCGGTGATCTTGTCGAACTGCTGGCGGGCGACCTTCATCGCCTTGTCCAGCTCGTACTCGGCGACGCGCTGCACCCGGGAGTCGATGCTGGTGACCAGGTTGGAGCCGGACTGGGCGGCGTCGGACTCGGCCTTGCCGATGACCCGGCCGAGGTTGTCCACCTCGTAGCGGGTGACGCCGGCCTTGCCGCGCAGCACCTTGTCGTACTGGCGCTCGAGGCCGGAGCGGCCGACCATGTCGGAGCGCAGGTAGGGCGAGTCGGTGTTCTTGGCCTTCTGGATCTCATCGTCAGTGACCGGCGAGAGATAGCCGAGGACCTGGGAGGTGTTGGACTTGCCCGGGCCCGGGTAGCGGCGCACGGCCTCCGGCTCGGCGGTGATGCCGGGGAAGTCCTCGGCGCGCTCGCGGATCTGCAGGGCCTGCTTGGCGGTGGCCTCGTCGGTGATCGGGATCGGCTGGTAGGGCGAGCCGTTCCAGCAGGGCTGCGGGGTCGTGGCGTCGCACAGCCGGACCTTGCGCATGACGTCGGCGGTCTTCATGCCGAGGACGCCGGCCAGCTTGGTGAGGACGGCCTTGCCGTCGTCCTTCTGCTTCAGCAGGTCGGTGCGGGAGGCGGAGACCACCAGGCGGGTCTCGTTGTCGGCGAGCGGCACGCCCCGGGCGTCGAGGATGTCGCCGCGCACGGCGGGATCGACGACCTGCTGGACGTGGTTGCCGGAGGCTTCCTTCTGGTACGCGGCGCCCTCGCGGATCTGCAGGTACCACAGGCGGCCGCCGAGCGTGCCGAGGAGGGAGAGGACGAGGATCTGGATGACGACGAGCCGGATCTGGACCCGTGGGGTCCGCCCGGTCTCGGGAATGTTGGTCACTGCGGCTGTCTCCCCCTCTCAGTGCGCTGACGTGTGCGGGCGGACGGATGGTGAACGATCCGCCGGTGCGGCGCCGTTCCGCCGCGATTGCCTCGTTTGGGTGAACTCTGGTGGGTTCACAGCCGCTTGACCCCCTTGATGCGGCCGACCCTGGTGGAGCGGGTGCGGGCCTTCGCCTTCAGGGTGCCGAGCCCGCGCTGACCGCCGACGCGCAGTCCGGTGCCGGAGGAGAGCCAGCCGGAGGAGATGTCGCCTGCCTTGACGGCGGGGCCGGTCTCGGCGAGCGGGTCGTTGTCGGAGCGGCGGGCCAGCCACATGATCGCGGGGACCACGAAGGGGGCCAGCAGCAGGTCGTACAGGGCGGCCGAGAACAGCAGCCCGGGCAGGCCGACATGACGGGCGGCGGTGTCGCCGACCAGGGCGCCGACGCCCGCGTACAGCAGGGTGGAGCCGACGGCGGCGGCGACCACGACGGCCATCGGGCCGGTGGCGGACTTCAGCCGGCCGTTCTCCGGCTTGATGAGCCCGGCGAAGTAGCCGATGACGCACAGCACCAGGGCGTAGCGGCCGGCCGCGTGGTCGGCGGGCGGGGCGAGGTCGGCGAGCAGTCCGGCGCCGAAGCCGACGAGGGCGCCGCCGACGTGGCCGTACACCATGGCGAGGCCGAGGACGGTGAGCAGCAGCAGGTCGGGGACGGCGCCCGGCAGGTGCAGGCGGGCGAGGACGCTCACCTGGATCACCAGGGCCACGACGACCAGCGCGGTCGAGAGCAGGATCCGGTTGAGGCGCATGGGGATTCAGCTCCTACTGCTGCTGCTCGTTGGTGCCGGACGTGCCGGACGAGGGGGAGACCGTGACGGTCACCGTCGGCGTCGGCGTCGGCTTGGGCTTGCTCGGCAGGACCTCGTCGCGCGGGTCACGCTTGGGGCCCTGGACGACCACGCCGACGACGTCGAGCTTGCTGAAGCCGACGTACGGCGTGACGTAGAGCGTGCGGGTCAGGCCGCCGCCGGAGGGGTCGATCCGGGAGACCACGCCGACCGGGACGCCGGGCACGAAGGGCTTGTCGGCCTGGGAGCCGAAGGTGACGAGCCGGTCGCCCTTCTTCACCTCGGCCTTGCTGTTGAGCAGTTCCACCCGCAGCGGGCGGTCGCCCTGACCGGAGGCGAAGCCGAGTTCGTCGCTGTTTTCCATGCGGGTGCCGACGGTGAAGTCGGGGTCGTTGGCGAGCAGCACGGTGGCGGTGTGCGGGCCGACGGTGGTGACCCGGCCGACGAGTCCGTCGCCGTTCAGCACGGTCATGTCCCGCTGGATGCCGTCGGCGGCGCCGGCGTCGATGGTGATGGTCCAGGAGAAGCCCTGCGCCGACCCTATGGCGATGACCTGGGCGCCCTTGATTCCGTACTGGCCCTCGCCGGCGATCTTCAGCATCTTGTCGAGCTGGGTGAGGCGGCTGCGGTTGCGGTCGTCGCTGCCGAGCTTCGCCTTGAGGGCCGCGTTCTCCTTCTCCAGCGCGGCGAGCCGGTCGTGGCGGGTCCCGGAGTCGCGGACCGCGGAGACGGCCTCACCGACCGGGTCGACCGCCGAGGACAGCCCGTTCTCGATCGGGCCGAAGGCCGCGGCGGCGGCCTGCCGCGCGCCGTCGACAGGGGAGTTCCGGCCCCCTCGGATGTCCACCGTGATCAGCGCGAACGCGATGGCGATCAGCAGGACCAGGAGCAGCCGGCTCTCTTTCGTGTCCCTCACGTGCGGCGGCCGTGCCCTTCCTCGAGTGGAATTCGGGGACCCCCGGCGGTGTGCGAAAGTCGGGCGCACACCCTGGGGGTCCGTTTGCGGGAGCTTGTGCCTCTAAGTCAACGACCCGCCGCACGAGCGGAGTGGTCTCGTACGGCGGATCCGGGGAGCCGCCAGGCCGGCAGGTCCGGGGAGCGGCCTCATCGGCGGGGCTGGGCGTCCAGTACCTGCTGGAGCGCCTCGAACTCCTCGACGCACTTGCCGGAGCCGAGCGCCACGCTGTCCAGCGGGTCCTCGGCGATGTGGATCGGCATGCCGGTCTCGCGCCGCAGCCGTTCGTCCAGCCCGCGCAGCAGGGCGCCGCCGCCGGTCAGCACGATGCCCCGGTCCATGATGTCGCCGGACAGCTCCGGCGGGCACTTGTCGAGGGTGGTCTTGACGGCGTCGACGATGGCGTTGACCGGTTCCTCGATGGCCTTGCGGACCTCGGCGGCGGAGATGACCACGGTCTTCGGCAGTCCGGAGACCAGGTCGCGGCCGCGCACCTCGGTGTGTTCGTCGGCGTCGAGTTCGTACGCGGAACCGATCGTGATCTTGATCTGCTCGGCCGTGCGCTCGCCCAGCAGCAGGCTGTACTCCTTCTTGATGTACTGGATGATCGCGTTGTCCAGTTCGTCGCCCGCCACCCGGATGGACTGCGCGGTGACGATGCCGCCGAGCGAGATGACCGCGACCTCCGTGGTGCCGCCGCCGATGTCCACGACCATGTTGCCGGTGGCCTCGTGGACCGGCAGACCGGAGCCGATGGCGGCCGCCATGGGCTCCTCGATGATGTGCACCTGGCGGGCGCCGGCCTGGGAGGACGCCTCGATGACGGCGCGGCGCTCGACGCCCGTGATGCCCGAGGGCACACAGACCACGACGCGCGGCCGGGCGAGGTAGCGGCGCTTGTGGATCTTCAGGATGAAGTAGCGCAGCATACGCTCGGTGATCTCGAAGTCGGCGATCACACCGTCCTTCAGCGGACGCACGGCGACGATGTTGCCCGGGGTGCGGCCGATCATCTTCTTCGCTTCGGCGCCGACCGCGAGGATGCCACCGGTGTTCGTGTTGATGGCGACGACGGACGGCTCGTTGAGCACGATGCCGCGGCCCCTGACGTACACCAGCGTGTTGGCGGTCCCGAGGTCGACAGCCATGTCACGGCCGATGAACGACATTGAGTTCCCCATCCGGATTAATCTGGCCTTCCCTGGCTTTTGAGGGCGTATCAGGTCGGCGAGGCGGGTGCTGTGACGCGAAGGCTTCCATCGTAAACGCGCCTGCGCGAACACTGCGCGAGGGTCTCCGCCATTGTCACCAGATGGCGCGCCGCCCCGCTTGTGGAGACGGCCCATCGGGGGCACACGTTCCCCCGATCGGCGACGCATATGCCAAAGGGCGGCCGAAAAGGTACGGCCGCCCCGGGTCGGCGATCGAGCGGAGCTGACGCCCAGTCAGAAAAATTCGCGGAAATTCCGCCAGGTGGGGGGCTCAGGCGCGGCCCGGGAAGAAGATCTTCACCTCGCGCTCGGCGGACTCCTCCGAGTCGGACGCGTGGATCAGGTTCTCCCGGACGACGACGCCGTAGTCGCCCCGGATGGAGCCGGGCGCGGCGGCGATCGGGTCGGTCGGGCCGGCCAGCGCGCGCAGCCCCTCGATGACCCGCTCGCCCTCGACGATCAGCGCCACGACCGGGCCGGAGGCCATGAACTCCACCAGCGGCTCGTAGAAGGGCTTGCCCTTGTGCTCGCCGTAGTGCTGCTCCAGCGTGTCCTGGTCGAGGGTGCGCAGCTCCAGCGCGGTGATCTGCCAGCCGGCCTTGCGCTCGATACGGCTGATGATCTCGCCGGTCAGGCCGCGACGGACGGCGTCGGGCTTGAGGAGGACGAGGGTGCGCTGGCTCACGAGGGGCTCCTTACGACTGGCATGTGCGGTGGCACGAGGTTACAGGGCGTGTCCTCGCCGCCGTCACGCAGCGTCAGGTGTAGAGGGGCCGGGGTCCGCGGACTCCGCCCGGGCGGCGAACCTGGCCTTCGCCGCGTCCACCTTCCGTCCGTAGTGGACCGACGCCCACCACAGGGCGGCGAACACCGCGCCCATGAAGTACATGGTCGGGACGAAGACGCCGGAGGCGATCAGGGCGAGCTGCAGCGCCCAGCCGAGGGCGACGCCGCCCGGCCGGGTCACCATGCCGCACAGCAGCACGCACAGGACCATGGCGATGCCGCTGACCAGCCAGACCGTCGACGTGGACAGGTCCGGGTCCTTCATGGCCACGAGGCCTGCGAACCCGATGACGAAGAACTCGCCGATCAGCGTCGATGAACAGAGCGTGCGCACGACGGACTCCTCAGCCCTTTCCCAGGAGCAGGCGGGCCTCGCCCACCGTGATGACCGAGCCGGTGACCAGCACCCCGCCGCCCGCGAACTCGCCCTCCTCCTCGGCCAGCGTGATCGCGGCCTCCAGGGCCTCGGGCAGCCGCGGTTCGACCTGGACGCGGTCCTCGCCGAACACCTCGACGGCGATGGCGGCCAGCTCGTCCGCGTCCATGGCGCGGTGGCTGGAGTTCTGGGTGACGACGACCTCGGCGAAGATCGGCTCGAAGGCCTCCAGCAGACCGCGCACGTTCTTGTCGCCGCTCGCCCCGACCACGCCGATCAGCCGGCTGAAGTCGAACGCCTCCCGCACCGCCTCGGCGGTGGCCTCCGCGCCCGGCGGGTTGTGGGCGGCGTCCAGGACGACGGTGGGCGAGCGCCGTACGACCTCCAGGCGCCCCGGCGAGGAGACGGCCGCGAAGGCCTTGCGCACGGTGTCGATGTCCAGCGGCTGCGCGCGCTGCGCGCCGACGCCGAAGAACGCCTCCACGGCGGCGAGCGCGACGGCGGCGTTGTGCGCCTGGTGGGCGCCGTGCAGCGGGAGGTAGACCTCCTCGTACTCGCCGCCCAGGCCGCGCAGGGTGAGCATCTGCCCGCCGACGGCGATCTGCCGGGCGGTCACGCCGAACTCCAGGCCCTCCCGGGCCACGGTGGCGTCGACATCGACGGCCTTCTTCAGCAGCACCTGGGCCGCGTCCACCGGCTGCTGCGCCAGGATGACGGTCGCGCCCTGCTTGATGACGCCGCCCTTCTCCCCCGCGATCTCCCCCGTGGTGTTCCCGAGCCGGTCGGTGTGGTCGAGGCCGATGGGGGTGATCACCGCGACGTCGCCGTCGATCACGTTGGTGGCGTCCCAGGAGCCGCCCATGCCCACTTCCACCACGGCCACGTCGACCGGGGCGTCCGCGAAGGCGGCGTAGGCCATGCCGGTGAGCACCTCGAAGAAGGACAGCCGGTACTCCTGCGAGGCGTCGACCATCTCGATGTACGGCTTGATGTCCTGGTACGTCTCGATGAACCGCTCGGCGGAGATGGGCGCGCCGTCCAGGCTGATCCGCTCGGTGACGGACTGCACGTGCGGGCTGGTGTAGCGGCCGGTGCGCAGCTCGAAGGCGCCGAGCAGGGCCTCGATCATGCGGGCCGTGGAGGTCTTGCCGTTCGTCCCGGTGATGTGGATCGAGGGGTATGAGCGCTGCGGTTCGCCGAGCAGGTCCATCAGCGCGGCGATCCGGCTGACGGAGGGCTCCAGCTTGGTCTCGCCCCAGCGGGTGGCCAGCTCCGCCTCGACCTCGCGCAGGGCCCTGTCGACCTCGGGGTCCTCCGGCCGGGCCGGTACGTCGGCCTGCGGCGGGCCGCCCTGGGTGCGCAGGGTGCGGCTGCCGGCCTCGATCACGGCGAGGTCGGGGTCGCGGGTGGTCTCGGCGTCGATGATCTCGTCGAAACCGTCGAGGGGGTCGGGGGTGTCGCTGGTGCCGGGGTGGTCGCTCACGGTGCCAGTCTACGGAGCCGGGCCGGCGTGGGCGGGCGAAGGCCCCCGGAGCCGTGCGGTTCCGGGGGCCTTCGGCCGTCGTCCGCGCCTGCGGGCGCGCCGGTGCGGCTACGCCTGCGGGAGCCTGTCGAGCTGGGCCTGGATGCGGGCGATGTCCTCGTCGGCCTTGGTGAGGCGGGTGCGGATCTTGCCGACCACGTTCTCCGGGGCCTTCGCCAGGAACGCCTCGTTGCCGAGCTTCGCCGTGGCCTGGGCCTTCTCCTTCTCCGCCGCGGCCAGGTCCTTCGCCAGGCGCTTGCGCTCGGCGGCCACGTCGATGGTGCCGGAGAGGTCGAGGGCGACCTCGGCGCCGGCGACCGGCAGGGTGGCCGTGGCCGTGAAGGACTCGCCCTCCGGCTGCAGGCGCAGCAACTGGCGGATGGCGGCCTCGTGCGGGGCCAGCGCCGTACCGTCCAGGGTCAGCCGGGCCGGGACCCGCTGGCCCGGCTGCAGGCCCTGGTCGGCGCGGAAGCGGCGGACCTCGGTGATGACGGACTGCAGGGTCTCGATCTCCTGCTCGGCCGCCGGGTCGCGGAAGCCGCCCGGGGCGTCGGCGCCGGGAACCAGCACGGCGGCCGGCCACTCGGCGATGACGACCGACTCGCCGCCCGTGAGGGTGGTCCACAGGGTCTCCGTGACGAACGGGACGATCGGGTGCAGCAGCCTGAGGGTGACGTCGAGGACCTCGCCCAGGACGCGCTTGGAGACCTCGGCCGCCTCGCCGCCCGCCTGGAACGTCGTCTTGGACAGCTCGACGTACCAGTCGAAGACCTCGTCCCAGGCGAAGTGGAAGAGGGCGTCGGAGAGCTTGGCGAACTGGAAGTCGTCGTAGAACGCGTCGACCTCGGCGACGACCGAGTCGAGCCGGGAGAGGATCCAGCGGTCCGTGGCGGACATCCTCGCCGCGTCCGGCAGCGGGCCGTCCACGGTCGCGCCGTTCATCAGCGCGAAGCGGGTGGCGTTCCAGATCTTGTTGGCGAAGTTGCGGGAGCCCTGGACCCAGTCCTCGCCGATGGGCACGTCGACGCCGGGGTTGGCGCCCCGGGCGAGGGTGAACCGGAGGGCGTCGGAGCCGTACTTGTCCATCCAGTCCAGCGGGTTGACCGCGTTGCCGAAGGACTTCGACATCTTCTTGCCGAACTGGTCGCGGACCATGCCGTGCAGGGCGATGGTGTGGAACGGCGGGGCGCCGTCCATCGCGTAGAGGCCGAACATCATCATCCGGGCGACCCAGAAGAAGAGGATGTCGTAGCCGGTGACCAGGACGGAGTTCGGGTAGAACTTCGCGAGGCTCTCGGTCTGTTCGGGCCAGCCGAGGGTGGAGAACGGCCACAGGCCGGAGGAGAACCAGGTGTCGAGGACGTCGGTGTCCTGCTTCCAGCCCTCCGCCTCGGTGCCGGGCGGCCGCTCGTCGGGGCCGACGCAGACGACCTCGCCGTTGGGGCCGTACCAGACCGGGATGCGGTGGCCCCACCAGAGCTGCCGCGAGATGCACCAGTCGTGGAGGTTGTCGACCCAGTCGAAGTACCGCTTCTCCATCTCCTGCGGGTGGATCTTGACCTTGCCGTCGCGGACGGCGTCGCCGGCGGCCTTGGCGAGCGGGCCGACCTTGACCCACCACTGCATGGACAGGCGCGGCTCGATGGTGGTCTTGCAGCGCGAGCAGTGGCCGACGGAGTGGACGTAGGGGCGCTTCTCGGCGACGATCCGGCCCTCGGCGCGCAACGCGGCGACGATGGCGGAGCGGGCCTCGAGGCGGTCCAGGCCCTGGAAGGGGCCGTGGGCGGTGATGACGGCGTGCTCGTCCATCACGGTGAGGGACGGCAGGTCGTGCCGCTGGCCGATCTCGAAGTCGTTCGGGTCGTGGGCCGGGGTGACCTTGACGGCGCCGGTGCCGAACTCGGGGTCGACGTGCTCGTCCGCGACGACCGGGATGGAGCGGTCGGTCAGCGGGAGCCGGATGAGCTTGCCGACCAGGTGCCGGTAGCGCTCGTCGTCGGGGTGGACGGCGACCGCGGTGTCGCCGAGCATGGTCTCGGCACGGGTGGTGGCGACGACGATGGTGTCGTCCCCCTCCCCGTACTTCATGGAGACCAGCTCGCCGTCGTCGTCCTGGTACTCGACCTCGATGTCGGAGATGGCCGTAAGGCACCGCGGGCACCAGTTGATGATGCGCTCGGCGCGGTAGATCAGCTCGTCGTCGTAGAGCCGCTTGAAGATGGTCTGGACGGCCTGGGACAGGCCCTCGTCCATGGTGAAGCGCTCACGCGACCAGGCGACGCCGTCACCGAGGCGGCGCATCTGGCCGGAGATCTGGCCGCCGGACTCGGCCTTCCACTGCCAGACGCGCTCGACGAACGCCTCGCGGCCGAGGTCGTGGCGGGACTTGCCCTCCTTGCCGAGCTCGCGCTCGACGACGTTCTGGGTGGCGATGCCGGCGTGGTCCATACCCGGCTGCCACAGCGTCTCGAAGCCCTGCATGCGCTTGCGGCGGGTCAGGGCGTCGATGAGCGTGTGCTCGAAGGCGTGGCCCAGGTGGAGGCTGCCGGTGACGTTGGGCGGCGGGATGACGATGGTGTACGGCGGCTTGTCGCTCTTCTCGTCCGCCTCGAAGTAACCCCGCTCCACCCAGCGCTCGTACAGCGGCCCCTCTACATCGGCCGGCGCGTACTGGGTCGGCAGTTCGTTGTCGGGCGCGGGTGGCTGCTGCTGAGCGTTCTCGGTCACGGGGGTCAGTTTAGAGGTGTCACGGGGTGGTCCCGAAACGCGTTTGTTCTGTAACGGTGCGGCCCCCGGCGCCGTGCGCCCCCCGCTGCTGCGCCAGGATGTCAGGAACACATAAGCATCTGAGGGGGAACCCAGGAATGAGCAACAACCAGCCGGGCCCGTACGGCCAGCAGCCGCCCTACGGCCAGCCGGGGCAGCCTGGTCCCTACGGCCAGCCGGGCCCCTACGGCCAGCAGCCGCAGGCACCGCAGCCCGGCTACGGCTACCCCCAGCAGACTCCCCCGGCCCCGCCGCAGCCCGGTTACGGCTACCCGCAGCAGGGCGGCGTGCCCCAGCAGCAGGGCCCGTACGGCCAGCAGCCCGGCGCGTACGGCCAGCAGCCCTACGGCGCCCCGCAGCCGCCGGCCCCGGGCGGGGGCAAGAAGAAGACGGGCCTGATCATCGGCGCGGTGGCGGTCGTAGCGGCGATCGCGGTGGGCGCGTACTTCGTGCTGGGCGGCAGCAGCGGCTCGGACGTCGCGGACGACGGCCCCCACAAGCTGACGACGCCGGCGACGGTGCTCGGCGAGTACGAGAAGTCCAAGGGCGACAGCGGCACCATGACCGACAAGGACATGAAGGACGCGCAGAAGTGGGGCGTCAGGGACCCCCACGACGTCAGCGCCGGGTACAAGTCCGGGGACGACGGCGATCCGCTGAGCCAGAAGATGATCCAGTTCGGCGGCGTGTACGGCACGATCGACGACCCCGAGAAGACCGTCGACGCGATGTTCGCCTACCTGAAGAGCGAGTCGCAGAAGGACAGCGGCAACAAGGACGTCGCCCTCCAGGGTGAGCCGAAGGCGTACGAGCCGGCCGGTCTCGACGGCGCGGTCCTGAAGTGCCAGCAGGCGAAGGCTCCCACCGACTCGACCAGCGGCGGTCCGAAGGACGTCACGATGACGTTCTGCGTCTGGGGCGACCACAGCACCATCGGATTCGTCATGCCGATGGACATCGCGAACCTCGCCGCGGGCCGCAGCAGCGACCCGGCGGCCGACGCGGAGCTGACCGCCAAGTTCCGCAAGGAGATCCGCGTCAAGGCCTGACGGGGCTGGACGTGCGAGAAGGGCCCGGCCGGGTGGCCGGGCCCTTCTCGTGCGTGCGGTGCGGCGCCTACGCCGTCTTCTGCTCGCCGGTCCCCCGGCCCCGGGCGTCCCGGGGGATCAGGGTGGGGTTGACGTTGGAGTGGACGACGTCGGCCGTGATGACGACGCGGGCGACGTCCTTGCGGGACGGGACCTCGTACATGACCGACATGAGGACCTCCTCCATGATGGCGCGCAGGCCGCGTGCGCCGGTCTGGCGGAGGATGGCCTGGTCGGCGATGGCCTCCAGGGCCTCGCGCTCGAAGTCCAGCTCCACGCCGTCGAGTTCGAAGAGGCGCTGGTACTGCTTCACCAGGGCGTTGCGGGGCTCGACCAGGATCTGGAGCAGGGCCTCGCGGTCCAGGTTGTGCACCGAGGTGATCACCGGCAGGCGGCCGATGAACTCGGGGATCATGCCGAACTTGACCAGGTCCTCGGGCATGACGTCCTCGAACTGGTCCTTGGCCTCCAGCTCGCGCTTGGAGTGGATCGTCGCGCCGAAGCCGATGCCCTTGGCGCCCGCCCGGGACTCGATGATCTTCTCCAGGCCGGCGAAGGCGCCGCCCACGATGAACAGCACGTTCGTCGTGTCGATCTGGATGAACTCCTGGTGCGGGTGCTTGCGGCCGCCCTGCGGCGGGACCGAGGCCGTGGTGCCCTCGAGGATCTTCAGCAGGGCCTGCTGGACGCCCTCGCCGGACACGTCACGGGTGATCGACGGGTTCTCGCTCTTGCGGGCCACCTTGTCGATCTCGTCGATGTAGATGATCCCGGTCTCGGCCTTCTTGACGTCGTAGTCGGCCGCCTGGATCAGCTTGAGGAGGATGTTCTCCACGTCCTCGCCGACGTAGCCCGCCTCGGTCAGCGCCGTCGCGTCGGCGATCGCGAAGGGCACGTTCAGCATGCGGGCCAGCGTCTGCGCGAGGAGCGTCTTGCCCGAGCCCGTGGGGCCGAGCAGCAGGATGTTGGACTTCGCCAGCTCGATGGCGTCGTCACGGCCCTGGGCGCCGCCGTTCTCGCCCGCCTGGACCCGCTTGTAGTGGTTGTACACCGCGACCGAGAGGGCCTTCTTGGCGGCCTCCTGGCCGACCACGTAGCCCTCGAGGAACTCGTAGATCTCGCGGGGCTTGGGGAGTTCCTCCCAGCGCACCTCGCTGGTCTCCGCGAGCTCCTCCTCGATGATCTCGTTGCAGAGATCGATGCACTCGTCGCAGATGTACACACCGGGACCTGCGATGAGCTTCTTGACCTGCTTCTGGCTCTTGCCGCAGAACGAGCACTTGAGCAGATCGCCGCCGTCACCGATGCGTGCCACGGTGTGCTTCCCCTTCGCCTGGGAGACGACTGGACACTCGGGTCCAGCGGCTCCTGGTGCTGCCTTATGTCCGACGGTACCTTGCCGGGCCCCGTGTTCGGGTCCCCCTTGGCAGGGTTCACTTTGACGCGAACCCTGCCAAGGGGGCCTGAGAGTACGCCGCCTCGGGTCAGCGGACCGCGGCGTTGTTCATCTTGCGGGTGGAGATGATCTGGTCGACGATGCCGTACTCGAGCGCTTCCTCGGCCGTGAGGATCTTGTCGCGCTCGATGTCCTCGCGGACCTGCTCGAGGTCCCGGTTCGAGTGCTTGGCCAGCATGTTCTCGAGCTGCTCACGCATCCGGGTGAACTCGTTGGCGATGATCTCCAGGTCGGAGAGCTGGCCGCGGCCGGTGGAGCCGGCCGGCTGGTGGATCAGCACGCGCGAGTTCGGCAGCGCCATGCGCTTGCCCGGGGTGCCGGCGGCGAGCAGGATGGCCGCGGCGGAGGCCGCCTGGCCCATGCACACCGTCTGGATGTCCGGCTTCACGAACTGCATGGTGTCGTAGATGGCCGTGAGGGCCGTCATGTCGCCACCGGGGCTGTTGATGTAGATCGAGATGTCCCGGTCGGGGTCCATCGACTCCAGGCACAGCAGCTGCGCCATGACGTCGTTGGCGGAGGCGTCGTCGATCTGGACGCCCAGGAAGATCACGCGCTCCTCGAAGAGCTTCGCGTACGGGTCGTACTCGCGGATGCCCTGGGAGGTGCGCTCGACGAAGCGCGGGATGACGTAGCGGCTGTCGGGCCGGGGCCCTTCGTACATACCGCTGGCGGCGCCGGGGAAGTTGCTCATGAGGGTGTTCACCGTCCTGGTGGCGTTCGGGGGGCTGGTGTCTCGGCGGTTGGCGTGGCCGGGCCGGTCAGGCACCGGTGCCGCCGCCTCCCGGAACACCCGAGGCGTTCCTGATGATCTCGTCGATGAGGCCGTACTCCTTGGCCTCCTCCGGGGTGAACCAGCGGTCGCGGTCCGCGTCGCGCAGGATCGTCTCGACCGACTGGCCGGAGTGGAACGCGGTCAGCTCGGTCATGGTCTTCTTGGTGCGCAGCAGGTACTGGGCCTGGATCTTGATGTCCGAGACCGTACCGCCGAGGCCCGCGGAGCCCTGGTGCATCATGATGTCCGTGTGCGGCAGCGCGAACCGCTTGCCGGAGGTGCCGCCGGTGAGCAGGAACTGGCCCATCGAGGCCGCCATGCCCATGCCGATCGTGACCACGTCGTTCGGGATGAACTGCATGGTGTCGTAGATCGCCATGCCGGCCGTCACCGAGCCGCCGGGGCTGTTGATGTAGAGGTAGATGTCCTTGTCGGGGTCCGCGGCGAGGAGCAGCAGCTGTGCGGTGATCTTGTTGGCGATGTCGTCGTCGACCTGCTGACCGAGGAAGATGATCCGCTCGTTGAGCAGCCGGTTGTAGACCTGGTCGCCGAGGCCACCACCGATGGAAGGCTCGCCGGCGGCGGAGGGCATCAGATTCGTCACGTATCCACCTGCTCGTCTTACGACGGCGCCGGGCCGTCTCACGTCGTCCTGCCGGAGGCTTGGCTGGGGGTCTCAGGAGACTCCCCTGCCCCCGTACTCAAGGACCCTAACGCTCAGGTCCCCTCGGGGAATCCCGGAGATGACAGTGTTCGCCGGGGGCGTAGCGGCCGCGCGGCGGGGGCGGGTGCCGATCCGGGGGCGAAACGGCGCGGGCCCCCGGGAAGCACACTCCCCGGGGGCCCGCCCTACGCGCTCGGAAGGCGCCGTGGGGCCGCTCAGCCCTCGGCGTTCTCCTCGGAGGTCTCCGACGCCTCGGCGGCCTCGGTCTCCTCCTCCTCGTCGTCCAGGTCGACGACCTCGCCGTTGGTGTCCTTCACCGTGGCGGCCTCGACCACGACGGCCAGGGCCTTGCCGCGGGCGACCTCGCCGACCAGGAGCGGAACCTGGCCGCCCTCGACGACGGCCTGGGCGAACTGGTCGGGGGACATGCCGGAGGAGGCCGCACGCCGCATGAGGTGCTCGGTGAGCTCCTCCTGGTTGACGTTGAGGTTCTCCTTCTTCACCAGCTCGTCGAGGACGAACTGGGTCTTGATGCCCTTGACCGCGGCGTCGCGGGTCTCGGTCTCGAACTCCTCGGCGGTCTTGCCCTGGATCTCCAGGTACTTGTCGAGGGTGAGGCCCATCTGGCCGAGCTGGTGGTGCTCCAGGTTGTGCTTGCGGGTGTTGATCTCGTCCTCGAGCAGCTTCTCGGGGACCGGGACCTCGACCAGCTCGAGGAGCTTCTCCAGGACGCGCTCCTGGGCCTGGGTGGCCTGGTCGTACTGCTTCATGTCGCCCAGGCGCTTGCGGCTGTCCGCCTTCAGCTCGTCCAGGGTGTCGAACTCGGAGGCGAGCTGCGCGAACTCGTCGTCCAGCTCGGGCAGTTCGCGGGCGGCGACCTGGGTGACCTTGACGGTGACCTCGGCCTCCTTGCCCGCGGCCGAGCCGCCCTTCAGCTCGGAGGTGAAGGTGGCCTCGCCACCGGCCTCCAGGCCCTTCACGGCGTCGTCGATGCCGTCCAGCAGCTCGCCGGAGCCGATGGTGTAGGAGACGCCGTTGGCGATGCCGTCCTCGAGGACCTCGCCGTCGACCTTGGCCTCCAGGTCGATCGTCACCACGTCGCCGTCCTCGGCGGCGCGCTCCACCGGGGAGGTGGAGGCGAAGCGCTCACGGAGCTGCTCGACCGACTTCTCGACGTCCTCGTCGGTGACCTCGACGGCGTCGACCTCGACCTCGATGCCGGAGTAGTCCGGGATCTCCAGGGCCGGGCGGACGTCGACCTCGGCGGTGAAGTTCAGCGTCTCGCCGTCCTTCAGGTCGGTGATGTCGACCTCGGGCTGGCCCAGCGGGCTGAGCTCGGCCTCGTTGACCGCCTCGGTGTAGAACTTCGGAAGCGCGTCGTTGACGGCCTCCTCCAGCACCGCACCGCGGCCGAACCGCTGGTCGATGACGCGGGCCGGGATCTTGCCCTTGCGGAAGCCCTTCACCGTGACCTGCTGGTTGATCTTCTTGTACGCCGCGTCGAGGCTGTCCTTGAGCTCCTCGAAGGGCACCTCGACAGTGAGCCGAACCCGGGTCGGGTTCAGGGTCTCCACGGCGCTCTTCACGGTTCGGTCTCCTTGTGGCTGACTTCTTGGTTTCTGCCGGAGCCAGAC
This sequence comes from Streptomyces sp. NPDC056580, assembly GCF_042793175.1. Taxonomy (NCBI): domain Bacteria; kingdom Bacillati; phylum Actinomycetota; class Actinomycetes; order Kitasatosporales; family Streptomycetaceae; genus Streptomyces; species Streptomyces sp. NPDC056580. The sequence goes on along the minus strand of NZ_JBHTVE010000002.1, from coordinate 108,503 downwards.
TGGTCCGGCGGATTTCGCCGCCCGGAGGAGTTCGTAGGCCGAGTGGGCCGGGACACACGGGCGCGCAGCTTGCATAGTAACCGCAGCCGGTCAGCGCCCCAAAAGGCGATCATCAGGATGCCGTGAGCCGGTGGTCGGGGTGGCGGGATTTGAACCCACGGCCTTCCGCTCCCAAAGCGGACGCGCTACCAAGCTGCGCCACACCCCGTCTGGTGCGACACGTAGGGTACATGTCCCGGCCGGTTCCGCAGGCCGGTTTCACCGCCGCGGCGCAGACGACGTCGCCGCAGCCCAACACGTTGGCCTCCGCGGCGCGCGACCCGCTACGATGCTCTGCAGTGCCGCGGTCGCAGACCGGCGGCGCACTGTCGCGGGCGTAGCTCAATGGTAGAGCCCTAGTCTTCCAAACTAGCTACGCGGGTTCGATTCCCGTCGCCCGCTCCGCACGGTTCAGGGCCGGGCGAGGTCATCCCTCCGCCCGGCCCTGATCGTTTTCCGGGGGCCCTGGTCGCCCGGGCGCGCCACAGGCGCGCACCGGCCGCGGCCGGTGCGCGGTCGCCGCCGGGTGCGCGGCGCGGGGCGTCAGAAGCTGATCTGGTTGATCGTCTCCGCTATCGAGTTCATGAAGCGGTTGATCGACGGCGCCATGCCGGTCGAGGCGAGGAAGAACCCGAAGAGGACGGCGACGATGGCCGGGCCGGCCTTGATGTTCCCCCCTCGGATCAGCACCACAAGGATGATCGCCAACAGCAGCACCACGGACAGTGAAATGGCCACAACTGATCACACCTTCGGTCGGTCCGCTCTCCCGGCCCTGGGACGCGGCCCCGCGCACCCCAGCCAGAACCATCGTGCCACCAACCCGGCCCTTGTATGCGGGTCATGACGCAACGTCGGGTGCCGGCCCGGCTCCGCCCGGAACCCGCACAGTAATTCGACAGGTACACCCTTACCTGCGGCGCGGGAAATTGCGCAGCATGGTTTCCATGCCCACACATCACGTGCGCAGGTAATTCGAATTGATGACACAGAGGCGACGTATGCCCTAATTAGTCACGATGAGTCAGGACATCAGGGGCCAACGAGGGGTGCCGCTGTGCCCACGATCACGTGGACAGGGCAGGCAAGTTATGAATATCAAGGGGTACCCGAACGGGATAACCAGGAATAACAGGCGGGGTTTTACGGAATCCCACAGTCGACGCTAGGGTGCCTGAGATGTTTGAAGCCGCCTCGTCCCCCGGCCAGAACCGCAGACCACTCCCCCCGGCACAGTCGCCGGCCGGCGGAGTGCCCGGTCCGCGTACCCCGCTGAGTGAACAGAAGGGGCGTACGACGGCGGACAGACCGGGCAAACAGCGTGACTCGTTCTTCGACAACGCCAAGTACCTGGCCATCGTGCTGGTCGCGATGGGCCACGCCTGGGAGCCGCTCAAGGGCGACAGCCGCGTCCTGGAAGCCCTCTACACGGTCGTGTACACCTTCCACATGCCGGCGTTCATCATCATCTCCGGCTACTTCTCCCGCAGTTTCGACATGCGGCCGGACCGGCTGAAGCGGCTGATCACCGGTGTGGCCGTGCCGTACGTCCTCTTCGAGACGGCGTACCCGCTCTTCAAGAACGCGGTCGACCACGCGCACGAGGAGATCAGCCTCCTCGATCCCTGGTACCTGACCTGGTTCCTGGTCGCCCTGTTCGTCTGGCGGCTCACCACGCCGGTGTGGAAGCTGGTGCGCTGGCCGCTCCCGGTGGCCGTCGGCATCGCCATGCTGGCCAGCGTCAGCCCGAGCATCGGCGACGACCTCGACCTCCAGCGCGTGCTGCAGTTCCTGCCCTACTTCGTGCTCGGTCTGTGCATGAAGCCCGAGCACTTCCGGATGGTGCGCCGGCGCTGGGTGCGGATCGCCTCGGTGCCCGTGTTCGCCGCCGCGCTCGCGCTCGGCTGGTGGGCGGTGCCGCGCATGAACACGGCGTGGTTCTACCACCGTGACTCCGCGCAGGAGCTGGGCGCCCCGTGGTGGTGCGGCCCGGTGATGGTGCTCGCGATGATGGGCTGCTCGCTGCTGCTGACGGCGTGCTTCTTCTCCTGGGTGCCGGGCCGCAAGCTGTGGTTCACGGCCCTGGGCGCGGGCACCCTGTACGGCTACCTGCTGCACGGCTTCCTGGTGAAGTTCGCCGACTACCGGGGCTGGTTCGACCACTCCGCGCTGCACCGCCCGCTCGGCGAGATCCTGGTCACCGTCCTCGCGGCCGCCGCCGTCACCCTGCTGTGCACCTCTCCGGTGCGGCGGGTGTTCCGCTTCGCGATGGAGCCGAGGATGGCCTGGGCGTTCAAGCAGGACGCGGCCGAACTGGCCCGCGAACGCCAGCAGAAGGAGCGCGAGAGGGTCAGCGCCTGACGTCCCCCTCACGGCGTCCGGCCGCCTGAGCACCGAGACCGAGAAGTGCCCGCATCCGCGCGTACTTCTCGGTCAGTCGTCTCCGGGTGGGTTCGTCCAGGGCCGCCAGCCGGGCCGGGTCGGCGTTGTGCGCGAGGTCGGCCTCCTTCACCAGCAGCGCGCCCGGGGTGTCGAGGATGCGCCGCGCGTACGCCCCGGGGTCCTCGCCGGCCCGCTTGGTCACGGCGCGCACGACGGCCCTGGTGCGCTCCGTCAGGGCGGCGCCCTCGAGCCACTCCTCGCTCAGCACGCCGTCCTCCACGGCGTCGTGCAGCCAGGCCGCCGTGATCTGTTCCGCGTCCCCGCCCCGGGCCCGCACCCCTTCGGCGACGGCCGCGAGGTGTTCGGCGTACGGCCGCCCGGCCTTGTCGGTCTGTCCTTCGTGCGCGGCCCGCGCGAGGCTCTCGGCCTCGGCCGGGCCGAGTGGCGTGGCGTTCATCGCCCCAGTGTCACCGGTGCGCGGCGCGTCCGGAAGCCGGTTCAGCGGGGAGCCGAGGTGGCCTCGCGGCAGATGAGCAGCAGGGCCCGGTCGTCGTTGACGTCCTTGGCGACCGCCTCGATGAGGTGCCAGGCGGCGCCGTGGAAACCGCCGGCGACATAGCGGTCGGCCTCGCCGGTGAGCCGGTCGATGCCCTCGACGATGTCCCGGTCGGAGGTCTCCACCAGGCCGTCCGTGAAGAGCATGAGCACGTCACCGGGCCGCAGCGAGCCCTTCGTGGAGTCGAACTGGGCGCCGTCGTACACCCCGAGCAGCGGGCCCTCGGCCGCCTTCTCCTCCCAGCGGCCGCTGCCCGCGCTGAGCTGCAGGCCCGGCGGGTGCCCCGCGGAGTACAGCTCGTAGTCGCCGGAGTCGAGGTCGAGGACCAGGTGGATGGAGGTGGCGAAGCCCTCGTCCCAGTCCTGGCGGAGCAGGTAGCCGTTGGCCGCCGGCAGGAAGGCGTGCGGCGGGAGGGAGCCGAGCAGGCCGCCGAAGGCGCCGGACAGCAGCAGGGCGCGCGATCCGGCGTCCATGCCCTTGCCGGAGACGTCGGTGAGGACGACCTCCAGGGTGCGGCCGCCGTTGGTGCGGGCCGCGACCACGAAGTCGCCCGAGAAGGACTGGCCGCCCGCCGGGCGCAGCGCCATCTCGTGGTGCCAGCCCTGCGGCAGCTTGGGCAGCTTGCTCTGCACCCGGATCCGCTCGCGCAGGTCGAACAGCATGGTGCCGCCGCGCCGCCAGGGCACGCCGACCCGGCTGCGGAACTGCGCGGTGAGCAGCCCGAAGGAACCGCACGCGGCCACCACCAGGACCACGCCGGGGGTGACCCGGGAGGGACCCTCGGTGTACGGGCCGAGCCGTACCGACTCCACGATCAGCGCGGTGGCCGCGGCGGCGTACAGGCCGAGCAGGCTGGCCGGGCGCAGCAGCAGGCCGCCCGCGACGATCGGCAGCACCAGCGCGCCCGGCGAGAACCACACCGAGTTGCCGAGTGTCAGGGCCGCGAGGACGGGAATGGTGAGCAGCAGGCCGACGAGCGCGATCCAGTCGGAGCCGTCGCCGCGGAAGTAGTCCACGGCGCTTCTGCGCAGGCCGACGCGGACCCGGTGCCACTGCATCTTCCACCGGGCCGTGAACGTCTCGGCCTTCGAGCGCCGCTCTCGTCCTGCTGCCATCAGTTCGGGACCCTATCCATCGGACCAGCCGCTTGGCACGGGAGGTCCCACTTGTCCCCCGTGCGAGGCTCCGCATCGTCGTTCGACTTCACAGTGAACGGCACGCGCCGCCGTCGCGCCGCCGCCTGGGAGAAATTCGCTGGCTCGTCCCCGGGCGCGCTGATAGGCATGGCGCATGGCGACCGACGGTGTGATCGAGCTGACAGTGCTGCGCCCCGAGGAGTGGGACGGGTGGTTCGACCACCTGATCCGTGCCTTCGGCGCCGGCGAGACCTCCGCGGAGGAGCTCGAGGTGGAGCGGTCGGTCACCGAGTTCGGGCGTTCCCTGGCCGCCCGGGACGGGGACGCGATCGTGGGGACGGCCGGGGCCTTCAGCTTCCGGATGACCGTGCCGGGCGGCTCCCAGGTGCCCACGGCCGGCGTCACGATGGTGAGCGTCTCCGCCACGCACCGGCGGCGCGGGGTGCTGACCTCGATGATGCGGCGCCAGCTCGACGACGTGCGCGCGCTGGGTGAGCCGCTCGCGGCGCTGACCGCCTCCGAGCCGGCGATCTACGGCCGGTTCGGCTACGGGGCGGCGACCTTCCAGCTCCAGGCCGAGATCGACACCAGCCGGGTGACGCTGGCCCCGGTCGCCGGCGCCGGGGACGTGCGGCTGCGGTACGCGCAGCCCGCGGAGGTGCTGGCCGAGTGCGAGGCGGTGTACGCGGCGCTGGTGCCGCGCAGGCCCGGGATGCTGGCCCGGCTGCCGGGCTGGGAGCGGACCGGCCTCGTGGACCCGCCGGGCGACCGGGACGGCGCCTCGGCGCTGCAGTGCGTGGTGGCCGAGCGGGACGGCGCGGTCACCGGGTACGCGCGGTTCCGCACCAAGCTCGGCTGGGGCACGAGCGGGCACGACGGCACGGTGACGCTGGAGGACCTCGCCGCGCTGGACCCGGCGACCGACGCGGCGCTGTGGCGCTTCCTGTTCGACATCGACCTGATGACGACCCTGACCGTGCGGAACAGGCCGGTCGACGACGCCTGGCAGTACCTGGTCTCCGACATCCGCCGCTGCCGGCCGCGCTTCCGGGACTCGTGCTACGTCCGTCTCGTCGACGTCGGCGCGGCGCTGGCGGCCCGCACCTACCAGGCGCCGGTGGACGTCGTGTTCGCGGTGGAGGACGCCTTCTGCCCCTGGAACGAGGGGCGCTGGCGGCTGACCGGTGACGCGAAGGGCGCGTCCTGCGAGCGCACCGAGGACGCTGCCGACCTCGAGCTGTCCGTACGGGAGCTGGGGACGGCCTATCTGGGCGGGGTGTCGCTGCTGTCGCTGGCGGCGGCCGGCCGGGTGCGCGAGCTGCGGGCGGGGGCGCTGGCGGAGGCGTCGGTGGCGTTCGGCTCGCCGGTGAGGCCGTGGCTGCCGCACGGCTTCTGAGCCCCGCGGGGCCGGCCCGTCGGGACCCGCGGCCCCGCCGGTCCGTCCGGTCAGGCTTTCTGGCAGGTGGGGCACCAGAAGAGGTTGCGGGCGGCCAGGCCGGCGGTGCGGATGTCCGTGCCGCAGACGTGGCAGGGCCGGTCGGCCCTGCGGTAGACGTACACCTCGCCGCCGTGGTCGTCCACGCGGGGCGGGCGGCCCATGGCCTCGGGGGTGTGCTCGGGGCGGACGGTGTCGATGCGGTTGTCGCGCACACCGTCGCGCATGAGGGCGGCCAGGTCGGCCCAGACGGCCTCCCACTCGGCCCGGGTGAGGTCCCGGCCCGCGCGGTAGGGGTCGATGCCGTGCCGGAAGAGGACCTCGGCGCGGTAGACGTTGCCGACGCCGGCGATGACCTTCTGGTCCATCAGCAGCGCGGCGACGCTCGTACGGCTGCGGGAGATCCTGCGGTACGCGGCGTCCGGGTCGGCGTCGGCGCGCAGCGGGTCGGGGCCGAGCCGGTCGTGGACCGCCCGTTTCTCGGCGTCGGTGACGAGCGCGCAGGTGGTGGGGCCGCGCAGGTCGACGTACGCGGTGTCGCCGGCGAGCCGGAGCCGGACGGTGTCGGTGGGCGGGGGCGCGGGCGCCGGGCCGAAGGCGACCTTGCCGAAGAGGCCGAGGTGGATGTGGACCCAGTCGGTGCCCCGGAACCGGAGGAAGAGGTGCTTGCCGTGCGCCTCGGTGCCGGTCATGAGGGCGCCGTCCAGCAGGTCCGCGGCGTCGGAGAACTTGCCCTGGGGGCTGCTCACCCGTGGGGCCGTGCCCTGGAAGCGGTCGGCGTAGTCCTGGGCCAGCCGGTGGATGGTGTGCCCTTCTGGCACGGCTGAGGTGTCCTTTCCTGCCGGCTCCCGCCGGCCCGTCGCGGCCGGTGGGAAGCGGCGGGGCCCGGGACCGGGCCGGGCCCCGTGGGCGCTACTGCTGCGGGTGGTGGGCGGGGATCGGGGGCAGATCGCCGGTCGTCTCGTAGGCGGTGAGCATGTCGATGCGGCGGATGTGACGCTCGTCACCGGAGAACGGAGTGTTGAGGAACACCTCGACGAACTTCGTCGCCTCCTCCGTACTGTGCATGCGCGCGCCGACCGCCACCACGTTGGCGTCGTTGTGCTGGCGGCCGAGTCCGGCCGTCTCCTCGCTCCAGGCCAGCGCGGCGCGCACGCCCTTCACCTTGTTCGCGGCGATCTGCTCACCGTTGCCGGAGCCGCCGATGACGACGCCGAGGGCGCCGGGGTCGGCGGCGGTCCGCTCGGCCGCGCGCAGGCAGAAGGGCGGGTAGTCGTCCTGGGCGTCGTAGATGTGGGGCCCGCAGTCGACGGGCTCGTGCCCCGCCGCCTTGAGCCAGTCGACGAGGTGGTTCTTGAGTTCGTAGCCCGCATGGTCGGAGCCGAGATACACGCGCATGGGACGAGTGTGACACGGCCGTTTCGGGGCAGCAGCCGCGGGTGTGACATAGGCGGAGTGTGAATCGGACCATAGATCCTCAAGAGAACCTCAAGTAACAATCCGGATTCAGAGGTTCCTGAATTCGTTCCCCTCGGATTCACTGGACCGGCTCGTACACCGCTCGTACGGGCAGCTCCACCTGGCGTAAAGGAAATCCGTCCATGACCCCTGGTTCGGGCCTTCAAGCGGGACTGAAAAACCGCCACCTGACGATGATCGCCATTGGTGGCGTCATCGGAGCCGGCCTCTTCGTCGGCTCCAGTACCGGTATCGCTACCGCGGGACCGGGCATCCTCCTGTCGTACGCCCTCGTCGGCACGCTCGTGGTGCTGGTGATGCGCATGCTCGGCGAGATGTCCGCCGCCAACCCCACCTCCGGTTCGTTCTCCGCGCACGCCGACCGCGCGCTGGGACCCTGGGCCGGTTTCTCCATCGGCTGGCTCTACTGGTTCTTCTGGGTCGTCGTGCTGGCCGTGGAGGCCACCGCCGGCGCGAAGATCCTCGAGGGCTGGATACCGGCCGTGCCGCAGTGGGGCTGGGCGCTCATCGTGATGACCGTCCTGACCGCGACCAACCTCATCTCCGTCGGTTCCTACGGCGAATTCGAGTTCTGGTTCGCCGGCATCAAGGTCGTGGCGATCGGCGCGTTCATCGTCGTCGGCCTGCTGGCCGTGTTCGGCGTGCTGCCGGGCGCGCACACCGACAAGGCGAGCTTCGCCAACCTCACCTCGCACGGCGGTTTCCTGCCGCACGGCCCGGGCTCGATCCTCACGGGTGTGCTGCTGGTCGTCTTCTCCTTCATGGGCAGCGAGATCGCCACCCTGGCGGCCGGCGAGTCGGAGGACCCGCAGCGCGCCGTCACCAAGTCCACCAACAGCATCATCTGGCGTATCGGCGTCTTCTACCTGGGCTCGATCCTGATCGTCGTCACCCTGCTGCCGTGGAACGACCCGGCCATCCAGAAGGACGGCTCGTACGTAGCCGCCCTCGGCTCCCTGGGCATCCCGCACGCCGGGCAGTTCATGAACTTCATCGTGCTGACGTCGGTGCTGTCCTGCCTGAACTCCGGTCTGTACACGGCCTCCCGGATGGCCTTCTCGCTCGGCCAGCGCGGTGACGCGCCCAGGGCGTTCGCCCGGACCACGTCCCGCGGCGTGCCGCGGACCGCGATCCTGGCGTCCGTGGCCTTCGGCTTCGTCGCCGTCTTCTTCAACTACAAGTTCCCGGACACGGTCTTCCTGTTCCTGCTCAACTCCAGTGGCGCGGTCGCCCTGTTCGTGTGGCTGGCGATCTGCTTCTCGCAGCTGCGCATGCGGCGGATCATCCAGCGGGAGGCGCCGGAGAAGCTCGTCGTGAAGATGTGGCTGTACCCGTACCTGACCTGGGCGACGGCCGCGCTGATCATCGGCGTCTTCGGCTACATGCTGACCGACACCCAGGGCGAGAGCAGCGGCCGTACGACCGTGGAGCTCTCCCTGCTGGTGGCCGCCCTCGTGATCGCGGCCTCGCTGGTCAAGCAGAGGATCGCGGGCCGCCGGCCGGCCGCGCCCGTGGAGGACGCGGCGGAGAAGGTGTCCGTCGGCTGACCCGCCGGCACCCGTCACGGCGAAGGGGAGGGAGTCCCGCGGGACTCCCTCCCCTTCGCCGTTCGCCTGTCCGGTCGCGCCGTGCGCGGCCGGCCGGACCCGCGGGCTGTCAGCGCCTGCCGGTGAGCTTCCAGGCGGCCGGCAGCGCGCCCATCGCGAGCGCCGCCTTCAGGGCGTCGCCGATCAGGAACGGGGTGAGACCGGCGGCGACGGCCTGGGAGAGGGACAGGTGGGCGGCCTGGGCCAGGTACGGCACGCCGACCGCGTAGATGACCGCCTCGCCGAGGATCATCGTGCCCGCCGTGCGCAGCGGGGAGCGGTCGGCGCCGCGGCGGGCCAGGGCGCCCACGGCGGCGGAGGCGAGCAGCATGCCGAGGACGTAGCCGAAGGAGACCGCTCCGGCGCCGGAGCCGCCCTCGGCGAACCACGGCACGCCGGCCACGCCGGCGACGGCGTACAGGGCGAGGGAGAGGAAGCCGCGGCGGGCGCCGAGGGCGGTGCCGACGAGCAGCGCGGCGAAGGTCTGGCCGGTCACCGGCACCGGGGAGCCGGGCACGGGCACCGAGAGCTGGGCCGCGAGGCCGGTGAGCACGGCGCCGCCGAGCACCAGCGCGATGTCGCGGGTCCGCGACGCGGGCAGCAGGTCGGCGAGGACTCGACCGGGACGGGCGGTTGCGGTGGCGGTGCTCATGGGGGACTCCGCGTGGGACGAGGGCAGACGGGACATCGCGACGCTATCCCGGCGGCCGCGCGGTGATCACCGTCAGCGCCCGACAAAGGGCGGAACAAAGGCTTGGTGGGCTCCCGACAAAGGTTGGTGGTTACACCCGGTACGGCGTGACAACGGTCACTGAGGCGGGGATGCGCAGCTCACCCGGGGGCGGCCGGCGGCACCGCGGCACCCCGCCGATGAACCCCAGCGGTCTGGTCGGATTCCACCTTCCTGTCCTACGCTTCCGGCATGGTCGCCCAGGCCCGGTACTTCACCTCGCGTCGCTACGTCGACCTGCGACGCCAGGGCACGGCCACCTGTCGCCGTCCGGGGTAGGGGGCGCGCCCCGCGCGCCCTCGCCTTCCGAGACGTGTCGGCCCCGTTCCCGAGGACGGTCCCCATGCCCCGTACCGCGGCATCCACCCTTGTCTCCCCCGTTCCCCGCGCCGCCGACAGCGACCGGCGGCGCACGAGTGCCAGTGCCGTGCTGCGGTCCGTGCTGGAGCACGGACCGGTGGCCCGCAGCACCGTCGCCCGGCTGACCGGGCTGTCCCCCGCGGCCGTGACCGAGCACTGCGCCCGGCTCGCCGCGCTCGGGCTGCTCCGCGAGGAGGCGGCGCCGCGCCGCTCGAACGGCGTGGGCCGGCCGCACGTCCCCGTCGACCTCGACACCCGGCGGTTCGTGGTCGGCGGGGTGCACGTGGCCGTGCCGTACACCACGGTCGCGCTGCTGGACCTGCGGGGCCGGGTGGTGGCCCGGCGCGAGCTGAAGCACGAACGGCCGGACGCGGGCCCGGTGCTGGCCCGGGCCGCCGACGAGCTCGCGGCACTGCTCGCCCGGGCGCCGGGCCGCCGGCCGCTGGGGGTCGGGGTCGCCGCCGGCGGCTGGGTGGACCGGGACTCGGGCACCGTCGTCGAGCACGAACTGCTGGGCTGGCGCGAGGTGCCGGTGCGGCAGGTGCTCGAGGACCGCACCGGCCTGCCGGTCCACGTCGACGGGCACGCGCGGGCGCTGGTCAGCGGTGAGCGGCTGTTCGGGCGGGCCCGGGGCAGCCGGAGCGTGCTGCACCTGTTCGTCGGCAACATGGTCGACGCGGCGTTCGCCACCAACGACGAGGTGCACCACGGGCCGCGCTCCCAGGCGGGTGCGATCGCCCACCTCCCGGTGCCGGGCGGCACCGAGCCGTGCGTCTGCGGCCGTACGGGCTGCCTGCAGGCCGAGTTGAGCGAGCGCACGCTGTGCCGGCGGGCCAGGGCGGCCGGGGTGGCCGGCTCGGGCAACCCGATGCACGTGGTGGCCGCGGCGGCGGCCGGTGACGCGGTGGCCCGGCGGCTGCTGGTGGAGCGGGCGCGGGCGACCGGACGGGCGGCCGGGCTGCTGCTGGACGTGCTCAACCCGGAGACGGTCGTGGTGACCGAGGTGGGCGCCATGCGCTTCGACGACTGCCTGAGCGCGCTGCGGGAAGCGGCCGGAAAACGGCGCGCGGCGTCCGTGCTGCCGACGAGTTTCCCGGATTCGGTGCTGGCGGTGGCGGGTGGCTCGGTGATGCTGGACGTGCTGTTCCGGGACCCGCTGGGCGTGTCACCTGAGGCTATTTAATTCAGAAACTCGGAATGTTGACAGGGGACAGCGGAGGCCACGAACATGCTGGTCATGAACCCGCTCACGAGCTGTCGCACCCACTGTTGCTGACATGTTGCCGCGCATGAAGCGCGTGTTTCCGTCTGCGTGAGTTCTCTTTCACAAAGCTCTTACCTGAGCTTTTCCTCCGGCTTTCCGCCGGTGATTGCGCGTGTCTTCCCGTCCGCTTTCCCGTCTCTTCCGTCGTCTTCTTCCCGCCTGCCTTCCCGCTGTGCGTACCCAGGGAGTCCTCCCATGTCTGCTCCGCCTGTCACCGGTCTCGACCGCCGCCTGTTCCTGACCTCCCTGCTCGGCGCGTCCGCCGCCGTCGCGGGTCTCAGCGGCTGCGCGGACGGCAGCGCCGCCGCCGACACCGAGGGCGCCCTCACCCGCCCCCTCGCGGCCAAGGTCCCGGCCGGCACCAGCCTGAAGATCTCCTCCTACCAGAACGTCCAGCAGCTCCAGTTCAAGCTGGCCAAACTGCCCGCGCTGCCCTTCGAGGTGTCCGACTGGCTCAACATCGGGGCCGGCCCGGACGTCATCAACGCCTTCCGCGCCAAGTCCCTGGACCTCGCCAACAACGCGGGCATCCCGCCGATCCAGGCGCACTACCAGGGTTTCGACGCGCGGATCGTGGCGATCGACGTGACCCGCAAGCCGAACTACCTCTTCGCCACCAAGCCCGGCAGCGACATCCGCACGGTCGGGGACTTCCGCGGCAGGAGGCTCGCCTTCTCGCAGGGCCAGGCCCAGGGCGTCGTGCTGCTGCGGGCGCTGAAGAAGGCGGGCCTGAAGTACGACCAGGTGACGCTGGTCCCGCTGACCAGCAACCAGTTCCTGACCGCCCTGCAGTCCGGTCAGGTCGACGTGGCCCCGCTCGGCAACAGCCAGGCGCCCGCCTACCTCAAGCAGTACGGCGGCAAGGGCGCCCGCGTCATCAGGACCGACGTGGTCGACCTGCTCAACCTGCTGTGGGCGCCGCGGTCCGTGCTCGCCGATCCGGCCAAGGCCGCGGCGGTCGCCGCGTACATCCCGCACTGGGCCAAGGGCCTGGTGTGGCAGTACGAGCACCCGGACGTGTGGGACGAGGAGTTCTACGTCAAGACGCAGAACCTGACCCCCGACCAGGCGAAGTCCATCACCGCGCTCGCCAACAAGCCGCTTTTCCCGCCCAGTTGGGACGAGGCGATCAGGTGGGAGCAGGAGACGGCCGACCTGCTCGCCGAGGGCGGGTTCGTCAAGAGGTTCGACGTCTCCTCGCTCTTCGACCACCGCTTCGAGGCCATCGCCGCCAGGGCCGTGCCGGCGGAGTACCGGAGGTGAGCGCCGTGACCACCACCACGACCACCGTGGCGGCGCCCGCCGCCCCGGAACCGCCCCAGGTCCGCCGGCGCCGGCGGCTCGCCCCAGGGCGCCGGCTGCCGGCGGCCCGGCTCGCCGGCCCGCTCGCCGTGCTCGCCCTGTGGGCCGCCGCCTCGGCCGCCGGCGCCCTCGATCCCGGCGCGATACCGGCGCCCTGGACGGTGCTGCGGACCGCCGGCCGCCTGTGGTCCGACGGCACGCTGCCCACGGACGTGCTCACCTCGCTCCGGCGGGCCGCCTACGGCTTCGCGATAGGTCTGAGCGCCGGTGTGCTGCTCGCGCTGGTCTCCGGGCTCAGCCGGGCCGGCGAGGCGCTGATCGACGGGACCGTGCAGCTCAACCGGGCGATCCCGACCCTCGGCCTGATCCCGCTGTTCATCCTCTGGCTGGGCGTCGGCGAGACCTTCAAGATCGCCATCATCGCGATCGTCGTCTACGTCCCCATCTACCTGAACACGCATGCCGCGCTGTCCGGCATCGACACCCGGTTCGTCGAACTCGCCGAGGTGCAGGGCCTGTCGAGGGCCGCCTTCGTGCGGCGGGTGGTGATCCCCGGGGCGCTGCCCGGATTCTTCGTGGGACTCCGGCTCGGCGTCACCGGCTCCTGGCTCGGCCTGGTGGTCCTGGAGCAGATCAACGCCACCAGCGGCCTCGGCTACCTGATGTTCCAGGCGCAGAACTACGGCCAGAGCGACGTCATCCTGGTCGGCCTGCTGATCTACGGCGTCTTCGGCCTGGTCTCCGACAGCGTGGTCCGCCTCATGGAACGGAGGGTGCTGTCGTGGCGCCGCACACTGAGCAACTGACCCGGCCCGCAGTACGGTTGCGGGGCCTGACCCGGTCGTTCGGCGGCCGCACGGTCCTCGACGGCATCGACCTCGATCTGCCCGCCGGCCAGTTCACGGCCCTGCTCGGGCACAGCGGCTCGGGCAAGTCCACGCTGCTGCGGGCCGTCGCCGGACTCGATCACGGGGTCGCCGGCAGCGGACGGCTCAGCGCCCCCGAGCGGGTGTCGGTGGTCTTCCAGGACTCCCGGCTGCTGCCCTGGGCGCGGGTGCTGGACAACGTCCTGCTCGGCGCCGAGGGCAAGGACGCCGGGCGGCGCGGCCGGGCCGCCCTGGAAGAGGTCGGTCTCGGCGGCCGCGAGCGGGCCTGGCCGGGCGAGCTGTCCGGCGGCGAGGCACAGCGCGCCGCGCTCGCCCGCTCCCTGGTCCGCGAGCCCGAACTGCTGCTGGCCGACGAGCCGTTCGGCGCGCTTGACGCGCTGACCCGGATCAGGATGCACAACCTGCTGCGGGAGCTGTGGAAGCGGCACCGGCCCTCGGTGCTGCTCGTCACCCACGACGTGGACGAGGCGATCGTGCTCGCCGACCGGGTCCTCGTCCTGGACCGGGGCCGCATCGGCCTCGACCTGACCATCGACCACCCCCACCCGCGCTCCTACCGGGAGCCGGTGCTGGGCGAGTACCGCGAGCGGCTGCTGGCCGCGCTCGGTGTCACGGAGGACCACGAGTGACCACGCGAAAACTGCACCTCAACGCGTTCCTGATGAACACCGGCCATCACGAGGCGTCTTGGCGGCTGCCGGAGAGCGACCCTCACGCGCACGTCGACCTCGCCCACTACGTGCGGCTGGCCCGGATCGCGGAGCGCGGCACCTTCGACTCGCTCTTCCTCGCCGACGGCCCGCAGTTGTGGAGCAACCTCGCCCAGCGGCCGGCCGGCGCCCTGGAACCGCTCACCCTGCTCACCGCGCTGGCCACCGCCACCGAGCACATCGGGCTGATCGCCACCGCCTCCACCTCCTACAACTCCCCCTACAACCTGGCCCGCCGGTTCGCCTCGCTGGACATCGTCAGCGGCGGCCGGGCCGGCTGGAACATCGTCACCACCGCGGGCCGCGAGGCCGCCCGGAACTTCGGCCTGGACGCCGAGCCCGCGCACGCCGAGCGGTACGCCCGCGCCGCCGAGTTCCTCGACGTGTCCCTGAAGCTCTGGGACAGCTGGGAGGACGACGCGATCGTCGCCGACAAGGCGGCCGGCGTCTGGGGCGACGACAGCAAGATCCACCCGCCCCGGCACAGGGGGAGGTACTTCGGCGTCGAGGGCCCCCTCAACGTGCCGCGCTCACCGCAGGGTTACCCGCTGCTGGTGCAGGCGGGCTCCTCCGCGGACGGCAAGGCCTTCGCCGCCCGGTACGCGGAGGCGGTCTTCACCGCCCAGCAGACCCTGGCGGACGCCCAGGCCTTCTACGCCGACCTCAAGTCCCGCACGGCCGGCGCGGGGCGGGACCCGGAGCACATCAAGGTGCTGCCCGGCATCGTCCCCGTGCTCGGCGCGACCGAGGCCGAGGCGCGGGCCGCCGAGCGGGTGCTGGAGGACCACATCGTCCCCGAGCACGGCCGGGCCCGCCTGGAGAGCCTGCTGCACCTGGAGCCCGGCACCCTCGGGCTGGACGAGCGGCTGCCCGAGGACCTGCCGCCGGAGTCCGCCATCGAGGGCGCCAAGAGCCGCTACACCCTGGTGGTCGAACTGGCCCGGCGCGAGCGGCTGACCGTACGGCAGCTCATCGCACGGCTCGGCGGCGGGCGCGGCCACCTCACCTTCGCGGGGACGCCCGAACAGGTCGCCGGCCAGATCGAGACCTGGTTCACCCAGGGCGCCGCCGACGGCTTCAACATCATGCCCGCCGTGCTCCCCTCCGGTCTTGAGGCCTTCGTCGAGCACGTCGTGCCGGTCCTGCGGGAGCGCGGCCTGCTGCGCACCGAGTACGGCCCGCGCCGGACCCTGCGGGAGCGCTACGGCCTGCCCCGCCCCGCCAACCAGTACCTCACGCCCGCCCTCGTCTGAAAGGACCACCGCGCATGTCCCTCGAGATCACCAAGGTCACCGCTCGCATCGGCGCCCGGGTCTCCGGCGTCGACATCTCCCGGCCGCTCGCCCCGGAGCAGGTCGCCGGCATCCGCGAGGCCCTGAACGCACACAAGGCGCTCGTCTTCGACGACGTGCGCCTTGACGACGCCGGCCAGCAGGCCTTCGTCCGCCACCTCGGCGACCTCACCACCGCCCACCCGACGGTCGGCGCCGTCGACGGCTCCCCGAACGTGCTGCCCGTGGACAGCGAGCGGGGCCGCGCCAACCACTGGCACACCGACGTCACCTTCGTGCTCAACCCGCCGCAGGCCAGCACCCTGCGCTCGATCACGGTCCCGCCGTACGGCGGCGAGACCCTGATCGCCAACGCGGCGGCGGCCTACCGCGACCTGCCCGAGCCGCTGCGCCGGCTCGCCGACACCCTGTGGGCGGAGCACACCAACGACTACGACTACGCGGTGCCGGACGAGGCGATCGACGAGGAGCAGGCCGCCCAGCGCGCCCAGTTCACCTCGATCAAGTACCGCACCGCTCATCCGGTGGTCCGCGTCCATCCGCTGACCGGCGAGCGCGGGCTGTTCATCGGCGGGTTCGCGCAGCGGATCGTGGGGCTTTCGGTGGGCGAGTCCCGCAAGATCCTCGACCTGCTGCAGGCGTACGTCACCCGCCCCGAGAACGTGCTGCGCCACCGCTGGTCGGAGAACCAGCTCGTGCTCTTCGACAACCGCATCACCCAGCACTACGCCATCGACAACTACGACGGGCGGCCGCGCCGGCTGCACCGGGTGACCGCCGCCGGCGACATCCCGGTCGGCGTCGAGGGCAAGGAGAGCTACTCCATCGAGGGCGACGCCTCGCACTACACCCCGGTCGCCGCGTAACCGGAATATCACCCTCCGTACAGCGCGCGTCCGCATGCTGGGCGGCCTCTTCGCGGAAGCGAACGGGCCGCCCAGACTGGCTGGGTTTTCGCCGCCGACGACTGGACGAGCCGCGCCCATGCCCCACAGCACCCTCGAGACGCCACCGCGCCAGCGGTCGGGCGACTCCCTCTCCCACGGCCTCAAGCAGCGACACCTGTCGATGATCGCCCTCGGCGGGGTGATCGGCGCCGGCCTGTTCGTCGGCTCCGGCGCCGGGATCGCGGCCGCCGGGCCCTCCGTCGTCGTCGCCTACGCGGTCTCCGGCCTGCTGGTCATGCTGGTGATGCGGATGCTCGGCGAGATGTCGGCCGCCTACCCGTCCTCGGGGTCGTTCTCCGCGCACGCCGAGCGGGCGATCGGCCCGTGGGCCGGATTCACCGCCGGCTGGTCCTTCTGGGTGCTGCTGTGCACCGCGGTGGGCCTGGAGGGCATCGGCGCCGCGAACATCGTGCAGGGCTGGCTGCCGGGCACCCCGCAGTGGGTCTGGGTGGCCCTGTTCATGGTGGTGTTCTGCGGTGCGAACCTCGCGGCCGTGAAGAACTTCGGCGAGTTCGAGTTCTGGTTCGCGGCCCTCAAGGTCGGCGCCATCGGCCTGTTCCTGGTCCTCGGCGTGCTGGCCATCGCGGGCGTGCTGCCCGGCACCCCCTCCCCCGGCGCCTCCCACCTCGGCGACTTCCTGCCCAACGGCAGCGAGGGCCTGGTGGTCGGACTGCTGGCCTCGGTCTTCGCCTACGGCGGCCTGGAGACGGTCACCATCGCCGCGGCCGAGTCGAACGACCCGGTCAAGGGCGTGGCGCGCGCGGTGCGCACCGCGATGTGGCGGATCGCCCTGTTCTACATCGGCTCGATGGCGGTCATCGTGACCCTGGTGCCGTGGAACGCGAAGTCCGTCGTGACGGACGGCCCGTACGTCGCGGCCCTGCGGCAGATCGGCATCCCCGGCGCCGGCCAGGTGATGAACGTGGTCATCCTGGTGGCCCTGCTTTCGGCGATGAACGCCAACATCTACGGCTCCTCGCGCATCGCCTACTCGCTGGTCGAGCGCGGCCTGGGCCCGAAGGCGCTGGCCAGGGTCTCCGGCGGGGTGCCGCGGATCGCCGTCCTCACCTCGTCTGTCTTCGGCTTCGGGTGCGTGCTGCTCAGCTACTGGCGGCCGGACGACGTGTTCGCCTGGCTGCTGAACATGATCGGCGCGGTGATCCTGGTCGTCTGGATCTTCATCGCGGTCTCCCAGCTGCTGCTGCGCCGCCGCATCGAGCGGGAGGCGCCCGAGAAGCTGGTCGTGCGGATGTGGGCGTTCCCGTACCTCACCTGGGTCGCGCTGGCCAGCATGGCGGCGATCTTCGTCCTGATGGCCCGGGAGCCGGACACCCGTCTGCAGCTGCTGTCGACCGGCGGGATGACGCTGGTCCTCGCGGCCGTGGGCTACGCCTGGCAGCGGGCTCGCGCCGCGCGCTGACCCGGCCCCGCCCCGGTCCGCTTCCCGAAGGCCCCCGCGTGCGACACGCGGGGGCCTTCGCGTGCTCCCGGCTTGTTGTTGCTAGCGTGTAGTTGCAAGAGACTTGCAATAAGGTTCGGAGGGGACCCGCCCATGCCCGTGTACTCGCTGCCCGACCTGCCCTACGACTACTCCGCGCTCGCCCCCGTGATCAGCCCCGAGATCATCGAGCTGCACCACGACAAGCACCACGCGGCCTACGTGAAGGGCGCCAACGACACCCTGGAGCAGCTCGCGGAGGCGCGGGAGAAGGAGAGCTGGGGATCGGTCAACGGCCTGGAGAAGAACCTGGCCTTCCACCTCTCCGGGCACATCCTGCACAGCATCTACTGGCAGAACATGACCGGTCCCGCGGAGGGCGGCGGCGAGCCCCTCGCCGCCGACGGGGTGGGCGGGCTGGCCGACGCGATCAAGGAGTCGTTCGGCTCCTTCGCCGCCTTCCGGACCCAGCTCTCCAAGGCCGCGGCCACCACCCAGGGCTCGGGCTGGGGCGTGCTGGCGTACGAGCCGCTGAGCGGCCGGCTCATCGTGGAGCAGGTCTACGACCACCAGGGCAACGTCGGCCAGGGCTCGACCCCGATCCTCGTCTTCGACGCCTGGGAGCACGCCTTCTACCTGCAGTACCGCAACCAGAAGGTGGACTTCGTCGAGGCGATGTGGCGGGTCGTGAACTGGCAGGACGTGGCCAGGCGCCTCGCGGCCGCCAGGTCCCGCGCGGACGCGCTGCTGCCCGCCCCCTGAGAACGCCCCGCCTCGTGATCGTCTTCTCACCCTTCACGACGGCGGGCGGGTGGAAGGAGGGCCCCCGCGAGGACAGGACTCGCGGGGGCCCTCCGGCTCTGTGCGGGCCTTACAGGTTGCTGAAGTCAGGGCCCTTGGTACGGGTCCGCTTGATCTCGTAGAAGCCCGGCACGGAGGCGACCGCGAGGGTGCCGTCCCACAGGCGGGCCGCCTCCTCGCCCTTGGGGGCGGGGGTGACGACCGGGCCGAAGAAGGCGATCTGCTCGCCGTCGGCGCCCGGCACCGCGATGACCGGGGTGCCGACGTCCTGGCCGACCTTCTCGATGCCCTCCTTGTGGGAGGCGCGCAGCTCGGCGTCGAACTCGAAGTCCTGCTGCTCGGCGTACTCGATCAGCTCGGCGGGCAGGCCGACGTCCGCGAGCGCGCCCGCGACGGCCTCCAGGGTGGGGCCCTCGCCGTTGTTGTGGATGCGGGTGCCGAGCGCGGTGTAGAGCGGGCCGAGGATGTCCTCGCCGTGCTTCTGCCAGGCCGCGGTGACCACGCGCACCGGCTGCCAGGCCTTGGTGGCGAGCATGTCCCGGTACTCCTCGGGCAGCTCGTCGAGCCGGTTCTCGTTGAGGACCGCGAGGCTCATGACGTGCCAGCGGACCTCGATGTCCCGGACCTTCTCGACCTCGAGCACCCAGCGGGAGGTCATCCACGCCCAGGGGCACAGCGGGTCGAACCAGAAGTCAACGGGGGTCTTGCCGGAGGGGGTCGCGGTCTCGGACATGCTTCTCCTCAGCGAAGGTCTTTTGGAACGGCAACAGTCCCGGCGTCCCCGCCATTCCCGGCCCCGCCGTGTCGAGGGTTTCCCCTGATGTGCCGTGTCAGGTGCGCATGGCAGGATCGGTCCTGTTGTGAGGTGTCCGAGCGACCATGAGGGAGTGCCACGACGTGCCCGGTGAGAATCTGACCCGCGACGAGGCCCGGGAGCGGGCCGCCCTGCTGTCCGTGGACGGCTACGAGGTGGCGCTGGACCTGCGGTCCGCCGTCGGGGACGGGGGCGCCGAGCCGCGCACCTTCCGTTCGGTGACGACGATCAGGTTCCGCTGCACCGAGCCGGGCGCCTCCAGCTTCGCCGACCTGATCGCGCCGGGCGTGACCTCGGTCGTGCTCAACGGCAAGGACCTGGACCCCGGGGAGGTCTTCGACGGCTCCCGGATCGCCCTGGAGGACCTGGCCGCCGAGAACGAGCTGACGGTCGACGCGCAGTGCGCCTACTCCCGCACCGGCGAGGGCATGCACCGCTTCGTCGACCCCGAGGACGGCGAGGTCTACCTCTACACCCAGTACGAGCCGGCCGACGCCCGCCGGGTCTACGCGAACTTCGAGCAGCCGGACCTGAAGGCCCCGTACCGCTTCGAGGTGCGGGCGCCCGAGGGCTGGACGGTGTGGAGCAACGGCGCCGGGGAACTCACGGACGGCGTGTGGCGGTTCGCCGAGACCAAGCCGATCTCGACGTACATCACCTGTGTGGTGGCGGGGCCGTACCACTATGTGACGGACCACTACGAGCGGGTCCTCGAGGACGGGACGAAGCTGGAGATCCCGCTCGGCGCGATGTGCCGCAAGGGTCTCGCCCCGCACTTCGACGCCGAGGACGTCTTCCTGGTCACCAAGCAGGGCCTGGACTTCTTCCACGACCACTTCGACTACCCGTACCCGTTCGGGAAGTACGACCAGGCGTTCGTGCCGGAGTACAACCTGGGGGCGATGGAGAACCCGGGTCTGGTGACCTTCCGCGAGGAGTACATCTTCCGCGGGAAGGTGACGCAGGCGTCGTACGAGGCGCGGGCCAACGTGATCCTGCACGAGATGGCCCACATGTGGTTCGGCGACCTGGTCACCATGGAGTGGTGGGACGACCTGTGGCTGAAGGAGTCCTTCGCGGACTTCATGGGCACGTTCGCCAACGTCGGCGCGACCCGCTTCACCGACGCCTGGATCACCTTCGCCAACCGGCGCAAGGCCTGGGCCTACCGCGCGGACCAGCTCCCCTCCACGCACCCGGTCACGGCGGACATCCGCGACCTGCAGGACGCCAAGCTCAACTTCGACGGCATCACCTACGCCAAGGGCGCCTCGGTGCTCAAGCAACTGGTGGCGTACGTCGGCCAGGACGCCTTCCTCGAGGGCGCCCGCCGCTACTTCAAGCGCAACGCCTACGGCAACACCCGCCTGGGCGACCTGCTGTCGGTGCTGGCGGAGACCAGCGGCCGGGACATGACGGTGTGGGCCCGCTCCTGGCTGCAGACGGCCGGCGTCAACTCGCTGACCCCGCAGGTGCTGCTGGACACCGAGAGCGGCCGGATCGCCGAGCTGGCCGTGCTGCAGGAGGCGCCCGAGGCGTACCCCGAGCTGCGTCCGCACCGGGTGGCGGTGGGCCTGTACCGGCGCACCCCCGAGGGCGCGCTGGAGCGTTACGCGCGCGTGGAGACGGATGTCGAGGGCCCGCGCACGGTCGTGACGGAGCTGGCCGGCGCGCAGGCCCCGGAGCTGGTGCTGGTCAACGACGACGACCTGACGTACTGCAAGGTCCGCTTCGACGAGACCTCGCTGACCACGCTGCGCGAGCACCTGGGCGCGCTCACCGACCCGCTGGCCCGCGCCCTGTGCTGGTCGGCGCTGTGGAACCTCACCCGCGACGCCCTGCTGCCGGCCCGGGACTTCGTCGGCCTGGTGCTGCGGTTCGCGGGCCGCGAGTCCGACATCGGCGTGCTGCAGATGCTGCACGCCTGGGCGAACTCGGCGCTGGTGCACTACGCGGCGCCCGGGTGGCGGGCGAACGGTGAACGGCTGGTGGCCGAGGGCGCGCTGCGCGAGCTGCGGGCGGCCGGTCCGGGCAGCGAGCAGCAGCTCGCCTGGGCGCGCTTCTTCGCCGCCGTGGCCTCGGCGGAGGCGGACCTCGCCCTGCTGAAGGACCTGCTGGACGGCACGGAGACGGTCGAAGGACTGGCGGTGGACCAGGAGCTGCGCTGGGCGTTCCTGGAGCCGCTGGCGGCGCACGGCGCGGCGGACGAGGCGGTGCTCGCGGCCGAACTGGCCCGCGACGACACGGCGTCCGGCAAGCGGCACCAGGTCCGCTGCCTGGCGGCCCGCCCGTCTGCGGCGGTGAAGGCGCAGGCCTGGGCGCAGGTGGTGGAGTCCGACGCGCTGTCCAACGCGCTCGTGGAGGCGACCATCGCGGGCTTCGGCCTGCCCTCCCAGCGGGAGCTGACCGCGCCGTACGCGCAGAAGTACTTCGCGGCGATCGAGCGGGTGTGGCGGGAGCGGTCGATCCAGATCGGCATGGACGTCGTGCGCGGCCTGTACCCCGCCCTCCAGGACCGGCCGGAGACGCTCGAGGCGACCGACACCTGGCTCGGGGCGCACGCGGACGCGGCTCCGGCGCTGCGCCGTCTGGTGCTGGAGGCGCGGGACGATCTGGCGCGGGCGCTGCGCGCACAGGAGTGCGACGAGGCGGCGGCCGGCCGATGAGCCCTGGCCAAGGATTCCGCGTTCGGTGACCGTTACGGAATTCAGTCAATAGCAGCCGTAACCCCTGGTCCGGACCCGATCGGACCAGGGGTTTCCCGTGCCTACTCGGCACCCGAACACCCGTCCTTTAGGGCCGGGTTGTCCGCATTCCTCGACGACCGTGTAACAGCGGTTACAGGGGGGACGAAGCGCGGGAACGTCGACGCCATGACGCACAACACCCCGCTCTCCCCCCGCACCCTGCGCCACCTCCCCGAGGCCGGCCGGCGCATCATGACGGCCGCTCAGCTCCGCTCCCACGGTGTCTCCACGGCCGAGCTGAACGAGCAGTGCCGCCCCGGCGGCGCCTGGCACCTGCTGCTGCCGAACGTGGTCCTGCTCCACACCGGGCCGCCCACCAGCGAGGAGCGGCTGCACGGCGCGCTGCTGTACGCGGCGCGGGAATCGGCCCCGGGCGTGCCGACGCAGCCCGGCGCGGGCGACCCGCACCGCCCGGCGTACCAGGAGACGATGATCACCGGTCTGGCGGCGCTCACCCTGCACGGCTTCGCCGCCACCCCTCCGCTGCTCTCCCTGGAACGCGTCGACGTCCTGGTCCCGCGGCTGCGCCGGCTGCGCACCACGGGCTACGTCCGCGTGCTGCGCGTCCCGGACCTGCCCACGCCCGTGGCGGTGACGGGCCTGCCGGTGGCGCCGGTGCCGCGCGCGCTGGCGGACGCGGTGGCGGAGCTGACGGACGCGGGCCTGGTGCGCCGGCTGCTGACCGAGGCGGTGCGCGACGGCCACTGCGAACCGGCGGCGGTGGTGCGCGAGCTGACCCGGGCGAGGCTGCTGAACCGACCGCACGTGACGGGCGCGGTGGACTCGCTGGTGGCCGAGGGCCGGGCGGTCGCGGAGGACCGGCTGTACCGGATGGTCCGCGAGTACGGGCTGCCCGACCCGGTCTGGAACGTCGACCTGCGCCTGCCCGGCGGCCCCCACCTCGGCGGCCTGGACGCGTACTGGCCCGAGCAGGCCGTCGCGGTGGAGCTGGACACCCGTGCGCCCCGCCGGGACGAGGACGCGATGTGGTCGGAGTACGTCCGCAAACGGGAGCACCTGGAGCGGCTGGGGATCACGGTCGTCCACGTCACCCCGCGCAAACTCGCCGAGTCCACGGAGCAGCAGGCGGCAGTGGTCAGGACGGCCCTGATGGCGTCCGGCGACCGCGACCCGGCCGCGTACGTGGTGGTGCTGCCCAGGGCCGGGACTTAGGACGGCTGGGCCTGGACCCGGGACGGCTGGGCCGGGACCCGGGACGGCTGGGCCGGGACCCGGGACGGCTTCTCGCAGAACTCCTTCTCGACGACGGCGCCGGCGCCGCCCGTCCAGTCGCCGTTGAGGTTGAGCGCGAGCCAGTGCCGGCCGTCCGCCGTGGTCACCGCCGAGGAGGCGGAGCCGTGGATGGCGCCGTCGTGGCCCCAGACGTGCACGCCGCAGCTCAGCGTCGTGTCCGTCAGGCCCAGCCCGTACCGGGTGCCGGAGGGGTCGCCGGTCGGCACGGTGGTCTTCATCTCCTTGAGCTGCCGGGGCGGGAGCAGCCTGCCGCGCAGCAGGGCGGAGTAGAAGCGGCCGAGGTCCGCCGAGTCCGAGATCATCTCGCCGGCCGCCGAGGCGATGGAGGGGTTCAGTTCGGTGACGTCGTAGGTCGGGCCCGTCGCGGCCGTGGCGAGCTTGGAGTAGGCGCGGGCGCTGGGCCGCGGGACGGTGACCCGGGTGCCGGGCAGGGAGGTGGCGGTGAGCCGCAGCGGCCGGATGACGCGCCGGGTGATCTCGGTGGCGTACGAGTGGCCCGTCACCTTCTCGATCACCATGCCGGCGACGACGTAGTTGGTGTTGGAGTACTTCCAGGACGTGCCCGGCGCGAAGTCCGGACGGTGCCGCATGGCGATGGCCACCAGGTCCCGCGGGGTGAGCGTGTCGTAGCGGTGCCGGAAGAAGCCGTCCGCGAGGAAGTAGGTGCGCACGAAGTCGTCGTCGGAGGTGTAGCCGTAGATGCCGCTGGTGTGGTCGAGCAGTTGCCGGAGGGTGATCCGGCGGCCGTCGTGGCCGTGGCCCCGCAGCAGCCCGGGCAGCCAGGTGTCCACGGTGTCGTCGAGGGTGAGCCGGCCCTCCGCCTCGAGCTGGAGCAGGACGGTGGCCACGAAGGTCTTGGTGATGCTGCCGACCCGGTAGTGGTCGGCGGCCGAGCGCGGCGCGCCGGTGCGGACGTCGCCCACGCCCGCGGTCGCCGACCAGGTGCCGCGGGTGTCCCGGACGGTGACGGTCGCCCCGGGCGCCCCGGCCGCGACCGCGGCCTCGATCGCCCGGCGGGTGGCGGCGTGAGCGCCGGCGGAGCGGCCGTCCGCGGCGGGCCCGGCCGCGACGGCCGGGCCCGCCGGGGCCGCCGACAGGAGCAGGGCGGTGGTGCCCACCAGGGCGGTGCGGACGCGCATGCTGTTCCCCCAACGTGTGATGTCCGGTGCGGTCGGGGGGAGATACCCGGCTGCGGTCGCGATCGTGCCTGCCCGTGACCCGGTCGGGTGACTTTCAGCCCTTCTTCAGCACCAGTTCCGTGTTCCGGTCCACGGCGTCGCCCGCGAGCGCCTTGCTCGCGCCCGGGGCGTTGTACGACAGCTCACGGTAGAGGGCCGCGAGGCCGGTCTGCGAGAGGTCGGCGTGGTCGGTGCGGTGCGGGGCGGCGGATTCGATCAGGGTGGTGAAGACGGAGAGGGTGCCGTCCTTGTTGTCGACGAGTTCGACGACGCGGGCGAGCTGGGGGAAGTCGACGTGCGAGGCGGTGGAGATCTCCCAGAAGGAGCGGCCGCCGGAGGCCTGGTGCGGGGTGATGTCGTTGCGGTGGATGTGTCCGTTCACCCAGGCGAGCACGTTGCGGTGGGAGGAGAGCAGCGAGACGACCTCGGCGCCGTTGTGACGGCGCTCCCCCGGCCGGTCCGGGTCGGGGCGGGTGTTGGTCATGGTCTTGCTGGTGTGGTGGCTGAAGACGACGGCGTAGGAGTCCTTGTTGTCCTTCAGCGTCCGGTCGAGCCACTTGAGCTGGGCGGTGCCGATGGACCCCTCGTAGTGGCCGCCGGGGTCGGTGGTGTCGAGGCTGATACCGATGACGTCCTCGGAGACGCGGAAGGCGTAGTACTGGGTGCCGGCGTCCAGGTTCGCCGAGGAGTAGCCGTGGCCGGCCGGGCCGAGACCCTGGTGGGCGGGGTCCAGGTGGGCCTTCAGGTAGTCGGCGCGGGTGTAGGGGGCCCGCTTCTCGTCCGGGGTGACCTGGCGCATGGAGCGGGCGTGGGCCTTGAGGAAGTCGCGGTAGCCGACGCCCTTGGGATCGGTGGCCTTCTTGATGGTGTCCTGGAGCTTCTTGGCGTCGGCGGCGGAGACGCTCATCAGCTTCCGGCCGCCGATGGCCGCCTCGGTGAGGTACGGGTCGCCGTGGGAGCCGTAGCAGCCGAGCGGGAGGGCGTCGTGGTTGCCGACGGTGGAGTACCAGGGCAGGTTGAGGCCGGGGCTGCGGACCTCGCGGGTGGCGGCGGCGAGGAAGCCCTTCAGGTAGGGGAAGCCGAGCGCCTTGTCGCCGTCGCGTGCGGTGGAGCCGGGCTGCCAGTACAGCTTCAGGCCGCTGTTCTGCACGCCCTCGTAGTGGCGCGGGTCCCCGGAGTCGGGGGTGATGCGGCCGCCGCTCATCACCTTCATGAACCACTCCAGTTCGGAGTGGGCGTTGTTGTCGGTGTTGTCGCCGGTGGTCATCACGAAGTGCAGCGGGGCGCCGGTGACGGGGGCGGCGCGCAGCGCGTTGACCCGCTCGACGAGCGAGACGGCGCCGGGCACGGTGAGCGCCTCGTGCGGGCGCCAGGCGTGCGGGTCGTGGGCGCGCAGGAACTCCAGGCGCAGCGGGTGCTGGACGTCCATCAGGTGCAGGTCCGTGAACTGCACGAACGCCGCGAGGGTGGTGCGGCGGCCGGCCCGGCCGGACTTGGGCGCGGCCAGCTCGTCCCGCACGACCCGCTGCCAGCCGGGGCCGTCGCCGAGCCGGCGGTAGCCGGAGCGGCCCACGGGCGCGGCGACGGAGGCGAGGGTGGTGCCCTTGGTGTAGGGGACGAGCGGGGCCGGGGCCGCCTCGCGGGAGGTGGCGACGGGCGCCTCGGCGGTGGTGGCGGCCTGGCTGTCGGTGGGGCGCAGTGCGTAGCCGACGCCCGCGGAGAGCGAGACCGCTCCGGCGGCGGCGAGCACGGTACGGCGGTGGACCCCCAGCGTGGAGGTGGTGACAGAGCGTGTGCGCGACATGGCGCGGTCTCCCCGGGTGCGAACGCGTCGGCGGTGGTCGCGGGCCGTCGAAGGCGCGAACGCCCCGCTCGCTCTGGATGGTTGGCACCGGGGATGACCTGTGCGTGAACAGGGCGGCAACGCGCAACGCCGATCACCGTACGTGGATCACGGGGTGCTCGGCGCGGCCACGGAGTGGAACGCGGGCGGCCCGGGGGCGGTCACTCCTCGTTCATCTGACGGGGTAGGGGACGGGCTCCGGGGGCGAGATGTCCGGTCTCCGGGCGCTCCCGCCACAGCCGCAGCGCCACGTCGACGAGGCGGATCCGGGTGAGGCCGGGCACCGCGTCGAGGTCCTGCCAGGCCGCGAAGTCGGTGGAGCCGCCGATCTCGTGGCGGAGTTCGCCGCCGGTGACCTCGGCCTCGTAGACGATCCGCACCCCCTGGTGGTCGGTGCGGCGCGGCGGCCGGCCACCGCGGAAGACATGGCGGGAGGAGTCCACGCCGAGCAGCCGGGTCACCTCGATCCGGTAGCCGGTCTCCTCGGTGACCTCACGCCGGACGGTGTCGTACGGGTCCTCGCCGTGCTCCATGCCGCCGCCCGGCAGCACCCACTCGTGGGTGCCGCCGGGGGCCGGGGAGCGGGCCAGCAGGATCTGCCCGTCGCGGACGCACACGGCGTAGGCCGCCACTCTCAACTTCTGTCGCATGTCCGGACGTTAGCGCGGGATGTCCGGGTTGGCGGGTGAATACCCCGGCGCGGACCAGCGCAGCGGCAGGGCGGCCGGGGTGTGCACGCCGCCGGTGACGGTGAAGCGGACCGTGCGCTCGCCGCCGGCACCGAACCCGGTGCGGGCCGAGCCGGTGAGCTGGAGGGTGGTGCCGGTCGTCCAGTCCAGGAAGAGCAGTCCGGCGCGCGGGTCGGTGTGCAGGTTGCCGAGGCTGCGGAACATGGCGTTGCCGGGATAGTCCGGCCAGGCCAGTTCGCGCGGTGAGACGACCCGGACGAAGCCCGGGTTGCCGCCGCGGTGGCTGGCGTCGGCTCCGTCGGTGTGCACGGTGGCCAGGAAGAAGGTGTCGGCCGCCGCGACGAGCGCGGCCTGCTCGTCGCCGAGCGCGGTCAGCGGGCGGGGCGTGCCCGGCACGCGGTCCTGGACCCGCTCGCAGGTCTCCCGGCGCTGGATGTACTTGGGGCAGTTGGCGAACACCTGCTCCGCCGCGACGGCGAAGCCGCGCGGTGTCGGCCGGAGCCGGCCGTTGAGCCGCATCCGGCGCCGGGTGCGCGGATCGAGCGCGATGGTGCCCACGGGGATGCCCGGGGCGGTCAGGGCCGCCGCGAGCGGGTCGGCCGGGGGCGGGCCGCCGGTGACGGACATCCGCCGGGGCCCGGCGGCCCGGACGAAGCCGGGGGCGCCGGTGACCGGCGAGGCCCACACCCGGCCCGTGGCGGGGTCGGCGGCGCCCACGACGAGCAGCGGCTGGAGCTCCAGGAAGGCCGCCGCGACCGGCTTGATGTCCGGGGTGAGGGAGCGGCCGACGTGATCGGCGCGGTCCCGCACCCCGGCCAGGTCCTGCACGGCGCGGGAACCGGCGTGATAGACGCTCATGGCGCGATGCCCTAGAAGAAACCGCAGGTCGGAGCGGAGGCGTGCGGGGCGGGGGCGCCCTCGGCGCCATGCGGGACGGAGATCTCCAGCCGGGTGCCGTCCGGGTCGTGGAAGAAGATCCCGCCGGAGGCCGAGCCCTCCCGGTGGGCCACCACGCCCTCGTGGGCGAACTCCACCCCGGCGGCCCTGAGCGCCGCCTCGTGCTCCCGGACCCGGTCCACCGAATCGGCCGTGAAGGCGAGGTGGTGCAGGCCGGCCCGGGCGCCGTCGTAGGTGGCGCGGGCCTGCTGCCAGAGGGTGAGGACGGGTCCGTCGCCCCCGGCCTCGCCCAGGAACGCGTACCTGCGGTCGTCCTCCTTGCCCTCGGCGAGCAGCGCGAACCCCAGGACGTCCCGGTAGAAGGCGAGGGAACGGTCGAGGTCGGTGACGTTCAGGCCGGTGTGGCCGGTGCGCAGGGTCATGGCTCTCCCCTTCGGAGTTTCTAACCTTCATCAATCACGTTAGAGGTTAGAAACTGGAGCGTCAACCGGTCACGTACCCTTGAGTGGTTAGCGAAGAAGGAGTGCCCCATGTCCGCCGACCGCGATCCCCGTCCGCTCACCGGTGAGCCGCTCGCCCTCGACCTGCTCAACACGCGGTGGAACGAGGAGGGCGTGTCCCGGGACCTGCTCGACGGCACGGACGGCCTCGCGGTGTGGCTCGCGGCCAACGGGCTGGCCGGCGAGCACCCGGCCGACGCGGACGTGCTGCGCCACCTGCGGCAGGCGCGGGAGGCGCTCGGCGCCGCCGTGGACGGGTCGCCGGCCCGGGGCGCCGCGCTCGTCGACGCCGTGCTGGCGCACGGGCGCATCAGGGCCCGGCTGACCGTCGACGGGGCCCACGAGGAACCGGAGTTCGCCGACGCCTCCTGGGCGCCGGCCTGGCTCGCCGCCCGCGACTACCTGGACCTGCTCGGCCGGGCCCCGGACCGGATCCGCCGCTGCGCCCACGAGGCCTGCGTGCTGCACTTCTTCGACACCTCCCGCAACGGCACCCGCCGCTGGTGCTCTATGGCGTCGTGCGGCAACCGCGCCAAGGCGTCCCGGCATTACGCCCGCTCCAAGGAGAGTTGAGCGGAACCGGGAGCAACCGGGCTTCATCCACCCGAATCCCATAGCGGGTTTTCCCCATACATTGATTTCGTTTGGGTCAACGGTCCCCAAAGTTCCGCGCCTTGGGTAAAGCTGTGCGCTCGTCCGGCACTGGTTTACTCACCTGCAAGGGATGCCGATGACCCACACCCCCGAGCGCGAACCGATATCCGGCCCGAGACGCCTGGCCCGCATAGCCGTGGCCGTGGGCGTGGTGGCCGCCCTCTCCGCGGCCGGGCCGGTACCGCTGGCCCTCGGCGCGGAGGCGACACCCGCCACGGCCGATCCCGCCGTCAAGTCAGCCCACGACAAGCTCGGTTCGGACGACGCCGACCGGCTCGCCGAGGCCAAGGCGAACGGCGACAAGAACGTCACGATGATGGTCGCCACCGCGCCCGGGCAGACCGAGCAGGTCGCCGCGGAGCTGGACGCGGTCAAGGGCGGCTCGGTGGGCCGCACCTACGACAAGCTCGGCTACGTCCGGGCGACCGTGCCGACCGCGAAGGCCGACTCGGCGATCGCGGCCGCCGCGAAGCTGTCCTCCGTGCACGCGATCGACCTGCGCCAGGAGATCCCGCTGGACGACCCGACGCCCGGCGCGGACACCGCGCAGGACGCCAAGGGCCAGAGTTCGGCGGCCACTTACTCCGGACCCGGCAAGGACACCCCGGCCAAGAACCCGTACAACCCGTCCTTCGAGACCGGTGCCGTCGACTTCGTCAAGGACCACCCGAAGGCGGACGGGCGGGGCGTCACGATCGGCATCCTCGACTCCGGCGTCGACCTCGGCCACCCGGCGCTGCAGAAGACCACCACCGGTGAGCGGAAGATCACCGACTGGGTGACGGCAACCGACCCGATCATCGACGGCGACGGCACCTGGCGCCGGATGACCAACCCGGTCAGCGGCCCGTCGTTCTCCTACGGCGGCGCCACCTGGAAGGCGCCCCAGGGCGACTACCAGGTCAACCTGTTCCGCGAGTCGTCCACGGCCGGCGGCGACGCGGCGGGCGACGCCAACCGGGACGGCGACACCACCGACGTCTGGGGCGTCCTGTACGACCCGGCCGCCGGTACCGTCCGCGTCGACCTGAACAACAACTTCGACTTCACCGACGACACCCCGATGAAGCCGTACAAGGACGGCTACCAGATCGGGTACTTCGGCACCGACGACCCGAAGACCGACGTGGTCGAGCGGCAGCCGTTCGTCGTGCAGATCCGCAAGGACGTGCCGACCGACCCGTACGGCGGCGACTGGGTCGGCAAGACGGCCGACTTCGTCAACATCGGCGTCATCGAGTCCGAGCACGGCACGCACGTCGCCGGCATCACCTCCGCCAACGGGCTGTTCGGCGGCAGGATGAGCGGCGCGGCCCCCGGCGCGAAGATCGTCTCCTCCCGGGCCTGCACCTGGAGCGGCGGCTGCACCAACGTCGCGCTCACCGAGGGCATGATCGACCTGGTCGCCAACCGCGGCGTCGACATCGTCAACATGTCCATCGGCGGCCTGCCGGCGCTGAACGACGGCAACAACGCGCGCGCCGAGCTGTACACGCGGCTCATCGACACCTACGGCGTCCAGCTCGTGATCTCCGCCGGCAACTCCGGCCCGGGCGCCAACACGATCGGCGACCCCGGCCTCGCGGACAAGGTGATCTCCGTCGGCGCGACCATCTCCAAGGACACCTGGGCCGCCAACTACGGCTCCGCCGTGGAGACCAAGTACGCGATGATGCCCTTCTCCTCGCGCGGCCCGCGTGAGGACGGCGGCTTCACCCCGACCCTGAGCGCGCCCGGCGCCGCGATCAACACCACCCAGACCTGGCTGCCGGGCTCCCCGGTCGCCGATGCGGGTTACTCGCTGCCGGCCGGCTACTCGATGCTCCAGGGCACCTCGATGGCCTCCCCGCAGGCGGCGGGCGCGAGCGCGCTGCTGCTGAGCGCCGCCAAGCAGAAGGGCATCGACCTGACGCCCGCGGACCTGCGCACCGCGCTGACCTCGACCGCGGACCACATCAGCGGTGTGCAGGCCTACGAGGAGGGCGCCGGCCTCATCGACATCGTGGACGCCTGGGACGCGATCCGCCACGGCGCCACCGCCCACGACTACACCGTGAAGGCCCCGGTCGACACCGCGATCGACTACGCGCTGAAGACCCCGGGCTTCGGCACCGGTCTGTACGACCGCGAGGGCGGCCTGAAGGCCGGTCAGCGCAAGACGTACGACGTGACCATCACCCGTACCTCCGGCCCGGACCGCGCCCTGCGGCACGAGCTGCGCTTCGAGAACAACGCCGAGCGGACCTTCCGGATCGTCGGTGACGACGACGTGCGGCTGCCGCTGAACCAGCCGGTGACGGTCAAGGTCCAGGCGGCCCCGGGGTCGGCCGGCCTGAAGAGCGCGATCCTGGACGTCGACGACCCGCGCACGGAGGGGACCGACAAGCAGATCCTCACCACCGTGGTGGTCGCCTCCCCGGTGAACTACACCTACTCCGCGTCCGGTTCGGTGCAGCGCAACAGCACCCGGTCGTACTTCGTGAACGTGCCCGAGGGCGCCAGGTCGCTGGAGGTCGCGATCGGCGGGCTCAAGGACAAGAGCCAGACCCGGTTCATCGCGATCCACCCGTACGGCACTCCGGTGGACAACACCAGCACGCCGTACTGCTACAACAACTACCTCGACGGCAACGGCTGCAAGCCGGACGTCCGCTCCTACGCCGACCCGCAGCCCGGCGTCTGGGAGGTCGAGGTCGAGTCCCGGCGCACGTCCCCGCTGCTGGACAACCCCTACAAGCTGGACGTCACCGTGCTCGGCGCGGCCTTCGACCCGCAGACCGTGACCGTGCCCGAGGCGAAGGTCGGCACGCCGGCCGCGGTCTCCTGGAAGGTGACCAACAAGTACGCGGCGCTGGACGGCAAGCTGGTCGGCGGTCCGCTGGGCTCCTCCAAGTCGGCCCGCCCGGCCATCAAGGAAGGCGAGACGCAGACCACCACGGTGGACGTCCCGGCCGGCGCCAAGTCCCTGGACGTGGCGATCGGCAACGTCTCCGACGCGGCCGCCGACCTGGACCTGACCGTGTACGACTCGGCCGGCAAGCAGGTCGCGCAGTCCGCGGACGGCGACTCGGAGGAGGCGGTCTCCATCCCGTCCCCGGCCGCCGGAACGTACACCGTCAAGGTCGTCGGCTACTCGGTCCCGGCCGGCTCGACCGACTACGACTACCGGGACGTGTTCTTCTCCAGCACGCTCGGCACCGTCACGGTCGACGGCTCGGCCGCGGTCAAGCTCGGCACGGGCGACTCGGCCACGGTGAGCGGACAGGTCACGGCGGCCGCCGCGGCTCCCGCCGGCCGCGAGTTCTTCGGCCAGGTCCAGCTCGTCAACGGCCGCGGCACGGCCGCGGGCACCGGCAGCGTGAAGATCGAGAAGGTCACGCAGTAACGGGGTGACCCCAGGCGAGGGGCGGGCGTCCGGACACGGGCGCCCGCCCCTCGGCCGTCTCACCGGACCACCGCCTCCCCGACGCGGCCCGCCCCGGCCGTCCCGCACGTCGCGCACCCGTGCGCTGACGCCGACGCGGCGTGGACGGTGCGGGCGTGGGGCACCGGTACGCGGGACACGCGCACCCTTGCCCTGACACCGAGGCCGCCAAGACGGCGACAACCGCGCGGACGGTCGAACCCGGGACGAGCGCCGCCGCGGCGAGCGGCAGCGGCGCTGCCAAGGCCGTGCCCCGTGCCCCGTGACCAGGGTCCCCCCCCGCCCGGTTCACGGCTCGTCGCACGGGGCGGGCGCGGACTCTGGCGCCGTCCCGGTGAACCGGGCGCGTTCGTCGGCCACCCGGGCGTCGCCGACGGCCCACAGGCTCGCCTCCTGCCGTCCCCGGCCCACCCCGGCCAGCACGTGCTGCCCGGAGCGCGGGGCCGGGCTCGCCGTGGCGCCGAGGAGGAAGGCGACCTCCGACGGGCCGTGGGCGGGCCGGTAGGAGCGGGTCACGGTGAGCACGACGCGGATCCGGGGGGCGCGCGTCCGCCGGTCCACCCGGGTGACGGTGCCCTCGGCGAGCAGCCGGTAGCAGGAGAGCGCCGGCCCGCTCGCGGCCCGGGCCGGGCCGTCCGCCCGGCTCTTCGCGTCGGCGCTCTTGTCCGAGCCCGCCGAGAGGTCTTCACCCGACCGCACCACCGCCCAGCCGAGCCCCGCCACCAGCCCGAAGGCCATCACCCCGGCCACCGACCCGAGCACCACCCGCGCCCCGCGCCGGACCCCGCCCGGCCGGCCCGGCCGCCCGGCCCCGCCCGGCCGCCTGACGCTCCGCGGCCGGCCGGCGCCCCGTGCGCCCGCGGGAGCGGACCCGGCGGCACCCTCCGTCCCGGCCCCCTCGGCACCCTCCGTCCCGGCCCCCTCGGCACCCCCGCCCGCGCCCTCGCCCGCCGGCCCGTCCGCGGCCGACGTCCCTGGCGCCGGCTGCTGCGGCTCCCCCGTCAGGGCCTCGGCGAGCCGGACCAGTTGCTCCTTCAGCACCGCCACGTCCGCCTCGGCCGAGCGGTGCTCCGCGAGGAGGGCGGGGTCCCCCTGGGCCTGCGGTGGCAGGGGGGCGCCTGTGATCGCGGCCATCAGGGCGTCCATGCCGCCGTGCTCCCCGTCCTCGTGTCCGGCGGACATCTCACACCACCTCGTCCTCGTGCAGTCGCCGGCGCAGGGCGCGGACCGCCGTGTGCAACCGGCTCTTGACCGTGCCCTCGGGAACGCCCAGTTCCCCGGCGATGTCCCGCACCGGCAGGTCGGCGAAGAAGCGCAGGATCAGGACCTGGCGCTGGGCGTCGGGCAGTTCGTCCAGGCCACGGGCGACGGCGAGGGAGAGCACGCTGGTCTCCTCGCCCGACGGGTGCGACGGCTCCCGCAGGGACGCGAGCCGCTCCCCCAGCCGCTCCTGGCGCCGTTTGGCCCGGTGCCAGTCCATGGCGAGGTTGGAGGCGACCACCGCCGCCCACGCCGAGACGTCCCGCGGCGCCTCGCGCCCGCTCGCGGCCCGCTCCAGCAGCCGCAGGCGGACCTGCTGCACCCCGTCCGGCAGGTCCGCCTGCGGCACCCCGCCGAGCGCGAGCACCGCCCGCACCCGGCGTTCCTGGGCCGCGTCCAGCGGGTCCCCGCCGGTGCGGTCCGCACCGGCGTACGCCCCCTGGTCGCGGCGCGCCCCTCCGCGCAGCACAAGCCACCCCCTCACGCTTTTGCCCCTACGACGCGTGAGGGGGCGGAAACGTTCGGCCGTCCGACGGGGACGCGAGAGGCGTACGTCACACCTCCGCGTGGCCGGTGCCCGGGCGGGCAGGGGCGGCACAGCACAGCTTCCGGCGCGGGGCCGCCGCCGGGGAAACATCTGCAGCTCAGCGCGGTGCACGACGGAGGTCCGGAACCGGACGCCGGGTGACCGTGTCCCACTCCGCGGGCAGGCGCCGCAAAGAATTGGACAGGTGGACCGGGGCTGGCCGCATGATGGAAAAGCCCCGGTCATGCGAAGGCAAGCAGCAACAGACACACAGAGGGAGTCGCCGTGAGGGTCGGAATCGTCGGAGCCACCGGTCAGGTCGGCACGGTCATGCGCAGGATCCTCGCGGAGCGGAACTTCCCCGTCACCGAGCTGCGCCTGTTCGCCTCGGCCCGCTCGGCCGGCACCGTGCTGGACGGCGTGACGGTGGAGGACGCGGCGGCCGCCGACTACTCCGGCCTGGACATCGTGCTCTTCTCCGCCGGCGGCGCGACCTCCCGGGCGCTGGCCGAGAAGGTCGCCTCCCAGGGCGCCGTGGTGATCGACAACTCCTCGGCCTGGCGCCGCGACCCGGAGGTCCCCCTGGTGGTGGCCGAGGTCAACCCGCACGCCATCGCCGACCGCCCCAAGGGCATCATCGCCAACCCGAACTGCACCACCATGGCGGCGATGCCGGTCCTGAAGCCGCTGCACGAGGAGGCCGGCCTCGAGGCACTGGTCGTCGCCACCTACCAGGCGGTGTCCGGCTCCGGTCTGGCGGGCGTGGCCGAGCTGCACGGCCAGGTGCAGAAGGTGGCCGCCGAGGCCGACAAGCTGACCCACGACGGCTCCGCGGTCGACTTCCCCGAGCCGCAGGTCTACAAGCGCACCATCGCCTTCAACGTGGTCCCGCTGGCCGGTTCGATCGTCGACGACGGTCTGGGCGAGACCGACGAGGAGCAGAAGCTGCGCCACGAGTCCCGCAAGATCCTGGAGATCCCGGCCCTCAAGGTCTCCGGCACCTGCGTGCGCGTCCCCGTCTTCTCCGGTCACTCCCTCCAGGTCAACGCCCGTTTCGCCCGGCCGCTCAGCCCCGAGCGGGCGACCGAGCTGCTCGCGGGCGCCCCGGGCGTGGCCATCTCCGACATCCCGACCCCGCTCCAGGCGGCCGGCCAGGACCCGTCGTACGTCGGCCGGATCCGCCGTGACGAGACAGCGGACAACGGCCTGGCGCTGTTCGTCTCCAACGACAACCTCCGCAAGGGCGCCGCGCTGAACGCGGTGCAGATCGCGGAGCTGGTGGCGGCCGAGCTGGCCGAGAATTAGGCACCCGGTGCGAGGGGGCGGCCGCGTACGCGTGACCGCCCCTTTCGCATGCCCGGGCTCATCGCTTTCCCCGTGGCCGCCATGGAAGGATGGCGCAACCCACACATAACGAGGAGATGACCGCGTGCCTGGCACAAACCTGACTCGCGAAGAGGCGCGGCAGCGGGCGAAGCTGCTCACCGTTGACTCGTACGAGATCGATCTCGACCTCTCCGGCGCGCAGGAGGGCGGCACCTACCGGTCCGTGACGACGGTGCGCTTCGACGTGGCCGAGAGGGGCGCCACGTCGTTCATCGACCTGGTGGCCCCGGCCGTCCACGAGGTGACGCTGAACGGGGACCCGCTCGACCCCGCCGAGGTGTTCGCCGACTCGCGGATCGCGCTGCGCGACCTGCTGGACGGGCGCAACATCCTGCGCGTCGTGGCCGACTGCGCCTACACCAACACCGGCGAGGGCCTGCACCGCTTCGTGGACCCGGTGGACGAGCAGGCATACCTGTACACCCAGTTCGAGGTGCCGGACGCCCGCCGGGTCTTCGCCTCGTTCGAGCAGCCCGACCTGAAGGCGACCTTCCAGTTCACCGTGAAGGCGCCGGAGGGCTGGACGGTCATCTCCAACTCGCCGACGCCGGAGCCGCAGGAGAACGTCTGGGTCTTCGAGCCGACGCCCCGCATCTCGTCGTACATCACGGCGCTGATCGTCGGCCCGTACCACTCGGTGCACAGCGTGTACGAGCGGGACGGGCAGAGCGTGCCGCTCGGCATCTACTGCCGTCCGTCGCTGGCCGAGTTCCTGGACTCGGACGCCATCTTCGAGGTGACCCGGCAGGGCTTCGACTGGTTCCAGGAGAAGTTCGGGCTGGCGTACCCGTTCGAGAAGTACGACCAGCTCTTCGTGCCCGAGTTCAACGCCGGCGCGATGGAGAACGCGGGCGCGGTCACCATCCGCGACCAGTACGTGTTCCGGTCCAAGGTGACCGACGCGGCGTACGAGGTGCGGGCCGAGACCATCCTGCACGAGCTGGCCCACATGTGGTTCGGCGACCTGGTCACCATGGAGTGGTGGAACGACCTGTGGCTGAACGAGTCGTTCGCCACCTACACCTCCATCGCCTGCCAGGCCGCCGCGCCCGGCTCCCGCTGGCCGCACGCGTGGACGACGTTCGCGAACTCCATGAAGACCTGGGCGTACCGGCAGGACCAGCTCCCCTCCACGCACCCGATCATGGCCGACATCCGTGACCTGGACGACGTGCTCGTCAACTTCGACGGCATCACCTACGCCAAGGGCGCGAGCGTGCTCAAGCAGCTCGTCGCGTACGTCGGCGAGGACGAGTTCTTCAAGGGCGTGCAGGCCTACTTCAAGCGGCACGCGTACGGCAACACGCGCCTGTCCGACCTGCTGGGCGCCCTGGAGGAGACCTCCGGCCGCGACCTGAAGACCTGGTCGAAGCAGTGGCTGGAGACGGCCGGCATCAACGTGCTGCGCCCGGAGATCGAGACGGACGCCGAGGGCGTCATCACCTCCTTCGCCGTCCGCCAGGAGGCCCCGGCGCTGCCCGCCGGGGCCAAGGGCGAGCCGGTGCTGCGCCCGCACCGCATCGCGATCGGCCTGTACGACCTGGACGGCCGCGGCAAGCTGGTGCGCACCGACCGGATCGAGCTGGACGTCGACGGCGAGCTGACGGCGGTGCCGCAGCTCTCGGGCAGGCCCCGGCCCGCGGTCGTCCTGCTCAACGACGACGACCTGTCGTACGCGAAGGTCCGGCTGGACGAGGAGTCCCTGCGGACCGTCACCGAGCACCTCGGCGACTTCGAGGCCTCCCTGCCGCGCGCCCTGTGCTGGGCCTCGGCCTGGGACATGACCCGCGACGCCGAGCTGGCCACCCGGGACTACCTGTCGCTGGTGCTGTCCGGCATCGGCAAGGAGTCCGACATCGGTGTGGTGCAGTCGCTGCAGCGTCAGGTGAAGCTGGCCGTCGACCTGTACGCCGACCCGGCCGCCCGCGAGGCCCTGCTGACCCGCTGGACCGACGCCACGCTGGCCCACCTGCGCTCGGCCGGTCCGGGCAGCGACCACCAGCTCGCCTGGGCCCGCGCTTTCGCGGC
The DNA here is from genome assembly GCF_042793175.1 of Streptomyces sp. NPDC056580. Taxonomy (NCBI): domain Bacteria; kingdom Bacillati; phylum Actinomycetota; class Actinomycetes; order Kitasatosporales; family Streptomycetaceae; genus Streptomyces; species Streptomyces sp. NPDC056580. The sequence continues at coordinate 70,959 of NZ_JBHTVE010000002.1, read as the reverse complement.
GACGGCCCGCACGCCGGAGCAGCTCGACCTGCTCGAGGCGCTGCTGGACGGCTCGCAGACCATCGAGGGCCTGGCCGTCGACACGGAGCTGCGCTGGGCGTTCGTGGAGCGGCTCGCGGCGGTCGGCCGCTTCGACGAGGCGGAGATCGCCGCGGAGTACGAGCGGGACCGGACCGCGGCCGGAGAGCGGCACGCGGCCACCGCCCGGGCGGCCCGTCCCACGCCGGAGGCCAAGGCGGAGGCGTGGGCGTCGGTCGTCGACTCCGACAAGCTGCCGAACGCCGTGCAGGAGGCGGTGATCGGCGGCTTCGTGCAGACCGACCAGCGGGAGCTGCTGGCGCCTTACGCGGAGCGGTACTTCGAGGTCCTCAAGGACGTCTGGAACGCCCGTTCGCACGAGATGGCCCAGCAGATCGCGATCGGCCTGTACCCGGCGGTGCAGGTGTCCGAGGACACGCTGGCCAGGACGGACGCCTGGCTGGCCTCGGCCGAGCCCGGCGCGGCCCTGCGCCGGCTGGTCTCGGAGTCCCGCTCGGGCGTCGAGCGCGCGCTGAGGGCCCAGGCGGCGGACGCGGCGACCGCGTAACGCCGGCACGGCGACGAGGGCGCCCGGTCCCGCACCGGGCGCCCTTTTCCGTGCCGCGGGCCGGGGCGCCGGACACGACGTCCGGATTCCGCCGGTGTGCGCACCGGCGGCGGGCCACGCTGGTCGCATGACGATCTGCACGGCACGGCCCCTGGAGCCCACGACCCTCGCGGAGCTGCGCGTCTCGGACGACGCGGGGCGGCCCATGACCGCCTTCGCGGACCCGGAGGGCGGTGCGCCGCTGCGCTGCTGCCTGCGCCGGAGCGCACCGGGCGAGCGCGTCGCCCTGGTGTCGTACGCGCCCCTGCGCCGCTGGGCGGCCGCGACGGGCGCCGACCCGGGGGCCTACGACGAGCAGGGCCCCGTCTTCATCCACGCAGGCGAGTGCGCCGGGCCGGACGGCGACGCGCTCCCCTTCACCGGAGCCCACCGCACGCTGCGCCGCTACTCCGCCGACGGCCGCATCCTCGGGGGCCGGCTGGTCGAGGGCCCGGACGGCTTCGCGCCGGCGTTCGCGGAGGCCTTCGCCGACCCGGAAGTGGCGCTGGTGCACGTGCGGGCGGTGGAGTACGGCTGCTTCCTGTACGAGGTGCGGCGCCCGTAGACCACGCCGCTCCCGAGCTGCCCGGCCAGCGTCGCCGCGAACGCCAGCGCCATGCCGAGCGCCTGGACCGGGGTGAGCGCCTGTCCCAGGGCCGCCCAGCCGGTCACGGCGGCGGTCAGCGGGGAGAGCGGGCCGAGGAAGCCGGCCCGGGTCGCGCCGAGCCGGCCGATGCCGCGGAACCAGAGCCAGTAGGCGACCGCCGTGTTGGCCAGCGCGAGGTAGAGGTAGCCGCCGATCGCGCGGCCGTCGAGCGCGGGCGGGGCGCCCTCGGCCAGCAGGGCGACCGGGGCGACGATCAGGCCGCCTGCGGTGAGCTGCCAGCCGGTGAGGGCGAGCGGGCCGACGCCGTCCGGCCGGCCCCAGCGCCGGGTCAGCACGGTGCCGGCGGACATCGAGGCGGTGGCGGCGACGGCCGCGAGCACCCCGGCCGCGTCGAGCGCGCCGGCCCCCTTGAGCACGACGAGACTGACGCCGAGCGCGGCCACGGCCCCGGTGGCCAGGGTGCGGGCGGCCGGCCGCTCGCGGAGCAGCGGCACCGACAGGGCGACCACGAACAGCGGGCCGGCCGAGCCGACCACGGCGGCCATCCCGCCGGGCAGCCGGTACGCCGACACGAACAGCAGCGGGAAGAAGGCGCCGATGTTGAGCGCGCCCAGCACGGCCGCCTTCGCCCACCAGACGCCCCGCGGCAGGACCCGGGTGAGGGCGAGCAGCAGCAGCCCGGCGGGCAGGGCGCGGACCAGGGCCGTGAACAGGGGGCGGTCCGGCGGCAGGAATTCGGTGGTGACGGCGTAGGTGGTGCCCCAGGAGACGGGGGCGAGAGCGGTGAGCAGGACGGTCGTGGGGCGCTTCATCACCGGGCCCTTTCACGAATGTCGGCGAGTGGTAAGTAGCTTAGTGGCAAGCCACTTAGCGTCAAGCCACTTTCTTGCCGTCGAACGTGCCGGACGCGATACTCGGCACATGAACGCAGGCCGGCAGCAGCCCGACGACCCCGTCGACGCGATCATCGACCAGTGGGCGGCCGTCCGCCCCGACCTCGACACGCGGGCGATGGAGGTCTTCGGGCGGATCCACCGCCTCTCCCGGGCCATGGGCGACCGCATGGAGAAGGCCTACGAGCCCTACGGCGTCTCGCGGGGCGAGTTCGACGTGCTGGCCGCCCTGCGCCGCTCCGGCGAGCCGTACACCCTGTCACCGCGCCGGCTCTCGGAGACCCTGATGCTCACCACCGGCGGCATGACCGGCCGTCTGGACAAGCTGGAGCGGGCGGGGCTGCTGCGCCGCTCCCCCGACCCGCACGACCGCCGAGGGCTCCAGGTGACGCTGACCGAGAAGGGACTGGACGTCATCGACCGGGCGGTCGGCGCGGGCCTCGCCGCCCAGACCGAGGCCCTGTCCCACCTCGACGACGAAAAGACCGGCCAACTGGCCGGCCTGCTGCGGGAACTGCTCGCGGGGACGCGGGAGCCCGGGATCTAGGCACGGCGGGAGACCCGGCGAACGCCGAGGGCGCCGGCCTCACCCGGGTACGGCGGTGTGCGCGTACCGGCGGGGAGGACGGCGCCCTCGGCGGGACGGGGAGGCCGGTCAGGCCTTCGCCTCGCCCTTCACGCTGATGTTGGACGTAGTGGTGTCCTTCTTGGCACGGGACTTGTCCAGCGCCATGACCAGGCCCGCGATGATCACGAACAGGGCGATCGGCGCCAGCACGTAGAGGCCCAGCGTCTGGATGACGCTCAGGCCGGGGCCGGGGTCGTCACCGTCGTCGCGGGTCAGCGCGAGCGCGGGGGACGACATGAGCAGCATCATCAGCGTCGTACCGGCGGCCAGGGCGCCGGCGCGCAGGGCGTTCTTATTGTCCACGCTCTCAAGTTAGCGAATCACCGGGACGGACGCGCGGCCGGGGTCCCCTACGCGGCCCTCACCCGCCCGACTCCCGCCGGAGCACGTCCAGCAGCGCCCGGAGCCGGGGCGAGGCCGCCAGCTCCTCCAGCGTCACCGGGCGGCCCTCGGCGTCGGCGACCGGCAGCCGCCAGTTCGGGTACTCGTCCCAGGTGCCGGGCAGGTTCTGCGGGCGGCGGTCGCCCACCCCGTCCGGGAGCCAGACGCCGACCAGGCGTGCCGGAGTGCGCAGCAGGAAGCGGTGGACGCCCTGGATCTCCGCCTCCTCGTCGCTGCCGGGCGGACCGGCCGCCGGGCTGTCGAGCAGGCCGAGGCTGCCCAGCAGCGCGAGCCACTCCGCCGTGTCCGCGGCCGCCTCGGCGCTCTCCTCGGCGGCGGAGCGGGTGAGCAGGCCGAGGCGGTCGCGCAGACCGACGTGGTCGCCGGTGAGCCGGGCGGCGGTGGGCGGCAGATCGTGGGTGGTGGCGGTGGCCAGGCAGTCGGCACGCCAGTGCTCGGGGGGCAGCGGACGGCCCTCGCCCTCCCAGTCCCGTTCGAACCAGAGCACGGAGGTGCCGAGCACCCCGCGCCGCTGCAGCGTCTCGCGCACCCCCGGCTCCACCGTCCCCAGGTCCTCGCCGATCACCACCGCTCCGGCCCGGAAGGCCTCCAGGGCGAGCAGCGCGAGCATGGCCTCGGCGTCGTGGCGGACGTAGGTGCCCTCGGTGGGCGGGCTGCCCTGGGGCACCCACCACAGCCGGAACAGGCCCATCACGTGGTCGATGCGCAGGGCGCCGGTGTAGCGGAACAGGGCGCGCAGCAGCCGGCGGTAGGGGGCGTGGCCGGAGGCGGCCAGCCGGTCGGGGCGCCAGGGCGGCAGCCCCCAGTCCTGGCCGTGGGCGTTGAAGGCGTCGGGCGGGGCGCCGACCGACATCCCGGCGGCGAAGTGGTCCTGCTGCGCCCAGGCGTCCGCGCCCTGGGGGTGCACGCCGACGGCGAGGTCGTGGATGATCCCGACGGCCATGCCGGCCTCCAGCGCGGCGCGCTGCGCGGCACGGAGCTGGCCGTCGGTGAGCCAGGCGAGGCGGGCGTGGAAGTCGACGCGGTCGGCGAGCGCGGCGCGGGCGCGGGCGGTCTCGGCGGAGCGCGGGTCGCGCAGCCCGGCCGGCCAGCGGTGCCAGTCGGAGCCGTGGGTCTCGGCGAGCGCGTACCAGGTGGCGTGGTCCTCCAGGGCCTGCCCCTCCTCGGCGCGGAAGGCGTCGTAGGCGGCCTGCCGTCCCGGTCCGAGAGGCACGGCGAGGACCAGTTCCAGCGCCTCGCGCTTCAGTTCCCACACCGCGTCCCGGTCGATGAGGGCGCCCTTGTCGAGGACGTCGGCGCGCAGCCGCCCGGCGCGTTCCAGCAGGGCCCGGACCCGGTCCTGGTCCTCGACGTACGCGTACTCGTCGATCAGCTCGACGCGCAGGTGCACCGGGTCGGGGAAGCGGCGTGAGGAGGGCCGGTACGGCGAGGGGTCGGTCGGGGCGCCGGGCACCGCCGCGTGCAGCGGGTTGACCTGCACGAATCCGGCGCCGACGGTGCGCCCGGCCCAGCCGGCCAGCTCGGCGAGGTCACCGAGGTCGCCCATGCCCCAGGAGCGCCGGGAGAGCAGCGAGTAGAGCTGGACGAGCAGGCCGTAGGAGCGGGTGGCCGGGGTGGGCAGCCGGTCCGGGGCGACGACGAGGTGGCAGTGCCCGGTGCGGCCGTCGGGCGCGGCGGCGGTCAGCCGGTGCACGCCGAGCGGCAGGCCGCCGGCCGTGTCCAGCAGCTCGCCCTCCTCGGTCTCCACGGTGAGGCGGGTGCCGGCGGGCAGCGCGGCGAGGGCGGCGGGGCCGTCCGGATCGCCGGCCCAGTGCACGACCGTCGGGGGCAGCAGGCGTTCGCGCAGCTCGCGCTCCCGTGCGGTGAGCGCGGCGCGGACCGCGTCCGGGGTGCCCGCGTCGACACCGAGGGCGGCCAGGGCGGCCACCACGGCGGAGGCGGGTACGTCGACCGTGCGGTCGGGGGCGGGGCTGTAGGAGGTGTCCACCCCGTGCAGTGCGGCGAGCCGGGCCAGCTCCTCGTCGGCGGCCGCGGCCATCTACAGTCCCGCGCCGAAGAAGTCGGGGACCGGCTCTGACTCGCTGGTCAGCGGGGCGGCGTCGGCGAGCGGCGGCTCACTGGTCAGGGGTTCGGCGTCGGGCAGGGGCGGCTCGCTGGTCAGCGGCGTCTCCGCGCAGGCGCTCTCCGCGCTGAAGACGCACAGCCGCATCTCTTCGGTCTCGGCGGAGGGCTCCGCCGGGGGTTTCCACTGGGCCGGGACGGTGGGATGAGCCGGTGCGGCCACGGGGGCCTCCTTGTCACTGGTCGCTTGCTCGGCTTGCGGTGGTTACGGCAGGCCTACCCCGTGACGGCGAAGGCACTCACCGCACCGCCCGGGCACGGATGTGCGCATCGCGTGAACCGGCGGCGGCCGGGTGGCCGATAGAGGGGGTGTGAGACTGTTCCGCCCCGTGGGGGGCCAGCGGGAGAAGGACGGCGACGGGGACGCGGCGCTGCTGCGGGCCGTCGCGGCGGGCGATCCGGCGGCCATGGCCGACCTGTACGACCGGCACGCCGGATGGCTGCACGCACGGCTGGCCCGGCGCTGCGCCGATCCGGAGGTCGTCCGTGAGGTGCTGCAGGACACGTTCGTCACCGTGTGGCGGTCGGCGGCCGGGCACCGCGGGCAGGAGACCGGCGGCTGGCTGTGGACGATCGCGGCACGGCGGCTGGTCGACGCGCGACGGGCGCAGGAGCGGGCCGCGCGGGTGGCCGGCGGGCCGCTGGAGCCGTCGGACGGCTCCAGCGGGCCGGCCACCGCGCCCTCCGCGGAGGACAGGGTGCTGGCGGGTCTCGAGTACGGGGACGTCGGCGCCGCGCTGGACCGGATCTCCCCCGAGCTGCGCGAGGTGCTGCGCGCGACCGTCGTCGACGGGCTGAGCACCCGCGAGGCGGCCCGGCTGCTCGGCATACCCGAGGGCACCGTCAAGTCCCGCGCCCACCGTGCCCGCGCCGAACTGCGGTCCGCGCTGGCCCACCTGAACCCGTCCCCGCTGGGAGGCACGGCATGACCCACGGCAACGCGCACGTCTGGCACGCGTCGGCCGGCCTCGTCGCCCGCTATGCCGACGGCTCCCTCGCGGAGCCGGACGCGTGGTCCCTGGAGGTGCATCTGGAGAGCTGCCCGGGATGCGCGGCGCTGGTGTCGCGTGCGGTGCGCGGCACGGCGGCCGGGGCGGTGCTGGACGAGGTGCGGGAGGCGGTGCTCGGCACGGCGCCCGCGGGGGCGTCCCGCTTTGTGCCGGGCCCGGCGCCCGCGCCAGCGCCGTCCCGGTTCGCCCGGCTGCTCTGGGCCGCCGGACCTGCCGTGCGGGGGGCGTGGCTGCCGGCCGTGCTGCTCGTCGCGGCCGGGGCGATGGCCCTGGCGTACGGGGGCGGTGTGCCCGGCACGCGGGCGCTGCTGCTGGCCGTCGCGCCGGTGGTGCCGGTGGCCGGGGTCGCCCTGTCCTACGGGCCGCACGCCGACCCGCTGTACGAGGTGGCGGCGGCCGGTCCGCGCGGCGGGCTGCGGCTGGCGCTGACCCGGACGGCCGCCGTGCTCGCGGTGAGCGTGCCGCTGCTGACCCTGACCGGGCTGCTGCTGCCCGCCTCCGGCGCCCCGGCCGCCGCGGCCTGGCTGCTGCCGGGGCTGGCCCTGGCCCTGGGCACGCTGGCGCTGGCCTCCTTCGTCGGCTGCCGTACGGCGGCCGGGGTCACGGCCGGGGGCTGGCTGTGCGCCGTGGGCGCGCCCGTGCCCGGGGCCCCGGGCGGCGAGGTCACCGCACGGCTGGCCGAGCAGCTGTCCCGCTGCCTCGACGGGGCGGGCGCGCAGGGCGGCTGGGCGGCGGCCGCCGCCCTGAGCGCCACCCTCCTGACGCTCCGCCGCCCGGCCTACGACCGCCTCGCCCCCCGGTGACCACGGGGCCGGCCGCACCGCCTCACTCACGGCCGCGCCCCCACCGGCCCCAGGCCCGGCCGCACCGCCCGGCGCACGCCCCCGCCACCGGCACCCCGAGCCCGCAGCCCCCTGATCGGCACCACCCGCAGCCCAAGGGACCGCGGCGTGGCCCGTGAACCCCCGAACCGTCGCGGTGACACCGCCGAAGCCAGGCGTCTACGGCCCCTGACCACACCACCCACACCCGGCCGACCACCCCGGCCGGCACGACCCGCAACCGCCCGAACCACCCCGCGTCCGCAGCCAGGCCCGGGGCCCGTCCCTGTCCGCGGCCCCACGAACCCGCGGCCCCCGAAGCACCGCCCGGCGCCCGACGCGCCGCCCACCGCCCCGTACCCCGGTGACCACCGCCGCCTGTGGCCGGCACCGGCATCCATCCACGGAGACCCCTTGAACTCGATACTCGTGTCCGGCCTGCGGGTCCGGCACCGGAGAAATCTCGCGCTGGACGGCGTGGACCTGGACCTCGGCACCGGTGTGCACGGGCTGCTCGGGCCGAACGGCGCCGGGAAGACCTCGCTGATCCGGGTCCTGGCCACCGTGGCCCGGCCGTCCGCCGGGCGGGTCGAGATCCTCGGCCAGGACACCGCCGGCCACGGCGGGCGGACCGCGATCCGGCGCCGGCTGGGCTATCTGCCGCAGGAGTTCGGCTACTACCCGGGATTCACCGTGCGCGAGTTCGTCGCGTACGTGGCCTGGCTGAAGGAGATGCCCGCCGCTCGCGTCCCGGCCGCCGTGGCCGACGCCGTGGCCCGGGTCGGTCTCGCGGACCGCGCCGACGCGAAGATCCGCACCCTGTCCGGGGGCATGGTCCGCCGGGTCGGCATCGCCCAGGCCATCGTCAACGAGCCGAGCGTGCTGCTGCTGGACGAGCCCACCGCCGGTCTGGACCCGGAGCAGCGGGTGGAGTTCCGCGAGCTGCTGCGCGAACTCGGCGCCTCGGCCACGGTGGTGGTCTCCACCCACCTGGTCGAGGACGTGGCCGCCGCCTGCACGGAGGTCACGCTCCTCGACGGGGGCCGCATCGCCTACCGCGGCACCCCGCGCTCGCTCACGCTGACGGGCGAGACCTCGGACGGGCCCGGCGACCACCCGATCGAGCGCGGTTACACGGCCGCGCTGCGCGCCCACCGCGGCGGCGCGGAGACGCGGGAGTCGGTGCGATGAGCCTCGGTGCGATGAACCTCACGACCGACCGGAAGACACGAGCCTCGCGGAAGCCCCACCCGCTGCGCGCCGAGGCCCTGCGCGGGTTCGCGCCGCTCGCCGGGGCCGCCGTGCTGCTCACCCTCGGCGTCCTGCTGGCCGGCTCCGCCGCCCGCTGGCAGGGCGGCTGGGCGGAGACCGCCGCCCAGACCCACGTCGCCGGGCTGATCGCCGGGCCGCTGGCCGCCGCCGCGGGCTGCTGGCAGGGCGGGCGGGAGCGGCGGCGGCGTACCGAGGAGCTCTGGGGGACGGCCGCCCGGGCGCCGCTCGCCCGGTTCCTCGCCCCGGCCCTGCCGGTCGCGCTCTGGACGGCCGCCGGCTACCTGGCCGCGGCGGGCCTGGCGATGCTCGCCACGTGGCCCTACGCGCAGGGCGACCGGCCGTACCCGGCCCTGCTGCCGGGCGACACCGTGGCGGTGGCGGCGGCCGCGCTGCTCGGGCACGTGGTGGGCCGCGTCGCCCCCACCCGGCTGGCCGCACCGCTGCTGGCGATCGCCGGGTACGTGGGGCTCGGCGTGCTGTCCGCGAGCCGTTCGGCTTCCGTGCGTCATCTCGACCCGGCGTTCCCGATCATGGACACCGACGTCCCGGTGTGGTGGCAGCCGGTCTCGATGGCCGTGTGGACGGCGGGCCTGGCGTTCGCCGCCGCGCTCGCGTACGCCGCGCGGCGCCGGGTGACGGCCCTGCTGCCGCTGGCCGCGGCCGTGGCGGCGGGGGCGGTGCTGACGCAGACCGGGGACGGGCTGTGGCACGAGGCCCCGCTCGCGCGCCGGCAGGTGTGCGACACCTCCACCACCCCGGCGGTCTGCGTGAACGCCCGGTACGCGGGGATGCTGCCGCAGGTCGCCGGGGCGCTCTCGGGAGTCACGGGCAGGCTGGAGGGGGTGCGGGGCCTGCCGGTGCGGTGGGAGGACCGCGACGGCGCCCCGCACGCCGACGAGGCCGAGCTGCCCCACCTGACGCCGCTCGGCTGGACGGCCGTGCGGGGGCGGCTGACCGACCCCACGGGGTTCGCCTGGTCCGCCACGGCGGCGCTGGGCCTGCGCGGCGACTGCCCCGACGCCGAGCAGCCGCACCGGGTGGACGTCGCGGACGACGCCGTGCGGGCCTTCCTCGCGCCGGCCGGCCCGGCGCTCAGGGCGTCCGACGAGCGCTGGGCACGGGCCGACGCGGCCCGCCGCGCCGACCTGCGCGAGCGCCGCGCCGCCCGGGCCAGGCTGGCAGGGATGTCCGAGCGGGAGCGCCGGGCGTGGCTGTCGGCGTACTTCACCGCCCGGGCCGCCTGCGACCCGAAGGGGGTGCCCGCCCTGTGACCGGCCCCCTCCTGCACGCCCGCTCGCGCGCCCTCCCCCTCACCCTGCTCGCACTGGCCGCCACCACCGTCTTCGCGGTGTGGGCCGCCGGCCGCCTGGACGCCTACCTGGACCCCTACCGCCGGGTGCCGGTCGTCGCCCTGGCCCCGCTGCTGGCGTCCGCCGTGATCGGCACCAGCCTGTACTCGGCGTCGGACGAGCTGGACCGGACCGCCGTACGGCCCTGGTGGCCGCTGCGGCTGACGCAGCTCGGGGCGCTGACCGCACTGGCGGCGGTGCTGCTGCCGCTGGCCGTGCTGGGACACCCGGAGACCTTCGGGCCGCCCGCCGTCGTCCGCAACACGCTCGGCTGCACCGGCGTCACGGCCGCCGCGGCCGTCGTGCTGGGCGCCAGGCTGAGCTGGCTGCCCGCCTTCGGCTACGTGACGGCCGTGTATCTCGCCTCCGCGGGGGCGCGCGGGCGCGCGGTCACGGTGTGGGCGTGGCCGGTGCAGCCGGGCGCGCAACCGGGCGCCTGGGCGGCGGCGCTGACCGCGTTCGTGCTGGGCGCCGCGCTGTACGCGGTGCGCGGTGCGCGTGCCGAAGGACCCCGCGGCTGAACGGAGGCCGTCCGGCCACGGGGTACGCGAAGGCCCGGACCGTCAGGCTGAGATGCCGTCGATCCGGGCCATGGCGTCGTCCGCGCCGTACGGCTGCAGGTAGGGCAGCCAGCGCGGGTCCCTGTGTCCGGTGCCGATGATGCGCCAGGCCAGACCGGTGGGCGGGGCGGGTTTGTGGCGCAGCCGCCAGCCGATCTCCACGAGGTGACGGTCGGCCTTCACGTGGTTGCAGCGGCGGCACGAGGCCACCACGTTGTCCCAGACGTGCTTGCCCCCGCGGCTGCGCGGGATGACGTGGTCGACGCTGGTTGCGACGCCACCGCAGTACATGCACCGGCCTCCGTCGCGCGCGAACAGCGCGCGCCGGGTGAGAGGAACGGGCCCCCGGTAGGGAACCCGGACGAATCGCTTCAGCCGGACCACGCTGGGTGCGGGGACTGTGACGGTGGCGCTGTGCATGAAGGCGCCGGATTCCTCGAGGGAGACCGCTTTGTTCTCCAGGACGAGGACGAGCGCGCGGCGGAGCGGTACGACGCCGAGCGGCTCGTACGACGCATTGAGGACCAGGACGTGCGGCACGGGTGCCTCCTTGGGCGTCGGCGGCGCGTGGCTCGCGCCGGGACGATCTGCAGTCAGTCTCCCCTCATGCCTGGTGGACGCGCCACCATGTCCCGGTAACGGGCTGGGAGTGTTTTCGACCACACCTGAGGTGTCCCCCGCAGCACGCCCTGTTCAAGCCCTGGTGAGACCGGTCTCCCTTGAGCGGAACGGCGCGGGGCGCACACGATGCCCCGTTAGTGTGTTGACTCTGTCCGTCCGGTGACCATTTCGTGATCGTGAAGACCTTGACCGCCCCACCGGATCGGGCCGCGCAGCACCATGGAGGTACCTGTCGTGTCCTTGTCCGCCGTCCTTGCGGCCGCCGGCGCGTCCCCCACGCCGTCCCCCCCGGGTTCGACGGTGCAGCCCGTCCCCACCCTGCAGGACGCCCAGGAGCACGCGACGAACGCCGCGACCTGGGTCGAGCAGAACTGGTCGACCTGGCTGGCCATGGGCCTGCAGATCGTGCTGGTCGTGGTCGTGGCGGTGGCGCTCAGAGCGGTGGTGCGGCGGGCGATCACCAAACTGATCGACCGCATGACCCGGACGGTGCAGGCCTCGGAGGGCAGCGCGCTGGGCGGGCTGCTGGTCAACGTCGAGCGGCGGCGGCAGCGGGCGGCCGCGATCGGCTCGGTGCTGCGCTCGGTGGCCAGCTTCCTGATCCTCGGCACGGCCGCGCTGATGGTGCTGTCCACCTTCCAGATCAACCTGGCGCCGCTGCTGGCCTCGGCCGGTGTGGCGGGCGTGGCGATCGGTTTCGGCGCCCGGAACCTGGTCACGGACTTCCTCTCGGGTGTCTTCATGATCCTGGAGGACCAGTACGGCGTCGGCGACACCATCGACGCGGGCGTGGCCTCCGGCGAGGTGATCGAGGTCGGGCTGCGGGTGACCAAGCTGCGCGGGGCCGGCGGTGAGATCTGGTACGTCCGCAACGGCGAGGTCAAGCGGATCGGCAACCTCTCCCAGGGCTGGGCGACCGCCGGGGTCGACGTGACCGTGAAGGCGAGCGAGGACCTGGACCGGGTGAAGGCCGTCCTGGACGAGGTCGCCGAGAAGATGACCAAGGAAGAGCCCTGGAACGAGCTGCTGTGGAGCCCGGTGGAGGTGCTGGGCCTGGACAGCGTGCTGATCGACTCCATGGTGGTGCGGCTGTCGGCGCGGACCATGCCCGGCAAGTCGGTGGCCGTCGAGCGCGAGCTGCGCTGGCGCGTCAAGCGGGCCTTCGACGCGGCGAGCATCCGCATCGTCGGCGGTGCGACGGCCGTGGAGGACGTCGAGGACGCCCCGGACCCGACCGCGGCGGTCGCGGCGCCGTCGGTGTACGCCAACGCGGAGTCCCCGCAGTCGGCGGCCGCCGCCCCGATCGCCACCCGGCGCCCGTCCGCTCCGGGCAAGTAGCCGCACCGCCGGGCACCGCACCGCCGGGCACCGCACCGCCGGCGCCCGGGCCCCACGCCTCCGAGGTAACGACTCCGTTGCCTCGGGGGCGTTGTCTATTGACGCCCTCTTCGTCCTGGGCTTACGTTCCTCCCACGCCAATAGGAAACTTTCCTAACAGTGATCTCCGGGCACTCGTCGATCAAGGCTGGACGACCCGCCCGGGTCACTGAAAAGCTGGGCAGCCGGAGAGGCAGGTGTCGACCGCATGGCAGGAACCGCCGGTACGCCGGGCACCCCGCGCGTCCTGCGCGCCATGAACGACCGCGCCGCGCTGGACCTGCTCCTGGAGCACGGGCCGCTGTCCCGCACCCGGATCGGCAAGCTCACCGGCCTGTCCAAGCCGACCGCCTCCCAGCTCCTGGCCCGCCTGGAGGCGGCCGGACTGGTCCGGGCCACCGGCACCAGCGAGGGCCGGCCGGGCCCCAGCGCCCAGCTCTACGCGGTGAACCCGGACGCCGCCCACGCGGCCGGGATGGACGTGTCCCCGCACCGCATCCGCGCCGCCGTCGCCGACGTCACCGGCCGCACGGTCGGCGAGTACGAGCTACCCACCCCGGGCCGGCGACCGGCCCGGCCCGTCGTGCAGCAGGTCACCGAGGCCCTCGACGGGGCGGTGAAGGCCGCGGGGCTGGCCCGGCCGGACGTGCACCGGCTGGTCATCGGCACCCCGGGCGCCTTCGACCCGGGCACCGGCCGGCTGCGCTACGCCTCGCACCTGCCCGGCTGGCACTCCCCCAGCCTCCTCGAGGAGCTCGCCGCCGCGCTGCCGATGCCTGTGGAGTACGAGAACGACGTCAACCTCGTCGCCGTCGCCGAACAGCGGCTCGGCGCGGCCCGCGGGCACGCGGACTTCGTCCTGCTGTGGAACCAGGAGGGCATGGGCGCCGCCCTGGTCCTCGGCGGCCGGCTGCACCGCGGCTGGACCGGCGGCGCCGGCGAGGTCGGCTTCCTGCCCGTGCCGGGCGCTCCCCTGGTGCGCCAGGTCACCAGGGCCAACAGCGGCGGCTACCAGGAGCTGGCCGGTTCCCAGGCGGTGCCCAAACTGGCCCGTGAACTCGGCATCACCGACGTGCCGGCGGGCCCCTACACCGAGGCGGCCGCGGCGCTGCTGGCGCGGGCGGCCGACCACGCCGGCGGACCTTACCGGGAACTGCTGCAAACCTATGCGACCCGGCTGGCCACCGGTCTCGCCTCGCTGGTCTCCGTCCTCGACCCCGAACTCGTGGTCCTCAGCGGCTCCGCCCTGACGGCCGGCGGCGAGGTGCTGCGCGCCCTCGTACAGGCCGAGCTGGAGGAGCTCGCCGCGGCCCGCCCCCGGCTGGTCGTCGGCGACGTGACCGAACACCCCGTGCTGCGCGGTGCACTGGAGTCCGCGCTCGCGACCACCCGCGACGAGGTCTTCGACACCTCGCGCTGAACGCCCGAGCCCCACCGAAGCACTCCCTCCTCACCCACCCCCGTCCCCGGGAGACCTCGTCATGCCCACAGCCCTATCCGGAACCGCCCGAAAAGCGGCCTTCGCCCTCACCGCCTCCCTCGCCCTGCTCGCCACCGCCTGCACCGGCCAGTCCGGCTCCGGCGCGTCCGACGACGCATCGAAGGAGACGACGATCAACTTCTGGCACGCCTGGAGCGCGCCGAACGAGGTGAAGGCGGTGAAGTCCCTGGTCGCCGGGTTCGAGAAGGCTCACCCCAACATCCATGTGAACGTCGTCGGCAACATGACCGACGACAAGATCAACCAGGCGCTGCGCACCGGCGGCGACCGCGCCCCCGACGTCATCTCCTCCTTCACCACCAACAACGTCGGCAAGTTCTGCTCCTCGGGCGCCCTGATCGACCTGAACCCCTTCTTCGAGAAGTCGGGCATCGACCCGCGGACGACGTTCCCGAAGCCGATGAACGAGTACACCCAGTTCGACGGCGACCGCTGCACGGTCCCGCTGCTCGGCGACGCCTACGGGCTCTACTACAACAAGACGGCCTTCGCGAAGGCCGGCATAGCGGCCCCGCCGAAGACCTGGTCCGAGTTCGAGGCCGACGCCAAGAAGCTGACCGTCTCCCGGGGCGGCACCTACAAGCAGCTCGGCTTCATGCCGAACTACCACGGCTGGGAGTCGACGACCGAGCACTACTTCGGGCAGTTCTCGCCCACGTACTTCGGCAAGGACGGCAAGTCGGCCCTGGCGACGGACCCGGCGTTCGAGAAGGGCTTCACGCTCCAGAAGCGGCTCGTGGACGAACTCGGCGGCTTCCAGAAGCTGGAGAGGTTCCGGGCCACCCTCGGCGACGAGTGGGGCCCCAGGCACCCCTTCCACACCGGCCAGGTCGCCATGCAGCTCGACGGCGAGTGGCGGCTGGGCATGGCCGAGCAGGCCAAGCCCGGGTTCGAGATCGGGGTGGCCCCGCTGCCCGTCCCGGACGACCAGGCCGGCCAGTACGGCAAGGGCTACATCACCGGCACCATCGCCGGCATCGCCGCCACCAGCCACAAGCAGAACGCGGCCTGGGAGCTGGTGAAGTACATGACCACGGACACCGACGCGGTGGTCGGCTTCGCCAACGGCATCCACAACGTGCCCTCCACCCTGGCCGCGCTGAAGTCGCCGAAGCTCAAGTACGACCCGCGGTTCAAGACGTTCCTGGACATCGCCGCCGACCCGGACTCGACCACCACCCCCGCCTCGGTCAACGGCGGTGTGTACCTGGTGACGATCCAGCAGTTCGGGTACGACTACGAGAGCGGCAAGGTCACCGATCTGAAGGCCGGGCTGAGGAAGACGGCCGCGCAGATCGACACGGACATCGCGCAGGCCCGGTAGCCATGGCCGCCACCACGTTGGGCTCCAGGCGCCGCCGGGCGGCGCTGCGCACGGCGGCCTTCATGTCGCCCTGGCTGATCGGCTTCGCCGTCTTCTTCGCGTACCCGCTGATCTCGACGGTCTACTTCTCCTTCATGCACTACGACGGCTTCCGGCCGCCGACGTGGAGCGGCACGAGGAACTGGGCCTATGTCTTCGAGCACTACCCGCTGTTCTGGCCCGCGCTGCGCAACACCCTGTGGCTGGTCGTGGTGATGGTGACGCTCCGGGTCGTCTTCGGGCTCGGGGTCGGGCTGCTCATCACGAGGATCAGGACCGGCGCCGGCGTCTTCCGCACCCTGTTCTACCTGCCCTACCTGGCCCCGCCGGTCGCCGCGACCATGGCCTTCGCCTTCCTGCTCAACCCCGGTACGGGCCCGGTCGACTCGATCCTGGAGCGGATCGGCCTGCCGGCGCCGGGCTGGTTCAACGACGCGGCCTGGTCCAAACCGGCCCTGACCCTGCTCGCGCTGTGGGGCATCGGCGACCTGATGGTCATCTTCATGGCCGCGCTGCTCGACGTGCCGGCGGAGCAGTACGAGGCGGCCGAGCTGGACGGCGCGTCGGCGTGGCAGCGCTTCCGCTACGTCACCCTGCCGAACATCTCCCCGATCGTGATGTTCGCCGTGGTGACCGGCGTGATCCAGACGATGCAGTACTACACGCAGCCGCTGATCGCGGGAAAGGTCGCCTCGGGCGTGATCCAGGGCGCGGGCACCCAGTTCGAGCCCGGCTACCCGGACAAGTCCACCCTCACCCTCCCCCAGCTCGTCTACAACCTCGGCTTCCAGCGCTTCGACTACGGCTCCGCGTGCGTCGTCGCCCTGGTCCTCTTCGCCCTGTCGATGGCGTTCACCGCGCTGCTGATGCGGCGCCGGGGCGGACTCGTACAGGCAGGTGACTGACCATGACCCAGGTACTGGAGAAGCCCGTCGGGACGGTCCCGGCCGTCTCGCGCGCCGAGCGCACGGCGCGGCGCAGGGCGCTGCTGGAGTGGATCGCGGTGCACTCCCTCGGCGTCGCCGCCGCCCTCTTCTTCGCCCTCCCCTTCGTGTTCGTGTTCCTCACCTCCCTGATGAGCGACAGCCAGGCCCTCAGCCGGGACCTGGTCCCGCACACCTGGGAGTGGGACAACTACCGCCAGGTCTTCGCCACCCCGGGCTTCCTCACCTGGTGGAAGAACACCCTGGTCTACGCCGGGCTCGGCACCGTGCTCACCGTCGCGTCCTCGATCCCCGTGGCGTACGCGCTGGCCAAGTTCCGCTTCCGGGGCCGCGATCTGTCACTCATGCTGGTGATCTCGATGATGATGCTGCCCCCGCAGGTGGTCGTCATCCCGATGTACCTGTTCTGGGCGAAGCAGCTCGGCCTTTCGGGCACGCTGTGGCCGCTGATCATCCCGATGGCGTTCGGGGACGCCTTCTCCATCTTCCTGCTGCGCCAGTTCCTGATGACGATCCCGAACGAGTACGTGGACGCCGCGAAGGTCGACGGCTGCGGTGACCTCAGGACCCTGGTGCGGGTGGTGCTGCCGATGGCCAGACCCGGCATCGCGGCGGTGTCCCTGTTCCAGTTCTTCTACGCCTGGAACGACTACTTCGGCCCGCAGATCTACGCCTCGGAGAACCCCGGCGCCTGGACGCTGAGTTACGGCCTGGAGTCCTTCAAGGGCGCCCACCACACCGACTGGAACCTCACCATGGCCGCCACCGTGCTGGTCATGGCCCCAGTGATCCTCGTGTTCTTCTTCGCCCAGAAGGCGTTCGTCGAGGGCGTCACCCTCACCGGAGTCAAAGGTTGAACTGCATATGAAACTCACCGTGGTCGGCGGCGGCTCGACCTACACCCCCGAACTCGTCGACGGCTTCGCCCGGCTCAGGGACGCCCTGCCCGTCGAGGAACTCGTCCTCGTGGACCCGGACGCCGAGCGCCTGGAGCTGGTGGGCGGCCTGGCCCGGCGGATCTTCGCCAGGCAGGGCCACACCGGCCGCATCGTCACCACCTCCGACCTGGACGCGGCCGTGGACGGCGCCGACGCCGTGCTGCTCCAGCTCCGGGTCGGCGGCCAGGACGCCCGGCAGCAGGACGAGACCTGGCCGCTGGAGTGCGGCTGCGTCGGCCAGGAGACGACCGGCGCGGGCGGCCTCGCCAAGGCGCTGCGCACGGTCCCGGTCGTCCTGGACATCGCCGAGCGCGTCCGCCGGGCGAACCCGCGTGCCTGGATCATCGACTTCACCAACCCGGTCGGCATCGTCACCCGCGCCCTGCTGGAGGCCGGGCACCGGGCGATCGGCCTGTGCAACGTGGCGATCGGGCTGCAGCGCAAGTTCGCCGCCCTGCTGGGCACCGACCCCAAGGACGTGCACCTGGAGCACGTCGGCCTGAACCACCTGACCTGGGAGACGGGGGTGCGGCTCGGCGGCCCCGAGGGCGCGGACGTGCTGCCCGGACTGCTCGCCGCGCACGGTGACGCCATCGCCGGCGACCTGCGCCTGCCCCGGCCCCTGCTGGACCGCCTCGGCGTGGTCCCCTCCTACTACCTGCGCTACTACTACGCCCACGACGAGGTGGTGCGGGACCTGCGCACCAAGCCGTCCCGGGCGGCCGAGGTCGCCGCGATGGAGCGCGAACTGCTCGCGATGTACGGCGACCCGGCGCTGGACGAGAAGCCGGCGCTGCTCGCCAAGCGGGGCGGCGCCTTCTACTCGGAGGCGGCCGTGGACCTGGCGGCGGCCCTGCTGGGCGGCGGCACGGGAAGCCCGTACCAGGTGGTCAACACGCTCAACAAGGGCACGCTGCCGTTCCTCCCGGACGACGCGGTGATCGAGGTGCAGGCCGCGGTGGGCCCGTCCGGGGCCGCGCCCCTCGCCGTGCCGGACCTGGACCCGCTGTACGCGGGCCTGGTGGCGAACGTGACGGCCTACGAGCAGCTGGCGCTTCAGGCGGCGCTGCGGGGCGGCCGGGACCGGGTCTTCCGCGCCCTGCTCGCCCATCCGCTCGTCGGCCAGTACGAGTACGCCGAAGCCCTCACCGACCGGCTGGTCGCGCACAACCGGGAGCACCTCGCGTGGGCCTGACCCCGACCGTCCTCGCCATCGACGCCGGCAACAGCAAGACCGACGTGGCCGTGGTCACCGCCGGGGGCGAGGTGCTGGCCACGGCCCGCGGCGGCGGCTTCCGCCCGCCGGCGGTCGGTGTCGGGGCGGCGGTGGACGCCCTCGCCGAACCGGTCGCGCGGGCCTTCGCGGACGCGGGCGTGAACTCGGTCTCGCACGTCTCCGCCTGCCTCGCCAACGCCGACCTGCCGGTGGAGGAGGAGCAGTTGGCGGCCGCGCTGCACGCGCGCGCGTGGGGCGCCTCGGTGGAGGTCCGCAACGACACCTTCGCGATCCTGCGGGCGGGCGTGCCCGAGCCCCGGGGCGTGGCCGTGGTGTGCGGGGCCGGCATCAACTGCGTCGGCATGCGCCCCGACGGCCGCACCGCGCGCTTCCCGGCCGTCGGACGGATCTCCGGTGACTGGGGCGGCGGCTGGGGGCTGGCCGAGGAGGCCCTGTGGTACGCGGCCCGGGCGGAGGACGGCCGGGGCGAGGCGACCGAGCTGGCCCGCGCCCTGCCCGCCCACTTCGGCCTGCCGTCCATGTACGCGCTGATCGAGGCCCTGCACCTGGGGCACGTCGAGCACGGCCGCCGGCACGAGCTGACGCCGGTGCTGTTCCGCACGGCGGCGCGGGGGGACGCGATCGCCCGCTCCCTCGTCGACCGCCTCGCCGACGAGGTCGCGACGATGGCCACCGTGGCCCTGACCCGGCTCGGCCTCCTCGGCGAGCAGACGCCGGTGCTGCTGGGCGGCAGCGTCCTGAGCGCCGGTCACGCCCGGCTCGACGACGGCGTGCGCGACCTGCTGGCGTCCCGCGCGCCGAAGGCGGACGTGCGCGTGGTCACGGCCGCACCGGTCCTGGGCGCGGTCCTCCTGGGCCTGGACCGACTGCGCGCGTCGGCGGCGGCCCTGGAGCGGGCCCGCGCCCACTGGGACACCGGCCGGAGCTGACACCGTGGCCGCCGGGGGGCGGGCGGCCACGGGAACCGAACACGTGCCCAGGGCGTGTTCATGGGCGGGGGACGCAGCGATCCGACCAAGATCCAGCGAAGGCCGGTGCGGATGTCGGTCCGTGCCGCAATACTTGGCGGCGAACGGATGACCACGGGGGAGGTCAGGTGACACACCCGCCGAAGAGCAGCACGGCACCGCCGCCGGCGGGCGCCGTCATGCCCGCGGTCCCCCCGCAGTCCGCGCCCCCGGCGCCGCCCGCCCGGCCGAGCCCGCCCCCGGCGCCCCGCCGTACCGCCTTCGCCGAGGGCGCCGACCGGCTGCGGGCCGCCGCGACCACCGAGCCGGGGCGGCTGCGCGTCATCGGCGCCGTCCTCGCCGTGCTGGTCGTCGCGTTCGGCGCGGTCACCGCCTGGCAGACCGCCGAGCGCGCTGCCGCGGCCGACGACGTGCTGCACAGCAGCCAGCCGCTCAGCTCGGGCGCCGCCGGCATCTACCGCTCGCTGGCCGACGCCAACACGGCCGCGTCCAGCGGGTTCCTGGCGGGCGGTCAGGAGACCGCTCAGTCCAGAGACCGCTACGAGAAGGACATCCGCACGGCCGCCGCGGGCCTCGTCACCGCCGCCGCCAACTCCGAGCCGGGGTCGCCGTCGGAGGCGGCCGTCGCCAGGCTGAACAAGCTGCTGCCCGAGTACAAGGGGCTCGTGGAGCGCGCCCGCACCTACAACCGGCAGGGCTATCCGGTCGGCGGCGCCTACCTGCGCTACGCGAACGAGAAGATGCAGAAGGAGATGCTCCCGGCGGCGGAGGACCTCTACAAGAAGGAGAACCAGCGGCTGAACGCCGACTACGCGGACGCGACGCCCTACCCGTGGGCGGCGATCGCGCTCGGCGTGCTCGCCCTGGCCGCGCTCGGCTGGGCCCAGCACCGCACCTACCGGCGCACCAACCGGGTCCTCAACCACGGCCTGGTCGCCGCCTCCGCCGCCACCGCGGCGGCGGTGCTGTGGCTGGTGGTCGGGCACACGGTCGCCCGCTCGGGCCTGAACGGCTCCTACGACAACGGCGTCCGCTCGCTGAACGTCCTGCACGACGCCCGCATCGCCTCCCTGAAGGCACGGGGCAACGAGAACCTGAGCCTGGTGGCCCGCGGCGCCGAGACCGTCACGGTGGGCGGGCAGACGTACGACGCCTACTACTACGACTTCGACCGGGACATGACCGTGCTCGCCAAGGGGCTCACCGACGCCCGCCGGCTCGCCGACGACACCGCGGGCACCGGGCCGGTCAAGGCGGCCGAGGGCAACATGGCGGTGTGGAAGCAGCGCCACGCCTCGGCCCGCGCCGAGGACGAGAACGGCAACTACCAGCAGGCGCTGGACAAGGTGATCGGCGGCGCGGACGCCACCGGGGCGTGCTTCGACAGCGTCGACCGCAATCTCGCCCTGGCCATCGGCCACGAGCAGAGCGAATTCCAGCGCGCCGCCGGTGACGGGCGGAACGCGATGACCGGACTGTCCGTCGGCGCCGCCGTGCTGGCCGTGCTCGGCGCGGCGGCCGCGGTCGCCGGCGTCGGGCGCAGGCTCTCGGAGTACCGGTGACAGGGGGCGTGACGATGTACGCGAGCCGTGTACGGGGCTGGGGCGGGGTCGGCGCGATGGCGGTGCTGTGCGCGCTGGCCCTGGCCTTCGCGCTGCTGCTGCCGTGCACGCAGCCGCGGCGCGACGACGGTGTGCCGACCGCCGGCCCAGGCCTCGCCGACGGCAGCCAGGCGCGGGCCGGGGGCTGCCGGGACTCCGAGGCGCAGAAGCAGACGCTGTCCCCGTCCGGGGCGGACGGGGACACCATCGACGCCATCAAGTCCCGCACGGGCGCCAAGCGCAAGCTGGTCGTCGGCGTCGACCAGAACAGCTACCGCTGGGGCTACCGCAACCCGAACACCGAGAGCGCCCAGCTCGAGGGCTTCGACATCGACCTCGTCCACCGGATCGCCGAGGACATCCTCGGCGACCCGGACGCGGTGCAGTTCAAAGCCATCCCGACCAGCCAGCGCATACCCGCGATCCAGAAGGGCCGGGTCGACATGGTGGTCCGCACGATGACCATCACCTGCGCGCGCATGCAGGACGTGGCGTTCTCCGCGCCCTACTTCAAGACCGGGCAGCAGGTGCTGGCCCCGAAGTCCTCCCCCATCACGGGCTACGACGGCACGCTCGCGCACAAGCGGATCTGCACGGCGTCCGGTTCCACCGCCTACGGCAAGCTGAGGGCCGACCGGGCCGCCGGCGACCTGCCCGCCTCCACCGACATCTCCACCACCGTCCCCAACCAGCTCGACTGCCTGGTCCGGCTCCAGCTCGGCGAGGTGGACGCGGTGGTCACCGACGGCGCCCTGGCCGCCAGCCAGGCCGCGCAGGACCCGACGGTCGCCCTGAAGGGTGACGCGTTCACCACCGAGTACTACGGCGTGGCGATGAAGAAGGACGCCACGGACCTGGTACGCCGGGTCAACCGCGTCCTGGTCGACTACCGCGAGGACGGCTGGCAGGCCTCGTACGACAGGTGGCTGTCGGCCACACTGGGGAAGGACTCAGGCCCCTCCGAGCCGCCCACGCCGCAGTACCTGCGCAAGAGCTGAACCCCACCCAGTCCAACCACACAGCAGCGAGAGGTGATCGATGGGCGTCACGGACCCCGCCGGGCCGGTGATGGACCGGGACGAGGTGGACCGTGCGCTGGCGCGGCTCGGCGCGGAGCACGAGGCGATCGAGACCTCGCTGCTCGCCCTCCAGGACCACGCGGGCCGCAGGCTCCTCGAAGGCGCCGAGCTGACCGGCGTCACCCGGCAGCGCTGGCAGGCCACCGAGGCGTCGATCACCCTGCTGTGGTCGTACTTCGACGCCTACACGGCGGCGCTGCGCTCCGCCCGGGAGATCCGCGCCCGGCGCCGCTGGTCCAGCCGGGAGGACCTGGCGGAGCTGACCGAGCTGCTGCGCGGCGCGTCCGTCACCGTGCCCGGCGGAGCCGGCCCCGAGGCCGCCCCGAGGCTCAGCGAGAGCTTCTCGCTCACCACCCTGGTCGACCGGATGAACGAGCTGTACGCGTCCTCGCTCGACATGGTCGTCACCGCCGACGCGGTCTGGTCGGCGCTGCCCGCCCGGATCGATTTACTCGCCGCCGAACTCCAGCGCACCCGCAGGCTCGCCCACTCCGTGGGCGTCCGCCCGGGCGAGCACCCGGCAGGCGACGATCTGGAGCGCATCACCCGCACGCTGACCGCCCTGCGCGCGGACGTGGTCTCCGACCCGCTCGCCTTCTGGGTGCGCGCCGAGGGCAGTTCGGCGCCCGGCGGCGGCCGGCCGGACACCACGGTGTACGACCGCGAGGCCCGCGCCCTCGAGGACGTGCGGCGCGAGATCGACGCGGTGCTGACGGTCCGGCAGGACGCGGAGGCGCGGCTGATCCGGCTGCGGGACGTGCTCTCCCGCGCGGACCGCACCCTCGCCGAGGCGCGCACCGCGCGCGGTGAGGTGCTGGCGAAGATCGCCGCGACCGAGGTGCCGGTGGTCAGCGGACCGCCGACCGTGCTGCAGGAACAACTGGCCACGGCCGCCGAGTACCGGCGGCAGGCGCAGTGGCACCGGCTCTCCCCGCTGCTCGAGTCGCTGGAGCAGAAGGCCGACGACGAGCTGCTGCGGGCGCGGGAGTCGCTGACCGCCGTCACCGCCCCGCTCGCGGTCCGCGCCGAGCTGCGCGGCCGGCTGGACGCGTACAAGGCGAAGGTCGCCCGCAACGGCGTCGCCGAGGACCCCCTGCTGGTCGAGCGGTACGACGCGGCCCGGCGCATGCTGTGGAGCGCCCCCTGCGACCTGCGCGTCGCCGAACAGGCCGTGCTGCGCTACCAGCAGGCGGCGGCCGAACTGCTCGGCGCACCGGGCGTCCCCCGCCAGGGCGGACCCGAGGACCGTAGAGGTGAGTCATGAGTCAGGCACGGCGCGCGTGCCAGCGGCCCGGCTGCGAGGGCTCCTACGAGGACGTCGGCGGCGGCCAGCTGTACTGCGACACCTGCGGCCTCGCCCCCGTCGTGGCGCCCGGGGGTGTCCACGCCGGGGGAGGCATGGTGGGCTCGCCGGCCACAGGGGTCACGAAGGGCTCGGGGACGAGCGTGGGTTCACCCGCCAGCGCCCGCAGTTCGCGCACCACCTCGCAGTCGTCGAGGTCGCGGCGCTCGGTGTCCGGGCGGCTCTCCCGCGACCTGTCGGGCCGCTCCAGCGCCCGCTCGGTGTCGGTGCGCAGCTCCGGCTCCTCCTCCGGCGCCTCGGCGCGCGGCCGGCTGGGCGCCGGACTGGTCTCGGTGCCGCAGGTGCCGCGGCCCGACCCGCGCGCGATGGTGCTGGAGAACCCGGAGGTGCCCGAGCGCAAGCGGTTCTGCTCGCGGTCCGACTGCGGGGCGCCGGTCGGGCGCGCCCGGGGCGAGCGGCCGGGGCGCACGGAGGGGTTCTGCACCAAGTGCGGGCACCCCTACTCGTTCGTGCCGAAGCTGAAGGCCGGGGACGTCGTGCACGGCCAGTACGAGGTCGCGGGCTGTCTCGCGCACGGCGGTCTCGGCTGGATATACCTCGCCGTCGACCGGGCCGTGTCGGACCGGTGGGTGGTGCTCAAGGGCCTGCTGGACACCGGCGACCAGGACGCGATGGCGGCGGCGATCTCCGAGCGGCGGTTCCTCGCGGAGATCGAGCACGCCAACATCGTGCGGATCTACAACTTCGTCGAGCACCTCGACCAGCGCACCGGCTCCCTCGACGGCTACATCGTCATGGAGTACGTCGGCGGCAAGTCGCTGAAGGAGATCGCCAACGCCCGCCGCACGCCCGACGGCAGGCGCGACCCGCTGCCGGTGGAGCAGGTCTGCGCGTACGGCATCGAGGCCCTGGAGGCCCTCGGCCACCTGCACAGCCGCAACCTGCTGTACTGCGACTTCAAGGTCGACAACGCCATCCAGACCGAGGACCAGCTCAAGCTGATCGACATGGGCGCCGTGCGCCGCATGGACGACGGCGAGTCGGCGATCTACGGCACGGTCGGCTACCAGGCGCCGGAGGTCGCCGACGTCGGCCCGTCGGTGGCCAGCGACCTCTACACGGTGGGCCGTACGCTCGCCGTCCTCACCTTCGACTTCCAGGGCTACACGAACGTCTTCGTGGACTCCCTGCCCGACCCGGACAACATCGAGGTCTTCCACCGCTACGAGTCCTTCTACCGGCTCCTGGTCCGCGCCACCGACCCCGACCCGGCCCGCCGGTTCGCCTCCGCGCAGGAGATGGCGGAGCAGCTCACCGGCGTGCTGCGGGAGGTCGTCTCGCTGCAGACCGGGCGGGCCAGACCCGCTCTGTCCACGCTGTTCGGGCCCGAGGTGAAGGTCGTCGACACCGAACTGTTCCCCCGGGCGCACGGGGACGTGTCGCTGCTCGGGGCGCGCCCGGCGCGCGGCGCCGGGGCGGTGCCCGCGCTGCCCGGGCGGTCCGTCGTCAGGCCCGTGGACACGCCCGCCGCCGCGCTGGCCCTGCCCGTGCCGCTGGTCGACCCGAACGACCCCAACGCCGGTTTCCTGGCCGGGCTCATGGCGTCCGCGCCGGCCGAGCTGATCAGCGCCCTGGACGCGGCACCCGCGCCGAGCGTGGAGTCGCGGCTGCGGCAGATCAGAGCCCGGCTGGAGAACGGCGACCACCGGACGGCGCTGACTGCCCTCGGCGAGCTGGAGGAGCAGCGGCCGGACGACTGGCGGGTGGTCTGGTACCAGGGCGTGGCCGCGCTGGTCACCGGCGACTTCGAGGGCGCCGCGCTGGGCTTCGACGCGATCTACGACGCCTTTCCCGGCGAAGCGGCGCCCAAGCTGGCGCTCGGCCTGTGCGCCGAGGTGCTGGGCCAGTTGGACAACGCCGCCGAGTACTACCGGCTGGTGTGGTCGACCGATCCGAGCTTCGTCAGCGCCGCGTTCGGGCTGGCCCGGGTGCGGCTCGCGGCCGGTGACCGGACCGGCGCCGTCGGCACCCTGGAGTCGGTGCCCGAGTCGTCCATCCACTACACCGCCGCCCGGGTCGCCGCCGTCCGGGCCCGGCTGCGCGGGCGTACGCCGAGCGCCGGTGACACGCCGTTCCTCGACGACCTGACGGCCGCCGCCGGGCAGGTCGAGGCGCTGGACGCGTACGGCCTGGACCCGGCGCGCCGGGAGCAGTTGTCCGCCGAAGTGCTCGGCAGCGCGCTCGACTGGGTACTCTCCACTGGCCAGGGCACCGCCCCGCCGGCCGCCGCCGGAAGGAAGCTGCTCGGCAGCGGTCTGGACGAACGGGGCCTGCGCTTCGGCCTGGAGCGCTCGTACCGCACGCTGGCGAGACTGGCGCCCGGCGGCGAGGAGAGGATCGAACTGGTGGAACGGGCCAACCGTTACCGCCCCCGGACGTGGGTGTAGTTGATGTCGCAGATGCCCCAGCAGACCGCACTGGCGAAGTGCCCGAGCTGCGCGGAGCCGCTCGAGCCGGGTGACCTCTTCTGCGGCGCGTGCGGATACGACCTGTCCGTCGTGCCCGCCCCGCCGCAGGACCACCCGACCCTCACCATGACCGGAGGCGCCGGCCCAGGGGACGGCGTGGACTGGCCCGCCCCCGGACCGGACGGCTCCGGCAGCACCCAGCCGGCGGCGCACCTGGCGGCCGATCTGCCCGGCACCGACTCCGGCGGCAACGCGCTGCCCCACGAGCCCCACCAGGAACCCGCCACGCCCGGCGTCCGCTTCGACCGGCGCCCGGAGCCCGAGGAGTACCCGTTGCAGGCTCCCGACCCGCGCGCCGCCGCCTCTCCCGCCGCGTCCCCGGCACCGGACGGACCGGCTGCCGCCCCCGGCCCGGCCGATCCCGCGCGGCTCTGCGTGGCCTGCCGTACCGGCCGGGTGGACGACGACGGCTACTGCGAGAACTGCGGGCACGCCCAGCCCCGCGAACGCGACCACATGGAGCGGGAGTCGGGCCCGGTCGCCGCGGTCAGCGACCGCGGTCTGCGCCACCACCGCAACGAGGACGCCTTCGCCGTCGCCCACACCGCGCTGCCCGACGGTTCGCCCGCGGCGCTGGCCGTCGTGTGCGACGGCGTGTCCTCGGCGACCCGGCCGGACGAGGCGTCGGCGGCCGCCTCGCAGGCCGCCGTCGACACCCTGCTGGCCGCCCTGCCGCGCGGCACCCACCCGCAGGCGGCGATGCACGAGGCGATCGTCACCGCCGCGCAGGCCGTCGACTCCCTCGCCGAGGAGCCCGACGCGGCGCGCGAGCACGACCCGCACCACAACGCCCCGGCCTGCACCATCGTCGGCGCGATCGTCGCGAGCGGGCTGCTGGTGGTCGGCTGGGTCGGCGACAGCCGCGCCTACTGGGTGCCGGACGACCGCTCCGCGCCCCCGGCCCGGCTCACCGAGGACGACTCCTGGGCGGCGCAGATGGTCGCGGCCGGCCTGATGAGCGAGGCGCAGGCGTACGCCGACGAGCGCGCCCACGCGATCACCGGCTGGCTCGGCGCGGACGCCTACGAACTGGAGCCGCACACCGCCGCCTTCAAGCCGGACCGGCCCGGTGTCGTGCTGGTGTGCACCGACGGCCTGTGGAACTACGCGGAGACGGCCGGGGAGATGGCCGAGGTGGCGCCCGCCGACGCGGCCGCCCGCCCCCTGCACTGCGCCCGCGTCCTGGTCGGCCACGCCCTGGACGGCGGGGGCCACGACAACGTAACAGTGGCGGTCCTGCCGTTCCCCGCGCCGCCGCAGGGGGCAGGATCGGCCTGAGGCCGCACCACCACGGGGAAGTCCGGGCGGACCGGAGGGGACCGGTCCGTCCACCGGCATCGCCTCGCGCCAGCGGGGCTTCACAGGGGGATCGGAACAGTCATGGCCAATTTCGCCAAACCGAACGTGCCGCAGTTCTCGGTGGACGTCTACCAGAACGAGTACCTGCCCGAGGGCGGCCGTGAGGTCAACGCCATCGTCACCGTCACCGCGACCGGCGGCGGCACCGTGGGCGGCGCCGTCACGGCCCCGCACCTGTACGGGGGCGGCCGAGGGCCCTCCGCCGCGGTCGCCGTCATGGTCGACTGCTCCGGCTCCATGGACTATCCGCCGGCCAAGATGCGCAACGCGCGGGACGCCACGGCCGCCGCGATCGACACCCTGCGCGACGGGGTGCACTTCACGGTGGTCGCCGGCACGCATGTGGCCAAGGAGGTCTATCCGGGCGGCGGACGGCTCGCGGTCGCCGACGCCACCACGCGCGAGCAGGCCAAGCAGGCGCTGCGCCGGCTCGGCGCGGGCGGCGGCACGGCCATCGGCACCTGGCTGCGGCTCGCCGACCGGCTGCTGGCTTCGGCGGACGTCGCCATCCGGCACGGCATCCTGCTGACCGACGGCCGCAACGAGCACGAGTCGCCGCAGGATCTGCGGGCGGCGCTGGACGAGTGCGCCGGTCGGTTCACCTGTGACGCGCGTGGCGTGGGCACCGACTGGGAAGTGAAAGAAGTCACAGCGATCGCCTCCGCGCTGCTCGGCACCGCCGACATCGTCGCCGACCCGGCGGGGCTGGCGGCCGACTTCACGCGGATGATGGAGACGGCGATGGGCAAGGAGGTCGCCGACGTGGCGCTGCGGGTATGGACCCCGGTCGGCGCGAACCTCCGGTTCGTCAAGCAAGTGGCGCCCGCAGTGGAGGAGTTGACGGACCGCCGCGTCGAGGGGGGGCCGCGGTCCGGGGACTACCCCACCGGTTCCTGGGGCGACGAGTCCCGCGACTACCACCTGTGCGTGGAGGTCCCGGCGGCCGGCCTCGGCCAGGAGATGCTGGCCGCCCGGATCTCCCTGGTGGTGCCGCAGCCGGACGGGCAGGCCCACAGCCTCGGCGGCCAGGGCCTGGTCAGGGCGGTGTGGACCGACGACATGGCGGCCTCCACCTCGATCAACCCCCAGGTCGCCCACTACACCGGGCAGGCCGAACTGGCGCAGGCCATCCAGCAGGGCCTGGACCTTCGCAAAGCGGGTGATTTCGAGCGGGCAACGGCCAAACTGGGGCGTGCTGTTCAGCTCGCGAGCGCCTCTGGCAACGCCGATACTGCGAAACTGCTTTCGAAGGTGGTGGACGTGGTCGACGCCGCGACAGGTACTGTGCGGTTGAAGGCGAAGGTCGCGGAGGCCGACGAGATGACCCTCGAGACCCGGTCCACAAAGACTGTTCGTGTGAAGAAGTGACCCGCGGGAGACCGCGGGACAGCCAAGGAAGAGATCCGGACCTACCGGAGGACCCTCAGGAGAAGGGGAAGCGCCGACATGCCGACCTGCCCGAACGGACACCAGTCGGGTTCCGACGACTGGTGCGAGGTCTGCGGTCACCGCATGGCCGGTGCCGTACCTCCGCCTCCTCCGCCGCCCCCGCCCGGCGGCTACGGCTTCCCGCCGCAGGGCGCGCAGCCCGGCGGCCGCGCGTCCGGGCCAGGCGGCCACGAGCCGGAGCTGTGCCCGCAGTGCCGTACCCCCCGTGAGGGCGGCGCGCCGTTCTGCGAGGAGTGCCGGTGGAACTTCCTGACCAACACGGCCACTTCCTACACCCCGGCGGCCCCGCGCCCGCCGCAGCCCCGCTTCGAGCCGCCGAGCTCGACGTACGGCGGCGGTGACTCGTACGAGTACCAGGGTTCGCGGCCCTCGCAGGTGAACCGGCCCGCCGAGCCGATCCCGTCCTTCGGCAGCGAGCCGTCGGGCCCGACGCCGTTCGCCGGCGAGCGCGGTCCGTCCGGCTTCGGCGGCGGCCGGCCGCCTGCCGGTCAGCCGCCCTTCGGCGGCGTGCCGGGACAGCAGGGACCGGGAGGCCCTGGCGGTCCGGGCGGTCCTGGTGGTCCTTCCGGTTTCGGCGCCGGTCCCGGTGGTCCGGGCGGTCCGGCGGGCCCGCCGCCCTTCGGCCGTGAGCCCGGTGGTCCTGCCGGTCCCGGCGGCCCGGGCGGTCCCGGTCCCTCCGGCTTCGGTGGCGGTCCCGGCCCCTCCGGTTTCGGCGGCGACCCCTCCCGTCCGGGTCCGCCGCCGCCCGGCCCGACCCCGCCCGTGGGTCCCGGCGGCACGGCCGGCGGTCCGCCGCAGGCCTACCGGTCCGGCGCGCCCGCCTTCCCGCAGGAGACCGGCCGGCCCCCGGCCGGCGGCGGTGCCTTCGGCGGCGGTGAGGACGACTGGATGATCTCCCCGCCGTCCGCCGGCGGCCCCGGAGCCCCTGGTGGTCCCGGCGGCCCCGGGGGCGGTTACGGCTACCCGCAGCCCGGCGGCACCCAGGCGCCGCCCGGTCACGGCTTCCCGCAGGCCCCGCAGGGACCGGCCACCTGGACCGCGACCATCGGCCCGGACCGCGACTACTTCATGGCGATGATGCAGCGCTCCGGCCCCGAGGCCGCGGGCCTGAACCTGCCCGCCTACTCACCCGAGCAGCAGCGCACGCTCAGCGGCAACCAGGTCACCATCGGCCGCCGCCGGCACTCCACCGGCGACACCCCCGACATCGACCTGTCGGTGCCGCCGGAGGACCCGGGCGTCTCGCACCAGCACGCGGTGCTGGTGCAGCAGCCGGACGGCAACTGGGCGGTCGTCGACCAGAACTCGACGAACGGCACCACGGTCAACGGCTCTGACGAGCCGATCCAGCCGTTCGTGCCGGTGCCGCTGCAGGACGGCGACCGGGTGCACGTGGGCGCCTGGACGACGATCACCATCCGCAGGGGCTGAGGCGCGTCACGGGAGGGGCCAGGCGTACGGCCCCTCCGGGTCGTCGAGCCAGGCCCTGGCGTGGTCGGCGCCGACCGTGACGCCGAAGCGCTCCCGGCCGGGGCAGCCCTCGCGCTCCCACAGCGCGTGGGCCTCCTCCGGGTCCAGCGCGCCCCGGGTCAGTTCGAGCAGGAAGTGGAACGGCTCCTGTTCGCGGGCCCGGCCCGGCAGCCCGCTCAGGGACACCGCCGGCGGTTCGGTCCGGCCCGTGCCGCGCAGCGGCACGAAGTAGGCCGCCCTGGGCAGGAAGCGGCCCTCGGCGTGCCCGGGGCCGTGCACGGTGAGGGCGAGCAGGCCGGTGGCCAGCGGGGTCAGGATCCGGGCCCCGGGCCGGCACTGGGCGAGCCAGGCACGCGGCACCGTGGACAGTCCGCAGGTGGCGATGATCCGGTCGAAGGGGGCCCGCTCCGGCACCCCCCGCGCGCCGTCGCCGGTCACGACGGCCGGCCGGTGACCGGCCGCGGCCAGGTGCTGCCGGGCCGACTCGGTGATCTCCGGGTCCAGGTCGACGGTGGTGACGAGGTCGTCGTCGCCGAGCCGGTGGGCGAGCAGGGCCGCGTTGTAGCCGGTGCCGGCGCCCACCTCCAGGACCCGGTCGCCGTCCTCGACGCGCAGCGCGGCCAGCATCCGCGCCATCAGGGAGGGCTGGCTGCTGGAGGAGAGCAGCTCGCCGTCGCGCAGCCGGGTCGCCAGCGGGGTGTCGGCGTAGGCGCCGCGCACCCAGCGCTCCCGGGCCTCGGGGTCCGGACTCTCGCCCCAGCGGCGTTCGTAGCCGCCCCTGGCCCCGACGTAGTAGTACGGCACGAACAGGTGCCGGGGCACCTGTTCGAACGCCTCCCGCCAGACCGGGTCCGCGGCCCAGGCCCCGTGGGCGTCGATCTCCCGCACCAGCGCCTCCCGCGCCGCGGTGGCCAGAGCTTCGATCACGCTGTCGTAGGCGCCCATGCCCCCACAGTAGGGGCGGCCGGGCGCCCGGGAGCGCGGTGCGGGACGGACGGGGCCGGACAGGGGTCCTAGGGCCGGAGTCCTGGGTCGCCCGGTCTGAGACCATGGACGGGTGAATGAGATTCGGCGCGGCACGCTTCAGGAGCAGACGTTCTACGAGCAGGTCGGCGGGGAGGAGACCTTCCGCCGGCTCGTCCACCGTTTCTACGAGGGGGTGGCCGAGGACCCGCTCCTGCGGCCGATGTACCCGGAGGAGGACCTGGGCCCGGCCGAGGACCGGCTGACCCTGTTCCTCATCCAGTACTGGGGCGGCCCCAGCACCTACAGCGACAGCCGCGGCCACCCGCGGCTGCGCATGCGGCACGTGCCGTTCACCGTGGACCGCGCCGCGCACGACGCCTGGCTGAAGCACATGCGGGTCGCCGTGGACGAACTCGGCCTGAGCGAGGAGCACGAGCGCACGCTGTGGAACTACCTGACGTACGCCGCCCAGTCGATGATCAACACCGCCGACTGACGGCCCGAATCCCGCATTCCGGTCGTTCCGCGCCGGATTCCGATCACGATCCGGTATAGACCGGTCGCCGACCGCTTACCCGCGACCGGCCCCCTCTGCGAGCATCGCGAGATCCAGACAGGCTGCACACAAGTCCGGACGGCACGGGGGTCGGGGTCGGATGACGGGGTTCGTCGTCTCACGCGCGCGGGCACACCGCCTGCTGCTCGGCTCCGCCCTGCTCACCGTCCTGCTGACCACCGCCGTGCTGGCGACGCTCACGGCGTACGCCGGCGCGATCGGGGACGCGGCGCTGCGCCACGTGCTGGCCGACCCGCGCAACGCGGCCGCCACCGCGCTGATCGTCAAGGCCGACGTCCCCGCCGGACAGCACGCCGCCGCCGACACCGCCGTGCGCGAGGGCGCGCGGAAGACCTTCGACGGGCTGCCGGTGACCGTGCGGACGCTGCGCCGCTCGGGCCCGTACGCGCTCCCCCGGTCCCTGCGGCCGCCCGCCCGGCGCTCGGGCGACCCGGACCTGACCTACTTCGCGGCGCTGGACCGCAGCCAGGTGCGGCCCACCGCCGGGCGGCTGCCGGACCGCAGGGCCCGTGAGATCGAGGTGGCCGTCCCGCAGGCCGCCGCCCGGCCGCTCGGGCTGAAGCCGGGCGACAGCGTCACGCTGGCCGACCGGCTCGGCGACCGGAAGGTCCGGGTGCGCGTCACCGGGCTGTACCGGCCCGCCGCCGTGAACGCGCCGTACTGGCGGCTGGACGACCTGCTCGGCCGCGGCGTGAAACAGTCGGGTTTCACCACCTACGGTCCGCTGCTCGCCGACCCCTCGGTCCTCGCCGGCGCGCGGGTGAGCACCGGTGGCTCGGCCTGGCTCGCCTTAGCCGACTTCGGCGCGATGACGACCGGACGCACCGGGGAGCTGCGCGCGGCCGTGCGGGCGGGCGACGGTGAACTGCGCAAGGCCCCGGCCCTGCGCGGTGCCACGGCGGCGACGACCTCGCTGCCTGACGTGCTGGACCGGATCGACCGCTCGCTGCTCGTCGCCCGCTCCACTCTGCTGATCGTCGCGCTCCAGCTGGTCCTGCTCGGCGGATACGCGCTGCTGCTGGTGGCCCGGCTGCTGAGCGCCGAACGGGCCGCCGAGACCCGGCTGCTCAGGGCGCGCGGCGCCTCCCGCCCCCGGATCGCCGCCCTCGCCGCGGCCGAGTCCATGCTGCTCGCCCTCCCCGCGGCCCTCTGCGCGCCCCTGCTCGCCGGACCGCTCACCGGCCTGCTCACCGCCCACGGCCCGCTGTCCCGTCTCGACCTGCGCCTCGACCTCCCGCCCGCCGGCGGCCCCGGGGTGTGGCTGGTGGCGGTGGCCGTGGCGCTGGGCTGCGCCCTGACGGTGACGCTCCCGGCGCTCACGGGCGCCGGCGCGGACCCGGCGGGGCGGCGCGCACGGCGGGACACGGCGTCCGGCCGCACGCGCGCTCCACGTGTCCCCCGGCTGCGCGGGCGCCGTCCTGCGGGCCCGCACGGCGCCCGGGCCCGCCGCGCGGGCGGCGGACTCGTCCCGGCCCCGCTCCGCGCGGGCGCCGACCTGGGCCTGCTCGCCGTGGCCGGGGTCGCCTACTGGCAGCTCGGGCAGCAGGGCTCGGGCGGCGTCGCCACCGACCGGTCGGGGGCGCTCGGAGTGGATCCGCTGCTGGCCGCGGCGCCCGCGCTGGCACTGCTCGCCGGGACCGTGCTGACGCTGCGGCTGCTGCCGCCGGTGGCGCGGCTCGCGGAACGGTGGGCGGCGGCCGGGCGCGGGCTGCCGGCGGCGCTGGCCGGCTGGCAGTTCAGCCGCCGCACCGCACGCGCGGCCGGACCGGTGCTGCTGCTGGTGCTCGCCGTCGCGCTCGGCATGCTGGCCATCGGCCAGGGCGCCTCCTGGAACCGCTCGCAGGACGACCAGGCCGACTTCCGCGCCGGGGCGCCGGTGCGGGTGCTGGACTCCGGTCAGGGCGGACTCGGCCGTACCGAGGTGTACGCGTCGCTGCCGCACGTGCGCGGGGCCGTGCCCGCCGTGCGCGGCGAGCAGGGTCTGTCCGGGGACCGTACGGCGACCGTGCTGGCCCTGGACACCGCGCACGCGGCGGACGCGCTGCTGATGCGCCCCGACCTCGCGGACGAACCGGCGCGGTCGCTGCTGGCCGAACTGACGCCCGAGGACTCCCCGGCGGGCGCCCGGGTGCCGGCGCGCACCGCGCGACTGCGGCTGACGGCGAGCCTGCGCAGCTCCGCGGGGCCCGGGACGACCGCCGAGGTCACGGTCCGGCTGGAGGACGGGGCCGGGGCGGCGTACCCGGTGGCGGCCGGGCCGCTGCCGGCCGACGGCCGGCCGCACACCCTCGAACTCGGCCTCGGCTCCGCCGCCAGCCCGGCACTGCTCACCGGGCTCCAGCTCGACATGACGCAGCCCGCCGGGCGCGCCGAGCGGCACCTCCTCACGGTCCGGGACCTGACCGCCGAGGGCGCCGACGGAACCCGGCGCGCGCTCACCCTGCCTGCGTCCTGGACCGCGGCCGTGCAGACCGGCGGCGCGGCCGTCTCCTCGCCGCATGCCTCCCCGGCCCGGCCCCGGGTCGTCTCCACGCGCCCCCTGTCCGTCTCCTACGGCACCGGCTACCTGCCGGACGCCGACATCTGGACGGTCGGCACGGTGTCCGTGCGGCTCCAGGCGGCACGGCCCGCGCCGCCCGAGGTGCGGGCCGTCGCGACCGACCGGTTCCTCGGCTCGTCGGGCGCCCGTACCGGCCAGCTCCTGGACGTCATGGTCGGCGACCAGAGCCTGCCGGTGCGGATCGTCCGCTCGGTACGGGCGCTGCCCACCACCGGAGCCCCGGCGGGCTCCGCCGCCCACGACGGCGGCGCGATACTGCTCGACCTGCGGGCCGCGAACCGGGCGCTGCAGGCACGGGACGGGGACGGCGCCGCGCCGAACGAGTGGTGGCTGCGGACCGCGCCCGGCGACGCCGCCCGGGTGGCCGCCGCCGTACGGGCGCTGCCGGACGTCGACCCGGAGCAGGTGGTGGTCCGCGACGAGATCGCCGCCGAGCTGCGCGACGACCCCTTCGGCGCCGGGCCCACGGCCGCGTTCACCGCCGCCGCCGTGGTGGCGGCGGCGCTCGCCGCGGTCGGCTTCGCGGTGGGCGCCGCCGGGTCGCTGCGGGCGCGCGAGGCGGACTTCGCGGTGCTGCGCGCCCTGGGCGCCCCGCGCCGCCGGCTCGCCCGGACCGTCGCCGCCGAACTCGCCGTGCTGGTGGGCCTGGCCCTGGTGGTGGGCGCGGTCCTGGGCACCGTACTGGCCCGCGGCGTCCTCCCGTTGATCGTGCTGACCGGTGAGGCCTCCCGGCCCGTTCCCGGTCTGCTGGTCCGGCTGCCGCCCGGACAGGTGGCGTTGCTGCTGGCGGGGGTCGCCGCGGCACCGCTGGCGGTGGCCGTGGTGACGGCCCTGCGCCGGGCCGACCCGGCCCGGGCACTGCGCGAACAGGGGGGTGAGTGACGTGCGTTCCGTACCGGCCGCGGTCGCGCCCTGGGTGCGGACCCGGCTGCGGTCCGCGCCCGGGGCCGCGCTGACGCTCGCGCTGCTGGTCGCGCTGACCGCCTGCCTGGCGGGGGCGCTGCCGCGCGCGGTCGACCGGTACGAGGACGCGGGCCTGCGGCACGCCCTCGACCAGGCACACCCCGAGCGCACCACCGTGCGGGCGACCGCGGCCGTGCCGGACTACGGCTCGTCCGGCGAGGCCCCGGACGTCTCGTTCGGTCCCCGGGTCCTCGAACGGGAGTTCCGCGCACTGCTGCCGGTGGTGGACGCCTCGGTGCCCGTCGACCGCGGCCAGTCGGCGTACGGCGTCACCACCGAGCAGGGCAACACCGTGATCGAACCGTGGCTCCCCCGCCCGACGGGCCTGCCCGCCAAGGTCACACTGGTCGCGCAGAGCGGCCTGGCCGGGCACGCGCGCGTCCGCGAGGGCCGGCTGCCACGAGCCCCGGGCCGGGTGGACATGGACACCCCGGAGACGGAGGCCGCCGTCTCCGCCGCCACCGCCAGGACCCTGCACATCAAGGTGGGGTCGGTCATCCACGTGCCCCGCTTCACCGGCACCCTCACCGTCCGGATCTCCGGGATCCTCGACCCGCGGGACCCGGCCGGCGCCTACTGGTCGACGGTGCCGCTGCTGCGCACCCCCGCGCTGGAACGGCTGCCCGAGCCCGGACCTCCGCAGACCTACTGGCACGGCGCGCTCCTGCTGCCCCCGGAGGCGACCCTCACCCTGCTGGGCGGCGAGAAGGCCCCCTACCGCTACTGGAACTTCGCCCCGCGTCCCGGCAGCCGGCACGCCCACGACCTCGGCCGGCTGCGGGCCGCCGTCGCGTCGCTCGAGTCCGGCCCGGGCCTGCGCCGGGCCCGTTCCCTCACCGATCCGGACCTGGACGTGAGCACCGGCCTGGACGACGTGGTCATCGGCTTCTCGCGGCTGCGCTCCGGCATCTCCCCGCTGGTCGGGGTGGCGGCCGCCGGCACCGCCACGGTCGCCGCCGTCGTCCTGCTCATGACGGGCGGCCTGGCAGCCGACCGGCGGCGCGCCGAACTCGCCCTGCTGCGCGCCCGCGGCGCCTCCCTGCCCGGCCTCACCGGCCGGCTGCTGGCCGAGACCGCCGTGGTCGCCGTACCCGCCGGTGCGGTGGGCCTCACGGCCGCCCTCGTCCTCGTGCCCGGCCCCCGCGCCGGTCTCGCCGTCGCCGCCGCCGTCGCCGTCACCCTCGCCGCCTGCGCCGCGCTCCCGCTGCACGCCGCGCTCGCCCACCGCTCGGTGCGGCTGACCGGTCCCCGGGAGGACATGGCCTCGGTACGCCCCTCCCGCCGCCGCACGGTCGCCGAGCTGACCCTGCTGGCGCTGGCGGCCGGGGCGGTGGCCACACTGCGCGCCAGGGGCACCTCGGCCGGCCGACTGGTCTCCCTGGCGCCGGTGCTGACCGGCGTCATCGCGGCCCTGC
Source organism: Streptomyces sp. NPDC056580 (assembly GCF_042793175.1). NCBI lineage: Bacteria > Bacillati > Actinomycetota > Actinomycetes > Kitasatosporales > Streptomycetaceae > Streptomyces > Streptomyces sp. NPDC056580. Next base: position 34,452 of record NZ_JBHTVE010000002.1, on the reverse strand, counting down.
TGCTGCTCCGCCTCTACCCGCTGCTGCTGCGCCGCCTGGCCCGCCCGGCCGGCCGGCTGCGTGGCGCGGTGGCCCCGCTCTCCCTGGCCCGCGCGGGCCGCACCCGGGCCTCGGCGGTACTGCCCCTGCTGGCCCTGCTGACCGCCCTGACCACCGCGGCCTTCGGCGGCTCGGTCCTGGCGGGCGTGGCCGAGGCCCGGGACCACGCGGCACTGCTGACCGTCGGAGCCGACGGCCGCCTGGACTCCGCCACCGCGCTGCCGGCCGGTCTGGCCGGCCGGGTGGGCGCCGTGCCCGGGGTGCGCGCGGTGACCGCGGCGGCCATCGCCTACGACGCGAAACCGGCGGACGGCATCGACACGGTGCCCCTCGTGGGGGTCGACCCGCGCGCGTACGCGGAGCTGACGGCCCGCACGGGCCTCGGGACCATCACGGCCGAGGAGTTGAGGGGCCGGGCCGCGCACCCGCTCCCGGCCCTCGCGTCCCCCGCCGTCGCACGGAACTACGGCACCCGGCGCCCCTTCCCGGTCAGGCTGGCGGACGGCAGCGCCGTCACCGTCCGGATCACCGCCGTCCACGACGGCACCCCGGCCGCGCCCACCGGCGACTTCCTGCTGGTGGACCGCGCCGGGCTCCCGCCGTCCGCCGCCCGGCCCACGACGCTGCTGCTGACCGGCGCCCACCCGGACGCCGCCGCGCTGCGCCGCGCGGCCCCCGTCCCGGCCACGGTCCGGCTGCTCACCGAGGAGCGCGCCCGGTACGCCGACTCACCCCTGCAGACCGGCGCCGGGCACGTCTACACGGCGGCGGTGGCGGCGGGCGCCGGTTTCGCCGCCCTCGCCCTGCTGCTCGCCCTGCTGCGGGCGGCCCCCGAACGCGCCGCGCTCCTGGCCCGGCTGCGCACCATGGGGCTCACCCGGGCCCAGGGCCGCCGCCTCCTCGTCCTGGAGTCCCTCCCGCAGGCCCTCCTCGCCGCGGCCGGCGGCACCCTGACCGGCTGGGCCACGGTCCACCTGCTCTCCCCGGGCATCGACCTGACGACCATCGCCCTCACCTCGTCCCAGACCCCGGCGGGCAGGGCCTTCCTCCGCCCGGACCCCTGGTCGCTGACCCTCCCCGCCCTCGCGGTCGTGGCCCTGGCGGTCGGAGTCGCGACCACCCAGGCCTGGTGGACGAGCCGCCACGGCTCGGTCCGGGAACTACGAGCAGGAGATCCCCGATGACCACACGCCCGACCACACGCCCGCAGACTCCGCACAACCGTCTCCGCCCGCCCGCGGACACGCGCGCCACCACGGCCACGGGCAAGCGCGCCCACACGGCTGCGGGGATGCGCGCCGCCGCGGGCGCCGGTCCGCACAACCGCTTCGCCCAGCGCCGGCCTACGCAGGAGACCCCATGACAGCCGACCCCGCAGCCACACCGGCGGACACCAGCCTCACCGACCTCACCACCCGCCTCGACGAGTCCCGCGACCGCCCCGCCTACGGCCACGACGCCCTCATCACCTGCGACCGCCTGGTCCGCATCTTCACCGCGGACGGCATCGAGGTCCAGGCCCTGCAGGGCCTGGACCTCCTGGTCCGCGAGGGCGAGTTGATGGCCCTCGTCGGCGCCTCGGGCAGCGGCAAGTCCACCCTCATGAACATCCTCGCCGGTCTGGACACCCCCACCGCCGGCGGAGCCCACGTGGCCGGCCGCGACCTGCTCACCATGACCGCGAAGGACCGCCTCGCCTACCGCCGCGAGGTCGTCGGCTTCGTCTGGCAGCAGACCTCCCGCAACCTCCTGCCGTACCTCACCGCGGCCCAGAACGTAGCGCTCCCCCTCCAGCTCTCCGGCACCCGCGTCCGTCGCCGCGCCCGCGCCGAACGCGCCCTGGAACTGCTGGACCTGCTCCAGGTGGCCGACTGCCGCGACCGGCACCCGCACGAGATGTCAGGCGGCCAGCAGCAGCGCACCGCGATCGCCGTGGCCCTCGCGAACTCCCCCGCGGTCCTGCTCGCCGACGAGCCCACCGGCGAGCTCGACTCGCACACGGCCGCGCAGATCTTCGACGCGTTCCGCACGGCGAACGAGACCCTCGGCACCACCATCGTGATCGTCACCCACGACCAGGCGGTGGCCGGCGAGGTCCGCCGCACCGTGGCCATCCGGGACGGCCGTACCTCCACCGAGGTGCTGCGCCGCAGCCAGGTGGACGCCACGACCGGCCACGAGACGGTGGTCGCCCGCGAGTACGCCATGCTCGACCGCGCGGGCCGCCTGCAGTTGCCCGCCGAGTACACGCGGGCCCTGAACATGCGGGACCGAGTGGCCCTGGAACTGGAACCGGACCACATCGGGGTGTGGCCGGACGACAGCGACGAGAGACGGCCTGACTGACAGGTGACCGGAGAGGTCAGGCGACCGGACCAGCGAAATGCCCGGAGCTGAGGCCACGGGACCAGCGAGGTGACCGGACCAGCGAGATGACCGGAGAGGAGAGATGACCGGAGAGGAGAGGCGGCCTCCGGGGAAGAGAGGCGACCGGGCCGGAGAGGTGACCGCGCCCGCGCAGCCCCTCAGCGCACGCTGACATCCAGCGCGCCGAGCCCCGCCCGTCGCACCGCGACCGACCCGTAGGGGGTCCGCAGCCTCAGCCACGCCCCCGAGGAGAACAGCCCGGTGTCGGCCGCACCGGTTCCCGGCCGCAGGAAGCCCAGGGACTGGGCCGCGTGCACGGCCCGCAACGGAAGCCGGCTGCCGCCGACCTCCCGGGACCAGATGTCCCGCCCTATCCGGTCCAGTTCCGCGCGGGTACGCCGCTCCGGCGGCAGCTCCTCCGTACGGGACCGGAACTCGGCGACGGCCTCGGCGACCGTCCTGCGCAGCGCGTCCGGCAGCGGCAGCCCCGGCTCGGGCCGCCAGCCGCCGCGCGGCGGCAGCACACCGGCCCACGGCGGCCCGGTGACCGCGGCCGGCACGGCGGCCGTGGCCGCCCGCTCGTCCAGGGACTCCAGGAACTCGCCGGCCGAGACGGTGACGTCGAGCGTGACGTCCAGCCCGTTCTCGTACGGCTTGGCGAGCCGCACCGCGCGGATCGTCAGCACCTCGAAGGACGGCGGCCGGCCGAACACGGCGAGCGCCGTGCCGGCCGCCTGCAGGCGCACCGCGGCCCCACGGTCGTAGTGGAGCAACCGGGAGAGGAAGGCGGCGAGGTCGGCAGCCTCCGTCTCGTCGGCGAGGTGCAGGACCGTCATGCGGCGACGGCCTCCCCCGAGGTCTGCGCGTCCTCGGCGGCGTCCGTGTACTCCTGGAGGAACTCCCGCTCCTCCGGGGTGATCCGGCGCGGCCGCTGCGCCTCGAAGTCGAACGGCACGATGACGGTGGAAGCCCGTACGTAGACGAGATCCCCGTCCTTCACCTCGTAGGAGATGGTGAAGGACGCGGCACGGATCTCGGTGACCCACAGCTCGATGTCCACCGGGTGGTGCCGGTGGACGAGCTGCCGCTTGTAGTCGATCTCGTGGCGCGCCACCACGGACCCCTGCTTGAACTCCTTGTCCGGGCGGAACAGGAAGTCGATACGGGCCTCCTCCAGATAGCGGAGGAACACCACGTTGTTGACGTGGCCGTACGCGTCCATGTCCGCCCAGCGCAGCGGGCAGCGGTAGATGTGACGCAAGACCGATCAGCCCCGGGTCAGCTTCTTGTAGGTGGCACGGTGCGGACGCGCGGCGTCCGCACCCAGCCGCTCGATCTTGTTCTTCTCGTACGACTCGAAGTTGCCCTCGAACCAGAACCACTTCGACTCACCCTCGTAGGCGAGGATGTGGGTGGCGACTCGGTCCAGGAACCACCGGTCGTGGGAGACGACGACGGCGCAGCCGGGGAAGTCCAGGAGGGCGTTCTCCAGGCTGGACAGGGTCTCCACGTCCAGGTCGTTGGTGGGCTCGTCGAGCAGCAGCAGGTTGCCGCCCTGCTTCAGGGTGAGCGCCAGGTTGAGGCGGTTGCGCTCACCGCCGGACAGGACGCCGGTCGGCTTCTGCTGGTCCGGGCCCTTGAAGCCGAACGCGGACACGTACGCCCGGCTCGGCATCTCGACCTGGCCGACGTTGATGTAGTCGAGCCCGTCGGACACGACCTCCCACAGCGTCTTCTTCGGGTCCAGGTTCTCGCGGCTCTGGTCGACGTAGGAGATCTTGACCGTCTCGCCGACCTTGATGTCGCCGGAGTCCGGGGTCTCCAGGCCCTGGATCATCTTGAACAGCGTGGTCTTGCCGGCGCCGTTCGGGCCGATGACGCCCACGATGCCGTTGCGCGGCAGCGTGAAGCTGAGCCCGTCCACCAGGACCTTCTCGCCGAAGGCCTTGTTGAGCTTGTCGACCTCGACGACGATGCTGCCCAGACGCGGGCCCGGCGGGATCTGGATCTCCTCGAAGTCCAGCTTCCGCATCTTGTCGGCCTCGGCGGCCATCTCCTCGTAGCGGGCGAGGCGGGCCTTGGACTTGGCCTGACGCCCCTTGGCGTTGGACCGCACCCACTCCAGCTCTTCCTTGAGCCGCTTCTGCCGCTTGGCGTCCTTCTGGCCCTCGACCTTGAGACGGGTGGCCTTGGTCTCGAGGTACGTGGAGTAGTTGCCCTCGTAGGGGAAGGCGCGCCCGCGGTCCAGCTCCAGGATCCACTCGGCGACGTTGTCGAGGAAGTACCGGTCGTGGGTGATGGCCACGACGGTGCCCGCGTACTTGGCGAGGTGCTGCTCCAGCCAGTTCACGGACTCGGCGTCGAGGTGGTTGGTGGGCTCGTCGAGGAGCAGCAGGTCGGGCGCCTCGAGGAGCAGCTTGCAGAGCGCGACGCGGCGCTTCTCACCACCGGAGAGGTTGGTCACCGGCCAGTCGCCCGGGGGGCACCCGAGGGCGTCCATGGCCTGCTCGAGCTGGGCGTCGAGGTCCCAGGCGTTGGCGTGGTCCAGCTCCTCCTGGAGCTTGCCCATCTCGTCGAGCAGCGCGTCGGAGTAGTCGGTCGCCATCAGCTCGGCGATCTCGTTGAACCGGTCGAGCTTGCCCTTGACGTCGGCGACACCCTCCTGGACGTTCTCCAGGACGGTCTTCTCCTCGTTCAGCGGCGGCTCCTGCAGCAGGATGCCCACGCTGTAACCCGGGGACAGGAACGCGTCACCGTTGGAGGGCTGCTCGAGCCCCGCCATGATCTTCAGCACGGTCGACTTACCGGCGCCGTTCGGACCGACGACACCGATCTTCGCTCCCGGCAGGAAGCTCAGGGTGACGTCGTCGAGGATCACCTTGTCGCCGTGCGCTTTGCGCGCCTTGCGCATGGTGTAAATGAACTCAGCCAAGAGAAACCGTCCGGCAGCTTGAAATCTGGCAGTGGGCAGATACACCCCATCTTGCCGTACCGCCACCCCTAGGCGGAAACGCGTTAGGCCCAAGGCCGCTGAACTGGAGTTCCGCGGCTGCGGACTGCGCTTCTTCTGTCACTTTCGGTCACCGTCGGTCGGCCTTGGGCGCCCTGGCGAAGACGCACTGCGAGCACTCTGCGGCTTCGCCCTGGAGGGCTCCCCCGAACCGGACGACATCGACGCGGACGACATCCACCTGCACGGATTCCGGGTCCGGGACCCACACGACCCTGATCCCGCGGAGCAGCAAGCGGCGTTGCAGAGGGCCATGGAAGCCATGGGCCCGCCGCGCTTCTTCACCATGAGCCCTGACGGCTCACTCATCGAGCGCGACGGCATTTAGCTCGGGACTTCTTCCCCCCGAAGCAACCGGGACGGGGGTGCCGTCTTGGACTGCCACGCGTCTCACCTGCGCTGATCCAGGCGGCCTCCGCGGCCCCACGCGCACGCGGTCCGTACATCCGGCGCATGTCATGGATGTGCACGCTTTCCAGGTCTGTTGGTGGCTCGTAGGAGGCAGCCGGGGGCCATTCACCTGCGTTCATAGGCGGTTGTGGGCCGAGGCGCTCTCTGCTGGTGGACCCTTCTGAACGGTCGTGAACCGAGCTGAATGAGACGGAAACCGAGACGGCCCGGCACCGGGTCGGCCGTCTCCACCTGCGGCGACCTGTGTCCCGTCGGACGGTACCTAGTAGGTTTCTCGCCCCCGCCCGATTCCGAGGAGCGGGGTGGGGCTGTCCCAGTGGGCACGACGAAGGAACCGGCTCAATGGTGAGGATCAGAAGAACCCCAAAAGTGGTCCTGGCCATCGCGGGACAGGCAGCGATGGTGGCCTTGCAGGTGTTGGTCCAGGAGGACGCGGCCATGACCGGCTCGTGGATGACACGCCTGATCCCACTGGCGACCATGCCGATCGGCATGTACATGGTCTGGCGACTGTTCCTGAACCCCTACGTGTCGTTCGGGCAGGCCCGCCTCCGGGTGAACAACGTCTTCACGTACTACCTCGTCCCCTACCACCTGATCACGGCACTGGAGGGGCGCACAGCCCTCACCCTCGTCGTGTCGGGATACGGCCGGCTACCGGTGGCCGCACTCGACGCCGCTCCGCTGACGGGCAAGGCCAAGCGGGACACCGTCGCGCAAGAGCTACTGCGCCGCCGTGCCGCCGCCGTGCCAAGAGCCGGACACGGCTTCGAGAAGCGCAGCACGCTCGGGCTCCCGGAGTGGCTGGGGCCCGTCACTTCTCTCGCGTTCTTCCTTGTGGGCGGCTTCGCGTCGGTCCTCGCGCACTGAAGCCGAGGTGATCCGCGCAGCTGGTTTGGAAGATCGCGTATGCGGATCGGAGCTGACCTGGCAAGAGGCTGCTAGGGGACTCGTCGCTTCTCCTTGCACACCACGACGGCAAGGTCGACGCCGTCACGGATCGGTGCGTGGATGAGGTGAGCAAGCAACAGCGAGGGCCGGTTGGCGCCTTGCCCACCGGCTCGTCCGAGCAATCCGCTGCGCTCGCCGAGTACCAGGACGCTCTGGCTCAACTGCACAACCGGCCTGGGGGGGTCTGGATCCCGGGCCGCAAGTGGCGGAGCATGCGCTGGTTCGGCAAGTAACACCCCTCTTGCCGTACCGCCACCCCTGGGCGAAACGCGTACGGTCGAGCGCCTCTGACCTGGGGGTTTCAGCACACTGGGCCGGCGTCGCCCGCCGCCGTCAGCAGCACCGTCGCCGAGGCGTCCGGCTCTCCTCGCCCGCAGTTCCATTCCGAACTGGCGCGGCCCACAGGCGGCCCCGAAGGTACGGGCGTGAGCCATGGGGCGTTCCGGACACAAGCCGCGCCGATGTGGAGCAAAGTGGTTGCAGGGGGCGGCGAAGAAGTCGGAGCGGGAGGGAGAACAGGAGGACCGTTGTGACCGTCCTCGCGATCCTTCTCTTCATCATCGGGACGCTCCTGATCCTCGTCGGAGCACTCCTGATCCTGATCGGGACGTTCTTGATCGCCCTCGGGGGGATCTTGATCTTCATGGGGCTGGCCCTGATCGCCATAGGTGTCTTCCTGCTGATCCGCAGATTCCTCGGACGTGGTCGGACTCGATCTCACACCTGACCGCCCTGAGGGCCGCCGCGGTACGGCCGCCGGACGGGTCGGGCACGGCACGGTGGCCGACCGGAGGGCGTGCCGTCTCACCGGAGCGCCCGGCCGGAGGCGTGCCGTCTCACCGGAGCGCCCGGCCGACGATCGCACCCAGGTGGATCACGACACCGACCGCGACCAGCCAGGACAGGATGACCATGACGACGCCGATGGGACCGTACTTCTGCTCGTTCTCCACGATCGCCGCGGAGAAGTAGTGGGCGGAGAAGACGCCGAGGCCGGTCCAGCAGACGCTGGTGACCAGGGCCGGCGGGAAGAGTGCGCGCCAGGGCACCGTTCCGGCGAGCAGCGCGTACATGCTTCCCCACCAGAAGACGACCGCCCAGGCGAAGCCGGTCAGCCCGATCAGGAGCCAGCCGTGCAGCACCCTGCCGAACGCGGCCTGCGCGGCCGCGTAGGCGAACAGACCGGCGAGCCAGGTGAGCCGGGCCGTGGCCTTCCATCTCGCGTTCTCCGGGACGTCGAACAGCATCCGGTACCAGCTCTGCAGGGTGCCTGCCACGGCGAGGACTCCGAGCAGGAGCAGTACGGCGCTCGTTCCGGTCAGGGTGTACGAATTCGTGGTGGGTGCGAACAGGGTCGCCACGGCCTGGGCCGCCTGCTGGTCCAGGCCCAGCCAGCCGGCGACGACCGCGGCCGTGTCCTGCCCGGCCGCCGCCGTGAGGATGATCAGGAACGGGAAGAAGCACAGGAGCGCCAGCGCGGCCAGCTGGAAGGAGTGCCCGAAGAAGTCCACCGCCGAGAGCCGGGTCCACAGCCGGCCCGGCCCGCTCTCCTCGAAACGCCGGAACGCGCCCTGCCACGCCTGGTCGGCACGCCATCGCACGGCGTTCAGTGGGGGGCGGGGTGTCTTCCTGCCGTCGTTCATGCGTGCTGCCCCAGGGTCGGTCCGCCACCCGGTCCGCCACCCGCTGGATGCGGGAACCCCCCTGAGTGCACGGCGGTTGCGAGTCAAGCGTAGGCACCCCCGAATGACGGCGCGCGTCAGCCGGACGGCCGGAGTGGAATCACCCGCACCGAGTGAGGACGCCGGTCCCGAGCGAGCGCAGTCTGGAACATGGAACGCCTGTCTACGCCCGGGGAAGGACGAAGGGAAGCATCCTCACTGATCACCGGACGCAATCGCCGGACGTACTCGATCGAGGCTGAGACATGACCACGACACACACCACAGAGGCCCGTAAGCAGCAATGGGCCGGCGGGCTGATGCTCTTCGCCGCCGTCATGCTGATGATCGCTGGAGTGATCGACATCTTCCGCGGCATCATGGGGATCGCCGCGGACGACGTGTTCATCGCGACGCCCGGCTACGTCTTCCGGTTCGACCTGACCGGCTGGGGCTGGGTGACCCTCATTCTGGGCGCCGTCGCCGTGGTGGTCAGCCTGGGGCTGTTCCAGACGACGAAGTGGGCGCGGATCTCCGGCATCGTCATCGCCGGCCTGATCATCCTCGCCAACTTCCTCTCCCTGCCCTACTCCCCGCTCTGGTCCACCCTGATGATCGCTTTTGCCGGCGTCGCCATCTGGGCCATGTGCGTGGCGCAGCCCGAGGAGACCGGTCCGCGCCAGGCCGCGCCCCCGGGCGCCGGCTGACCGGCGCAGCCGCGCATCCCGCCCGGCGGGCGAGGTCAGGAGGTACCGGCGCGCCCGGACCTCACTCGCCCGCCTGCGTTTCCTTCCTGCGCAGCATCACCAGCACCGCGCCGCCGATGACCACGAGTCCGATGGCCACACCGGCGATCATCGGCGTGATCGCGGAGCTGCCCGTGGCCGCGAGGTCGGTGCCGGAGGAGACGGTGCTGCCGCCGCCGATCGTCGCGGGGCTGGGTTCACTCAGGGTCTGGGTGGACTCGGTGGTGACCGTGCCCTGGGTCTTGCAGTCGAGGACACCGGTGAATCGGTGACCGAAGCCGTTCGGCCCGGTGATCGTGAAGTCGTAGGGCTGGTCTTCCTGGAGCGGCACCGTCACCGTGCGCGAGGCCCCGGCCGGGATGGTGTGCTCGGCGCCCATCAGCTCGAAGGTGAAGGGCTGGTCGCCCTTGTTGGCCGCGGTGACGTCGACGCCGTTCTTGGCGCAGTCCTTCCGCGCCGACACCGCCAGGGCGCCCTTCTCCGCCCAGGTGGCGCCGGCGGTCGCCGAGACCGTGGACTCGCTGGAGCCGGCCAGTATCTGGGTCTGGCTGCGGCTCTCGGACGCGAAGGCGCGGCCCACCGGGACGGTGGTGGAGGCCTGGACGGTGAGCTGGGCGGAGCCGTCCGCGGCGCCCTCGGGAACGTCGAAGAAGAGCTGGCTGCCGTCCTTCGCCGAGGTGATCACGTTGCCGGTCCTGTCGATGATCCGTACCCCGCTCGCACCCGCGCCCGCCGACGGGCTGACCGTCACGCCGCGCGCGTTGGTGTGCACGGTCACCGGTCCGAGCAGGTCGCCCGGGCGGCCGGAGACCGCGGGCGGGTCCAGGGTCAGCGAGGCCTGCGGCTCGGCGCTGTCGCGGGCGCTCTTCTCCAGGTAGTCCGCGAGCTTCTCGGCCTGCGGGTCGACGGCGTCGACCTTGGCCCCGTCCGAGTACCGCCAGATGGCCACCTGGGTGCCGGCGGCCGCGTCCTCCTCGCTCAGCCCGCTCACGCCCGCCCGCTGGGCGAGTGTGGCGAGGTCGTTCACCTGGGGGTAGGAGTTCTGCAGGATCCAGCGGATCTTGCCGGCGTCCTTGTTCGCGCCCAGCGAGGTCCCGCTCCAGGGCGTCTCCTGGTAGCGGGCGTCGCGCTGGGTGGGGTTGTGGATGTCGACGCAGTACGTCTGCAGGGTTCCGCCGCCGTCCACGGACATCTCGAACAGGCCCGCGGACACCTGCTGGTCGCCGCCGTCCTCGTGGATCACGGCCTGGCCGTAGGTCTTCAGGCCGCCTATCGTCGCCGTCGCGCCGCCCTGGGTCTGCGGTGTCTCGTCGGCCGCGGCCGCACCCGCGCCGAGCAGCACGGTGGTCGCCGCGAGACCGGACGCGAGCGTCACGGCCGCGAGGCGGGCCACGCGGAACCGAGTGGACCCAGTGAACGCACCAAGCACAGAATTCCCCTTCGAGCAGGACCCGTTGGATGTGGGGGACGGTCCCACCAGCAGAATCGGCTGCCCCGAGGGGCATGCCCGGCATCCTATGGATCACGGGGACCGCGCTTGCCGGTCGGATCGTCACATGGGGCGATCCGATCCGGAATCGTTATCGCCGACACGGCACGCCGGCTGGGCTTGTCGGCAAGTACACCCTGTTCAGCGCCAGTTCGGCACGCTCGGTGGCCGCCTGTCGACAAGGCGCGACAGCCGTGGTGCGGCCGGCGCGGGACAGCGGGTATCGCTGACGTCACGTCACCGCCGTTGCAGCCATGGCTGGTTGTGCGGGTGGTTCGCCCTGTTCCCCGGTGGCCGGCGTCTCCCAGTTCGGCTCCGGCCGGGCCGCCGCCGGAGCCTCCTGCCTGACCGCTCGGCGGAAGAGTGCGGTGCCTCGCGTCAGGTCGTGGCCGACGGCCATCGCGTCGATGTCGGCCGACGCGCGGCCCTGTTGCCCGTCGCGCGGTTCCGTGCGCACCTTCAGCCGGCCCTGGACGACGACGGGCTGCCCCACCTCCACCGATGCGGCCACGTTGACGGCCAGCTGACGGTTGGCCCACACCGTGAAGAAGTTGGTGTGCCCGTCCGTCCAGGCGCTCTTCTCCCGGTCCCAGTAGCGCGCGGTCACCGCCAGCCGGAACCGGGCCGAAGGGCCGGCCGCCGTCTCCCGGTACAGCGGCGGAGTCGCCACGTTGCCCACCACGCACACCACGGTCTCGTTCATCCTGCACCCCTCCTTCGCCCGGCCCCTCACGGCCGGGCGGACATGCGTACGGGCCCGTCCCGTACGGAGGCTTCCGCCCCGCGGCACGATCGCCGCGGGATCAGACTGCCTCCGCCGGGCCGGGCCCGCTGAGCGCTGTGGACCGCCGCCGGGCTGTGGAGAACTCCGTCACCCACCCGGGTGAGGACAGCCGGGAAGAGGGGGTCTCACCCCACACCCACTCCCGTCTGCGCCACCCGGCCGTACTGCTCCCGCACCTCCCGGTACCGCAGCAGCTCCGCGGCCACCGGATCGAGCACCCGGGCCCGGCCGCAGCCGGCGGCCGCCTCCCGCAGCCGGCGTTCCGCGTCCTGGCCGTACCGGCGGGCGGGACCACGGGCCGCCATCCGGCAGCCCCACTCCACGAACGGCCCGCCGACGATCCCGCACACCATCAGCAGCACGGGCACGCCCAGGTTGGGCGCCATGACCCCCGCGATCTGTCCCACCAGCCACAGGCCGCCCACGACCTGCAGCAGGGTCATGGCCGCCTGGACCAGCACCGCCCCCGGCCACCAGCCCGGCCGGGGCGGCCGCCCCGGCGGCAGTCCGGCCCGTGCCGCCAGCTCGTCCAGCGCCTCGGACAGCCCGTACGAGCCGCGTACCGCCGCCTCCCGCACCGCCTGCGCCCACGGCGTGGGCAGACCCGCCGAGGCCCGATCGGACACCGTGCGGACCGCCTGCTCGACACGCTGGCGGGCCGTGGCCTCCTCGTCGGCCTGGTGGCGTACCGCGATCCGGCCCGTGCTGGGCCCGCCGCGGCCCTGGTACCAGCGCCACAGCCGCAGCCAGGGCGTGCCGCAGGCGCGGTTGGCGTTGCGCAGCCAGGCGCGTTCGGCGGCCTCGCCGGCCGCGGTGGCGCCCACCGCGTCGGCGAGCCGGGCGGCGAACTCCTCGCGCGCCTCCTCGCTGAGGCCGACGCGCCGGCCGGTGGCGTAGACGGGCCGCAGTTGGGCCGCGGCCGCGTCCAGGTCGGCGGCGACCCGGCGGGCCGCCGCACCGCGCTCCATCACGAAGTGGCCCAGTGCCTCGCGCAGGTCGCCGACGCCTTCGCCGGTGAGCGCGGACAGCGCGAGCACCGTGGCGCCCGGCTCACCGAACTCGCCGAGCGCGACACCGTCCTCGTCGAGCAGCCGGCGCAGATCGTCCAGCACCTGGTCGGCGGCCTCGCCGGGCAGCCGGTCGACCTGGTTGAGGACGACGAACATGACCTCCGCGTGGCCGGCCATGGGCCGCAGGTAGCGCTCGTGGAGCATGGCATCGCCGTACTTCTCCGGGTCGACCACCCAGATGACCGCGTCGACCAGCTTGAGGATGCGGTCGACCTGCTCGCGGTGCTCCACGGCCGCGGAGTCGTGGTCGGGCAGGTCGACCAGGACCAGTCCGCGCAGTTGCCCCTCGGCCTCCGCGCTCTGCACGGGGCGCCGGCGCAGCCGCCCCGGGATGCCGAGCCGGTCGATGAGGCCCGCCGCGCCGTCGCTCCAACTGCACGCGATGGGCGCCGCGGTGGTCGGACGCCGCACCCCCGTCTCCGAGATGGCCACCCCCGCCAGGGCGTTGAAGAGCTGTGACTTGCCGCTGCCGGTGGCGCCCGCGATGGCGACGACGGTGTGCCCGCCGGAGAGCTTGCGGCGGGCGGTCGCCTCGTCCAGGACCCGGCCGGCCTCGGCGAGGGTACGGGTGTCGAGGCGGGCGCGGGACAGGCCGACGAGTTCGCGCAGCGCGTCCAGCCGGGAGCGCAGGGGACCGTCGTACGCCAGTGGCGCGGGGGTGTGGGTACCCGGTGGGCGGGAGGGCTTGTCGAGGACGGAGACGCGCTCAGCGATGTCCGTCACCCGGCGGGCGATGAGTCCGTCGTCCCAGGCGTCGGTCGCGTCGGCGTCCGCGTCGGCCTCGCGGGCGGCTACGCCGTCGCCCTGCGCGGGACGGTGCGGCCCTCCGTCGGTCACGGCGCCCGCCGCACCGCCGGAGGCCTTCACGCGCGCGTGCGGCTCGCCGGCGCCGCGGTCCGTCCGCTCGCCCGCCACGCGCGCGTGCGGGTCGTTCTCCCGGTGGCCGGCGCGCGTGTGGCCGCCACCTGCGCGGACGGGTACGCCCTCCTGGATGGTGACGCCTTCACGGGCGGGGGCTCCTTCATGGGCGAGGGCGCCCTCCTGGCGGTCGGCGCGCTTCGCGGGCACGCGCGCGTGCGTCCGGCCGTTCGTCTCCGGCTCCCACTCGTCCAGCGGTTGACCGTCCACGGTAACCCTGACCCTGCTCCTCGCCCCGGGTCCGTCACCGGCGTCCCCGTCGCGTGCGGCGCCGGGGGCGGCGAGCGCGGAGCCGCCGGCAGCCGGCGTCCGGCCGTCGACCGTGTCGCCCTCTTCCCCGACTCGGCCGTCCGCGCCGGCAGGCGCGGGGCCGGCGTTCTCCGACGGGCCCACGTGCGTCATGCGGTCCCTGTGAGTCATGTGATCGTCGTGGTCCCTGTGGTCCTGATCCCTGCCCCTGTCCCTGTCCCTGTCCGTGTGGTCCGTGTGGTCCGTGTGGTCGTGGTCAGTGACGGCTGTCACCGTTCACCTCTCCTTCTGCAGTACGGACAGCGCGGCGATGAGCTCCGCCTGGGGCTCGGCACGGACGTCGAGGGCGTCGAGCGGGGCGAGGCGGCGTTCGCGTTCGGTGTGCACGACGCGGTCCACGGTGTCGTTGAGCAGGCGCTCCGCCCGGTCACGCAGCCGCAGCGCGCCGTGGGCGCCGATCCGCTGGGCCAGCCGCTCGCCCGCGGTGCGCGCCCGGCTCCCGCCCAGCAGCGCGGTGGCGACGAGCGCGGCGACGCTCTCGGAGTCGGGAGCGGTGCTGCGCTCGATGTCCCGTACCTCGTCCTCGGCGTACTCCTCCAGCTCGCGCCGCCAACGGCGCGCCGCGAGCCCGATGCGGTGTTCGGCCTTGTCCGGGGAGGTGTGCCGGCCGGCGAGCCCCGGAGCGGCCGCGCCCGGCTCACGCCGCCACGCCTCGTCGACACGCTCGTCGGCGGCCGTGACGGCGCACAGCAGCAGCGCGCCCAGGCTTTCGACGAGGGCGTCCAGCAGTTCACCCGCCGTGCAGTCCAGGGGGAAGGCACGCCAGCGCTTGAGCGCGTCCCCGGCGAGCACGGCCCCGGACTGCAGCCGGCCCCGCACGCGCGCGTGCTCGCCGTCGTAAGCGCTCTCGACGGCGGAGGTGAGCCGGAGCGCGGCGGCGTACTGAGCGGCGACGGCGCCGGCCAGCTCGGGCATGCGTGCCTTGAGCGAGTCGAGCAGGCCGTGCGCCGTACGGGCCATCACGTGCTCACGGGCCGCGGGGTCCTGCGCGTGGTGCACCAGCCAGGTCCGCAGGGCCGCCACGGCGGTGGAGGGCAGCAGACCGGCGCCCCAGGCCGACTCGGGCAGCTCGGGCACGGTGAACCGGGGTACGTCGCCGAGCCCGGCCTTGGTGAGCAGGGCGCCGTACTGCCGGGAGACCTCCGAGACCACCTGGTGCGGGACGCGGTCGAGGACGGTCACCAGGGTGACGTCGTACTCCTTGGCCGTACGCAGCAGGTGCCAGGGCACGGCGTCGGCATAGCGGGCGGCGGTGGTGACCATGATCCAGATGTCGGCGGCGCAGATCAGCTCGGCGGCCAGGACGCGGTTGTCGGACAGCAGTGAGTCGATGTCGGGGGCGTCGAGCAGGGCGAGGCCGCGCGGGAGGCTCTCGGCCGTCTCGACGCGCAGTACGCGCGGGGCGGCCTCGCCGGGGAGCAGCAGATCGTCCCCCGTCTCCGGCTGGGGTCCCCACACGCGCGTGAGGTCGGGAAGCACGCGCATGCCGCTGAACCAGTGATGATCCTCCGGATGGCAGACCAGGACCGGTGTCCGGGTCGTCGGCCGGAGCACGCCCGCCTCGCTGACCCTGCGCCCCACGATGGAGTTCACGAGGGTCGACTTGCCGGCCCCGGTGGACCCGCCGACGACGGCCAACAGGGGGGCGCCGGGATCTCTCAACCGGGGCACCAGATAGTCGTCGAGCTGCGCAAGGAGCTCGTCGCGGTTCGCACGCGCGCGTGGGGCCCCGGCCAGGGGCAGCGGAAAGCGTGCGGCGGCGACACGGTCGCGCAGAGCGGAGAGTGTGTCGAGCAGCTGAGGCCGAACGTCCAAGGTCACCACATGCGAAGAATGCCCAATTTTAGGGGAATTCTGAAGCATATGGACATCTCAGCGCGCCGATGGGACAGACCGGACGTAAGGGATGACTAGTACAAGGGCACAGTCCAGGCATAACGAGTGCACAACACCCGGTGCGTCGGAGGCCAAAAGCGGTGCACGATTCGCACCTGCCTGCGATTATCAGGACCGCTTCACCGAACCTCCACATCGAGCCACGGAGGCGAGGCGACAGGGTCAGGGAGCGAGGAGCTTTATCCTTGTCCCGCCACCAGGCCCCCGTAGCTCAGTGGATAGAGCAGGCGCCTTCTAAGCGCTTGGCCGCAGGTTCGAGTCCTGCCGGGGGCGCCCATCCCCAGCCCTCCCATCGGGAGGGCTTTTTGCTGGTCAGGGCGGGTGTCGCCGCACGCAGAAGAACGCCGGACCGCCCCCGGTGATCGCGGGGAGGGTCCGGCGCTGTCCGGCTGTCACCGGGTTCCTGCGGGTGGCTGCGGTGAATACGCGGAGAAGTTCTTCGGGACCGGCTAGCGATCAGCCGGCGCCGCGCCTTCCCGACCGGTGCACCTCAGCCACTCGCTGTAGCGCCACCGAAGGGCCTCCGGGTGCGGCAGACGGTCCAGATCCAGCCTCGGGTGCGAGATGCCCATGTCCTCCAGGCTCGGCCCTCCAGGACGCGCCTCTGCGCTCAGCGTGTCGGGGTTGATGGCGAACAGGTGGGCGTCGAAGGCCCTGTGCAGCGCTGCGTTCATGGGCAGACCGTTGCGCGCATCGGCGGTTCCACCGTCAGCGTCACCCCGAAGATGTGCGGCCTCAATCATCTGGGGGATCTCGATCCCTGAGAGCGGACAGCGCGGGCCATACCGTTGGAACACTTCGAGCTTGAATCGTGCCTGGTCCGGCCGTATGACCACGGCGCCGTTCCGTCGACGGCGCCTGTTGCCTTCGAGCTGGAACGGCTGCTCCTCCGACCGATCGTGGTCCAGGACCTGAACGGGCGGGGTCACACCAAACTTAACCAAGAAGAGGCTGCTCTCATCCTCCCAGCCCTGCACCCAAGCAAGCTGCACACCTCGGCGGTCACCGTGCTCCGTGATCACGAACACGGGAAGTCGAAGCGTGGCAGCTGCCTTCGTGGCATTTACTTCACCGAGGTCACGGCCCCGCTGCCGGGTGACCGGGTAGTGGTAGAGCACTCCATTCTCATCCAGATCATCCGGATAGTGCTGACCTGTGTGCTTGAGCCCGATGGTCACGCCATCGGGATGGACCTTCCGCGTTCGCGTCTTATCCGACCAAATACCCCGGTAGTTGCCATACGCGCCGACCGAGCGAACGGCTTCAGCAGTCACCAGACCAGAGCTGTCTCGGCGTGCGAGCAGGTTCTTCCATACAGCCATACGCCATTCCCGCTCTGCATCAGCGGTCTCGGAATGGCTGTTGAGGATCTTGAACCCCATGGCCCTGAGCACCGGGTTCGCGCCTGCTTCACCGCCATCGAGGTCATAGTTCTTCAGTGGACCGCTCGGGTGCTGGTACCCGTAAGCGACGCCGGCGATCGCTTTAGCGTCGTAGAGCTTGTCACCATGGCTGAGGTAGTACTGCATCGCCTGCCCGAAGTCGTACTTATCCCGGAAGGCTTGACCCCCCAACTCGTCGTACTCAGCGAGGGCCTTCTCCACCGCCGTCGCACTGGTCAGGTCCTTGATTCGCACAGCCCACCCCTGGTCTCGTCTGGTGACGAGAGCCTAGACAACAGCACTGACAGCAGTGCCGCGGTGGCCATGACTATCCACCGCGGCACCGAACCCTCTCAGTCAGCGATCACGGGCAGGTCCCCACGGGCCAGGATCCGCTGCTTCAGATCTGAGAGTTGCCCGGCGATGCACCGGGCGTAGATTGCCAGCAGAACGGGGACGCTGTTGCCCGCCCACTCAGCCACCTGCGCCGGCGGGACACCGTCGTTCAGCCAGTTGGTCAGGCAGGTGTGTCGCAGGTCGTACACCCGCTTGCCAAGCGGTGAGGCGAATTCATCCGGCGAAAGCACTTCCGCGCGAGCAGTCCGCCAAGCTCTCCGGATGACGGAGCCAGCGAGCAGGCCACCCTTCTCACCGTGGAAGAGCAGGTCGCCCGGCCTCAGTTCCTCTGCCTGGATGTGCGCGCGCAGGATGCGTGTCAGTGACGGGTGGCCCGGCACCACTCGCGTGTCGTCCGCGGCCCGCCCCTTCAGCCCGCGCTGTTCGTGGATCTCTCCGTCATCCGTCCAGTTCTTGCCGACCTCCGGCTGAGCCATGTGAAACATCAGCTCGCACCACTGATCTTCGGCTTCCTCGTCCGGCAGTCGGACATCCCGCACGTGCATAGCGACGACTTCTTCCGGGCGCGGCCCGGCGTAGTACATGGTTGCGAAGAAGGCATGCAACCTCTGGCCGCCGCGGGGGCGCCGGCGGACCCAGCCCAGAAGGCGCGCCGCTTGCTCCGGGTTGAGCAAAGACCTCTTGTCGACTGCGGAGGAAGTCTTGGGCGCCGCTCCTCTCCCCTTGGGCAAGGGGTTAGCTCGCAGGACACGGTGTGTGACGGCGTACTCCATTGCCACGTTCAGGATTCGCCGGTTGCGCTTGATCGAGCTCGCCGCGGCCCGCGTACCGTCCAACTTCGAGTCCAGAGCCCGAAGTACCTCCTCGACCTTGGCGGGATCCTCCCAGGCCGCCATGGTCAGGGCGTTGC
Source organism: Streptomyces sp. NPDC056580 (assembly GCF_042793175.1). Taxonomy (NCBI): domain Bacteria; kingdom Bacillati; phylum Actinomycetota; class Actinomycetes; order Kitasatosporales; family Streptomycetaceae; genus Streptomyces; species Streptomyces sp. NPDC056580. Next base: position 16,152 of record NZ_JBHTVE010000002.1, on the reverse strand, counting down.
GTTCCACCCACTTCAAGATGGCGACCACCTCGGGCGGAGCGTCCGGCCGGCGCCGCGTGTTGAACGCGAACTCCCGTAGCGCCGTGCGCACGTCGACAGGCCGGAACGCGACTGGCGGTGTGCGGAGCAAGGCAACGGTGGTCGTCATGAGCGCCTTGGACGTGTTCTTGCGGTTGTTCCCGCCGGTTCGGTGCCATTGAGCGTCCGTGAACTGCACCGCGAAGTCGTACCAGTTCACCGCGCTCGCTCCGGACTGGTGCGAGACCGGGCGTCCCGTGGAGAGACTGAACGCCTCGCCACGGCGTGTGGCACTCACCAACTCGGAGCGGAAGGCATCTGCGAGTGCCTTCGTCCCGAACGGTGCTCGCCACTCCCTGCCGTCCAACTCCCAGCGCACGGTGTGCGTCGTCTTTCGCTGGCCCTTGTAGACCGCCGTCTTCCAGATCTTGACGTTGTACGTCGTGCCATCCATCAGGCGGCGTCCTCCCGATCGCTCAACCAGTGTTCGTAATCGCTACGCCGGACCCGGATGTCACCGTTGGGCAGCTTGATGCAACGGGGGGCGCGCCCCTTCGCTCGCCAGTCGTAGAAGGTGGATCGCGAGATCTTCAGGTCCTTGCAGATCTCGGTGAGCGTGAGCTTTTCGTCCCTCGACAGGGTCGTCGTCACCGCCGGCTCCCTTCCCGTTCCGGGCCGGACAGGCCGGACAGCCCCGATTCCAACTGTCCGGGTTCTTGGTGCAGGTCAGAGCGGGCATCTGGACAGTCGGACAGTGCGGACACTTCTTGGGTGCTCTGCGTCCGGGTCTCGGTGTCGGGGAAGTACCGGCCGCCAGGGTCCTTCGTGAGCTGTCCGGCGTCGGCCATGCGGTTGCAGGTGCGGCGGATCGTGTCGATGTCGACCTGCGGCAGCTCGCCCGCCATGTCCTTCGGCTTCGCGCCAGGGTGGGTGCGGACGTAGCGCAGGATCGTGGCGCGGGTGTCGCTGACGGTGTGGTCGGAGACCGGACCCTCCAGCAGGTGCCAGGCGCCAGAGGCGGGCTGGAAGCTGAGGGCGTACTCGGCTTCGTCCACGTCGCGGCCGGTGACATGGAGGATGCCGTCCGCCTGGCCGCGAGCCCGTTTGAGTACGAGGGTGGCGTCTGCGGCGCCGGCGATTCCGTTGGTGCCGGAGACCTCGGTGAGGAAGTCCTCGGAGCCTGCCTTGCGGACGTGGTGGACCAGGACGACGGCCACGCCGTAGTGGTCGGCGAGCCGCTTGGCGTAGCCGACGGCCACATAGTCCGCGTCGTACGCCGACACCCCGGCCGGGGCCTGGCCGCGCATCTTGGCGAACACGTCGATGACGACCATGCGGGCGTCGGTGTTGCGCTCCAGCCACTGAGCGATGGCTTCCACGCCGCCCTGGGGGAAGGGCGGGCACTCGGTGACCAGGGTCAGCCCGGCCGGCGCGGGCTGACCACCGAGGAGCTTGCCCATGCGCGTCTGCAGACGGCGCGGGGTGTCCTCTAGAGCGAGGTAGAGAACCGGGCCGCCTTGGACGGGTACGGAGTCGAATGCGTTGCCGCCGGCCGCGACGGACAGGCCGAGTCCGAGGGAGAGCCAGGACTTACCAACCTTGGGTGGTCCGGCGAGGACGCTGACGCCCTCGGCGAGGATGCCGGGCACGGCCCATTTCGGCTCGGGGAAGTGCGCGGCCATGAGCTGATCGGCCGTCCATGCGGTCCGGGGCCGCTCCCGCTTCGGCGGCGCCGCGGGTGCCGTCTCCGGGTCGCTGGGCACGGAGTACAGGTGCAGGGGCGGGATGGGGTTGGCGCTCATGCGGCGACCATCCGGGGGCGGCGTGCTCCGGCCCGGATGCCGGAGGCGATGGTGCGCCGCGCCTCGCGCTCGCCCTGGCCGACCTGAAGCGCGGCCGTGAGGAGCCAGCCGGTGACGTCGGCCTCGCTCAGCTCTCCCCCAGCTACGAGTTGACCGAGGGCGACTGAGGCGATGTAGAGCGCGTTGTTGTGCTCGTGCGGGCCGGAGCCGGTGACCCGTGAGACTTCGCCGTTGATGGCGGACCGCAGGAAGGCGGTGCGGCGTCCATGGCCGGTGAGGGCGACCGTGATGGGTGTCTGCGGGGGCAGCGGGGCCGGGCGCAGGAGTTCGGCGAGCCAGACCGGTAGAGGCGCTACGGGAGCGTCGTGGGTGACCTCGTACGGGCGCCCATCGAAGATGCTGCCAGCGCCGACCACGAGTCCGCCCCACGCGCGGGTGTCGACCTTCCAGCCCAGCCCGCGGGCACTGTCCCCGGCGGTGTTGCGCAGGTGCTCGCCTTCGGGTGCGGCGAAGTAAAGGTGGGTGCCGCCGCTCCAGGTGCGGACGGTGTAGGTGTCGGCGGGAAAGGGCTGGCCGTGGCGCTCGCAGAGGACAGCCAGCACGTCGGCGCCGTCGGTGACTCCGCGCTCGGCCCAGGCGGCCGGCGGGGTGTCTCCGAGGTGCTTGGGCTTGTCCAAGTCGATGACGACCAGGCCGGAGGGGCCGGTGGCGATTCCGATGTTGAAGGCGGCCACGGACCATGCGCGGGTGATGCGGTCCGGGTCGGTGGTGGCGCGGGTTTCCCAGTCGGAGACGGCTGGGCGCTTGTCGCCGGAGATGAGGGGGAAGACGCGCCAGTCACGCGACGCTGCGTTACGCGCGGCGGTGAGCTGGGCAGAGCCGTCCGGGTGCGGCATCCTGGGGGTTCTCCTGTTCTGTCTACGGATGGGCAGGGAGAACCGCGGCGGCGGGCGACCTTGCTGGGGAGTCCCGCCGCCGCGGCGTTGCTACTGGTGATTGATCCAGTGGGCGTACTGCTGGCGGACGTAGTGGAGGGGCTCGCAGACAACGGCCGCGTGGTCCAGGCGCATCAGGCGCTCGGCCGCCTCCTCCGCGACCTCGGCCGCGTCGCCGGGGATGCCCTCGGCTTCGTCGTTCAGCGCGATGCGGTCCAGCAGCGCCGCCTTGCGGAGCCAGAAGTCACGCGGCAGCCGGGTGCCGAACGGCTTGTTGGCGGCCTGGCTGGCGGTCCAGCCGATCTCGCTGACGATGCTCGGGGCGAGCGCGTACGCCTTCACCGGTGTCAGCCATGGCCCGGTGTGGGTGCTGTGATCGGCCGTGACGTACAGGCGCAGCCGCTTGCCGTCACGGGTGAGGTGCTGGCGTATGCGGCCGACAGTGAATGCCTGGGACAGAGCGTCGGTGACGCGGTCGGTGTCGGCCAGGTCGCAGATGACGCGAACCTCGAACATGGTTCCCTCCATCAGCTGTGGAAGTGGCTGCGCTTGATGACGGCCTTGCGGATGTGGACCGTGGTCCCGCCCCGGTGGCCGCTCGTGCCGAAGACCTGCGCGGCGATCCAGCTGCCGAAGATGACGGCGGCGAGGAAGACGAGCTGGGTGATCAGCGCGGTCAGCGCGGTGATGAACGCGGTGAGCAGGAACAGTCCGCCGCACACGGCGAGAAACCCGACGCCGCCCAGGGCGACGTTCACCGCCGCGCGGGAGATGGCCGGCTTGGCGGTGACCGGCTCGGGCTGTGCGGCGGCGACGGCGTAGCCGGTGACGACACGGCCGTCCGGGAGGACGACCCTCGCCACGGATGGGACACCGACGAGCTGCACGGGCGCGAGCGGCGCCGGCGAGGGCACGAGGGGGACGGGGCGGTGCACTTCCAGGGCCGTCATGTCGTGTGCGGACGGGGTGTGCGTGGGCTCGTTCACGTCGTGGTCTCCCGTCACTTTCCGAGGGCGGAGAGGGCTTCGGCGGATGCCTGCACGAGGTTGTGGATGGGCTCGTAGGCGCCGGTCCCGGCGGTGAAGAAGCCGAAGAGGAACAGCACCAGGGCGGCGCCGCCCCCGGCGGACTTGGTCTTGACGGCGAGGGCGGACGCGGCGCCGAACAGCAGCACGGCGGAGATGTTGAGGACCATCGGGAAGAACTCGCTTCCGGGTGAGGCGGATGGATGGCTACGCTTCGGGCGCCCCGGGTGCTGGCAAGCTTGGGGCGACTGACCGGCGACCGCGCCTGCCTGGTCCCAGCTAGGGACGGGGTCCGTCTCATGACGGGCGGTCGCCGGTCGCCTGCTCAGTCGGTGGTACCGGCGCGGTAGGTGCGGGCCCAGCGGTTGTAGAGCCAGCGGCCGACGCGGATGCGTTTGCCGGTGGCGTGGCAGCGGCGGCAGTCCTTGCCGCGCTTGAGGTGGCCTTTGCGGTCGTGCTTGAGGGCGTGGCCCATGCCGTGGCACTTGCGGCAGTCGCCGAACGGTGAGGCCGCACACAGGCCGCTGTAACCGAGCGTGACAACTATCAGGCAGGCGATAGCAAGGAAGATGGGGGTCATGAGGGGCCCTTCCAGGCGGTTTCCTGGGGTTTCCGCAGGTGGGGTGCTATCCGCTAGATCGCAGATGGATGGCGCTTTGGGGTGCTAGCGGGGGTGCTACCGGTAGCAGGTGTGGGTGCTACCGGTAGCACCGTGCCGGGCCTATGCGGCGCTCGGCTTCTGGTTACGCTCCGCAATGGCTTTCGTGAGGTCGGCACGGGCGATGCCGCGCCGTGTGGTGCGGGTGCCGTCGTCCGTCGTGCCGGCCACGTCGCGGGTGCGGATGCCGTGCGGCTTGAGCGCGCTGGTGACGTTCTCGCCCTTCCAGCCGCCGTACACGTCGGGCCGCAGGTCGGCGAGGCGGGCGGCGATCCGCTCGTTCCACACCCGCTCTTCCTTCTCCGGTACGACCGCCGCCACGTCGGCCAGCAGGTCGTAGGCCGGGCCGGTCACGGCCTCCGGTGTCTCGCCGAGCGCGTAGCCGGACAGCAGTCCTGCCTTTTCGCGCAGGGTGCGGGCGCGGGCGGCGATGGCGGCGGCGCTGGGGGCGTCCACGAACGTGCCGTAGACGATCCGGGCGTCCGCGCCTTCGCCCATGAAGTAGTGGATGCCCTTGTCGCCCCAGGCGAACATGGTCGCCCGCACGCCGCGCTTGTAGCTGCTCGTGCCGAGGACCATGTCGTTCTCCGTCTGGCCCATGACCTTCAGGCACCACCGGGCGGACGCGTTCGCGCTGATGCCGGTGGGCAGCGACTTGGCGTCCGGGCGCTGCGTGGCCAGCAGCATCACGATGCCGGTCGCGGGGCCGCGCTTGACCAGGTCGGTGGCGATCTCCTCGAACTCCTTGCCGTGCTCGGGGTGCTCGAAGAGCACCTGGCACTCGTCCACCCCGACCACGATCGGGTGCAGACCCAGGGAGCGCTTGTCGGCGAGCTGGCTGGTCACCTTGGATTCGGGGCAGATGTCCCGGGGCAGGGAGCGAATCACCTTGGTGCGGCGACGCAGTTCTTCGCGCAGCGCCCGCCAGTCGGCGAGGGCGTACTGGATGAACTCGGCGTCGTCCCCGGCCGCGTGGCGATGGGAGACGGCGTCGCCGACGGGGTCGAGGTCGCCGGTGCCTTTCATGTCGTAGGTGTGCAGCTCGGCGCGGGGGTCGAGGGCGGCGATGAGCAGCAGCAGCCGCAGAAGGAAGGTCTTTCCCATACGGGGGATCGCGCCGATCACTCCGGCGATGTACATCAGGGTGACCTCGACCCAGCGTCCGCGCTGGTCGGTGCCGTAGGCGACGGGCTTGAACAGGTCGACCGTCCCGGTCTTGGCCAGCGGCCATGCGGGCTTCTTCGCCTTGGACAGGTCCTGGTCACCGACCCATAGCACCAGGTGCCCGGTGTGCTCGTCGGGGACCGCTTCGGGCCAGACGCAGCCGAGGGGGCGGCGTAGGCCGGAGGCGAGGCGTTCACGGCGCTCGATGATGTCCGTGACCGTCACGCCGTAGGGCAGGTTGCCCTCTGCGCGCCAGCCGGGGCCGTCGCGGGTGATCGGGGCGGTGAACTCGAACCCGTCCCGCCCCTTGCCCTGCACCTGATTGATCGCCGGGATACCCAGGGAGCCGAGGGCCCGCAGCACGATGTCACTGGTGAGCTTGGTGGCCTTGGGCAGTTCCACGGCTCGGTGGATGAGCGGGGCGTCGGCCTTGCGGCCGTTGTAGCCGAGCGCGAGCACCAGGGCGCTGACCGAGAGAACTTGCAGCCAGTCGGGGGCCAGGACGTAGATGGCAAGCGCGGCGCCGATGCCGACGAACATCGCCAGCACGGCGACCAGGGTCCGCAGCCGGACACGGCCGTCACGCTGCCTCGACAGCTTCAGGTACTCGGCGGCGTCCTCGCGGCGCACCGCGGCCAGCCGTACCGGCTCCCCCTCGCGGTCGGCGACCCACCGCATCGAGCCGCCCACGAACCGCGCCAGCCCGGTCGGAGCCTGCACGGTCAGGCGCGCGGCGTACACGGGTGAGCGGAGGGCGTGGTAGGCGGCGGCGTGGGTGTAGTGCCGGGCCACCCACGCGGACGCGGTCTTCAGTTCGGCGACCGAGCGCAGCCACAGCGGGACCACGTCACGGCGCCTGGCGGCGGCCAGCCGCCCCAGGTAGCCAGGACCGGCCACGACCGGTGCCGATTGGTCGACCATCACACGCCGGGTCGGGTCGGCCGACTCCTCGCCCGACTCGTGTCCGGGCGAGTCGGCCGACTTCCCGTCACGGGTCGGGGCGCTCGCGTCGGCCGACTGCTCACGAGCGGATCGGGCCTTGTCGAGGTCGACTACCTCACCGCCGGAGTCGGGGCCGGTGTCGGCGGTCATCTCGGCTTCGAGCCGGTTGAAGAGTTCGTTGTCGTCGTCGGGGTGTTTCACTGGGGGTTCCTTCTCTCGGGAGGGATGCGGGGCCCGGCCGCTGCTTTGGTCGGTTTGAGACCGGGCCCCGTACTGATCAGGCGGCGCGCTGTTCCTCGGGGTAGGCGCAGGGCACGCACATGCCGAGCGAGGTCGGGATGCAGTAGCTGTAGGTGGTCTGGCACTGCGGGCAGGTACGGCGGGCAAGCATCGCCAGGGCGACCGCGCCCCACTTGCGCGAGGTCATGGGCCGGACCGGCTTCGCGCGGTCCACGCGGTAGAGATGGGCGACCTGCACCCCGGCGTTGCGGCCGCGTCGGCTGCGCATCAACTGCGCTGCAACGGGCTGCCCGCCGGGCCGCAGTCCGACCGCGCGGAGTTGGCGGCGGGTGGCGTAGCCGTCAGGGGCGAAGCGCCACGGGTACGTAGGGATGCCGAACCGGGAACCGGACGGGTCGAAGCACCTGCCGTAGGCGGACATTAGGCGGCCACCTCTACAGCCGGAGCGTCAGCCCGAGCCCCGGAGCGGCCGGCGCGCCGCCCGGTGACCGTGGCGAACAGCCGCCCCAGCCCCGCTCGGCGGGTGCCAGCACGCGCCTGCTTGGCCGCGTACATCGCCTCATCGGCTCGCCTCAGCAGAGCGGACAAGTCCTCGCCGGGGAAGTCGGTCGCGCGCGCCCAGCCGAGGGAGACGGTGGTGTGGACGGCCGGGTCCTGGCCGTCGACCGGACGGGCGAGCACGCCGTGCAGGACGGCAAGCATGTCGGCGGCGGTGCCGTAGTCGTCGGTTAGGACGGCGGCGAACTCGTCGCCTCCGAGTCGTCCGACCACGCCGGAGCGGCCGACGTGGTAGGCGAGCCGTTCCGCAGTCGCTTTCAACAGCGCGTCTCCGGCCGCGTGGCCGAAGGTGTCGTTGATCTGCTTGAAGCGGTCCACGTCGGCCAGGACCACGACAGCGCGCGGGTCCCGCAGCAGAGTCGTGGCGCGACGGGTGAACGCCTCGCGCGTCCGCAGCCCGGTCAGCGGATCACGGCGGGCGACGCTCAGACGCCGCCGCATCCACAGTGCGTGCGCCGTCCAGCCGGAGGCGACCGGCCCCGCTGCGGCCAACATGGTCACTAAGGTGTTCACGCCGCAGCCTCCTCGGAGTCACCGTCGACGGAGTGCAGACGGCGCCCTTCGGCGCGCTCGTTCAGCAGCAGGTCCCGCAGCGCACGGGAGTTGGCAGCCGAGCAGTGCAGCGTGGTCCGGATGGTTTCCGCGTTGATCGCGTCATCGGCCCAGTCGTCCGTGGCCTCACGTGCCTCGGCGAGCAGTTCCGCTGGGGTCCGCGGCGCTTTCGTGGCCTTGGCCTTGCCCTTGGTGCCAGCCGGGCGCTTGCGCGGCGCCTTGGTCGCCTCCGGCTGTGGCCTCTCCGTCGGCTGTGGCGGCATGGGCGAGACGTCCTCGCTCGCCGGGGCCAGCTCGCCCAGCCTCAGCAGCACGCGTTCCGGGCGCGGGGTCATCGACCGCCACCGTCGCCCGTGCCGCTCTCGCAGCCGGGCGCGAGCCAACTGCCGCTCACGCTCCCGCTTAAGAGCCTCGGAGTAGGAGGTGATCTCCCACAGCGTCATCCGTCGCCACAGAGCGAAGGTCGACAAGGGGGCGAGCATCCAGCGGGAGAACCGCACCTTCTCCATCCGCCGGCCTGTGGCGGCGCCGATGCGGACGGCGTAGACATGGGCGCCGATCTCGGAAAACACCACCCACAGCAGCGGCATCGTGCCGTGGGCCACCTTCGCCCACAGGCCATGTCCGGCGGCGATGTTCAGGCCGCAGGTGACGAGCGTTAGGGCCCAGGGCACAAACCGCACCCACGCCAACGCCATGTCCATCCGGATCAGCAGCAGGTTGGCCACGGTGAACACCGGGATAGCCACGTCGATACCGACCGGCAGCATCCACGGCTCGCCGAAGCCCCACCGCGCGGCCGCAGAGGAAACCGCGTCGAGCGAGGCGATGAGCCCCAGGGCGCCGACCCCCGCGGCGGCCAGCGCCCCCAGCCCGGCAAGGCCCACCTCTGGCTTCGTCAGCGGCGGAACCGCCGGCCGTTCCGTCTTGGCTACGGTCGTCATGCCGCCGCTCCCTTCCGGGAGGGCCAGCGGCGCTTGGCCGGGCGTGCCAGCTGGACGACGTTGAACAGCTCCGGGGCGTGTGCCTCGATCACCTCGGCGGTGATGCGGGCCACGAGGTCCGGCAGGTCGTTGTACTCCGGGTCGGCGAGGATGTCGCGCGCCGCATCCAATCGGGCCGAGCGCTCCGTCTCGCTCTCCCCCTCCGCCCCGAGCCACAGCTCAATCGGGGTGCCGAGGGCGAGCTCTACGAAGTCTTCTGCTGAGACCGCCTCTTGACGGCCGATGTACATGCGCATGGTGCTCTCCTGAATCGAAGGAGCAGGGAGAACCGCGGCGCCAGGCGACCTTGCTGGGGAGTCCCAGCGCCACAGAACCTCAGATTGACCTATGTCAATCTGACTGTCAAGGAGACCTGCGGAGCAATGGAGATTGACCTGGTCCGGTTACTCTCGGAGCCATGGAGCAGAGCCCAGAAGCGCCCAAGCAGACGCCCACGGCCAAGGAGATCGCCGCTGATTTCCGCGCGAAGATCACGGGCCCTAACGGCACGTACGCACCGGGCGCTCAGTTGCCAGCGGCTCGCAAGCTCGCCAAAGACCTCGGTGTGCAACTCATGACAGTGCAGAGCGCATACGGGCAGCTCCGTGACGAGGGGCTCGTGCTTACTCAGCAGGGCCGCGGCACCTTCGTTCGAGACCCGTCGGTGCCGCTCGGAACCGAGCCTGGCAGCAGCCCAGCGTTTACCGCCCTCTCCGCTGAGCTCAGCGCGATTCATGACACGCTCCGTACGCTCGGTGAGCGGCTTGATCGCCTTGAGCGGCTCGTCGGTGGCGAGACTCCACCTGGGCAGTCAGCCTGTCCGCACGGTTGAGAAGTCGTTCAACCACGGCGCGGGCCTCGCTCAAGCTCGCCTTGATCCCAGCGAGTTCAGCAGGGCTCAGGCCTCCCGGCTCACCGCTTCGCTCATTGCTCCCTGACATGCCAATGAGCATGCAATCGGGAACAGCAAAGGACCCGGACAGACTGTCCGGGTCCTCTTTTCTTGCAAATCAGATCCGTTGACGGCCATCATCGAACAGCCTCATCTACGGCGTCCAGTACCGCCGTCCACGGCAGCTCCCGCCCGGCCGGCGCGTCCCTCGGCTCGTACAGCGGCCAGACCTCCGGACCGTAGACCAGATGCACCTCTCCAGCACGCAGAGCGTCGATGTGCCGTTGCCAAGCCGGGTGGCGAGCGTGCGCCGCGTTCACCCGCGGGAAGACGACGACTGGGAGGCCAAGGGTTCCGATCGCCTCACCAACCTGCGTCAGCGCCTGGTTGTCCATCAGGCCAGTCGCGAGCTTGGCGACCATGTTGGCGGAAGCGGGGGCGACGACGTAGCAATCAACCGGCGGATGCGGCCGGGCCTCGCCGGGAAGGCGCGGCTCGTCTCGCACAGGTAGGCCAGTCAGCTTCTCCAACCGCTCACGCTCGCCGCTCGTACGCAGCCACTGACCTGCGGTCGGCGTGAGCGTGACGGCCACCTGCCATCCGCGGCCAATCGCGGGCCCTACGAGGCCGGTACGCAACGCTTCTACGCCCCCGGCCGCCGAGCCGACGACTCCGAGCACCCCACGCTTGCGTGAACTCACTGAACCGCCCTGCAACGCTGAGCCATCGCGAATACGTCCGACGAACGCGAGCCGCCCGTCACCGGAGACCGCTTGATCAGGTCCCGCAGCGTCTCGCGCACCCTAGGATTGTTGCGTACGAGCTGCGGCGACGTGCGCTCCGCCTTACCCAGCTCTGCGAAGGCGTCATCCCCCTGCCCAGCGAGCGACAGAGCGCGCGCAAAGTCGATGCGGTGGGAGACGCTGCGTTCCTGCGGCATGTGGTCGACGTTGATCCGGCCGTGTTCAACAACGTACGAGACGTTGTCGAGGTCTAGCTCAATGGACAGGCGGTGGAGTAGCACGTTCGTCGGTCCGAAACCGGTTTGCCAGTAGTTCTCATCCGAGCCGAGATCGTTCGCAAGTTCCTCGGCCCGGCTCAACAGCGCCGTTGCGGTCGGCCGGTCCTGATGGCGCGCCGCCGCGACGGCAGCACGCAGGTGGATCATCCCCAGCAGGCTGAGCGCCGCCGGGTTGTGATCGGTTACCTGAGACGACAGCCAAGCTGCGGCCGTGTTGCCCAGTTCGAGGGCGTCGTCATAGCGCCCGTTGGCCAGCAAGGCGTGCGTACCGGAACGTGCGGCGGACGCCAACACGAGCGGGTCGTCCGACTCGTCGGCGGCTCGCATCGCGCGCTCGGCCGCGAGCCACGAGATGTCCGACTCACCAATCTTGGCGAGTGTCGTAGCCGCAAGGTGGTGAGTGCGTGCCGATACAGCCCAGCAGTCCCCACGGTCTTCGCCGCGGCGCGCCGCTCGCTCCTCCAGCTCCTGGGCTGTCTGAAGCAGGGTGGGCAGTGCTGCGATGACGCTACTGAGCCGACCGCACTGGTAGTCATTCCACGCACGCTCCACGCGAACTGCTACAGGAACAGGCGTCGGGAGCTGAGTCTCGGCGTCCGGGCCGAAGAGAAGACGGGAGAGCCTGCGCGGGCTCATGAGCGCGTCGCGCACAGCAGGCACGTCGTCCTGTTGACGCTCGTCTTCCATGAGGACGGTCTGTCCGAGCAGATCTCCAAGCGGCACACGCATGATGCGCGACAGCTCCGCGAGCATGTCGATGCGGGGTGGTTTTCTACGACCGGTCTCAATCTTCGCTAGCCAGTCAGTGCTCCGACCGACCAGGCCGGCCAGCACCTCTTGCGTGTAGCCGCGGCGCTTACGGTAAAACGCGATGCGCTCGCCGATGCTGAGGTGATCTCCAAGACCACGCATGGGGTGTTGCCTCCCGCTGCTGAGTAGGGGCGCCTTTCACGGTACCGACGCGGCGAGACTGGGTAAGCAATCTCAACCCTCCCGCCATCATGACCAGCGTGTGGCACTGCACGAGGCAGAACCCGGACGAAGTGTCCCGGTCCGACGGACCGTGCTGGAAGGTGTCCACCCTGTCCACCTGTCCGGCTATGGCGTTCACCTGCGCCAACACCCCGGACAGTGGGAAGGGAAACTGTCCGGGGTGTCCGAGCATCGAGAGGCTGCAACACTCGGGGAGGTGCACCCCGGCGTGTTACAGCAGTCGACCCAGGCGCCAAAGGCCCCTCCCAGCCCGACCTGGCTCGCCAGGGCGCCGGCAGCAGGTACCGAATCTTTCATCGCTAGCGGACCCGGCTCCAAGCCGGAGCCGTGCACCAACCTAGACAAGCCAGCTGAGTTGATGCATCTGCAAGGGACACCCAACGGTGCCCGCACAGGTGCTAGATTCCGATCATGTAGCACCCCTGAGCGACGTAATGACGCCCCTAGGCAGGTGCTTCTGCGGACGAAGACGTACATATTGCAGCGGATTGAGGGTGCACATGCTCTGGCAAGAGGAGAGCGAAGACGACGAACTGCGCGACGCCACGCGTGAGTTCCTGCCTGAAACGGTCGTGTGGGCAACCGACTGGACCACTGGTGCGCTACTGGAGCAGATCTCCCGTGACGTGTTTGAAGTCGACCCACCATTTCAGCGGAGGTCGGCATGGAATGACGTCCGCTCCTCTCTCTACATCGAGTCGTTGCTCCTCGGCTGCCCTGTCCCACCCATCACCCTTGCCGAGCTTCCGAGGAATAACACTCGCCCGCACCAGTACATCGTCATCGACGGGAAGCAGAGACTTGGCGCAATTAAGCGTTTCGCGCTCGATAAGACGCTAAAGCTTCGAGGCCTTGAGACCCTGAAGGAACTAAACGGCCTTAGATTTTCCGAGGTGGAAAGCATCACGGAATTTAGCCGTTTTATGAATTTGCCTATCCGTACGATGGTCATGCGGAACTGGCAGCGCGATGAGGTCCTGCAATTCGTCTTCCACCGCCTGAACAGCCAAGTGACCCCTCTGTCCACCCACGAGTTGCGACGATCATTGCTAGCCGGGCCGTTCACGCGTTTTTTGGACGAGGCTTCCGCAGGCGCCGCCCAGATTCAGCGAATTCTAAATATTCGCGAACCGGACTTCAGGCTCCGCGATGCCGAGATCCTTCTCCGAGGAATCGCATTCTCCTGCTTTCTGTCTAAATATAGGGGAAACCTTAAAAAGTTCCTCGATAGCACCACTCGCAGCTTGAACACGCGCTGGAATCCCAAGACGGAGAAGCAGATCTCCGAAGTCGTTAAGGGCATTCTTGACGCAATTGATTTCACGTACGAGATTTTCGGTGAAGCCGCCTTCCAGCGCTACGACTCAGGTCGCCCGACAGGACGGTTCAACAGGGCAATCTTCGACTCTATGATCTTGACCTTCCGGCACCAGGAAGTGCGTCAAGCGGCAAGCGGACGTACGGAAGACCTGCGAGAAGCCTTCATAGGGCTAATGCAAGATTCAGAGGTCAGCGGCTGGTTCGAAGCAACAACTAAAACACCTGACGCGGTCTTGGGGCGGGTAGCGGCATGGGCCGAAGCCGTGGGTGTCGTAATTGAGCGAGCCGATCTTCCGGATCTGGCACGAACCTCTGCCCTTCGTCCGTAGAGGCGGTCACTCGACGGTGAAATCTCGGAGACTACACCGGTTGGCAACGCGCACGCGTTTGCGTGAGATGCGGCTTCGCGGTCGATTTATCGATCCGCTGCTATCCACCCCCGGTTGGAATTCTAATGGCTTGGATGCAGCGTGCGCTTATGTCGGCCTACTGCACGCCGAGATCGAGTCGACGTTGGAAGACGTTGTGGACGCCATTCTCGAAAACGCCCGCGATGTAACACTTCACTACAAGACACATCCGGTCCTATTGAACTGCGTGCTTCACTATCGCGCTCGCCTCAATGGCCTAGCGCCAGAGTTGGACATAATCCCAGCAAAAGCACTTCTGGAGAAAGACCCACTGCTTCTCACTAAAGCCTGGGATGACCACGTGAGGGCCTATTTCACTCTCATGGTTAAGAACAACCATGGTGCAGGCGTGAAATACATGGAGAAGATGCTCCATCCGCTCGGCGTGGTAGTCAACAAAAAGACGTTCAAAAGGGTCGAGGGGGATGGGGTACTACAACTATCCAGCATTCGCCACGTAGGCACAACAGAACTGATGGAGCTAGCCGCCCTAAGGGGTGTTGCTATGCACGGCAACTCCATTTCGGCTCGTGCTCGACTTTCCAGGACAACCCCTCAAGAGATTGCCAGACGAGGCGCCATGGCAGTTACCTGCGTGCAGCAGATAGCTACACTACTGGCCAAAGAAACATGGCGGTGTGGAGCGTGACCACAAACCGCCACTACCCATAGCCTGCGGCTACCTGCTCGGCATACCCCGAGGACAGTGTGCCGCGACCGCATTCACCAGCCGTGTTCGACCGTGGTCAGCCTCGGAAGATATTTGCCTAGCAAGCTCGGACTTCGTCACTGTGGGGAATCCAGCATGTCACGGCTCCGCAACAGGGCCACCGCCCGCTGCCAGTGATCGCAACTATGTCGTCGTGCATATCGATGTCAACACTCTGATCACCACCGGCGGAACGCTTGCTTCCGTCGCTCTTGGTGCCGGCCTTACTGCGCTCGTTAACTCTCGCGTAACCGCCAATACCGAAGCCAAGCAAGAACGGGACAACCTTGGCGCCCAGTTCGACGCCATGCTAGTCGCCGTTGCCGGGCTTCGCGCGGTGGTCGAAGCGGACCGGGTCCTTTGGAGTAACTGGAAGGAACAGGGGCGCACTTTCCTCCTGGCTGCGGTAACTGGACTCGCCCCAGCTTCGTTCGTCAGGGGCTCCGACCGACGCGAGATAGCCGCTGCCCTGGGCGGTGCAGGCTGGTTCCTGGCCCACGAACGACACCAGTCAAGGACGGCCTCGGCTGGTATCACACCGAAACTCGAAGCTGTCGTAGCTGCCGCCGCCCCACTGCAGCGACACCCCAGCAGGGAGGTGGTAACCGCCACCGACACGCTCATGACGACAGTTTTCAACTACCATGAAGCGCGCAATCCGCAGCAGCTCGAAGCAGCCGCCGCTGACTTCGGGGTCGCGGTGCGTGCTGTGCTGCATGCTTCCCCACGACGGCGTCTACCGTGGCGTCGTGGTAATCAGTGATTGCTGGGAAGCCTCCGCTCCAAGGCTGCCGGGACACGATGCGCCCTAGGTGCCAGATTGTTCGGTTCGAGCCCTAACTTGAACAAGCCGGGCACCATCGACGACTGCCCAAGGTGTCCGATCGAGAAGCCCTGTGTTGCAGCCCTCTTCGGCACGATAGTCATCGGGCGCCGATGACGCCATGGAATGCTCCCTTCCGGTGAATACCCGGCTAAGTTGGCCGCAACACGTAGACCAATGTCGCTAAGCCTGCAGGTCAAAGGCTTAGGTGAGCGGAAGCACTCAGCTCTCTTCTAAGCGCTTGGCCGCAGGTTCGAGTCCTGCCGGGGGCGCCAGCTGCCACCAGCAAAAACGCCCCAGAGGGGATCTCCCCTCCAGGGCGTTTCGTGTCTCTGACGGCAACGCTGACGGCAACGGGCCCGTCACTCGTCGTCGGCGAGCAGGCCCCCCAGCTGGTCCAGAGCGGCTCGCTTCTCGGTCATGTCGGCGTGCGCATAAATGTTCATGGTCACGTCCAGGGCACTGTGCCCGACGATGTCCAGGAGCTTCTTGGCCTCGGCGACGGACAGTCCGCGTTGGCCGACCCGGTACCGGGGAGTCTGGACCTGCACGAGCTTGACGACGTTGCGCTGCACCAGCTCCTCGCGAACGGCGTGCTGGAGGGCGTTCCGCAGCACCGCGTGAAGGTACGGGACCATGCGGGGAGACAGCCGAGGCTCGCAGCGCCGCTTGGGAGTGGCGGCGCGCAGCAGCGACGCGCGGCGGCCGGACGGGCGGCGTCCCGCTTCTGCGCGCAGCACTGGCAGGCCTGCCGTTCCGCCGCCCCCCGCGCCGCGAACCAACCGCCATCGCCAAGGAGAAACCACGGATCTGCGGCTCGAGAGGAACTGGACGAGAAGACCCCTGGCCGGGCGGCCGGGGGTCTTCGCCTGCGCTCGGCTAAAGCTTGTCCCGCATCTGACCGGTTGGGGGCGCGGCGGCCAGACGCAGACGTTGGACACCGCCTCGCTTCAGCAGCATCCCGCTGCTGGTCACGAGGTCATGGGCGGCAAGGCCGATCCTCATGCCGGAAATTCGTCGGCCCTGCGTGCTCTCGACGATGGCCGGCCTGGTCGCCGCTCGCAGGACCTTCCAGATAAGGCGCGTCTCCTCGGTCAGGAGCTGATG
>NZ_JBHTVE010000001.1:471311-778926 GCF_042793175.1 Streptomyces sp. NPDC056580 | reverse complement strand
GGTTGATAGGCCGGATCTGGAAGCCAGGTAACTGGTGGAGGTGACCGGTACTAATAGGCCGAGGGCTTGTCCTCAGTTGCTCGCGTCCACTGTGTTGGTTCTGAAACCACGAACAGCCCCATGTGCCACACATGGTCTGGCTTGTCAGTTTCATAGTGTTTCGGTGGTCATAGCGTGAGGGAAACGCCCGGTTACATTCCGAACCCGGAAGCTAAGCCTCACAGCGCCGATGGTACTGCAGGGGGGACCCTGTGGGAGAGTAGGACGCCGCCGAACTCCTTTTACAGCTCCGGCTCTTGGGCACCGCCCAGGGGCCGGAGCTTTTTTTGCGTTGGGGTAGGGTCGTGGAGCATCGTTTCGCTCCTTACAGCACAGGAGGCCCCCGGGTGGAGGTCCAGGAGACCCGTGTCCAGACGGACCGGGTCCTCACCATCCCCAACATCCTCAGCATGGCCCGGCTCGCCGGCGTGCCGCTCTTCCTGTGGCTCATCCTCAGGCCGGAGTTCGGTGGCCCCAAGAGCGACGGCTGGGCCCTTCTCGTGCTGGCACTGAGCGGGATCAGCGACTATCTCGACGGCAAGCTCGCCAGGCGCTGGAACCAGATCAGCAGCCTCGGCCGGCTGCTCGACCCCGCGGCCGACCGCCTGTACGTCCTCTCGACGCTGCTGGGCCTCACCTGGCGCGAGATCCTGCCCCTGTGGCTGACGGCCCTCCTCCTCGCGCGAGAGCTCGTCCTCCTGGTGATGGTCGGCATCCTCCGGCGCCACGGCTATCCGCCGCCCCAGGTGAACTTCCTGGGGAAGGCCGCCACCTTCAACCTTATGTACGCCTTCCCCCTCCTGCTGCTCAGTGACGGAAACGGATGGATCGCGTCACTGGCCGCAGTTTTCGGATGGGCTTTCGCAGGTTGGGGTACAACCCTCTATTGGTGGGCAGGAGTGCTCTACGTGGTACAAGTCCGCCGCCTCGTCCGCGCGGACGCCACGGCCGATTGAGCTCGCTCATTGTCCGGACAAAGTGGTCCGTTGGCCCGCCGTGCGATTCTGCGGGACAATCTTGACGGGTGAAGTCGGCTAGACCGTCGTCTCTTTAGGAGGACGCTTCCGACATGAAGGCCGTCGTGATGGCCGGTGGCGAAGGCACGCGCCTTCGCCCTATGACCTCTAGCATGCCCAAGCCGCTCCTGCCCGTGGTGAACCGCCCGATCATGGAGCACGTGCTGAGGCTGCTCAAAAGGCATGGGCTGAACGAGACCGTCGTCACCGTGCAGTTCCTGGCATCGCTCGTCAAGAACTACTTCGGCGACGGCGACGAGCTCGGAATGGAGCTCACATATGCCAACGAGGAGAAGCCGCTCGGTACCGCCGGAAGCGTCAAGAACGCGGAAGAGGCGCTGAAGGACGACGCCTTCCTCGTCATCTCCGGTGATGCCCTGACGGACTTCGACCTCACGGACCTGATCAATTTCCACAAGGAGAAGGGCGCACTGGTCACCGTTTGTCTGACCCGGGTGCCCAATCCCTTGGAGTTCGGCATCACGATCGTCGACGAGGAAGGCAAGGTCGAGCGTTTCCTTGAGAAGCCGACCTGGGGTCAGGTCTTCTCCGACACGGTGAACACGGGCATCTACGTCATGGAGCCCGAGGTCTTCGACTACGTCGAGGCCGATGTGTCCGTCGACTGGTCCGGTGACGTCTTCCCGCAGTTGATGAAGGAAGGCAAGCCGATCTACGGCTATGTCGCCGAGGGCTACTGGGAGGACGTCGGCACTCACGAGAGCTACGTCAAGGCGCAGGCCGACGTTCTCGAGGGCAAGGTCAACGTCGACATCGACGGCTTCGAGATCTCCCCGGGCGTGTGGGTGGCCGAAGGGGCCGAGGTGCATCCCGACGCGGTGCTGCGCGGTCCCCTCTACATCGGCGACTACGCCAAGGTGGAGGCCGGCGCGGAGATCCGCGAGCACACCGTCGTCGGGTCCAACGTCGTCGTCAAGAGCGGTGCCTTCCTGCACCGTGCCGTTGTGCACGACAACGTGTACGTCGGCCAGCACAGCAATCTGCGCGGCTGTGTCGTCGGCAAGAACACCGACATCATGCGGGCCGCCCGGATCGAGGACGGCGCCGTCATCGGCGACGAGTGCCTGATCGGTGAGGAATCGATCGTCCAGGGCAATGTGCGGGTCTACCCGTTCAAGACCATCGAGGCCGGCGCCTTCGTCAACACCTCGGTGATCTGGGAGTCCAGGGGACAGGCCAACCTCTTCGGCGCCCGTGGCGTCTCGGGCATCCTCAACGTGGAGATCACGCCGGAGCTGGCCGTACGGATCGCCGGTGCCTACGCGACCACGTTGAAGAAGGGCTCCACCGTCACCACGGCCCGTGACCACTCCCGTGGCGCGCGTGCGCTCAAGCGTGCGGTGATCTCCGCGCTGCAGGCCAGCGCCATCGACGTCCGGGACCTGGAGAACGTGCCGCTGCCCGTGGCCCGGCAGCAGACGGCGCGCGGCAGCGCCGGCGGCATCATGATCCGGACCTCGCCGGGCGTGCCGGACTCCGTCGACATCATGTTCTTCGACGGGCAGGGCGCGGACCTGTCGCAGGGCGGCCAGCGCAAGCTGGACCGCGTGTTCGCGCGGCAGGAGTACCGCCGGGCCTTCCCGGGCGAGATCGGCGACCTGTACTTCCCGGCCAGCGTCTTCGACTCGTACACCGGGTCGTTGCTCCGGAACGTCGACATCACCGGGATAGCGGAATCGGGCCTCAAGGTCGTCGTGGACGCGTCCAACGGCAGCGCCGGTCTCGTGCTGCCGAGCCTCCTCGGCAAGCTCGGTGTGGACTCGCTGACGATCAACCCGGGTCTCGACGAGACCCGGCCCACGGAGACCGAGGAGATGCGGCGCAAGGGCCTGGTCCGCCTCGGCGAGATCGTGGCGTCCTCCGGGGCCGCCTTCGGCGTGCGCTTCGACCCGGTCGGCGAGCGGCTGTCGCTGGTGGACGAGAAGGGCCGGATCATCGAGGACGACCGGGCGCTGCTCGTGATGCTGGACCTGGTGGCGGCCGAGCGGCGCAGCGGCCGGGTGGCGCTGCCGGTGACCACGACCAGGATCGCCGAGCAGGTGGCGGCCTACCACGGCACCCAGGTCGAGTGGACCACCACGTCCCCCGACGACCTCACGCGCGTGGGGCGCGAAGAGGGCACCATCTTCGGCGGTGACGGCAAGGGCGGGTTCATCGTCCCCGAGTTCAGCAGCGTGTACGACGGCACGGCGGCCTTCGTGCGGCTGATCGGGCTGGTGGCCCGTACGCAGCTCACGCTGAGCCAGATCGACGCGCGGATCCCGCGGGCCCACGTGCTCAAGCGGGACCTGGCGACTCCGTGGGCCGTCAAGGGGCTCGTCATGCGGCGGGTCGTGGAGGCGGCCGGGGACCGTTCCGTCGACACGACCGACGGCGTGCGGGTCGTGGAGGCCGACGGGCGCTGGGTGATGGTGCTGCCCGACCCGGCCGAGGCCGTCACCCACCTGTGGGCGGAGGGACCGGACGACGCCTCCGCGCAGGCCCTGCTGGACGAGTGGTCGGCCGTGGTGGACAGCGCCGGGCGGTAGGACCGGCGGGACCCGGGCGGCGGAAACCGCCGCACACGCGCGTGCCGGACAGGCCCGACCGACGGGGCCTGTCCGGCACGCGCATGGGGCCGTTCGGAGGTACGGCTCGCGACATGCGACGATGTGCGGCATGCCGCAGCAATCCCCCGTTCGGAGCAGCCCCCGGCGGTCGTCGCGCCCGGACGCGTCCATGTCGTTGATCACCAACGTCATGGACCACAGCCTCGACGACGGCTACGCGGAGGCCGCCGCCCGGCGGGCGGCGCAGGGTGAGACCGGCGGGCTGCCGAAGACGCTCAGGGCGAAGCTCGGCCTGGCGGCCGGTCTGGTCCTCGCGGCGCTCGTGGTCACCGTGGGAGCGGCGCAGGCACGGATCGCGGCGCCCGTGGTGGCCAAGGAGCGCCAGGAGCTGATCGACCGCATAGACCGGGAGACCGCGGACGCGGACCGGCTCGAGAGCGACGTGGACAAGCTGCGCGACGACGTGGACGCGCGCCGGCGGGCGGCGCTGCGCCACAGTGGCGGCGGATCCGAGGCGGACCTCGTGGGGGTGCTGTCGGGCGCGACCGCGGTGCACGGCCCCGGCGTCAAGCTCGTGGTGAACGACGCCAAGGAGGCCAGCGCCGGCGGCGACGGCTCCAACCCGCGCGAGACCTCAGGCTTCTCCGACACCGGCCGGGTGCGCGACCGGGACATGCAGCGGGTGGTGAACGGGCTGTGGGCCTCCGGGGCCGAGGCGGTCTCCATCAACGGGCAGCGGCTGACGGCCCTCTCCGCGATCCGGGCCGCGGGTGACGCGATACTGGTCGACAACAGGCCGCTGGTGCCGCCGTACACGGTGCTGGCGGTGGGGGACGGGCAGCGGCTGAGCACCAGGTTCCAGGACAGCGCGGACGGGCTGTATCTGCACGCCCTGGAGGAGAACTTCGGCATCCGCGCCACCATCTCCACCGAAGGGGACGTCAGCCTGCCCTCCGCACCGAGTGTGATCGTACGCACAGCACAGCCGAACGACGAGAAGACTGAGAAGGGCACATCGTGATCGCCGTACTGGGCCTCATCGTGGGAGTCGTGGCCGGCCTGTTGGTCCGGCCGGAGGTTCCGGCGGTCGTCGAGCCTTACCTGCCGATCGCCGTCGTGGCGGCGCTGGACGCCGTGTTCGGCGGTCTGCGGGCCATGCTCGACGGCATCTTCGACGACAAGGTCTTCGTGGTGTCCTTCCTGTCCAACGTGGTCGTGGCCGCGCTGATCGTCTTCCTGGGCGACAAGCTGGGCGTCGGGGCACAGTTGTCCACCGGTGTCGTGGTCGTCCTCGGCATCCGCATCTTCTCCAACGCCGCGGCGATCCGACGGCACGTCTTCCGGGCTTGAGGCGATGAACAACCAGGACGAGCGGCCGGAGAACAGGCTGCGCAAGGAACTGCCCGACGAGGTGCCGGCTCCGGCCGCCCCGCCGGAACGGAGCCCCGTCGAGTCGGGGTGGACGCCCGCCGAGGGCGCCGGACCGCCGCTCACCGGCCGGCAGCGGCTCATCGACGGGGTGTGGCCGCCGCGCGTCACCCGCGCCCAACTCATCGTCGCGGTCCTGCTGTTCGGCCTCGGATTCGGGCTGGCCGTGCAGGTGGCGTCGAACAGCGACAGCGACAGCGCGCTGCGCGGGGCACGTCAGGAAGATCTCGTTCGCATCCTCGATGAACTGGACGACCGTACTCAGCGTCTTGAGGACGAGAAGCAGGGACTCGAGAAACAGCGCCAGGAGCTGCAGAGCAGCTCCGACCAGGCCGCGGAGGCGCGCAGGCAGACGGCCGAGAAGGAGAAGCAACTCGGCATCCTGGCGGGCACCGTGGCGGCGCAGGGTCCCGGCATCACCATGACGGTCGAGGACACGAAGGGGACGGTCAAGGCGGACATGCTGCTCGACGCGATCCAGGAGCTGCGCGCGGCCGGCGCGGAGGCGATCCAGGTCAACGGCGTGCGCGTGGTCGCGAGCACCTACTTCACCGACTCCGGCAAGACCGTGAGCGTCGACGGGAACAAGATCAACGCACCATATCGTTTCAAGGTCATCGGCAAGTCACAGGATCTGGAACCCGCTCTGAACATTCCCGGAGGCGTGGTGCAGACACTGGAGAAGGAGCAGGCCACGGTGACCGTCGAACGGTCGGACAAGATCGTCGTGGACGCCTTGCGGCAGGTGAAGCAGCCTGACTACGCTCGGTCGTCCTCCCGGTGAACCGGCGGCGCATGGGGGGCGTCCGGCAGGGGCATGAGGTTGCGGGGGGTCGGCGCACCGAAGAAGTGGCGCGTGGTGGAAACTGTGCGGTGGATACGGACGTTGTGATGATGTCCGGGTCGACCGGTGTAGGCAATCAGGGTTCGTCCTGCCCCACGGGCGGGTCTGTTTCGGTCAAGGGGAATCGCCCGTGAAGTTGTTTGCGAAGTTGTTCGGCAAGAGCGCGCGAGAGGGCAGCGACAACGCGACCGCTCGCCATCGCGCACAGCCTGACGCAGAGGGCCAGCGCCCGCTGTTCCGTGACCAGGTCGCTGGTCCGGGCGGTGACATTTCCGGAGGCCAGGGCGCGGCGTCTGTTGACCCTGCCCAGTCCGGCGGCATAGGTTTCGGGCAACCCTCAACCTCAAGTGCGGGTGGAGGGTTTGCCTCCGACCCCTATGCGTCGAACGCCCCCGCGGGGCAGCCGCGGCAGGAGGATCCGTCCATGTCCGTCCTGGTGTGTACGAGGTGCGGCAACCGCAATGCGGAGAACGCCCGCTTCTGCTCCAACTGCGGGGCGCCGCTGCGGCCCGGTCTGGCGCCGGAGCGTGCCTCGGAGACCACGTCCACGATCTCCATCTCGGGCATCGAGGCCTACGACGCCGAGGTGACCGGGCAGACGCAGGTGCCGATGCTCTCGCCCGAGGCGCAGGCCGCGGTCGACGCGCTGCCGCTGGGCTCGGCGCTGCTGGTGGTGCGCCGGGGACCGAACTCGGGCAGTCGCTTCCTGCTGGACAGCGACCTGACCACGGCCGGCCGGCACCCGCAGAGCGACATCTTCCTGGACGACGTCACGGTCTCCCGCCGGCACGTGGAGTTCCGGCGCTCCCCGGACGGCGCGTTCACGGTGGCCGACGTGGGCAGCCTGAACGGCACGTACGTCAACCGCGAGCGGATCGACCAGGTGCCTCTGTCGAACGGCGACGAGGTGCAGATCGGCAAGTACCGGCTGGTCTTCTACGCGAGCCGGCAGGGCATCTGACCCCTGGACTCCGTCCGGGGGAACCCAGGGAAGGTCCATGCTTCACACACCGAGCGGCGGCACCCGAAGCGGTGCCGCCGCCACGGACGGGCTGATGAGCATCGGCACGGTGCTGAACCTGCTGCGTGACGAGTTCCCCGAAGTCACCATCTCCAAGATCCGTTTCCTGGAGTCGGAGGGGCTCATCGAGCCGCAGCGGACTCCTTCGGGGTACCGCAAGTTCAGTCCCGGGGACGTGGACCGCCTCGGGCACGTGCTGAGGATGCAGCGGGACCACTACCTGCCCCTCAAGGTGATCCGCGAGCACCTCGACGCCATGGCGCGCGGTGAGGCCGCGGCGCTGCCCCTGGTGGGGCGCCAGCGCACCGGGGAGGAACCGCCGGAGCCGTCCGAGCGGCCCACCGTGGCCCGGGTCGGACGGGCGGAACTGCTGGCGGCGGCGGACATCGGCGAGGACGACCTCGCGGAGTGGCAGTCGTACGGGCTCATCGCGCCCCTGGAGGACGGGGTGTACGACGCGACGGCCGTCACCGTCGCCTCGCTCGTCGCCGAGCTGGGCCGGTTCGGGATCGAGCCGCGCCACCTGCGGGTGATGAAGGCCGCAGCCGACCGGGAGGCGGGCCTGGTGGACCAGGTGGTGGCGCCGCTGAAGCGCCACCGGAATCCGCAGACCAGGGCCCACGCCGAGGCCCGTGCCAAGGAGCTGGCGGCGCTCACCATGCGGCTGCACGCGGCGCTGGTGCAGACCGCCCTCGGCGTCCGTATGCCCTGAACGGCGGGACGCGCGGGCGGCCGGATCGGGCACCTGTTCCCGGCCCGACTACCCAAAGGTCCCGAGCACGGCCTAGGGTTGCTGTGTGAACGAGCTCGATGTCGTAGGTGTCCGGGTCGAAATGCCCTCCAACCAACCGATCGTGCTCCTGCGCGAAGTGGGGGGCGACCGTTACCTCCCCATCTGGATCGGGCCGGGGGAGGCGACGGCGATCGCCTTCGCCCAGCAGGGCATGGCCCCCGCGCGACCGCTGACCCACGACCTGTTCAAGGACGTGCTGGAGGCCGTCGGCCAGGAGCTGACCGAAGTACGCATCACGGATCTGCGTGAGGGCGTCTTCTACGCGGAGCTGGTCTTCGCGAGCGGGGTCGAGGTGTCCGCCCGTCCCTCCGATGCCATAGCGCTGGCCCTGCGCACCGGGACGCCGATCTACGGCAGTGACACGGTGCTGGACGACGCCGGCATCGCGATCCCGGACGAGCAGGAGGACGAGGTGGAGAAGTTCCGCGAGTTCCTCGACCAGATCTCACCGGAGGACTTCGGCACCAGCAGCCAGTGAGGCGAGGCGGGTCCGACAGTCCGGGGCCGAGGCGGGTCCGACGGCCCGGGGCGGCGGTCTGCGTGCGGCCCCGGCGCCTGGGCAATTGCCACCGGCCATCCAGAGCGTCATGCGGCTCTCCGCGAGACCATTCGGCTAGCCTTTCCCCGCGGTGGGGCACGGGAAACCACTCTTAGGGTGATTATCACTCGGCGTGGCGAGTGTGGCGATCGTTGACGCACCCCTGGTGACTGCCTACCGTCGAGAAGGCGGTTCAAGGACGGAGGTCGGCGTGAGAACGAGCGGCGACGGTACGGCTGGGGGTGCCCCCGGACGCGGTTTCGGGGAGAGCGGTCCGTACCCTTCCCAGAGCTCACAGCCGCGTTCCGGCGGTCAGTACGCATATCCCGGTGGCGCGGCCGGCCACGCCCCGCAGCGGCCGACGGCGGTGCCGAACGGCGGAGGGGCGGCGTCCATGGCGTCCGAGGAGATCGGCTACCGGGGGCCCACGGCCTGCGCGGCCGCCGGCATCACCTACCGGCAACTCGACTACTGGGCCCGCACCGGACTCGTCGAGCCGAGCGTGCGGCCAGCCCACGGGTCGGGCACCCAGCGCCTCTACAGCTTCCGGGACGTGGTCGTCCTCAAGATCGTCAAGCGGTTCCTGGACACCGGGGTCTCGCTGCAGAACATCCGCACCGCCGTGCAGCACCTGCGGGAACGCGGTTTCTGCGACCTGGAGCGGATGACCCTGATGAGCGACGGCGCCACGGTGTACGAGTGCACCTCGCCCGACGAGGTGCACGCCCTGCTCCAGGGCGGCCAGGGCGTCTTCGGGATCGCCGTCGGCGTGGTCTGGCGGGACGTGGAGAGCGCGCTCTCCCAGCTCCACGGGGAGCGTGTCGACACGGGCGAGACCCTGGTCGGGCACAACCCGGCGGACGAGCTGGCGCGGCGGCGCAACCGGGCCGTCTGAGCACCCGGCACCGGGCTCCGCGGGCCGTGCGCCCGCGTTGTCAGTGGTGTGGTGCAGCATCGGTGATGTGAGAAACGCGCCCACGATCCTGCATCTCGACATGGATGCCTTCTACGCCTCGGTGGAGCAGGCGTCCAAGCCGAGTCTGCGGGGCAAGGCCGTGGTCGTGGGCGGACTCGGACCGCGCGGTGTGGTGGCCACCGCCTCGTACGAGGCGCGGGTCTTCGGGGTGCACTCGGCGATGCCGATGGCGCAGGCGCGCCGGCTGGCCCCGAACGCCGCGTACCTGGTGCCGCGCTTCAGTCTCTACCGGTCCGTGAGCGAGCAGGTGATGGCGCTGCTGCGGGAGCTGTCGCCGCTGGTGGAGCCGCTGAGCCTGGACGAGGCCTTCGTCGACCTCGAGGCCCGGGAGGCGGCCTGGGACGCGGAGTCGGCGCGGCGGGTGGGGACCAGGCTGCGCGCCGACATACGGGCGGTCACCGGGCTCACGGGCTCGGTCGGGCTCGCCGCTTCCAAGATGCTCGCCAAGATCGCCTCGGAGGAGGCCAAGCCCGACGGGCTCGTCCTCGTCGAACCCGGCACCGAGCGGGCGCTGCTCGGCCCCATGTCGGTGCGGACCCTGCCCGGGGTGGGACCGGCCACCGGGGACCATCTGCGGCGGGCCGGGATCACCACGGTCGGGGAACTGGCCGAGGCGGGCGAGGACGAACTCGTGCGGCTGCTCGGCAAGGCGCACGGGCACGCGCTGTACGCGATGGCGCTGGCCCGCGACGACCGGCCGGTGGTCGCCGAGCGGGAGGCCAAGTCGGTGTCGGTCGAGGACACCTACGACGTGGACATCCACGACCGGCTGCGGGTCGGTGTCGAGGTGCGGCGGCTCGCCGACCGGTGCGTGGGCCGGCTGCGCGGGGCAGGGCTGTCGGGGCGGACCATCGTGCTGAAGGTCCGCAGGTACGACTTCTCCACGCTGACCCGCTCCGAGACGCTCAGGGGACCCACCGACGACCCCGCGGTGATCCGGGAGGCGGCCGAGCGGCTGCTGGACTCCGTGGACACCACGGGCGGCGTGCGGCTGCTCGGTGTGGGCGTCACCGGTCTGGCCGACTACACCCAGGAGGACCTGTTCGCCCAGGCCGCGCAGCCGCCCGTGGCGGCCGAGGCGGCCGAGGCGCCGAAGGAGGCCGCGGCCGACCCCGTCCCGGAGCAGCCGGAGCCCGCCGAACGGCAGTGGCGGGCCGGGCAGGACGTATGGCACGCCGGGTGGGGCCACGGCTGGGTGCAGGGCAGCGGCCTCGGCCGGGTGACCGTGCGTTTCGAGACGCCCCTGTCCCGGCCGGGGCGGGTGCGGACGTTCGGGGTCGAGGATCCCGAGCTGGAACCGGCGGACCCGCTCCCGCTGGTGCCGGACGCGCAGCGGCTGCCGCGTACGCAGGGTGACGGCCCGGCATCGGCCGTGCCGGGTGCCGTGGACGCCGATCCGTAGCGGCCGCGTGGCACGGCGGGGCCCGCGGGTGCGGCTCAGGGCTCCTCCGTGCCCGCCACCTTGCCGAAGTCGCGGTCCGCGAGCGGGGAGGGAGCCGCCACGTCGAGGCCGTAGTGGTGGTAGAGCTGCAGTTCCTGTTCGGGGGAGAGGTGGCGGCCCACGCCGAAGTCGGGCGCGTCCTTGATGAGCGCCCGGTCGAAGGGGACCCGCAGGGCGCCCTCGACGATCTCGCTGGGCTCCAGGGGAACGAAGGCGTCCCGGGAGAAGAGACCGGTGCGTACGGCCGCCCACTCGGGCACGCCGGTGGCGTCGTCGAGGTACACCTCGTCGATGGTGCCGATCTTGGTGCCATGGCGGTCGAACGCCTTGCGGCCGATCAGGTTGCGCGGATCGATGTCGGTCTGCACGGTCCCTCTCCCTCCACGTGGTCGCAACTCATCCGTAAGCACTACGAAAGAGCACAATCAGGGAGGCGGCCACTCGAGGGCCCGGGCGTTGACCTCGCTGGTAGGCTGACAGCGGCTGCTGACCCCGTGCGGGAGAGTCCTCCGACCACGTCGGAGGCGCCGAAGGAGCAAATCCTCCCCGGAATCTCTCAGGCTCACGTACCGCACGGACGAGGTCACTCTGGAAAGCAGGGCGGACGTCGACGGTGTCCGCCCTCACCGACGGTGAAAGCCGGCGTCCCTCGGGTGGCCGGTGAAGCTCTCAGGTCGAGATGACAGAGGGGGAGGCCGTCGGGGTATCCGTACCGGGGTGCCCCTCGAAGGTCGCGTCAGACCAGGAGGCCTCCGCAATGACCGCCCATCGCACTCCGCTCTCCGAGCTCGAAGCGGGCATCCCCTTCGAGCAGCGCCACATCGGGCCCGACCAGGAGGCGCGGGCCAAGATGCTCGCGCAGGTCGGCTACGGCTCGCTCGACGAGCTGACCGCCGCCGCGGTCCCGGACGTGATCAAGAACGCCGACTCCCTGGACCTGCCGGGCGCCCGCACCGAGGCCGAGGTGCTCGCCGAGCTGCGCTCGCTCGCCGACCGCAACCAGGTCCTCGGCTCCATGATCGGCCTCGGCTACCACGGCACCTTCACCCCGCCGGTCGTCCTGCGCAACGTCATGGAGAACCCGGCCTGGTACACGGCTTACACGCCGTACCAGCCGGAGATCTCCCAGGGCCGTCTGGAGGCCCTGCTGAACTTCCAGACCATGGTCGCCGAGCTCACCGGGCTGCCCACGTCCGGCGCCTCCCTCCTGGACGAGGGCACGGCCGCCGCCGAGGCCATGGCGCTGTCCCGGAGGATGGGCCGCAACAAGAAGGGCCTGTTCCTGGTCGACGCGGACGCCCTGCCGCAGACCATCGCCGTCATCGAGACGCGCGCCGAGCCGACCGGCGTCGAGGTCGTCGTCGCCGACCTCTCCGACGGCATCCCGGCGGAGATCGCCGAGCGCGAGATCAACGGCGTCCTGCTCCAGTACCCGGGGGCCTCCGGCGCCGTCCGCGACCTCAAGCCGGTCATCGACCAGGCGCACGAGCTGGGCGCCCTCGTCACCGTCGCCGCCGACCTGCTCGCACTCACCCTGCTGACCTCGCCGGGCGAGCTGGGCGCCGACATCGCCGTCGGCACGACCCAGCGCTTCGGCGTGCCGATGGGCTTCGGCGGGCCGCACGCCGGCTACATGGCGGTGCACGAGAAGTTCGCGCGCAGCCTGCCCGGCCGTCTCGTCGGCGTGTCCGTCGACGCCGACGGGCACAAGGCCTACCGCCTGGCGCTGCAGACCCGCGAGCAGCACATCCGGCGCGAGAAGGCCACCAGCAACATCTGCACCGCCCAGGTGCTGCTCGCCGTGATGGCCGGCATGTACGCCGTCTACCACGGCCCCGAGGGCCTGCGGACCATCGCCCGCCGCACCCACCGCTACGCCACGATCCTCGCCGAGGGCCTGAAGGCGGGCGGCGTCGAGATCGTCCACGGCGCCTACTTCGACACCCTCACCGCGCGCGTGCCCGGCCGGGCCGCCGAGGTCGTGGCCGCCGCCCGGGCGGGCGGCGTGAACCTGCGGCTCGTCGACGCCGACCTGGTCTCCCTCGCCTGCGACGAGACCACCGTCCGCGCCCAGGTGCAGGCCGTCTTCACCGCCTTCGGCGTCGACGGCGACATCGAGGCGCTGGACGCGGCGGCCGGTGAGGCCCTGCCCGAGGCACTGCTGCGCACCGACGACTACCTCACCCACCCGGTCTTCCACGAGCACCGCTCCGAGACCGCGATGCTGCGCTACCTGCGCCGGCTCGCCGACCGCGACTACGCGCTCGACCGCGGCATGATCCCGCTGGGCTCCTGCACCATGAAGCTCAACGCGACCACCGAGATGGAGCCGGTCACCTGGCCCGAGTTCGGCTCGCTGCACCCCTTCGCGCCCGCCGAGCAGGCCGAGGGCTACCTCACGCTCATCCGCGAGCTGGAGGAACGTCTCGCCGAGGTCACCGGCTACGACAAGGTCTCGCTCCAGCCGAACGCCGGTTCGCAGGGCGAGCTGGCCGGTCTGCTGGCCGTGCGCGGCTACCACCGGGCCAACGGCGACGAGCAGCGCACCGTCTGCCTCATCCCCTCCTCCGCGCACGGCACCAACGCGGCCAGCGCCGTGATGGCCGGCATGAAGGTCGTCGTCGTGAAGACCACGGAGGACGGCGAGATCGACGTGGCCGACCTGCGCGCCAAGATCGAGCAGCACCGCGACGAGCTGGCCGTGCTGATGATCACCTACCCGTCGACGCACGGTGTGTTCGAGGAGCACGTCGCCGACATCTGCGCCCAGGTCCACGACGCCGGCGGCCAGGTGTACGTCGACGGCGCCAACCTCAACGCGCTGGTCGGCCTCGCCAAGCCGGGTCACTTCGGCGGCGACGTCTCGCACCTGAACCTGCACAAGACCTTCTGCATCCCGCACGGCGGCGGCGGCCCGGGCGTCGGCCCGGTGGCCGTCCGGTCGCACCTGGCCCCGTACCTGCCGAACCACCCGCTGCAGCCGGCGGCCGGCCCCGAGACCGGCGTGGGCCCGGTCTCCGCCGCGCCGTGGGGCAGCGCGGGCATCCTGCCGATCTCGTGGGCCTACGTCCGTCTGATGGGCGGCGAGGGGCTCAAGCGCGCCACCCAGGTGGCCGTGCTCTCCGCCAACTACGTCGCCAAGCGCCTCGAGCCGCACTACCCGGTGCTCTACACCGGCCCCGGCGGCCTCGTCGCGCACGAGTGCATCATCGACCTGCGTCCGCTGACCAAGGCGACCGGCGTGAGCGTGGACGACGTCGCCAAGCGGCTCATCGACTACGGCTTCCACGCGCCGACCATGTCCTTCCCGGTGGCCGGCACGCTGATGATCGAGCCGACCGAGTCCGAGGACCTGGCGGAGCTGGACCGATTCTGCGACGCGATGATCGCCATCCGCGCGGAGATCGAGAAGGTCGGCGCGGGCGAGTGGCCGGCGGAGGACAACCCGCTGCGCAACGCGCCGCACACCGCGCGGGCGCTCGGCGCGGACTGGAAGCACGCCTACACCCGCGAGGAGGCCGTCTTCCCGGGCGGCGTCCCGGCCGCCGACAAGTACTGGCCGCCGGTTCGCCGCATCGACCAGGCCTTCGGCGACCGCAACCTGGTGTGCTCCTGCCCGCCGCTGGACGCCTACGAGGACTGAGCGAGCCCCGTGGACGAGCCCCGCCCGGTCGTCCGGGCGGGGCTTTCCGCGTGCTCGCGCTCCTCAGTCCGCTGCGAGCGACACCTCGGTCGCCTTGATCAGGGCGACCACGTCGGAGCTCACGAAGAGGCCGAGTTCCTCGGCCGCGTCCTTGGTGATCACGGCGGTGAGCTCGCCCCCGGCCACGGCGACCTTCACCGAGGCCATCACCTCGCCCACATCGAGCCGGGTGATCGCGCCCGGGAGCTGGTTGCGGATCGACAGGCCCTCCAGCCGTCCCGAGGAGAGGGAGACCTCGGTCGACTTCACCAGCGCCCGGACGGGGGCGCCGGGGGCGAGGCCGAGCTGCTCGGCGGCCTCCAGGGTGATGGCGGCCGTGAGCTCCTGGCCGCCGGCCAGCCGCACCTTGACGAGCGCCATGACCTCGCCCGGGTGGACCTCGGTGACGGTGCCGGGGAACTGGTTGCGGATGCTCAGTGTCATGGGCACCCACCGTAGAGGGGCCGCCCGTCAGTCGGGGTACGCGTGGGTCTGCGTCGCCTTCACCGTCGCCCAGACCGACGCACCCGGATGCAGGTCCAGTTCGGCGGCGGCGACCGTCGTCAGGTCGGCGGCGAGGGGGAGTTCGCCGGTGAGGTCGGCGCGGGTCCGGTCGCCGTGGGTCTCCAGGCCGGCGACCTCGCAAGCCCACAGGTTGCGGGCGCTCGCGCCGGTGGGCCGGTCCCGGAAGAGGGTGACCGCGGCCGGCGGGAAGGCCACGAACACGGGTCCGGACAGATCCTCCGTGGTCGTCACCGAGGGGCCCGCGTCCAGCCGCACCGTGTGCCCCTCGGCCTGTCCCCGGTAGAGGTTGAGGCCGAC
This sequence comes from Streptomyces sp. NPDC056580, assembly GCF_042793175.1. Classification (NCBI taxonomy): domain Bacteria; kingdom Bacillati; phylum Actinomycetota; class Actinomycetes; order Kitasatosporales; family Streptomycetaceae; genus Streptomyces; species Streptomyces sp. NPDC056580. Next base: position 763,756 of record NZ_JBHTVE010000001.1, on the reverse strand, counting down.
GAGCCGGGCGATGTAGTCGGTCCGCGGCCGGCGGGCGGTCTCCGCGGGGGTGCCCTGCTGCACGACCTGGCCGTCCTCGACGACCACCAGCCGGTCCGCGAGCACCATGGCGTCCAGCGGGTCGTGCGTGACCAGCACGGCGACGGCCTCGAACTCGGCCAGGTGGCGGCGGAGCTGGGCGCGGACCTCCAGACGGGTGCGGGCGTCCAGCGCGGCGAGCGGTTCGTCCAGGAGCAGCAGCCGGGGCCTGGTGGCCAGGGCGCGGGCGAGCGCGACGCGCTGTGCCTGACCGCCGGACAGCCGCCGGGGCTTGGCCCCGGCGTGCCCGGCCAGGCCCATGCGGTCCAGCCAGGCGGCCGCCTCGGCGCGGGCCTCGGCCTTGCCGGCGCCCCGGCAGCGCGGTCCGAACGCCACGTTGTCCAGGGCGGACAGATGCGGGAAGAGCAGATAGTCCTGGAAGACGACGCCGACCGGGCGGGACTCGGGCGGGGTGCCTTCCAGCGAAGCGCCGTCCAGACGCAGGTGTCCGCCGGTGAGCGGGAGCAGGCCGGCGAGGGCACGCAGGGCGGTGGTCTTTCCGGCGCCGTTCGGGCCCAGCAGCGCGATGACGTCGCCGGGGGCCGCGGTCAGGGCCACGTCGAGCCGGAAGTCCCCCCGGTCCACGAGGAGCCGCGCGTCCAGCCCCTGCTCGCCGGCGCCTTCCGGGCCGGTTCCGGCGGGGGCGTCCGTGCCGCTCAGGGGGGCCGAGCCGGTCGCCGGTGCCCGCGCTGGTCCGGCTTCCGCCCTCACCTCGTCCTCCATCCTCACCTCGCCTTCCATGCCCGCCTCCCCTGCCTGTCCCATCCGGTCCCTTCGTCCCATCGCGGCCTCACGTCCCCGTCAGCCACCGGTCCCGCAGCCCGGCCAGTACCGCGATAGACACGGCCAGCAGCACCAGGCTCAGGGAGATGGCCGCCTCCGGGTCGTTCTGCAGGGCGAGGTAGACGGCCAGGGGCATGGTCTGGGTACGGCCGGGGAAGTTGCCCGCGAAGGTGATCGTCGCGCCGAACTCGCCGAGCGCGCGGGCCCAGGCAAGGACCGCGCCCGCGGCGACGCCGGGGGCGATCAGCGGCAGGGTGACCCGGCGGAACGCGGTGAACCGCGAGGCGCCGAGCGTGGCCGCCGCCTCCTCGTAGCGCGGGTCGGCGGCGCGCAGGGTGCCCTCGACGCTGATCACCAGGAACGGCATGGCGACGAACGCCTCCGCGATCACCACCCCGGCGGTGGTGAAGGGCAGGGTGATCCCGAACCACGCGTCCAGCCACTGGCCGACCACCCCGTTGCGGCCTAGGGCGAGCAGCAGGGCCACGCCGCCCACCACCGGCGGCAGGACCAAAGGCAGGGTCACCAGGGCCCGCACGAGCCGGCGGCCGGGGAAGTCGGTGCGCGCCAGCAGCCAGGCCAGCGGCACGCCCAGCACCAGGCTGACCCCGGTCGCCGCCGTGGCGGTGACCAGGGACAGCTGGAGGGCCTGCCACACCTCCGTGCTGGTGAGCTGGTCGGGCAGGCTGCCCCAGGGCGCGCGGACGAGCAGCGCGAGGAGGGGCAGCAGCAGGAACGCCAGGGCCACGACACCGGGCAGCAGCAGCGGCAGCGGCACTCCGCGCGCGCGTCGGCGCCGCGGCCCGCCCATGTCGGGGCCGGCCGCGGCGCCGGGCCTGCGGAGCGAGGTCACGGCTGGAGGAACCCGGCCTCGCCCAGGACCCGCCTGCCCTCGGCGGAGCGCACCAGCGCGATGAACGCCGTGGCCGCCGGGGCGTTGCCCGAGTTCTTCAGCAGGGCGATCGGGTAGTCGTTGACGGCCTTGGCCGACTCGGGGAACTCCACGCCCTCCACCTTGTCACCCGCCGCCTTCACGTCGGTCTTGTAGACCACGGCGGCGTCGGCCTCCTTCAGCTCCACCTTCGTCAGGGCGCTCTTGACGTCCTGCTCGTAGGAGACCGGGGTCAGCTTGAGGCCGCTGGCGTCCAGGGCCTTCTGGGCCGCGGCGCCGCACGGCACCGTCTTGTCGCACAGGACGACCTTCAGGCCGGAGTCGGTGAGGTCCTTCAGGGAGGACACCTTGCCGGGGTTGCCGGGCAGCGTGGCGATCTCCAGCTGGTTGCGCACGAAGGTCGCCGGGGCGCCCACCGCGTCCTTCCTGTCCGTCACGATCGCCATCGTCTTCGGGCTGGCGGCGGCGAACACGTCGGCCGGCGCACCGCTGGTGATGCTCGCGGCGAGCGTGTCGCTGCCGCCGAAGTTGAAGCTGACCTCGGTCCCGGGGTGCTGCTTCTCGAACTCCTTGCCGAGGGTCGTGAAGCTCTCCTTCAGCGAGGCCGCGGCGAACACCGTGACCGAGCCGGACAGCTTGGGGGACGCCTGGCCCGAGGCGCCGGAACCGCCGGCCGGAGAGTCGCCGGAAGACGAGGAGCAGGCGCTCAGCGACATCAGGGCGGCGGCTCCCGCACCGGCCAGCTGCAGCATCCGCCGGGTCCGGCGCACGGAACGGGTCATCACGGATCTACTCCTCAGGTCCTGGAACGAGGTGTCGCGCCCGGCACGGCCGCGCATCGGCCGTGCCGCGATGATACTGCCGCATCTGCCAGGCGTAAGTCTCCTGTCTCATCGCATGAGCAGGGCTGTTCGTCGAATGGGCTCGCATGTGCGTTTGTACGGGGGCGGTGCCTGGGTAGGGTCCTCCGGGAGGTGGTCGCAGGTGACGCTCGCGGAACTGGACCTGACCGGCGATCTATCGCGCCCCGCCCGGCTCACCGTGCCGGACCTGCTCGTCCTGCCGCAGCACCGGGTGGCGGTCAGCTTCGAGTGCGCCACCCGCGGCGTCCAGCGCCACGAGTTCAGCGGGCCGCGGCTGCACGAGGTACTCGCCGGCGCCGGGCCGTCGTTCGACCCGGTCCGGCGCAAGGACCGGCTGCGTTTCCTGATCACCGTCACCGGCAAGGACGGCCACCACGCCGTGCTGTCCTGGGCGGAGATCGACCCCGACTTCGCGGGCGCCGCCGTGCTGCTCGCCGTCACGATCGACGGCACCCCGCTGGACGCGTCCGGCCCTCAACCGGTGCTGCCGCAGGACCGCTGCGGGGCCCGGCACATCAGCGGCATCACGGCGATCCGGGTGGACGGGACATACGGCTCCGGTGCGCCGGCGCCGGCCGGCCGCGCGCACACCGGATGAGCCCGCGGGGCCGGACGCTCGCGGCGGGAGCCGGTCAGACCCGGTCGATGTGCACGTTGGTTGACTTCACGCGCGCGGTGGCCTCCATGCCGACCTCCAGGCCCAGTTCCTCCACGGCCTCGCGGGTCAGCAGCGACACCAGCCGGTGCGGGCCCGCCTGGATCTCCACCTGGGCGGCGACGTCGCCGAGCTTGATGGCGGTGACGATGCCGGGGAAGGCGTTGCGGACGGACGTGTAGGGCGCGTCCTCCTCGCCGCCGCCCGTTCCGGCGAGTTCGACCGAGAACGCGGCGAGGTCCTTGCCGTCGACGAGCCGCCGCCCGGCCTCGTCGCGATGGGTCGCCACCCGCCCGGCGTCCGCCCAGCGGCGGGCGGTGTCCGGGCTCACGCCGAGCAGCCGCGCGGCCTGGCCGATCGTGTAGGACTGCATGCCGGTCACGATAGGGCCACCGCCGGGAAACCGCGGACATGGGGTCGGCCGTCGCGCGCCCGCGGCGCCGGCTGCTCGGCGGCTGACCGGCGCGGGCCTGGCACCCGCGGCCCGCCTCCCGGGCAGGTCTCCCCGGCCGGCCGTGACCGGCCGCGGCCGGACCTGGTCAGCCCGTGTGCACGCGAGGACGGCGGGCCCGGTCCGGCTCCGCCTCGCGCAGGACCTCACGGGTGACCGGGGCGACCTCGCCCTGGCCGAAGAGGAGGAACCGCAGGAAGTTGGCGAACGGGTTGCCCTCGGTCCACTCGAAGTAGATGTGCGGGGTGCAGCCGGTCAGGTCGCGGGCGTGCAGCAGGAGCGCGGCGAGGGCGTTGGGGATGGAGGCGGACTCCACGGTCAGCACGCGGTAGCGGTTGTGCAGGACCTCGCCGCGCACCGTCAGGCCCGCCTCGAACTCGGAGGGGTCGGTGACCGTCACCTCGACGAAGACGAAGTCCTCGTGCTCCGGCATGTCGTTGTCGGCGCGGATCTGCTCGACCTTGTCGCGGTACTCCGCCACGTCACGGTCGTTGGGCTGGTTCGCGATGAACCGCATCTTGCGGCTGGCCATGTCCCGGATGAACCGCTCCGCCATCGGGTCCATGGTCACGCTGGTCACGCGCAGCTCGAAGGCGCGGGCCAGCCGGGACAGGAAGGAGACGAGCATGATGCCGGCGATGAAGCAGGCGCCGATCTTCACGCCGTCCGGGCGTTCGATGACGTTCACCACGGTCGTGTAGAGGAACACCAGCGAGATGACCGCGAAGGCGATGCTCCAGTGCCGCTGCCCGGCCTTGCGCGAGGCGATGGTCACCGCGATCGCCGCGGAGCTGATCAGCACCAGCACGCCGGTGGCGTAGGCGCTGCCCTGCTTGTCCACGTTCGCGTCGAAGATCCAGGTGACCACGAAGGCGATCAGGGTGAAGACGATGACCATCGGGCGCACCGCCCGGGCCCAGTGCGGGGCCATGCCGTAGCGGGGCAGGTAGCGCGGCATCAGGTTGAGCAGTCCGGCCATCGCGGACGCGCCGGCGAACCACAGGATCGCGATCGTCGAGATGTCGTAGACCGTGCCGAACGCGCTGCCCAGGTACTCGTGGGCGAGGTAGGCCAGGGCGCGGCCGTTGGCCTGGCCGCCGGGCTTGAACTCGTTCGCCGGGATCAGCAGCGTGGTGATGAAGCTGGTGGCGATCAGGAAGCAGCTCATGATCAGGGCCGCGGTGGTCAGCAGCTTCTTGGTGTCCCGGATCCGGCCCGCCGGCCGTTCCTCCGTGTCGCCCGCTTCGCCCTTGACGTGTGGCATGACGGCCACACCGGTCTCGAAGCCGGACAGACCGAGGGCGAGCTTGGGGAAGACGATCAGGGCGAGCCCGATCATCACGAAGACGTTGCCGTGCTGCGCGATCAGGGCACTGCCCCAGTCGGCCACCACGTGTCCGGCCGTGAGGACGTGCCAGAGGCCGGTGATCACGACGATCAGGTTGAGCGCGAGGTAGACGCCGACCAGGGCGACGGCGACGCCGATCGCCTCCAGGAAGCCCTTGAGGAACACCGCGCCCAGCAGGGCGACCAGGAACAGGGTGATCACCATCTGGTGGCCGTGGAGCGCACTGGTCAGGTGCGGGTTCTCCACCAGGTGGGTGGAGGCGTCGGCGGCCGACAGGGTGATGGTGATCAGAAAGTCGGTGGCCGCGAAGCCGAGCAGGGTCAGCACGAAGAGCTTGCCCTGCCAGAACGACAGCAGCCGTTCCAGCATGGCGATGGAGCCCTCGCCGTGCGGGCTCTCCTCGGCCACCCGGCGGTAGACCGGCAGGGCGCCGGCCAGGGTCACGATCACCAGGACGATCGTCGCGATCGGTGACAGCAGGCCGGCCGCGAGGGCGGCGATGCCCGGCTGGTAGCCGAGGGTGGAGAAGTAGTCGACACCGGTCAGGCACATCACCCGCCACCAGCGCTGCCCCCGGTGCGGGGCCTCCGGCACGGCGTGGGGTCCGGTGTGGCCGCCCTCCTTGCCCATGTCTGACAGCCCCTCCAGCATCCAGGCGCGCAGGCGACTGGGCGGGGGGTGCTCGGTCGTGGCCATCGGCGTGCTCCAGGTGTGCGGCTCAGTGGTTTCCGGCCATCACGCGGACGGCGACACCAGCGTATGCAGAGAGTGACGCCGTGGCCCTCGATGCCGGGGCCGGGAGGCGTCAATCTTGCGTTAAGACTGGCCCGGCGGGAGTCGGTGAAGCGGCAAAAGCGGAGGCCGGAGGCCGATGGAGGGGCGTCGGGGGCGGTGGAGGGGCGGCCGCGGACCACAGGACGGCGGGCACCGAACGTCATCTCGTACGACCCCTCCATGCTGCTCCCGCACCGGAGGATCCGCAGCCGCAGTGGGCGGGTGGCGGCCTCACAGATCCCTGGTGTCCATGCGCCGGTGCCACGCGTTGCGCCGGTGGACGGCCACCAGGTCCGACTCGAGCGGCGACGGAGGCACCGCCAGCACCGGGCAGCAGGCGTGGGCGAGGCAGTGCCGGCAGACGCGGCCCGAGAAGGCCCGCTGCAGGCCGCGCCGGCCCGCGCCCACCACCAGCAGGTCGTTCTCCCGGTCGGCGGTCGCCACCAGTGCCCGGCCCGGGGTGCCGCGCACGATGACCGCGCGCATCGGCACCCCCGGCGCCTCGCCGCCGAAGATCTCGTCGAGCACCGCGGCCAGGCGCTGCTTGGCCAGCCGCTGCCAATCCTCGACGAGCAGGGCGGCGGCGGGGGAGCGGCGCGCGGTGGCGTCGCCGCCGGGCGGCTCCCAGGCGAGCACCGGCCACAGTTCGGCGCCCAGCCGCCGGGCCAGCGCGGTCGCCCGGCGCAGGGCCGTGACGCTGCCCAGGGAACCGCTCACGCCGACCACCACACGGGCCGCCGCCGGGGTGTCGTAACCGGACATGACCTCACCGTTCCTCACGGATCGCCGCGGGCCCGTCCCGTCCCGTCCCGTCCCGTCCGCGCCCGCGCGCAGGGCCTACCTCCCATCCCACTCCCGACCGCGTGGCGGGACCAGCCGAACGGGCCCTCAGTGAGGCGCGGCTCAGTAAAATTCGGCGCTGGAATCGAAACTTTCGACACCGTGGCCTGTGAGGCGTTCATGCGGACGTACGACAACCCGGTCATCCCCGGTTTCCACCCCGACCCGAGCGTGTGCCGGGTGGGCGACGACCACTACCTGGTGTGCTCCAGCTTCGAGTACTTCCCCGGAATACCGCTGTTCCACAGCCGTGACCTGGTGCACTGGCGCCAGCTCGGCAACGTCCTCGACCGGCCGGGGCAGTTGGCGCTGCCCGACGCCGTGCCCGCCTCCGGCGGGGTCTACGCGCCGACCATCCGGTACCACGACGGGCTGTTCCACGTCGTCAGCACGGCCGTCGGCGCCGGCGGGACCTTCCTCGTCACCGCCGAGCGCCCGGAGGGGCCCTGGTCGGACCCGGTGTGGATCGACCTGCCCGGCATCGACCCCGACCTGGCCTGGGACGACGACGGCGACTGCTGGTGCGCGCTGGCCGGGGTGAGCGTCGCGCGGATCGACCCGCGCACCGGCGAGGTGCTGGAGGGGCCGCTGCCCGCGTGGTCCGGCACCGGCCTCCGGGACCCGGAGGCGCCGCACCTGTACCGGATCGGCGACTGGTGGTACCTGCTGATCGCCGAGGGCGGCACCGCGCTCGGCCACGGTGTCTCGGCCGCCCGCGCCCGCTCGCCGCGCGGCCCCTGGGAACCGGCGCCGGGCAACCCGCTGCTGTCCCACCGCGGCAGCGGGCTGCCGGTCCAGTGCACCGGTCACGGCGACCTGGTCCGGGCGGCCGACGGCAGCTGGTGGATGGTGCTGCTGGGCACGCGGCCGCGCGGCTACTTCCCCGAGTTCCACGTGCTCGGCCGCGAGACCTTCCTGGTGCCCGTGGACTGGGCGGACGGCTGGCCCCGGCTCGGACCGGTGCGGGAGCGGCACCCGGCGCCGGCCGCCTGGGCGCCCGTCCCGCCGCCGCCGGCGCGCGACGACTTCACCGGCACGGCGCTCGCGCCGCACTGGATCTCGCCGCGCCGGCGCCCGGACGGCTGCTGGTCGCTGACCGAGCGGCCGGGATGGCTCACGCTCGCGGCCGACGGCGCGGGCGGCGGTGAGGGCGACGGCGCCGGTCCGCCCGGGCGCACCTTCGTCGGCCGCCGTCAGTCGCACCACGACTGCCGGGCCGCCGTCCTGCTGGACGCCGGGCCGTCGGCGCGGGCCGGACTGTCCGTCCGCATGGACGACACCCACCACTACGACCTGGAGGTGGCCGGGGGAGTGGCGTCCGTGATCGTGCGGATCGGCCCGGTGCGCCGGCGCGTCGCCGAGCACCCGGTGCCGGCCGGTCCGGTCACCCTGGCCGTCGACATCAGGGCGACCCGACAGGCGCGGCCCCTGAGCGGCCCCGACACCGTCGCCTTCTGCGTCGAAACTTCCGAAGGCATCGTTCGGCCCGCCGAACTCGACGGCCGATATCTGTCCACCGAGGTGGCCGGCGGGTTCACCGGCCGTGTCATCGGCATGTACGTCGCCGAGGGGCGAGCGGCCTTCGACTGGTTCGACTACGAGCCGACCAGCTAGTGCGCGACACCTTGACGCTCCTCACGTGCCTTTCTAGAGTCGCGGATCGGAACGTTCGGGAATCTGACCGAATGTTTCGGACCACCGGAGTGTGCCTGACCTTGCGGGCGTATGCGGTGGGCCCTGCTTTCCCGCGTCTGGAACCTCTCCGAAGCACGTCCGAAAGTTTCGAAGGAGCGCATGATGGGCGACCCCGCACTGTCCCGCCGCGGCTTCCTGGCGGCCTCCGTGGCCGCCGGCCTCGGGGTGACCGCACTCAGCGGCTGCGGCGGCGACTCGGACGGAGGGTCGTCCTCGGGGACGACCACCATCGAGTGGTGGAACATCTCGACCACCCAGCCGACCAAGACCGTCTGGGCCGGCCTCGCCAAGAAGTTCGAGGCCCAGAACCCGAAGGTCAAGGTGAAGATCGTCCAACTGGAGAACGACGCCTACAAGTCGAAGATGACCGCGCTGACCGCCTCCGGGAAGCTGCCGGACATCTTCCACACCTGGGGCGGCGGAGTGCTCAAGCAGCAGGTCGACGCCGGACTGGTCGAGGACCTCACCGACAGCACCAAGCCCTGGGCCGAGGGGCTGCTGCCGGTCGCCGGGCAGCCGTACCTGCTGGACGGCAAGGCGTACGGCATCCCGTTCGACATCGGCATGATCGGCTTCTGGTACAACAAGGCGCTCTTCAGGAAGGCCGGGATCACCACGCCGCCGACCACCTGGAGCGGCTTCCTCGACACCGTGCGCAAGCTGAAGTCCGCCGGCGTCACCCCGATCGCCCTGGCGGGCAAGGAGAAGTGGCCCGGCATGTACTACTGGGCCTACCTGTCGATGCGCACCGCCGGAGCCGACGCCCTGCAGAAGGCCGGCGACGGCAAGGACTTCACCGGCGCCGGCTTCGTCGACGCGGGACGGCACCTGAAGGAACTGGTGGCCCTCCAGCCGTTCCAGAAGGGATTCCTCGGAGCCGCCTACTCCACCCCGACCGGCCAGGCGGCCACCGTGGGCAACGGCAAGGCCGCGATGGAGCTCATGGGCCAGTGGGCCCCGGTCGTGGAGGCCGACGCGGGCAAGGGCCTCGGCTCCGACCTGGGCTTCTTCCCGTTCCCCGAGGTGGAGGGCGGCAAGGGGAAGATCACCGAGGTGTTCGGCGGAGGCGGCGCGCACGCGCTGCGCAAGGGCGCCCCGCAGGCCGCCGTGGACTTCCTGAAGTTCTTCGCGAGCGAGACCACCGACCGCGAACTGGTCAAGAAGACCGGGGTGCTGCCGGTCGTCCCGGCCGCCGAGGACGTCCTCACCGACGCCAACCTCAAGGCCGTGCAGGCCCAGTTGAAGGCGGCCACCGGCTTCCAGCTCTACCTCGACCAGGCCTACGCGCCCGCCGTGGGCCAGGAGGTCAACGACAGCGTGGCCGCCCTCATCGCCGGTTCCAAGTCGCCCGAGCAGGTCGCGCAGTCCATCACCAAGACGGCCAAGGAAGAGCAGTAGCCGGCGATGACCTCCACCTACCTCCCCGACCGGCGGAGCGGCCCGGCCGCCGACCGCCCGCCCCCGGCCGCCGGCGCGGTCCGCGGGCGGTCGCGGCGGCGCGCGCGCAACTGGCTGACCGCGGTCGCCTTCCAACTGCCCGCGCTGGTCCTGTTCATCGGGCTGGTGCTGCTGCCGATGCTGTTCGCGCTGTACGCCGCCTTCTTCCGCTGGGGCGGCTTCGGCATGCCGTCCGACTACACGGGCGTGGACAACTTCAGCCGCCTCTTCCAGGACCCGGTCTTCCTGGGCGACCTGTGGCGCTGCCTGGTGCTGGTCCTGCTCTCGCTCGCCCTGCAGCTGCCGTTCGCCCTCGCCATGGCGGTGCTGCTCAACCAGCGGCTGCGCGGCCGGGCGGTGTACCGGATGCTGTTCTTCGCGCCGTACGTCCTGTCCGAGGCCATCACCGGCGTGCTGTTCAGCATGGTCTTCGCCCCCGACGACGGGCTCGCGGACCACGTGCTCGGCGCCGTCGGCCTGGACGGCCTGGGCGGCGAGTGGTTCGCCGACCCCTCCTACGTCATGGCCACCCTGTTCCTCGTCATGACCTGGAAGTACTTCGGCTTCCACATGATGCTCTACCTGGCCGGACTCCAGTCGGTCCCGGCGGAGTTGAACGAGGCGGCGCTGATCGACGGCGCCGGCCCCTGGCAGCGCTTCCGCAACGTCACCCTGCCGCTGCTCGCGCCCACCCTGCGGATCAGCGTCTTCCTGTCCGTCATCGGGTCGATCCAGCTCTTCGACCTGGTGTGGGTCGTCACCCAGGGCGGACCCGACCACCACTCCGAGACGATGGCCGTGACCATGTTCCAGTACGGCTTCAAGCGCTACCAGGTCGGCTACGCCAGCGCGGTCAGCGTGGTCATGTTCGGCATCTGCCTCGTCTTCGCCCTCTCCTACCAGCGGTTCGTGCTCCGCCGCGACCTCGAAGGGGCCACCACCACGATGAGGGGAGCCGGCACGTGAGGCGGCAGACCGCACGCACGCTCCCGCTGCACGGGATCCTCGTCGTGGTCGGGGCGGTGATGGTCGTACCCCTGGTGTACGCGATCCTGTCGGGCTTCAAGTCCACCGACGAGCTGTCCCGCAACCCGTTCGGGCTGCCCGACCGGTGGCTGACCGGCAACTACACCGGCATCCTGCGCTCCGGCGACTTCTGGCGGCTCCTCGGCAACAGCACGCTGATCGCGGTGGCGACGACCGTGCTGGTGGTCGCCGTGTCCGCGCTCGCGGCCTTCTCCTTCGCCCGGTTCGCCTTCCGCGGACGGGAATGGCTGTTCACCCTCTTCACCATGGGGCTGATGTTCCCGTTCGCGGTGGCCGCCCTGCCGCTGTTCCTGCTGCTGCGCTCCCTGGACCTGCTGGACAATCCGCTCGGCGTGATCCTCCCGCAGGCCGCCTTCGGACTGCCGATGACGATCATCATCCTGCGCGGCTTCTTCCGGCAGATACCCGGCGAGCTGGAGGAGGCGGCCACGCTCGACGGCTGCAGCGCCTTCGGGTTCTTCTGGCGGGTGCTGCTGCCCATGGCCCGGCCCGCGCTCGGCACCGTCTCGGTCCTCGCGGTGGTCACCAGCTGGAACAACTTCTTCCTGCCGCTGCTGGTGTTCACCGACAGCACCTGGTGGACGCTGCCCGTCGGCGTCCAGCAGTTCCAGGGCCAGTACTCGGCGGAGTACGCCCGGGTCTTCGCCTACCTCGTGCTCGCCATGGTCCCCGCCCTCGCCTTCTACTCGGTCGCCGAACGCCAGCTCGTCGGCGGTCTGACCGCGGGCGCCACCAAGGGCTGAGCCACCCCCGACAGACAGGAGTCGCACCATGCCCATGACGCGTCTCGGACTCGCCGGCGCCCTCGCGGCCGTCCTGGTGGCCGCGGGCCTCGCCGCGGGACCCGCCGCGCAGGCCCACGACCGGCAGCCCACCCTCGCCGAACTCGCCCAGCGGCACGGCCGCTACTTCGGCAGCGCCACCGACAACCCCGAACTCTCCGACAGCGCCTACACGAAGATCCTCGGCAGCGAGTTCGACATGATCACCCCGGGCAACGGGATGAAGTGGTACGCCACGGAGCCGCGGCAGGGCGTCTTCGACTGGACCGCCGGCGACCAGATCGTGGACCTCGCGCGCCGGCACCACCAGAAGGTCCGCGCCCACACCCTCGTCTGGCACAGCCAGCTCCCGGACTGGCTGACGTCGACGGAGTGGACCGCCGACGAACTGCGGGCCGTGCTGAAGAAGCACATCACCACGGAGGTACGGCACTACCGCGGCAAGGTCTACTCCTGGGACGTCGTCAACGAGGCGTTCAACGAGGACGGCAGCTACCGCGAGACCATCTGGTACAAGACGCTCGGCCCGGGCTACATCGCCGACGCGCTGCGCTGGGCCCACGCGGCCGACCCGCACGCCAGGCTCTACCTCAACGACTACAACATCGAGGCCGTCGGCCCGAAGAGCGACGCCTACCACCGGCTGGCCAAGGAGCTGAAGGCGCAGGGCGTCCCGCTCGACGGCATCGGCCTGCAGGCCCACCTGGCCCTGCAGTACGGCTATCCGGCCACACTGGAGGACAACCTCCGCCGCTTCTCGCGCCTCGGCCTCGACACCGCCCTCACCGAGGTCGACGTGCGCATGCAACTGCCCGCGACCGACGGGAAGCTGGCCGAACAGGCCGACTGGTACCGGAAGCTGACCAGGGCCTGCCTGGCCGTCCGCCGCTGCGTGGGCGTGACGGTGTGGGACTACACCGACAAGTACTCCTGGATCCCGGCCTTCTTCCCCGGCGAGGGCGCGGCCCTGCCCTGGGACGAGGAGCTGGCGCCCAAGCCCGCCTACTCGGCGCTGCGGGAAGCGCTGCGGGAGCGGTCGGTCACCTGACGTGACCGGGCCCGGACGCGGTTCGGGGCCGGTGCGCACCGTGCGTGTGCGGCCGGCCCCTCAGATCGCCGGGCGGCGCGGCGGTACCGCCCGGAAGGTGCGCCCGGACGGTCAGGCGGCGGTCATCACCCGGTCCGCACCGAGCGGGCGGTGCGGGGCGATGACGCTGCCGTCGGGCAGAAGCTCACCGGTGTCCTCGAAGAGCAGGACGCCGTTGCACAGCAGGCTCCAGCCCTGCTCCGGGTGGTGCGCCACGAGGCGGGCGGACTCCCGGTCGGCGGACTCGGCTGGCGGGCACGGTGGCTGGTGCTGGCACATGGATGGGATCTCTCGCTCTGTCGTGGTCATGTCCGTCCCCCGTGGTGATACGTCGGTCGGAACCCAGTGTTGCCCTCTGGGCGTCAATCCGCAGGGATTTCGCAGCACGGCTTCTCACAGGTTCATGACGCGTCACCCGCGCGGGCGGTTCATCCCAACTGCACTGTCACTTCGGGTGGTTTCGGGGGGCCGGAAAGGGCTAGTCCGAACGGCAGAGATCCCTTTTCCGGCTCGTAGGAGCGGCTGATCGCTCGGGCGAGCGAGCACCGGCCGGAAAAAACGCGCGTACCCCGCTTCCCGTCCGGGGAGCGGGGTACGCGCGGGTCGTTCAGGCGGGAATGGAACCGAGCAGTGGGACGGGAGTCGCCCGATGGGTCAGCACCGGGAGCAACTCGGCGACGCGGTGCGGCCGGTGGGCCGGGATGCCGGGCGGCGCCGGGGCCAGGGGCACCAGCAGGTCGGCGGCGGCCGGATGTCCCTCGGAGGCGTCGGCGCCGACGTCGCCGTGCAGCCACAGCGTGAGCATGTACAGACCGGGCACGGACAGCAGGCGCGGCTGGTACGGCTGCGTCAGCGCCTCGGCCTGCTGCAGGGCGCGCTCGGTGGAGGTGATCCAGGGCCCCTCGAAGAAGTGCGAGAAGGCCCAGCCGTCCGCGGTCAGCATGGTGTCGGCGGCGGCCACCGCCCGGTCGCCGCAGCGGATCAGGAACCGCCAGCCGGCCAGCCGGGTGGCGGTCAGGCCCTGTGCGGTGATCCGGTCCAGTACGTGTACCGGAAGCGGGAGTTCGGGCGTCGTGGGTCCCTGTGCGGCGCGCAGGGAGGGAGTTCTGGCCTCGCGGACCGCGGTGGGGGAACCGAGGGCCGTGAGGACGGAACGCAGTGCGGGCGCGGGTGCGGCGGGCGCGTGCAGGGGCATGGTGGGTCGCCTCTCGTTCGACAGGCGCGGCGGCGCGAGGAGGGTGGGGCGGACGGCGCTGTCAGCTCACAGATGGCCAGAGAGGTGGGGCCCGGTTCGGTGAGCGAGGGTACGGCTGAGGCCTGCCGCTGAATCGTCGGCAGGAACACGACAGAAACCGGGACCACGGGCACCAACCCCGGGCCTTGTTCGCGAAGTTTATACGACACGTGTTCAGACGATGTTTCGTCTACCGCATTCGGGTCGGCCCGGCAAGACGTCATTCAGCCGACGATTCGTCTGCATGCATCCCGCTTTTCGTGCCGGGAACCCGCGCTGACCTCGTTGTACACCGCCGCCGCGGTCGGCCGATTGTCGTCGGCGTTTTTCACGAGGCGATCGGGGCACACGAACGTGCGTGATGCGGCATGCCCCGTGAATGTGCCGCCGGGAACATACCGACAGAGTAGCGGGCGCCTGGCCCGCGCGGGACGTTATCGATCGCTTCCACTGGGCATCATCCAGACCCGGGACCCCGGCGGCCGATCCGCGGCCCGCCATCCGAGGAGGGACACTTAGATGGGGGAGAAGGTCGTGGCAGGGCAGTTCGACCTGTCCGATCGCCAGCGGTACCGCGAAAAGCTCCAGAAGTGTCTGACGGGACTCGAGCGGCTGCTGGACGAGAAGCGGTTCGACCGCGCCAAGAACCTCATGGGCGTCGAGATCGAATTGAATCTCGCCGGCCGCGACGGTATGCCGAAAATGTTGAACGGGCAGGTGCTGGAGCGGATTGCGAGCCGTGATTTCCAAACGGAGCTCGCGATGTTCAACCTCGAGGTGAACATCGCCCCGCACCGGCTGGGCGGCCGGGTATTCGACCGGCTCGCCGAGGAACTGCGCACCTCACTCGCGTACGCCGACCGAAAGGCCGGCGAGGTGGACGCCGGCATCGTGATGATCGGTATTCTGCCCACGCTCGACCGGGACGACCTCGTCTCGTCCAACCTCTCCGAGGCGGACCGCTACACCCTGCTCAACGACCAGATCGTGGCGGCGCGCGGCGAGGACTTCCAGCTCGACATCGAGGGCGTGGAGCACCTGCGCTGCACCTCGAAGTCCATCGCTCCCGAGGCCGCCTGCACCTCGGTGCAGCTGCACCTCCAGGTCACCCCGGCCCGCTTCGCCGACGTGTGGAACGCCGCCCAGGCGGCGTCCGCGGCGCAGATCGCCGTCGGCGCCAACTCGCCGTTCCTGTTCGGGCGCGAACTCTGGCGCGAGTCCCGGCCGCCGCTGTTCCTCCAGGCCACCGACACCCGTCCGCCGGAACTCCAGGCGCAGGGCGTGCGGCCGCGCACCTGGTTCGGCGAGCGGTGGATCACCTCCGCCCGGGAACTGTTCGAGGAGAACCTGCGCTACTTCCCGGCGCTGCTGCCGATGTGCGACGACGAGGACCCGCTGGAGGTCCTCGACGCCGGCGGCATACCGAAGCTCGCCGAACTGGTGCTGCACAACGGCACGGTGTACCGCTGGAACCGGCCCGTGTACGACATCGCGGACGGTGTGCCGCACCTGCGGGTGGAGAACCGGGTGCTGCCGGCCGGCCCGACCATCACCGACGTGATCGCGAACGCGGCCTTCTACTACGGCCTGGTGCGGGCCCTCGCCGAGGAGTCGCGCCCGGTGTGGACCCGGCTGCCGTTCGAGGCGGCCGAGGCCAACTTCGACGCGGCCTGCCGGGACGGCATCGACGCCCGCTTCGTCTGGCCGCGCCGCGGCCGCTACGGCGGCACGGGCGAGGTCGACGCCGTCACCCTGGTCCGGGACGAACTGCTGCCGCTCGCTTCCGCCGGGCTCGACGCCTGGGGCGTGGAGGCCGCCGACCGCGACCTCTACCTGGGCGTCATCGAGGAGCGCTGCCGGCGCCGGGTGAACGGGGCGTCCTGGCAGACGGCCACCTTCCACCGGGCGCTGGAGCAGGGACTAGGGCGCGGGGCCGCGCTGGCCGCGACGACACGCCGCTACGCCGAGCTGATGCACGTGGGCGAGCCGGTGCACACCTGGCCGGTCGGGCTTCCCGAGCCCGTCCCGCTCGGCTGAGGGTACGCGCCGGGCCCTGCGCGGCGAGCCGGGCCCGGTCGAGCGCTCCGGAAGACGATCCGGCATGCTGTGCTCGCACGGCCGGAGCGACGACAGGAGTGCACGTGGAGGCGGACCCGGCGGCCGCAGGCCATCCGCAGGAGCGGTTCCCGCGGCGGATCCTCCGGGACGAGACACTGCTCGTGCTGGCGCTCTCGCTCGGCGCGAGCGGCGTGTCCGCGCTGATCAGCTTCGTCGGGTCGGTCACCAGGCCGGGCGGGCTCAAGGACCAGGCGGCCACTCTCAACGCCTCCGCCGCGCCCGGGCGTCCCTGGCTCGACCTGGCCTGGCAGCTCTTCGGCATCGCCTCCGCGCTGGTGCCCGTGGCGCTGGTCGCCCATCTGCTGATGCGCGAGGGCGAGAGCCTGCGCACGCTGGGCTTCGACCGCAGCCGCCCCTGGCCCGACCTCGGCCGGGGCGCGGGCGTCGCGGCCGTGATCGGCAGCACCGGCATCGCCTTCTACCTGGCCGCCCGCGGCCTCGGCTTCAACCTCACCGTGGTGCCCGAGGCGCTGCCCGACGTGTGGTGGAAGTACCCGGTGCTCGTCCTGTCGGCGGTGCAGAACGCCGTCCTGGAGGAGGTCATCGTCGTCGGCTATCTGCTGCGCAGGCTGGGGCAGCTCGGCTGGACGGCGGGGACCGCGCTGGTGGCCAGCGCGGTCCTGCGCGGCTCGTACCACCTCTACCAGGGCATCGGCGGCTTCGTCGGCAACATGGTGATGGGCGTGGTCTTCGTCTGGCTCTACCGCCGCTGGGGCCGGGTCGGCCCGCTGGTCGTCGCCCACTCCCTGCTCGACATCGGCGCTTTCGTCGGTTACGCCCTGCTCGCGGGCAGGGTGGACTGGCTGCCGACGGCCTGAGACGGGGGCCGCCCCGGCCGCTCAGGCGAGCAGTTCGCCCTCGATGACGGTGACCGCGCGGCCGGTCAGCAGCGTGCGGTCGCCGCGCAGACCGGTGCGCACCAGCCCGGCACGACGGGAGGCCTGCAGGCCCGTGAGGTCGTCCCGGCCCAGGCGCGCGGACCAGTGCGGGGCCAGCGCGGTGTGGGCGCTGCCGGTGACCGGGTCCTCGTCGATGCCGACGTTGGGGAAGAAGCAGCGCGAGACGAAGTCGTAGCCGAGCGAGGGGTCGTCCGCGCGGGCGGTGGCGATGACGCCCCGCGCGGAGTGCGCCGTCAGGGCCTTGTGGTCGGGGGCGAGCGCGAGCACCGTCCGCTCGTCGGCCAGCTCCACCAGCAGGTCGCCGACGTTCGGCCCGGTGTCGTAGGCGACCACCGGGGCGGCGCCCAGCGCCTCGCCGACGCCGTCCGGGACGGCCACCTCGGTGAGCGGGGCGGTGGGGAAGTCCATGGTGATCGCGCCGTCCGAGCCCGGCGTGGCGACGAGGACGCCGCTGCGGGTGGCGAACCGCACCGGGCCCTCGTGGGCGCCGGTGGTGTGCAGGACGTGCGCGGTGGCGAGCGTGGCGTGCCCGCACATGGCGACCTCGGCGACGGGCGTGAACCAGCGCAGCGCCCAGTCCGCCTCGCCGCCCGCGGGCAGCCGGTGCGCGAAGGCCGTCTCGGCGTGGTTCACCTCCAGAGCTACGTTCTGCAGCCAGTCGTCGTCCGGGAAGACGTCCTCCAGGAGCAGGACGCCGGCCGGGTTGCCGGCGAAGGGGCGGTCGGTGAAGGCGTCGACGATTCGGATGCGCATGGCGCAGACGCTAGGGCCGCGGCGGACCCGGAACCAAGGCCAATCGACGAGTCCTGGACCCATTTCCCGCCCCGCTGTGCGGCGAGGCGGCCGGCGGGCCGCGGTGATCCCGCTTTCCGGGCGGGTGCGAAAGAGCCTTGTCGTGCGAACGCTTCCGATATATCGTTGAGGTATCGCGTAAGAACGCGAAGCGAACGTGACCGGTCAACGATGGGATGGAGTGATCACGATGCGCAGCCACGGATTCGAGCGTGGACATCGTCAGGACGGCCCGGGCCGGGGCGGGTTCGGCGGCTTCGAGGGGCGGCGGGCCGCCTTCGGGCCCTTCGGCCCGGGCGGCCCCGGCTGGGGACCCGGCGGACCCGGGTTCGGACCGGGGCCGTGGGGGCCGCGAGGGCGTGGCGGACCGAGGGGACGGGCACGGCGTGGCGACGTGCGCGCCTCGATCCTGGCCCTGCTCAAGGAGGGGCCCCGGCACGGCTACGAGATGATCCAGGAGATCGCCGAGCGCAGCGGCGGCGCCTGGAAGCCGAGCCCCGGCTCGGTGTACCCCACCCTCCAGCTGTTGGAGGACGAGGGGCTGATCGCCAGCGAGAGCGAGGGCGGCAAGAAGCTGTTCTCCCTGACCGACAGCGGCCGCGCGGCCGCCGAGGAAGGCCCGGACGCCCCCTGGGAGGAGGCCTCGCGCGGGGTCGACTGGGAGGCCCTCGGCGAGATCCGGCAGGCCGGCATGGGCCTGATGCAGGCCTTCGGGCAGGTCTGGAACACGGGGACCAAGGAACAGCGCGACAAGGCGGTGGCCGTCCTCAACGACGCCCGCAAGAAGCTGTACCTCATCCTCGCCGACGAGGACTGAGCCCCACGGCACCGGGGCGCCCCGCCGAACCTCCGTGGGGCGCCCTCGTGTCAACGGCCTGATCTCCTCCCTGAGGATGAGATCCCGGCGGCCCATGTCCACTCCGCGCGGCACCCGAAGATGGTTCCCCCCGTGGATGACCCGGCCGCCTGTGGCTGATGAGGTGATGGTGTGCATCCCCGTACAGCCCGCCGGAGCATTCCCGACCAGGGACTCCCGCACACGGACGACGATGCCGTGCTCGGTGCCGAGCTGGCGGCGGTGGTCGCCGGTGCCCGCCGCCGGGCGGTGCGCGACGGGGACCGCCAGATCGACACCGCCCATCTGCTCCACTCGCTCCTGGAGCACGACCCCGAGGTCAGGGCCGCCGTGGGCGGGGCCCCGCGGCTCGCCCGGCTGCTCGGCTACCTGGTGCAGCGCAGCATCGGCTACGGGCTGCGCTGGCAGCACAGCGTGGAGGGCTCCGGCGCGCTCGCCGCCCTGCCCGGTCCCGCCCGGTACGACGGCGGGCAACCGGGCGGCGCGGCGCACGGCGACACCGGGCACTGGTCGCCCGTCGCGGCCGTCGCCCTCGAGGAGGCCCGCAGGCGCGCGCGACGCCGCGGTGCGGCCCGGACCGGCGGCACCGACCTGCTCGCCGGGCTCGTCCTGGACTCCCGGTCCCGGGCCGTCGAGGTCCTGGAACGCGCCGGCATCGGGACCCGTGAGCTGGGCGCCCGGCTCGACGGCCGCCCGGCGGACGCCCGGCCCTGACACCGTCCATCCCCTGAGACAGGTGTCAACGAGGGTGACGCTCATGTCAACGCCTGCCATCATGTGCCGGTGCCTATATCTGCAAGCAGCCGGGGCAGCCACGGCAAGGGCGCCGGGCTCGGACTCGCGCTCGTGTCCGCGCTGGCCTTCGGCGGGTCCGGAGTCGCGGCCAAGCCGCTGATCGAGGCGGGACTCGACCCGCTCCACGTGGTGTGGCTACGGGTGGCGGGCGCCGCCGTGGTCATGCTGCCGCTCGCCGTGCGGCACCGCGCGCTGCTGCTGCGCCGCCCCGCGCTGCTCGCCGGGTTCGGACTGCTGGCCGTGGCCGGCGTCCAGGCGTTCTACTTCGCCGCGCTCTCCCGCGTCCCGGTCGGCGTGGCGCTGCTCGTCGAGTACCTGGCCCCCGCGCTCGTGCTCGGCTGGGTGCGGTTCGTGCAGCGGCGGCCGGTCACCCGCGCGGCCGCGCTCGGCGTGGTCCTCGCGGCCGGCGGCCTCGCCTGCGTGGTCGAGGTGTGGGCGGGCCTGAGCTTCGACGCGGCCGGCCTGCTGCTCGCGCTCGGCGCCGCCTGCTGCCAGGTCGGCTACTTCGTCCTGTCCGACCAGGGCGGCGAGGCGGGCGAGCAGGCGCCGGACCCCCTCGGCGTCATCGCCTACGGCCTGCTCATCGGCGCCCTCGTGCTGACCGCCGTGGCCCGCCCGTGGAACATGGACTGGCCGGTGCTGGCCGGCTCCGCGCGGCTGGACGGCACCGCCGTCCCGGCCGTCGCCCTGCTGGCCTGGGTGGTCCTCGTCGCCACGGTCGCCGCGTACATCACCGGCGTGCTGTCCGTGCGCCGGCTGTCCCCGCAGGTCGCCGGTGTCGTCGCCTGCCTCGAGGCGGTCATCGCGACCGTGCTGGCCTGGGTGCTGCTCGGCGAGCACCTGTCCGCGCCGCAGATCATCGGCGGCGCCGTGGTCCTCCTCGGCGCGTACATCGCCCAGTCCGCGGCGCCCGCCAAGGGGGCGGCGGAGCCGGTGGCCGCGGGCGGCGGCGCGGAACGGGAGTTGTCCGCACGCGGGACGGCTGCCTAAGGTGCCGGTCATGACGTCGAACGCGCTCGTCCTCTCGCCGCCCGCCGCCTGAGGCGGGCCCCCGTGGTGAACGCCCGGCGCGCCGCGCCGGGCGGGACGGTGCTGCCCGCAGACGGAGTCCCCGCGTCCCGCTGAGCCGGGTCGCCTTCCGAACTTCCGCACTCCGGTGCGCTTCTGCGGAGAGAAACCTCGTGTCGAACGCTGTCTCCGGCCTGCCCGTCGGGCGTGGCCTGCTCTACCTGATCGTCACCGGTGCCACCTGGGGCACCGCGGGCGCCGTCGCCTCCCTGGTCTACCGGACCAGCGAGATGGGCGCCTTCACCCTCTCGTTCTGGCGCTGCGCCGTCGGGCTGGTGCTGCTGCTGGCCGGCCGGCTGCTGCGCGGCCGGGGCCGGGCGGCAGCGCCCGAACCGCTGCGGCGCAGGGCCGGCAAGGCCGCCGCCACCGGCGTCGGGCTCGCCGTGTTCCAGACCGCCTACTTCGCCGCCGTCGGGTCGACCGGGCTCGCCGTCGCCACCGTGGTCACGCTGGGCGCGGGCCCCGTGCTCATCGCGCTGGGCGCCCGGCTCACCCTGGGCGAGCGGCTCGGCGCCGGCGGTCTGCTCGCGGTCGCCGGCGCCCTCGCCGGGCTCGCCGTGCTCACCCTCGGCGGCTCCGCCGCGACCGTCCGGCCGGTCGGCGTGCTGTACGCGCTGGCGTCGGCGGCCGGCTACAGCGGCATGACGCTGCTGACCCGCCGCTGGGGGCGCGACGGCGCCGCCGACTCCTCCGGCACCACCATCGGAGCCTTCGCCGTCACCACCCTGTGCCTGCTGCCGTTCGCCCTGGTCGAGGGGCTCCTCCCGCACACCGGCCACCCCGTGCGGCTGCTGGTCCTGATCGCGTACATCGCGTCCGTGCCCACCGCCCTCGCCTACGCCCTGTACTTCGCGGGCGCCGCCGTCGTCCGCTCCGCCACCGTCTCCGTGATCATGCTGCTGGAGCCGGTGACCGCGGCCGTGCTCGCCGTGGCGCTGCTCGGCGAGCGCCTCACGGCGGCCACCCTGGCCGGCACGCTGCTGATGCTCGGCGCGGTCGCGGGCCTGGCGCTGGGCGAGGCCCGCGGGGCCGGACGCCGGGAACCGGTGCCCGCGACCTCCTAGCTCACCGGGCCAGGTAGTCCGGGAGCCCGATGCCGGGCGCCAGGTCGGGGTTGGGGACGGGGGCTTCGTAGCCCTTGCGGAGCGGCACGACCCCGGCCCAGTGCGGCAGCGTCAGGTCCTCGGGCTCGTCGTTGGCGCCACCGGTGCGGATCTTCGCGGAGACCTCGTCCAGGTCGAGGCGGATGACCGCGGTGGCGGCCAGCTCCTTCTTGTTCGCGGGCCGGGAGTCGGCGGCCCGGCCCGGTACGACGTGGTTCACCAGCGCGTCCAGGGCCAGCCGCCGCTCCTCGGGGTCGGTGACCTCGTGGGCCGTGCCGTGCACCACCACCGAGCGGTAGTTCATCGAGTGGTGGAAGGCGGAGCGGGCCAGCACCAGGCCGTCGACATGGGTGACCGTCAGGCACACCTGGAGCCCCGGATCGGCCTCGCCGGTCATCCGCAGCGGGCGCGAACCGGTGGACCCGTGGACGTACAGCCGCTCGCCGACCCGGCCGTACAGCGTCGGCAGCACCACCGGCGCGCCGTCGCGGACGAAGCCGAGGTGGCAGACGTAGCCCTCGTCGAGTATCGCGTGCACCACGTCCCGGTCGTACGTCGCCCGGTCCGCGGAGCGCGTGGGCACGGTGCGGTCGGTCGGTGTGTACGCGGCGGACTGCGACGAGGCTTCCCGGGTCCCCTGCATGGCGTTCTCCATTGTACTAGTGCATAATTGGTTTTGTGCTAGGAGAGTATCCGATTCAGGGCCGGGGCGCAGCGGAGATCGCGGCCAGCGTCGAGCGGGCCGTGGGCGCCGGGGAGCTGGAGCCCGGCCGGCCCCTGCCCCCGATGCGGGAGCTGGCGGCCCGGCTCGGGGTGAACGCGAACACGGTCGCGGCCGCCTACCGCACCCTGCGCGAACGCGGGGTGATCGAGACCGCGGGGCGGCGCGGCAGCCGGGTGCGTGCCAAGCCGGCCACGACCGGACGCGAGCAGCTGCGGGTGGAGGTGCCGGCGGGCGTGCGGGACGTGGCCGACGGCAACCCGGATCCCGCGCTGCTGCCGCGCCTGGCGGACGCCTTCGCGGCGGCCGCCGCCCACGGCGACCGGGAACCCGTGCTGTACGGGCACGACCCGGTGGAGCCGGAGCTGGCCCGGCTGACCCGCGCCGCACTGGACGCCGACGGCGTGCCGGACGGACCCGTCGCCGTCGCCTCCGGTTCGCTGGACGTCATCGAACGGGTCCTCGCGGCCCACCTCAGGCCGGGCGACCAGGTGGCGGTGGAGGACCCAGGCTGGGGCAGCGTGCTCGATCTCGTCCCGGCGCTCGGGCTGCGCACGGTGCCCGTCGGAGTCGACGACGAGGGCCCGCTGCCCGCCGACGTCCGTCGCGCGCTTCAGGCCGGGGCGCGGGCGCTGATCGTCACCGACCGGGCGCAGAACCCGACCGGCGCCGCGCTGAGCGCCACGCGCGCGCGTGCGCTGCGCTCGGTCCTCGCGGACCACCCCGCGACGCTGCTGATCGAGGACGACCACGGCCACGGCATCGTCGACGTGCCGCTGCGGCCGCTGGCCGGCGTCACCCGCCACTGGGCCTTCGTGCGCTCCGTTGCGAAGGCCTGGGGGCCGGACCTACGGCTCGCGGTGTTCACGGGCGACGCCGTCACCGTCGACCGGGTGCGCGGGCGGCAGCGGCTGGGGCCCGGATGGGTGAGCCGGCTCGTCCAGCGGGCCGTGGTGGAACTGTGGCGCTGCGGCGCCGTCGACCCCCTTGAGGTGGCTGCCTCCTACGGTGCGCGCCGGGAGGCGCTCGTCGAGGCGCTCGCCGCGCGCGGGGTGCCGGCGCACGGGCGCAGCGGCATGAACGTCTGGGTGCCGGTGCCCGACGAGACGGGCGTGGTGGCCCGGCTGCTGCACGCGGGCTGGGCGGTCACCCCGGGCGCCCGGTTCCGGCTGGGCTCACCGCCGGGCGTCCGCGTCACGGTCTCCGCCCTCGCCCCCCGGGACATCGTCCCCCTGGCCGACGCGGTGGCGGATGCTGTACGCCCGTCCCCGGCCCGGTCCTACGGCTGAGGACGGACCGTCGCGGTGGGGGGCCTGCCGGTAGGCCGGGCGAGTGCGGTGACCGCGGGGAGCCCTGCCGACGAGGCCGGTGGCCCGTGCGCACCGTTGAGGACCGTCTCGACCGGGCCTGGCGGGTCGTGCGCACGGTTGAGGGCGGTGCCGAGCGGGCCCGGTGGGCCGTGCGGCACGGTTGAGGGCGGTGCCGACCGGGCGCGGTGGGCCGTGCTCACCCCGCGAGTGGCGTCTGTCGGCGGGCCGAGCGAGCGCGCTCACCGCTGAGGAGCGGCACCTGCGGACGGGCCGGGCGGCCGTGCTCACCGTCGTGGAGCGGCGCCCGTCAGCAGGTGCAGTACGTCGGTGAGGGCCCGGCGCGCCTTCTCGTCCGTGAGGAGGCCGTCGGCGCCGACCATGGTGCGGTCCACCGGGATCCGTACGCATGCGGGCTCCACGACGGCGGCCCCGGTGTAGCCGAGGACGGTGCGCAGGGTGGCCTCCGCGCCCTGGCCGCGGCCCGGTGCCGCCGCGGTGACCCACGCAGTCGGTTTGCCGCAGATCTCGGTGCCGCCGACCGTCCAGTCCAGCAGGTTCTTGAAGGAACCCGGCAGCGTGCCCGCGTACTCGGGGGCGCAGATCAGGAGGGCGTCGGCGCCGTCGATCGCCGCGCGCAGCCGGGCCACCGGAGCCGGCGGCGGATCGGTGTCGTCGTCCGGGTTGAAGTGCGGAAGCCCGGCCAGCCCCGTGTACCGGACCGTGTCCACCCCGGCGGACGGCCCCAGGGCCCGCGCGGTGCGCAGCACGGTGTCGTTGGTGGAGCCGGTGCGCAGGCTCCCCGACAGCAACAGGACGATCGGCAGCGCAGTCACCCGCCCAACTTACTTCCCTTCGGCCTGACTTGGGTGAGCGCGGCCCCGGCGAGGACGATCACGGCGCCGACCGGAGTGGTCCAGCGCAGCGACTCGCCGAGGATCGCCACGCCGGCCGCCGTGGCGATGACCGGGATGAAGTAGGTGACCATCTGGGCGGTGGTGGGCCCGACTTCGGCGACGAGGCCGTACTGGATGAGCACCGCGAGCCCCGTGCCGAGAGCGCCCAGCGCGGCCACGGCCAGCAGCGGGACGACCGGGAAGCGGTCCGGGAGCGGGGTGAACAGCGGGGTCACGACGGCCAGTTGCACCGTCGCCAGCAGCAGCTGGGCCCCCGTCATGGACAGGTGCGAGTTCCCGGTCCCGGCCAGGGTCCGGCGGACGTAGATCCAGCCGATCGGGTAGCTGAGCGAGGCGAGCAGCGCCATCGCCGTGCCCGTAGCGTCCAGCCCGTGGAAGCCCTGCCAGGCGCCCAGCACGGTCAGCACACCCAGGAAGCCGAGGCCGAGCCCCGCGACGCGCACCCGCGTGGGCCGGTCCTCGGAGAGGGCGACCATCGACAGGGCCATGCCCCACAGCGGTGAGGTGGCGTTGCAGATGCCGGCCAGGGTGGAGGGGATGGTCAGCTCCGAGTACGCGAACAGGGAGAACGGCAGGGCGTTCAGGAAGAACGCGGCGACCGCCATGTGCCCCCACAGCCGGCCCCCGCGCGGCAGCCGCTCCCGCTTCACGGCCATCGCCGCCGCCAGTACAGCCGTACCGAAGACCAGCCGGCCGAGTGTGACCTGGAACGGCGCGTAGCCGTCCGTGCCCACCTTGATCAGCAGGAAGCTGAAGCCCCAGATCAGCGACAGGGCGCCGAAACGCAGCCGCCAGTCGAGGCGGGCGCGGGGCCGGGCGGGCGCGGGGGACTGGGTCGAGGGTGCGGTGACCGTGCTCATGCCGTCAACGATGCGGGAGTCGACGTCGTAGCACAATCGAGAATTCTCACCGGATACCTCTTAGTATCGCTTACATGTTGAACCTGGAGCGCCTGCGCACCCTGGACGCCCTCGCCCGGCACGGCTCGGTCAGCGCCGCCGCCGACGCCCTGCACGTCACGACGTCCGCGGTCTCCCAGCAACTGGGCAAGCTGGAGCGCGAGGCCGGGCAGCGGCTGCTGGCGAAGAACGGCCGTGGCGTGCGGCTGACGGACGCCGGACGGCTGCTGTCGGAGCACGCGGCCCGCATCCTGTCCCAGGTCGAACTCGCCCAGGCCGATCTGGAGGCGCACCGCGGCCAGGTCGCGGGCGAGCTGCGCGTCTCGGCGTTCCCGACCGCCGCCCGCGGGCTGTTCCCCACCGCGCTCGCCGACCTGCGCGGCCGGCACCCGGGCCTGCGGGTGCGCTCCAGCGAGCTGGAGCCAGAGCACGGCATCGCCGCCGTCGTGCGCGGCGACCTCGACCTGGCCGTGGTCCTCGACTGGTACAACAAGCCGATGCCCGTGCCCGACGGGCTGGTCAAGGCCCCCTTGCTGGACGATCCGGCCGACGTGGCCATGCCGGCCGGGCACCGGCTCGCGGACCGGGACGAGGTGGACCTCGCCGAGTTCGCGGAGGACGAGTGGATCACCTGGGGGGAGGGCGAGTTCTGCCACGAGTGGCTGATGTTCACCCTGCGCTCCAAGGGCATCGAGCCGATCGTCGGGCACCGGGCCGGGGAGACCCACACCCAGCTCGGGCTGGTCGCCGCCGGGCTCGGCGTGTGCATCGCGCCGCTGCTGGGACGGCACCCGGTGCCACCGGGCATCGTGCTGATCCCGCTCAGGCAGCGGGTACGGCGGCACGTCTACGTCGTCTGGCGGGCGGACGCCGACCGCCGCCCCTCGATCCGCGCCGCTGTCGACGCGCTGCGGGCGGCGGCCGAGCGGGTGGACCGGCTCTGAGGCGGCCCGGCCGCCGAGCCTCCGCGGGCCTCAGCCCACCGCACCGAGCTTGCGGAAGTCCCAGGACACCGTCGTGTCCGGGGTCAGCCGGGCCCAGGCGTGCCGGCCGTCGTGCGGCATCTCGTCCAGGCCGAAGTACTTGCGCGCGAACAGCGTCTCGGGGGTGTCGAGTTCGGCGCGCAGCTCCCCGGTCCGGGGCACCTCGCCGACGAACTCCACCCGCCCGGACAGCTCGGCCCCGCGCAACTCGTCGTACTCCTCGCCGGAGTCGACCACGACCGCCACCCGGGGATCGCGGCTGAGCTGCGCCCAGCGCCGGCTGCGCACCACGGAGTACAGCCACAGGGACGTGCCGTCCCAGACGAACCACAGCGCGCTGACGTGCGGCGTGCCGTCCGCCGAGACGGTCGCGACCCGGCAGGTGCGCCGGCTGGTCAGGAAGTCGTCCAGTTCCCCGGGCGTCATCATGATCTTCCGGCCCCGGCGCTGCTGAGTCACGGTCATACGGCCCCTCTTCTCCCACGTCGTACCGGCGGAACCCGCCCCCGGCGCGATCCTCCGGGATCACGCCGGGAAAAGGAACAGGACGGGCTCGCCGGCCGTTCCCGCGCGCCTCAGGCCAGCTTGATCTCGTCGCCCGAGACGGTGATCTTCTCCGCGGCCAGCGGCTGGGTGGCGGGCCCCTGCTTCACGCTGCCGTCCGCGACGGAGAAGTGGCTGTTGTGGCACGGACAGACGATCACGCCGTCCGAGACCCGGGACACCGCGCACCCCTGGTGGGTGCACTTGGCGGAGAACGCCTTGTAGGTGCCGGCCGTCGGCTGGGTGACCACCACGCCCTGGTCCGTGAAGATCTTGCCGCCGCCCTCGGGGATGTCCGAGGTCCGGGCCAGGGCGCTGCCCCCCGCCGCCTCGCCGGTTTTCGGGGAAGCGCCCCCCTGCGTGGACCCGGTCGTGCCCGCGGTGCCGGACCCGGTGTCGACGGCGTCCGAGGAAGCGTCGCCCGAACCGCAGGCGGTCAGCGCGGCGGCGAGCCCGGCCGCTCCGGCCGCCGCCATGACGGTACGGCGGGCCGGTCCCGCTTCGGGCTTGAACGATGCGCTGGTCATGACGTGGTTCCCTTCCGCGGAGCGTCTCGTGGTCCGCCCAGGGGTACGGTCCGGGACGCCCGCCTGTTCAGACGGGCGCCCGGATCCCTGCACCAAGGGCGGACCGGCATGGAACCACGGCCGGCCCGCCCGATCCCGTCACCACGGCCGCGCGCCGTCCGTCCGACCACCGGCCGGACCTGCTCCTGCCCCAGTAACCTGGGGCGATGCTCAAGGAAGTCACCGCGACCCGCTACATCACCCCTTTGCGTGAGGGCGGCTCGCTGCCGGGACTCGTCGAGGCCGACGACTTCGGCACCTACGTCATGAAGTTCACCGGTGCCGGACAGGGCCGCAAGACCCTGGTCGCCGAGGTGGTGTGCGGCGAACTCGCCCGCCGGCTGGGCTTCCGGATGCCCCGGCTGGTCACGGTGGAACTGGACCCCGTCCTCGGCCTCGGCGAGCCCGAACAGCAGGTGCAGGACCTGCTCAGGTCCAGCGGCGGCGCCAACCTGGGCATGGACTTCCTCTCCGGCGCCCTCGGCTACGACCCGCTCGCCTTCCCGGTGAGCCCCGCCGAGGCCGGGCGGATCGTCTGGTTCGACGCGCTGATCAACAACGTCGACCGGTCCTGGCGCAACCCCAACCTCCTGGTGCACCGCGGCGAGCTCTGGCTCATCGACCACGGCGCCACGATGATCTGGCACCACAACTGGCCCTCCGCCGAGGCCTCCGCGGCCCGCCCGTACGACGCCGCCGACCACGCCCTCGCCCGCTTCGCGCCGGACGTCGCCGCCGCAGCGGCCGAGCTGGCCCCCAGGGTCACCGAGGACCTCCTCGCCGAGGTCACCGCCGAGATCCCCGACGCCTGGCTGGCCGGCGAGCCGGGCTTCGGCACCCCGGACGAGCTCAGGGCCGCCTACGCACGGCCGCTGCTCGCCCGGGCGGCCGTCATCGCCGAGCGCATCACCGGCATCGAGGAGAGCAAGTGAGCGAGCGTCACATCCACATGGCCGGTCATGTGACCGAGCGCCACATCACCCGGGCCGGCCAGGGCGGTGACCGGGACGTGTTCGAGTACGCCCTGCTGCGGGTCGTGCCGCGGATCGAACGCGGCGAGTGCGTCAACGCCGGCGTGGTGGTCTACTGCCGCGCCCAGGCCTACGTAGGCGTCCGGACCCACCTGGACGAGGCCCGGCTGCTCGCCCTCGACCCCGCGGCGGACGTGGCGGGCGTGCGGGCCGCGCTCGGCGCGGTGGAACGGGTCTGCGCCGGCGGCGAGGGGGCAGGGCAGGCGGCCGGCGACGACGCCGGGCGGCGCTTCCGCTGGCTGATCGCGCCCCGCTCCACCGTCGTGCAGCCGGGGCCCGTGCACACCGGGCTCACCGCCGACCCGGACGCCGAGACCGAGCGTCTGCTGGACCTCCTGGTGAGGTAATGGATCACACCGGCCCGGTGTCCCGTTGACACCGGGTGCCAGGGCTTCTAGCGTCGCGTGTGCTGAAGGTACTAAGCGGTCGCTCACCGCACCGGCCGGCTCCGCCTGGAGCCGCACAGGTTCTCTCAAGGGCGAGGAGAAGCAGCAATGTCCACCAATGAACAGCGGGTCGCGGTAGTCACCGGCGCGGCGCGCGGCATCGGGGCCGCCACCGCCGAACGGCTGGCCGCCGAGGGTCGCGCGGTCGCCGTGATCGACCTCGACGAGGCCGCCTGCAAGGACACCGTCGAGAAGATCACCGCGGCCGGCGGCCGGGCGATCGCGGTCGGCGCCGACGTCTCCGACGAGGCGCAGGTCGAGGCCGCCGTCGCCCGGATCGTCGAGGAGCTGGGCGCCCCGACCATCCTGGTCAACAACGCCGGCGTGCTGCGCGACAACCTGCTGTTCAAGATGAGCGTCTCCGACTGGGACACCGTCCTGAACGTGCACCTGCGCGGCTCGTTCCTGATGACCAAGGCCGTCCAGAAGCACATGGTCGACGCGGGCTTCGGCCGGGTCGTCAACCTCTCCTCGTCCTCCGCGCTCGGCAACCGCGGCCAGGCCAACTACTCGGCCGCCAAGGCCGGTCTGCAGGGCTTCACCAAGACCCTCGCCATCGAGCTGGGCAAGTTCGGCATCACCGCCAACGCCGTGGCCCCCGGCTTCATCGCCACCGAGATGACCAAGGCCACCGCCGACCGCGTCGGCATGGGCTTCGACGACTTCAAGGCCGCCGCCGCCACCCAGATCCCGGTCCAGCGCGTGGGCGAGCCCGAGGACATCGCGAACGCCATCGCCTTCTTCACCGGCGAGGCGGCCGGCTTCGTCTCCGGCCAGGTGCTGTACGTGGCCGGCGGACCGCTCGACTAGGAAGCCAGGGGAATCACCGACATGACTGAACTCCCGGAACTCTCCGGCAAGGTCGCCCTCGTCACCGGCGCCAGCCGCGGCATCGGCCACGGCGTCGCCGAGGCGCTGGTCGCCCGCGGCGACCGCGTGTGCATCACCGGGCGCAACGAGGACGCCCTGAAGGAGGCCGTCGAACGGCTCGGCGCCGACCGGGTCATCGGCGTCGCCGGCAAGGCCCACGATCTCGGCCACCAGAGCGAGGCCGTCGAGCGGACCATGGAGGCCTTCGGCCGCGTCGACTTCCTGGTCAACAACGCCGGCACCAACCCCGTCTTCGGGCCCATCGCCGACCTCGACCTGGACGTCGCCCGCAAGGTGTTCGAGACCAACGTGATCTCGGCGCTCGGCTTCGCCCAGAAGACCTGGCACGCCTGGCAGAAGGACAACGGCGGCGCGATCGTCAACATCGCCTCGATCGCGGGCCTCGCGCCCTCGCCGTTCATCGGTGCCTACGGCGTCAGCAAGGCCGCGATGATCAACCTGACCCAGCAGCTCGCGCACGAGTTCGCGCCCCGGGTGCGGGTCAACGCGATCGCCCCGGCCGTCGTGAAGACCAAGTTCGCCCAGGCGCTCTACGAGGGCCGCGAGGCGGAGGCGGCCGCCTCCTACCCGCTCGGCCGGCTCGGCGTCCCCTCCGACATCGGCGGGGCCACCGCGTTCCTCACCTCCGAGCAGTCCGACTGGGTCACCGGTCAGACCCTCGTCGTGGACGGCGGCATCTTCCTCAACGCCGGCGTCGCCTGACCGGTACCGGCCGGTCGTCTTTTTCGGGCGCCGTTTCCCAGCGGAACGGCGCCCGAAACGCTGCACAAAGCACGCACAGCGGACTGACAACGTAGTCATCGCACAATCGATCAAGAAGGGCTGGTTCAGGGGAGGTTCAGGGGCCCGAACGCTGCGGTATGGTCTGCCGACCCTTGGTATGGCGGATCGAGGAGCGTGCGCGTGTTCAACCGGAACCGATTCCTGCGGAGAGTCGCGGCGATCGCGTCCATATCCCTGGTGGCCGGCTGCGGTCTGTTCTCGAACGGCGATCCCGACGGCAAGGGCCCGATCGTCGTCGGAACCACCAGTGCGCCCAGCACCCTGGACCCGGCAGGCGCCTGGGACGGCTCCTGGGAGCTGTACCGCAACATCTACCAGACGCTCCTCGCCTACCCGAACGGCGCCACCACCCCGCAGCCGGACGCCGCGGAGAGCTGCTCCTTCACCGACACCGCCAGCCGCACCTACCGCTGCAAGCTGCGCCCGGGCATGAAGTTCGCCGACGGGGACCCGCTGAACGCCGAGGCCGTCCAGCACTCCATCAACCGCATCCGCACCATCGACGCCCCCGGCGGTCCCGCCGGACTGCTCGGCAGCCTGGACCGCGTGGACGCGGTCGGCGACGACGAGGTGGTCTTCCGCCTCAACCAGTCCGACGCCACCTTCCCGTTCGTGCTCGCCACCCCGGCCATGTCCATCGTCGACCCCGACGACTACCCGGCGAACTCGCTGCGCAAGGACAACAAGGTGTTCGGTTCCGGTCCGTACACGCTGCAGTCCTACGAAGAGGGCAAGCAGGCCGTCCTGGCGCGCAACGAGAACTACCAGGGCTTCGCCAAGCGGCAGAACAGCGCGGTGACCATCCGGTACTACCAGGACTCGGCCACCATGGTGAAGGCGCTGCGCGACAAGCAGATCGACGTCACCTACCGAGGCCTCGCCGCCGACGACATCCTCGCCCTGCAGCGGGCCGGCGCCAGCGACCTGCAACTCGTGGACGGCACCGGCACGGACATCAGCTACCTGGTGTTCAACCCCAAGGACTCGTGGGCCAAGCAGCCCGCCGTGCGCAAGGCCATCGCCCAGGTCATCGACCGGGGCGCGATCGCGCACAAGGTCTACAAGGACACCGTGGTCCCGCTGTACTCGATGGTCCCGGCGGGCCTGACCGGCCACACCACCAGCTACTTCGACGACTTCGGCGACCCCAGCACGGCCAAGGCCCGCAAGATCCTCACCGCCGCGGGCATCACCCAGCGCGTCCCGCTCACCCTCTGGTACACCACCGACCGCTACGGCTCCGAGACGGCCGTGATGTTCCAGGAGCTCAAGCGGCAGCTCGACGCCTCCGGGCTGTTCAGCATCACCCTGAAGAGCCGCCCCTGGAAGACCTACGTGGTCGGCTACCAGAAGGGCGAGTACCCGGTGTTCGGCCGCGGCTGGTTCCCGGACTTCCCCGACGCGGACAACTTCATCGCCCCCTTCGTCGGCGAGCACAACGCCCTGGGGACGCCGTACGACTCCAAGCAGATCACCAGCGTGCTGCTGCCCCGCTCGCGCGCCGAGAGCGAGCGCGGCAAGGTGGTCAAGGACCTGGAGGCCGCGCAGCAGATCATGGTGAACGACGCCCGGCTGATCCCGCTGTGGCAGGGCCGGCAGTACGTGGCGGCGAGCGAGGACATCTCGGGCGGCGAGCGCGCTCTCGACCCCTCGACGATCATGATGATGTGGGAGCTGCACCGCAAGACGAGCTGGTGACGGTCCGCCCGCCCCGGCTGTCAGTGGTCGCCTGTAGGTTCTGAGAACCGAAGTGACCGCACATCGTGAGGACGTTGACGTGACCGACACCGCCATGCTGCCCGAGTCCTGGCGCGGGGTTCTGGGTGACGAACTGCAGCAGCCCTACTTCAAGGAGCTGACCGAGTTCGTCGAGGAGGAGCGGGCGAGGGGCCCCGTCTACCCGCCGCGCGAGGAGGTCTTCGCCGCCCTCGCCGCGACGCCGTACGACAAGGTCAAGGTGCTCGTCCTCGGCCAGGACCCGTACCACGGCGAGGGCCAGGGCCACGGTCTGTGCTTCTCGGTCCGGCCCGGTGTGAGGACCCCGCCCTCGCTGCGGAACATCTACAAGGAGATGAAGGAGGAGCTGGGCCTGCCCGTCCCGGACAACGGCTACCTGATGCCGTGGGCCGAGCAGGGCGTGCTGCTGCTCAACGCGGTGCTCACGGTCCGCGCCGGGGAGGCGAACTCGCACAAGGGCAAGGGCTGGGAGAAGTTCACGGACGCGGTGATCCGCGCGGTGGCCTCCCGTCCCGACCCGGCGGTCTTCGTGCTGTGGGGCAACTACGCGCAGAAGAAGCTCCCGCTGATCGACGAGACCCGGCACGCGGTGGTGAAGGGCGCGCACCCCTCACCGCTGTCGGCGAAGAAGTTCTTCGGCTCCCGCCCCTTCACCCAGATCAACGAGGCCGTGGCCGCACAGGGGCACGAGCCCATCGACTGGCGGATCCCCGACCTGGGCTGACCCGAATGGCAGCGGGCGGTCCCGTGTCGTACGGGGCCGCCTGCCCCGGATCGCCGGTGCCTGCGGTTAGCGTCGGAGCGGACGGTGACCCGACAGCCGACGACGGCCGGAGGACGCGGTGGCGGAGCGACAGGAGCAGGCGGCGCCGGACGCCCTGCTGACGCGGATCGGTCAGGTCGTGATGCTGCACCGCGGCGGCGACCGCGAGGAGGCCCGCCGCCGCCTCCTCCAGCTCTGGGCGGAGATCGGCGAGGACGGCGCGCCGCTGCACCGCTGCACCCTGGCCCACTACCTGGCCGACACCCAGGACGACCCGGCCGACGAACTGGCATGGGACCTGCGGGCGTTGTCGGCGGCCGAGGAACTGGCGGACGGCCGCGGCGCCGGTGACCCGGTCAGCGTCCGCGGCTTCATCCCGTCCCTCCACCTCAACCTGGCCGCCGACTACGCCCGGCTGGGCCAGGCCGAGGCCGCCCGCAGCCATCTGGGCCGGGCCCGCCGCACCGCCGGCTCGCTGTCCGACGACGGCTACGGCGACGGGGTGCGGGCGGCGATCAGCCGCCTTGAGCTGCGGCTCGGTGAGGACGGCGGCACCGGCGACTCCTGGGGGCCGCCGCGGCAGCGGCCCACCGGTTAGCCCGGTGCCGGCCGCTGCGGCGGTCAGCGACCGTAGGCCTGCTCGCAGATCTCCGACTCCGGGCTGCCGCCGCGCCAGCCGCCGTACTGCCTGCCGAGGGCGCACACGTCCGGCGCCTGCGGCAGCGGCTGCGCCGCGCCCGGCAGGCGGCCGCCCTGCCGGCGCGGGGGCTCATGGTGCGGCAGGACGGGCGCGGGCGGGGCGGCCGGACGGCGGGTGACCGGTGGAGCCGCGGGCGTCGGGCGCCGGGCGTCCGGCTCCCCGTGCCGCGGCCGCCGGGACGGGCCGGCCATCTCCAGTGCCTCCCGCGCCGGGGCCTGCACCACCCGCGGCGCGGCACTGCCGTCCGGACGCGGAGCGGTCCGCTGCGAGGACACGGTGTCCGGCGGGGGGCCGGAGGTCACCGGGCGCTGTACCGTGACACAGCCGGAGAGGGCCGAGACGGCCACGGTGACCAGGAGCGCTGTGGTGGTCGTCGTTCGATGCACCCGTGCAACTCTGCTGGGTCCACAGCCGCGCCGACACCGCGTACGGGGGGTTGATGCCCCGCACGGGTGATCTCGTGCCCCGTACGGAGGGCCCCGGCGCCCCGAGGCTGACGCCCGGCGGGGGTGCGGCCGGACCCTCACGGACCGGAGCGGCGCGGCCGGACCGGACCGGCGCGGCCCGGCCGGTGCGAGCGGACGGGCCCGGGCGGCGCAGGCCGGCCGCCCCCGTATGCTTCCCGCAGGGCATCCGCAGGCAACCGGTAGGGGAGAGCACGTGAGGGTCGGCTGCATCGGACTCGGGGACATCGCGCAGAAGGCCTACCTGCCGGTGCTGGGCACGCAGCCGGGCGTCGAACTGCACCTGCAGACCCGGACGCCCGCCACCCTCACCCGGGTCGCCGACTCGCTCCACCTGCCGGACGACCGGCGCCACACCACCCTGGACTCCCTGCTCGCGGCGGACCTGGACGCGGCCTTCGTGCACGCGCCGACCGCCGTCCACCCGGACATCGTCACCCGGCTGCTGGAGGCGGGCGTGCCCACCTACGTGGACAAGCCGCTCGCCTACGAACTCGCCGACTCCGAGCGGCTGGTGGCGCTCGCCGAGCGCCGGAACGTGTCGCTGGCCGTCGGTTTCAACCGCCGCCACGCCCCGGCCTACGCGCAGTGCCTGGACCACCCGCGCGAGCTGATCCTCATGCAGAAGAACCGGATCGGGCTGCCCGAGGAACCGCGCTCCATGGTCCTCGACGACTTCATCCACGTCGTCGACACGCTGCGCTTCCTGGTGCCGGGCGTGGTCGACGACGTGACCGTGCGGGCCCGCGTCGAGGGCGGTCTGCTGCACCACGTCGTGCTCCAGCTCGCCGGGGACGGTTTCACCGCGCTCGGCGTGATGAACCGGCTCAGCGGCTCGGCCGAGGAGATACTCGAGGTCTCCGGGCAGGACACCCGGCGCCAGGTGCTCAACCTGGCCGAGGTGATCGACCACCGGGGGCAGCCGACGGTGCGCCGGCGCGGTGACTGGGTGCCGGTGGCGCGGCAGCGCGGCATAGAGCAGGCGGTGCTCGGCTTCCTCGACGCGGTGCGGGCCCGCAAGGTGCTCAGCGCCCGTGACGCACTGGCGACCCATGAGCTGTGCGAGCGCGTGGTACGAGCGGTTCTGGACCGGTCCGCCGCAGCCTGAGCGCCCGTACGCCCTCGCCCACGCACAGCGCCGCCAGGATCAGCAGCGCGCCGTGCACGGGCCAGTCGCCGTAGCGGACGTACGGCGTGATCCCGTGGGCCAGCGGCACCTCGTAGACGTGGGTGGTGCTCGCGTCGGTGCCGAGCCACGGGCCGAGGCGCCGGCCGGCCGGGCCGTACACGGCGGAGACACCGGTCAGCGTCGAGTGGACCATGGGGCGTCCGGTCTCCGCGGCCCGCAGCGCGGCCAGCGAGGCGTGCTGCTCCGGGGCCCAGCTCCCCTGGAAGGTCGAGGTGGAGGACTGGCCGAGCAGCACGTCCGCGCCGTCCGCGGCCAGCCTGCGGCTCATGTCGGGGAAGGCCGTCTCGAAGCAGATCAGCGGGCCGATCCGCAGCCCGTGCCCGGCGTTCATCACGACCTGCTCGGTGCCGCGCCGCCGGTCCTCGCCGGCCGCCCTGCCCACCGAGGTGGCCCAGCCCAGCAGGGAGCGGGCCGGGATGTACTCGCCGAAGGGGATGAGCCGCATCTTGTCGTAGCGCCCGCCCGTCGGGCCGTTCGCCCCGACGAGCACCGAGCTCTTGTAGATGCCCGGCCGGTCGGAGCGCCGGGCGTCCACGTTGACCAGCAGATCGGCGCCCGTCCGCCGGGACAGCGCGGCGATCCGCCGGGCCAGGTCGGGCCGGTCGTTCAGGTCGAAGCCGACGCTGCTCTCGCCCCACACCACCAGGTCGACGCCCTGTCCGGCGAGTCGCTCGGTCAGCCGTTCCTCGCGGTCGAAGCGCTTCTCGGCGCTGTCCCGCCCGCCGACGACACCGGGCTGCACGACGGCTATCCGCACCCCGCCGTCGGCGTCCGGGCGAGGCGCCCAGGCCCAGGCGGCCGAGGTCGCCGCGGCGGTGGCCACCAGTGCGGCCACCGCCGGCAACCGCGACTGGCGCACCGACACCAGTACCGCGACCGCCACGTTGACGGCCACCACCAGGAAGCTGAGCAGCCACACCCCGCCGACCGAGGCCAGCCGCAGCGCCGGTGCCACCTGCCACTGGCTGGAGCCGAGCATCCCCCAGGGACCGCCGAGTCCCTGCCAGGAGCGGACCAGTTCCACCGCCAGCCACGCCGAGGGCAGCACCAGCAGCGCGGCCGCGCCCCGCCCCGGTGACGGGACGCCGCCGAGGAACCGGCGGACAAGCCGGCCCCAGGGCGCCCAGAGCACGCCCATCAGCGCGGCTATCAGGAAGATGAACACGTGCAGGCTCGGCAGCAGCCAGTGGTGCACGGCCACCATGAACCCGAAGCCGCCGCACCAGCCGTCGTACGCCGCCCGCCGTGCGGTCGGCGCGGAGCGCGCCAGCAGGATCCAGGGCACCAGGGCCACGTACGCGAACCACCACAGCGCGGGCGCCGGGAACGCGAACACGGGCAGGGCGCCCGCCAGGGCGGCGACGCCGGAGCGCCGCCAGGGGGAGGTGAGCCAGTGGTCGATCGTCCTCATGAGGAGTCTCCCTACCCAGCGCTGCCTCCAGTGTGCGCGCGGGAAGCGATCTCCGACAGGGGGCGCCGGGGCGCCCCGCGGCTCACCCGGAACCGGCGGCCGGGCCCCGCCCGGACGTCCGGCGCCACTTCTCGTGCGCCACGACCCGGCTCAGCCGCCAGCCGTCCGGCGTGCGCAGCAGCGCGAAGTCGTACCGGCCGCCGCACACCAGGTCGGGGGCGCCGGAGCCGCCGTCGCCGGCCAGGCGCAGCGGGCTGACGTAGTCGGCCCGCACCCGGGCGGTGTCCCCGGTGTCGTGCTCGTGGACGGCGAACCGCACCCGGCGGTTGACGATCAGGTGCTGGCGCATCCCGAACGGCTCCAGGCTCCCCTCGAGCCACCCGGCCACCCGGCCGGCCTCGCCCTCGATGCCGCCGGCGGAGCGGTAGTCGGCCCGCCCGTCCGCCGTGAACAGCTCCCGGTAGGCGGTCCAGTCCCCGTCGTCCATCGCCACCGCGTACTCGGTGACCGTCTCGTCCACGGCCAGCCTGTCCATCACGGTCGCGAGCTCCACACGCTGCGTCATCGGCACAGTGTTGGGCAAGCGGGGCCCGGTGCCAAGGGTATGGGCGGCAACGTGGTGCGCGTGTCCTACCACGGGACGCGTCAGGGGCCCGCGGGCACGGTGCTCAGGGCAGGAGGGCCAGGGCCCCGGTCAGGTTGTGCTCGGCGATCCGCGTCATGGCGGCCCGGTCGGGGAAGTCGCCGTCGAGCAGCCGCAGCGGGCCGGCGACCAGGGACAGGCGCATGGCGAGTGCGTAGAGGTCCGTCCGCCGGGGATCGAGGCCCGGGCGGGACAGCACGGGGTAGCGCTCGCCGAAGCGGAGCCGGAGGAAGACGTGCTCCCATTCGACGTCGAAGTGCATGAGGCCCTCGATGTCGATCAGCACCGCGCGGCCGTCGGCGTCGACCATGACGTGGTCGGGTCCCAGTTCGCCGTGGATCAGCCCGTACTCGGCTCGTGGGGGCACCAGCGCGGCCAGGTGGTGGAGACGGTCGCGCAGGCGGTCCTCCACCGCGGCGATCCGGCCGTCACGGCCCGCGGCCTCCGCGAGATCGGACAGGGCGCGGTCGAGGACCAGCTGTTCGCAGGAGACCCCGGTCGCGGTGCCGCCGGCCGGCAGCAGGTCCACCCGGCCGTACCGCGGGGCGTGGTGCCGGTGCATGGCGTCCGTCGCCGCCGCCAGGTCCTCCAGGGCGGCCGCCGCGCGGACGGGGTCGGACTCGAAGAGCGCTTCGAGGGTGTCCTCGGAGACGTCCTCGACCACGGCCACGTCCGCCGGATACCGCTGTCGTCCGCCGTCCGCCAGGAGCACCCGCGGAACCCGTACCCCCAGGCCGTCCAGGGTCTGCCGGGCGGCCAGGAACGGGGCCAGCCCGGAGGCCGGCGCGAACGGGTCGTCCGGGCCGACGCCGGCCCGGACGGGCCAGAAGTCCTCCGTCCCGGCCCAGCGGTAGACGATCACCTGCGCCACCGGTGCGCCGTCGACCCGGACCCGGTACACGCCCTTCCTGCTGCCGCCGCGCAGCCGCTCCACCGCGACCGCGCGGCAACCCGGTCCGAGCGCCTCGCGCACCGGCTCGGACAACTCCTCGGTCTCCGCGAGTCTTCGCATCCGAAGAACATACCGGTCCGGCGCCGGCCCGCTCCCGTCGCGGACTCCGCCTCAGGCCGCCTCGATGACACGGCCGCGGACGGCGTGCGCCCACTCGACCACCAACAGCTCGTACTCCGCGCGCTCCTGAGGCGACAGGGTGCCGCCCGCGCGCAGCCAGAGCGCCCGGATCCGCTCGTTCAGCTCGGCGGCGGAGCGCACGGAACCACGGGGCATGAAATCGGGGGACATGCGGCCCAGCCTAGGGGCAAACACTGACACTGCGCTACCGATCGGCTACTCACGCCACACAGGTTGGCCGGTGCCCGGCGTGCTCAGCTCGCGGATTCGGCCGCGTGCGGGCTCAGTACACCCGTCGTCACCAGCGCGATGATGACGATGCCGAGGGCGACGCGGTACCAGACGAACGGCATGAAGCTCTTGCTGGAAATCCACTTCATGAACCAGGCGATCACCGCGTAGCCGGACGCGAACGCGATCGCCGTCGCGAACAGGGTGGGCCCCCAGGCGACTTCTCCGCCGCCCACCGAGTCCTTCACCTCGAACACGCCGGACGCCAGCACCGCCGGGATGGCCAGCAGGAAGGAGTAACGGGCCGCGGCCTCACGCCGGTAGCCCATGAACAGGCCGCCGCTGATGGTGGCGCCGGAGCGGGAGACGCCGGGGATGAGGGCGCAGGCCTGGCATAGGCCGAAGATCAGGCCGTCCTTGACGCCGAGGCTCTCCAGGGTCTTGCGCTGCTTGGGCGCCCGGTGCCGGCCGCCCTGCTCGTCCCGGGCCGCCAGCCGGTCGGCTATGCCTATGACCACGCCGACGACGATGAGCATCGTCGCGGTGATCCGCAGATCGCGGAACGGACCCTCGATCTGGTCCTTCAGCGTCACGCCGAGCAGCCCGATCGGGATCGAGCCGACGATCACCAGCCACCCCATCTGGGCGTCGTGGTCCCGCCGCATCGCCTTGTCGAACAGCGACCGGAACCAGGCGGAGACGATCCGGCCGATGTCCTTGCGGAAGTAGATCAGCACCGCCGCCTCCGTGCCGATCTGCGTGATCGCCGTGAAGGCCGCCCCGGGGTCCTCCCAGCCCGAGAAGGCCGCGGTCAGCCGCAGGTGCGCGCTGGAGGAGACGGGCAGGAACTCGGTCAGCCCCTGGACGAGTCCGAGGACGAGGGATTCAAACCAAGACATGGAGGTGAGGCGTCCAAGCGCTGAAGGGGATACGAGGTGATCATGCGACGAAGGCAGCGTAGCGGGCGCGGGTGACGGGCCGGGCACAGGGGTTCGGCAGGCGTGCGGGCCGCGCCCGGTCCGTGCGGTTCAGGCCGTGGCCGGTCCGGCGACGGTCCAGCCGGGGGACTGCGGATGAGCCGTCAGGTCCTCGTGCCGTACCGGGTCGCCGCAGGCCCGGCACGTCACCTGGGGGACCAGTTCGCTGCCGCAGCGGTGCTCGACCACCATGGGGAGGTCGACGCCGCCGCGCAGATGGCGGTCGCCCCACTCCTTGAGGGTCATCAGGACCGGTTCCAGCTCCAGCCCCGCCTGCGTCGGCCGGTACTCGAAGCGCTGCGGGCGCTCGCTGTAGGCGCGCTTGACGAGGATCCCCGCGTCCACGAGCCGGCGCAGCCGGGTGGCCAGGACGTCGCGGGGCGCGCCGATGTTGCGCACCAGTTGGTCGAAGCGCCCGTTGCCCAGGCACACCTCCCGGAGCACGAGCAGTGAGTACTTCTCGCCGACCAGCGCCAGGGCGTCGGCGATGGAGCAGGGGCGCGGGTCCTTCGTGGCGGCCATGCGGCCCAGTCTAGGTGAGGGTTTGTTTTTCCAACCCACCAGGCTATGGTGAGTTCGGATTTCCTACTCACCAGTAGTCGAGCGTGCGAACGCTCAGGCATCGCGGGAGGCCCGCACCATGCGCGACGCAGTCATCGTCGAAGCCGTACGCACCCCCATCGGCAAGGGCAGGCCGAACGGCTCCCTCGCCCACGTCCACCCCGTCCAGCTCCTCGCCCACACCCTGCGCACCCTGGTCGAGCGCTCCGGCGTCGACCCCGCACTCATCGACGACGTGATCGGCGGCACCGTCGACCAGGTCGGCGAGCAGGCCATGAACACCACCCGGTACGCCGTCCTCGCCGCAGGCTTCCCCGAGGCGGTCCCGGCGACCACGGTGGACCGCCAGTGCGGCTCCTCCCAGCAGGCCGTGCACTTCGCCGCGCAGGGCGTCATCTCCGGCGCGTACGACCTGGCCGTCGCCTGCGGCGTCGAGTCGATGAGCCGGGTGCCGATGTGGTCCAACGTGCCGGCCGGCGCGGACCCGTTCGGCCCGGGCGTCGCCGAGCGGTACCCGGAGGGCCTGGTCCCGCAGGGCGTCAGCGCCGAACTCATCGCCGCCAAGTGGTCCGTCACGCGGGCGCGGATGGACGAGTTCGCGGTCTCCTCGCACCGGAAGGCCGCCGCCGCGTGGCAGGCAGGCCTGTTCGACGCCGAGGTCGCGCCCCTGGACGGCGTGTCCCGAGACGAGTGCGTACGGCCCGGCAGCACCCCGGAGATCCTCGCCGGTCTCAAGCCCGCCTACTACGACGCCGGCTTCGCCGAGCGCTTCCCGCAGATCGAGTGGAACGTCACCGCGGGCAACGCGAGCCCCCTGAACGACGGCGCCTCCGCCGTGCTGATCACCTCCAGCGAGACGGCCGCCCGCCTCGGCCTGCGCCCGCTCGCCCGGCTGCACAGCTTCGCCGTCACCGGATCCGACCCGCTGCTGATGCTCACCGGCGTGCTCCCGGCGACCGAGAAGGTGCTGCGCCGCGCCGGGCTCGGCCTGGACGACATCGACCTGTTCGAGGTCAACGAGGCCTTCGCGAGCGTGGTCCTGGCCTGGCAGCAGGAGACGGGCGCCGATCCGGCCCGGGTCAACGTGCACGGCGGCGCCATCGCCCTCGGCCACCCGCTCGGCGCCAGCGGCACCCGGCTCACCACCACCCTGGTCCACGCCATGCGCGAGCGCGGCGCCCGCTACGCCCTGCAGACCATGTGCGAGGCGGGCGGCCTCGCCAACGCCATGATCCTGGAAGGCGTCTGACGGGGCCGTTGGCCGCGCCGGGTCAGCGGGCCCGCAACTGGTGGCGCTTGCGCCAGGCCACCACCGTGCCCGCCAGGGCCGGTACGGCGATGCAGGCCATCGCGATCAGGAAAGCGGGGGAGGTCGGCGCCGAGGCGCGGGCGCCGGCCACCGCGTAGGCGGCGGTGTTCGGGATCGAGCCGAGCGCCGTCGCCAGCAGGAACGGCAGCCAGCCCATCCGGGAGACGGCGGCGCAGTAGTTCGCCGCCCAGAAGGGCACGCCCGGGAAGAGCCGGGCCACCATCATGGACCGGAAGCCGTGGCGGCTGAGCTGTCCGTCGGCAGCCTTCAGCCAGCGCCCCCGCAGCAGCGGCCGCAGCGCCTCCTGTCCGAGCACCCGGCCGAGCCCGAAGGCCAGCCCGGCCCCCAGCACCGTGCCCGCCAGCGCCGCCGCCACCCCCAGTTCGGAGCCGAACAGGGCGCCGGCCGCCAGGTTCAGCAGCGGTCGCGGGATGAACGCCACCGTGCACAGCCCGTACGCCGCCGCGAACACCACGGCCGCGGCGGCCCCGCCGAGCTGCGGCGGCCAGCCGTGCGTCAGCAGCCGCTGCGGCTCGAAGGCCAGCACTCCCGCCGCGGCGCCCGCGAGCAGCACCAGCAGCAGGGACAGACGGGCGTACGGCGACAGCAGCACGCGTGTGCAGCGGACGGCGAACCCCGCGCGGGGCAGGGACGGTACGGTCGCCGGGGGAACGGCGAGCTCCGTGGCGGCGGCCCGGGGAGAGGCCAGGGCGGTGCCCCCAGAGCGGTTGGTGGCATCGAGCATCCGGTGACAGTAACCGACGAACACATGTGATCGCCGTATGGTCCGTCTCACCGGCGGCGGGACAGCCGGGTGGCGCAACCCGGCGGTCGCCCGGCCGCCCCCGGGTCACCGCGGCCACCTCCCCGCCCGGGCCGCG
The DNA here is from genome assembly GCF_042793175.1 of Streptomyces sp. NPDC056580. Taxonomy (NCBI): domain Bacteria; kingdom Bacillati; phylum Actinomycetota; class Actinomycetes; order Kitasatosporales; family Streptomycetaceae; genus Streptomyces; species Streptomyces sp. NPDC056580. The sequence continues at coordinate 721,134 of NZ_JBHTVE010000001.1, read as the reverse complement.
GGGGCCGCCGTATCGTTCGGCCCATGACCGCCGCGTCCCCCGCCCCGCCGCACGTGCCGCGCAGCGCCCTCGCCGACGCCGTGCTGGAGCGGCTGACCGCCGTGTACGCCCCCGCGGCCGACCCCGGGCGGGCGGCGGCGATGCGGGCGTACATGAAGGACGTGGCGCCCTTCCTCGGCATCCCCACCCCGGCCCGCCGCGCGCTGTCCCGCACCGTCCTGGCCGGCGTCCCGCGCCCCGGCGAGGCCGACTGCGCCGCGATCGCCCTGCGCTGCTGGCGGCTGCCCGAACGCGAGTACCACTACTTCGCGGTGGACTACCTGCGCCGGCACGCGGCCCGCTGCTCCTCCGGGTTCCTGCCCGTGGCCCGGCACCTGGTCACCACCGTGCCGTGGTGGGACACCGTCGACGCGCTCGCCGCGCACCTCGTCGGCGCCCTGGTCGCGGCCGACCCGGCGCTCACCGCCGACATGGACGCCTGGATCGCCGACGCCGACCTCTGGGTGGCGCGCACGGCCCTGCTGCACCAGCTCCGGTACAAGGAGCGCACCGACACCGGCCGGCTCTTCGCCTACTGCCTGCTGCAGTCCGGGCACCCGGACTTCTTCGTCCGCAAGGCCATCGGGTGGGCGCTGCGCGAGTACGCCAGGACCGATCCGGCGGCCGTGCGGGAGTTCCTGGCACGGGAGCGGGGCCGGTTCGCCCCGCTGACGGTCCGTGAGGCGCTGAGGAACGTCGGGCCCTGAGGGGACGCGAGGCGCGCCGGCACGGCCCGGCGGGGCACGGCCCGGAAAACCATTCGACGCCGGACAAATCGTCGGCGATGATCGTCGTCATGTTCCGGTACGCCTTCCTCCTCGCAGCATCCGCCGTCGCGGATGCCCCGAAGGCTGCCGTCCCGCTCCTCGCGGCCGTCGCCGGCGGCGCCCGAAGCTGACCCTCTCCGGTACGACCGGCGGACCCCGCAGGGGGAGGGTCGGCCGGTTCCCAGGGGTCCCGAACTCCCTTACGGCTGAGAGGCTTCGAGGTACAGCCATGTCCAAGACGGTGTACGTGCGCACCAAGCCGCACCTCAACATCGGCACGATGGGCCACGTCGACCACGGCAAGACCACCCTGACCGCCGCCATCACCAAGGTCCTCGCCGAGCGCGGCACCGGGACGTTCGTGCCCTTCGACCGCATCGACCGCGCCCCGGAGGAGGCCGCCCGCGGCATCACCATCAACATCGCGCACGTCGAGTACGAGACCGACACCCGGCACTACGCCCACGTCGACATGCCGGGTCACGCCGACTACGTCAAGAACATGGTCACCGGCGCCGCGCAGCTCGACGGGGCGATCCTCGTCGTCTCCGCGCTCGACGGGATCATGCCGCAGACCGCCGAACACGTGCTGCTGGCCCGCCAGGTGGGCGTCGACCACATCGTCGTCGCCCTCAACAAGGCCGACGCGGGCGACGAGGAGCTCACCGACCTGGTCGAGCTGGAGGTCCGCGACCTGCTCAGCGCGCAGGGCTACCCGGGCGACTCGGTGCCCGTCGTGCGGGTCTCGGGGCTCAGGGCCCTCGAGGGCGACCCGCGCTGGACGGCGTCCGTGGAGGCGCTGCTCGACGCGGTGGACACCTACGTCCCGATGCCCGAGCGCTACCTGGACGCGCCGTTCCTGCTGCCGGTGGAGAACGTGCTCACCATCACCGGGCGGGGCACGGTCGTCACCGGAGCCGTCGAGCGCGGGACGGTACGCCCGGGGGACCGGGTGGCGGTGCTCGGCGCGGACGTGGAGAGCGTGGTCACCGGGCTGGAGACGTTCGGCAGGCCGATGCGGGAGGCGCAGGCCGGGGACAACGTGGCCCTGCTGCTGCGGGGTGTGCCGCGCGACGCGGTGCGGCGCGGGCACGTCGTGGCGGCGCCGGGAAGCGTGGTGCCCGCACGCGGCTTCGTGGCGCGGGTGTACGTGCTGTCGGCGCGCGAGGGCGGCCGTGCGACCCCGCTGTCGACGGGATACCGGCCGCAGTTCCACATCCGCACCGCCGACGTGGCCGGGGACGTCGACCTCGGGGAGACCGCGGTCGCCCGGCCCGGTGAGACGGTCGAGATGACCGTGGAGCTGGGGCGGGAGGTGCCGCTCGAGCCGGGGCTCGGGTTCGCCGTCCGCGAGGGCGGCCGGACCGTGGGCGCCGGGACGGTCCTGTCCGTCGGCTCCCGGTGACGGGGGCGCGGGGCCCGCGGGGCGGCCGTCGCCGGCCGCGCGGCGCCCCGCGGGCCCCGCGGCGGGTCCCCGCGTCCGGCGCCGCCCCCGCGGCGGTGACAATGGTGGTGTGAGTGAAGCCGTACCCGTGACCCGGACCGTCGACCACGGCACCGCGAAGCTGATGCCCGACGTCGACCGGGAGCGGGCCTGGCTGCTCACCGTCGACGGGGCGCCGCAGTCGTACGTCGACCTCGACGAGCCCGGCCACCTGGAGTTCGAGTACGCGCGGCGGCTCGGGTTCGCCCTCGACCTGGTGGACGCGCCCGGGCGCCCGCTGGACGCGGTGCACCTCGGCGGGGGAGCGCTCACGCTGCCCCGGTACCTCGCCGTCACCCGGCCCGGCTCCCGGCAGCACGTCGTGGAGGCCGACCGGAGGCTGCTTGACCTGGTCGCCGAGCGGTTGCCGCTGCCCGAGGGGTCGGGGATCGCGGTGCACGCCGCCGACGCGCGGGCCTGGCTCGAGGCCGCGCCGGACGGCTCGGCCGACGTGATCGTCGCAGACGTCTTCGGCGGCTCACGGGTCCCGGCCCACCTCACCTCGCTCGCCTACGCCCGCGAGGCCGAGCGGGTGCTGCGGGCCGGCGGCGTCTATCTGGCCAACCTGGCCGACGGGGCGCCCTTCGGCTTCCTGCGGTCCCAACTGGCCACCTTCGCGGCCGTGTTCGAGGAACTCGCGCTGGTCGCCGAGCCGGGCGTGCTGCGCGGCCGGCGGTTCGGCAACGCGATCCTGGTGGCCTCGCACCGGCCCATCGACACGGCCGGCCTGGCCCGGCGCGCCGCCGCCGACGCGTTCCCGGCGCGCGTCGAACAGGGGGCGGCGCTGCGGGACTTCACCGGCGGTGCGCGGCCGGTCCGGGACGCCGACGCCGTCGCCTCACCCGAGCCCCCCGACGGGGCTTTCGGCATCGGCTGAGGGAAGCCGGGGGGCGCTCGTCCGCCCGGTGCGCCGGGTCAGCGTGCGGACGTCCGGGACCAGCAGGACCAGCGCGGTGACCAGCACGACCAGTCCGGCACAGCCCCACAGCGAGCCGGTACGGCCGAAGGCGGCCTCCGCCGGGCCGGCCAGCGCGGTGGCCAGCGGCACCAGGGACACCGAGCCGAACCAGTCGTACGCCGAGACCCGGGACAGCTTGTCCTCGGGGATCTCCTGGTGCAGCGCGGTCATCCAGGAGACGCCGAACACCTCCACCGTCGAGCCCGCGACGAACATGACCGCGTACAGGACGCCCACCGGCACCGGTACGGCCAGCGCGGCCGAGGGCAGGGCCAGCGGGAACACGCACAGCGTGCCCGCCAGCAGCAGGCGCCGCGGTCTCCAGCGGGTCATCAGCAGGGCGCCGGCCACCGTGCCCGCGCCGAACGCGGCCAGCGCGAGACCCCAGGGCCCCGCCCCGCCCAGGCTGTCGCGGGCGACCAGCGGGCCGTATACCGCGTCGGCCGCGGCGACGACCGCGTTGGCGATCGAGAACTGCACGACGATGCCCCACAGCCACGGCCGCCCGGTGAACTCCCGCCAGCCCTCGCGGAGATCGGCCAGCATGCCGCCGCCCGGCGCGCGCGGCGGGATGTGACCGACGTCGAGGAAGGCGCGCAGCGCTCCGGCGAGGGCGAAGGCCGCCGCGTCGACGGCGAGGACCCAGCCGGGGCCGACAGCCGCGACCAGGGCGCCGCCCAGGGCCGCGCCGCCCAGGGCCGCACCCTGGGTGGCCATGCGGAAGAGGGCGAACGCACGGCCCGCCTGTTCCCCCTCGACAGAGGACATCAGCATGCCCTCGGCCGCGGGGCTGAAGAACGCCTGCCCCGTGCCGCCGAGCGCGGTCAGCAGCATCATCTGCCACAGCCGGGGCTCGCCGGTGAGCACCAGTACCGCGAAGGCCGCCTGGGAGAGGCAGTTGAGACAGTTGGCGGCGACCATCACCCGGTGCCGGGGCAGCCGGTCCGCGACCGCGCCGCCGATGAGCAGGAACACCACCAGCGGCAGCGTCCGGGACGCGGCCACCAGACCGACGTCGCCCCCGTCCCCGCCCGCGTCCAGCACCGCGAACGCGGCGGCGATCAGCGAGCCGTTCGCGCCCAGGCTCGTCACGATGGCCGCCGTGGTCAGCAGCGAGTAGTTGCGTCCCGCCCAGGCGGGTCCGCGGGGGCGGGCGGCGTGGTCGTCGGCGGTGGAGGTCACCGGGTGACTATCGCCGCTCGCCGTCCGGCTTGCCAAGCGGATTGCCGCCCCCGCGGGCGGTCCCGGTCCGGCCGGCCGCTCAGCTCTCCGTCGGATCGCCGTGCAGCCGCACGGTGCTGAGGATCTTCATGATCGTCGCGGTGTCGACCTCGCCCTTCACGCCCTTGGCGCCGTAGAAGTCGAACGAGACGATGTCGTCCGCCGAGTTCTTGAAGGCGAACGACAGGGCCTTGCCGTCGCTCACGCACTTGCCCTTCTGGGGGGTGCCGCTGGAGCGGGCCCACGCGTAGGCGCCCTCGACGCCCGACGCGGTCTTGTACGGCGTGGCCTTCTTGTCGAAGGTGATGCTCTTCTTGTCCGGCTGGGTGTAGCCGCCGTAGACGTACCAGGGCACCCGGGTGACCGCGGCCTGCTCGGCGCTCTTGGCGCCGCTCTCTCCGCGGGTGCCGGCGACCGCCAGCGCGGAGTCCTCGGTCTTGCCGTCCTTGTCGCTGTCTTCCGTGCACCACTTCGACTTGAACGAGGCCGGGGCGGAGACCGAGGTGATCAGCTTGTCGTTGTCGGCGTGGTCCTCCATGAAGAACGAGACGTCCGTGGACTGCAGTTCCCAGTCCGCCGGGACGTCGAAGGCCGTGCCGAACTTGGGGTTGACGACCACCTTCCACCCCGCGACGGTGGGCTTCTCGCTCGCGTCGCCGCGCGGGTTGTCCTCCGGCGCGGACGAGGACTCCGAGGGGCGGGGCGCCGGCGACTGGCTGGTCTTCCGCTTGTCCTTGCCGTTGCCGGCCTCGTCGTCCTTCGAGCCGGCGAGGACCAGGAATCCGGTCACGCCGGCGGCGACGACTACGGCGGTGGCCGCGATGATCGCGATCAGCTTGGTGCGGCCGCCTCCGCCGCCGCCCTGCGGGGGCTGCGGCTGGGGCGTGCCGGCGGGTCCGGGCTGTCCCCACTGCGGCTGCTGCCCGTACGGGTTCGCCTGCGGGTACTGCTGGTAGCCGGGCTGCTGGTACGGATTCGGCTGCTGGTAACCCGGCTGCTGGTACGGGTTGTTCTGCGGGTTCTGCGCGCCCCCGGGCGGCTGCTCTCCTGGCCACATGGGCAGCAACCCTAGTGGGCCCACGGAAACGATTCGGTCACCGGCCCTTGTCAGGGACGTACCGAAACCGCGCCGCTATTTCTCCTCGTAGAGCCGGACGGTCGCCATGATCTTCCGCACGGTCGTGTCCGGGGCCTCCTGCGAGACGCCGGCGGCGCCGACGAAGGACCAGGCCAGGAACGCGCCGTCCGCGTCCTTGAAGGCGAACGTGGTCGCCTTGCCGTCGTAGGCGCACTTGCCGTGCTTCGGCACCCCGGACGAGCGCGAGGTGGCGACGCTGCCCGTGACGCCGGACGCGGTGGTGGCTGGCCGCCTCCCGGCGGCTGTCGCCCTGGCCACATGGGCGGCAACGATACAGCGGTGATCCACACGGCTCTGGTCAGCCCGGCTACTCGTGAGTAACATGCCCGCATGAGCGCAGACCAGATGACGATCGGCGAGATGCTCGCCGCCACCGTGCCGATGGCCCGGACGCTGCACCTGGAGTTCCAGGAGACCTCTCCGGAGCGGGCCGTGGTGTCGCTTCCCGACCAGGGGGACTTCCACAACCACGTGGGCGGGCCGCACGCCGGCGCGATGTTCACGCTCGGCGAGTCGGCCAGTGGCGCCATCGTGCTGGCCGCCTTCGGCGACCAGCTCTCGCGCGCGGTGCCGCTCGCCGTTCGGGCCGAGATCGCCTACAAGAAGCTCGCGATGGGCGCCGTCACGGCGACCGCGACCCTGGGCCGGCCGGCCGCCGAGGTCGTGGCCGAACTGGACGCGGGCAAGCGGCCCGAGTTCCCGGTGACGATCGAGATCCGGCGCGCGGACGGCGCCGTGACCGGCGAGATGCAGGTGGTGTGGACCCTGCGCCCCAACCAGCAGGACTGACCGGGGAGCCGGGCAGGGACCCGGCCGCCGGCCGCGGTCCGTCCCGCCCGGATCACCTGTCCACCGGTGTTCTCTCCGTCCGCCTCGCCCGGATCACCTGTCCCCAGTGTTCTCTCCGCCCGCTCGTCCCAGGCTGCCCGGCGCCGCTGCCGGCGCCCGGCCCGGGCGGTGCCGTGCTCCGCACCGTCATCCGGTGTCGCCACGAACTCCGCGAGCCGGCCGCGGAATTCGGGACCGCGGTCCGGCCGGGCGCAGGCCGGGCGGACCGCCGTCCGCAGGGCCGGGCGCAGGCCATGCGGACAACCGTCCGCAGTTGGTCGGCCTTGTCGCCGGTGTCGTGGCGCGGGCCGGCGAAGACGACCGTGTGCACCGTGCCGGCCGCGGCCGGCACCCGCAGGGCGTCGCTGAGTTCCATCTCGCCGCCGCGGCCGGGCGCGGGGTGCGCTCCAGGACGCCGCAGACGGCCGGTTCGAGCGCGTAGCGGCCGATGACGCACGCGGACGAGAGCGGGCCGGAAAGACATCGGAACCGGCTGTGGGCGGCTGTCCGCGGTGCGCGGGAAGCCGGAGGTTCCGTGCGTCATCGGGCCTTCGGCGTGAGGAAGTTGACCGTTGTGCGATCCCGGATTCCGCGAACGCCTGTGGATACCACCGGTAACTATTGTTCATTTCCCCGGTGTCGCCGCCCGGTCATTCGAACTCCTTGTTTCCTGTGACGCGGTTGTGCGAAGGTGAGCCCTCCCGTGAGAGGGGAAAGGCCGGAGCCGCAGGTACGGCCGGACCCTCCCGGCGTGCACCGCTCAGGTGCCGCTTTCCGACAGGACGCGATCCGCATGCCGCCGTCCTGCGGCTGGAAAGGAACGCCTTCCGTGCAGTCCCCCCACCCCCCACACCCACCGTTCCCCTCCCGCTCCGGCCCGCCGCCGGAGGAGTCCGACCACACCCTCGCCGCCCGGCTGGGCGGTCCCGAGGCCGGCCGCCACGACGCGGCCGCCCTGCTGCTGGCGCGGCACTGGCGGGCCGTCCACGATTACGCCGTCGTCTGCCTGGCCGCCGCCGGCCCGTCGGCGCGGCTGGTGACCTCCGCCGCCTTCCAGCAGGTCCTCGGCCGCCCCGTGAGCGGAGCGGCCGGCGGCGCCCTGCGCCCGCGCCTGCTGGCGGCCGTCCGGGAGACCGTCCGCACCTGGGCCGCCGACGAGGCGGCGTGCGTGGTCCTGCCGGAGCTGCGCAAGCCCGCCGGCGGTCGCGGTCTGCGTGCGGCGGCGCCCCGCACGCCGGAAAGACGACGGCTGGCCGAACGCGCTTTCCGGTCGCTTCCCGTCGCGTCCCAATGCCTTCTGTGGCATACCGAGGTCGAGGCGGAAACCATAAACATACCCGCTGGTCTGCTGGGTATGGACACGGCCGCCGCGGTGATCGCGCTGCGGCGGGCCCGGGCGGAATTCCGGGCGGGCTGCGTACGCGCCCACCGGGAACTCGCGACCTCCGCGGAATGCCTTTGCTGCAACCGCCTGCTCGACGGTCCCATTCGCCGGGCCGGGGCCCGGCTCCCGGAACTGCGCCGCCATCTGACGGCCTGCTCCCACTGCCGGCACGCCGCCGAGCAGCTCAGCCTTTTCGAGGACGGACTCGACGTCCTGATCGCCGAGACCGTGCTCGGCTGGGGTGCCCGGCGCTACCTCGACTCCCGGCCGGGCCGGGCCGCCCGCGAGGAGGTCCCGGCCCACGGGCGGCTCCCGGCGGCCCCGGCCGGCCGGCCCGGCGGCGCACCGCCGGGCGGACGCCGTACGGCACTCGCGGTCGGCGTCGGCCTGGCCTCGCTGGGGCTGCTCGCCACCGTCCTCACGGCCATGGACCGGCCCGGCCACGACGGTGTCCCGCACCCCTCGGTCACCCTGGGCGTCCCCGCCGGCCACCGGTAGGGCCCACCCCACCAGGGCACGGCACCACGGCCCCGCCCCGCGACCCGGTCCACAGCGCCCGCGCCCGGACCGCACGGCCGCCTCGCCGGCTCGTACTCAGGGGCGCCCGGGGAGAAAAGCGCCCGAGGGGCCGCCGGCTGACCTGAACCGCCCGCATGGGGGCTTGCCTCGAGCGGCGGGATCGGGTCAGCCCTGAGCGGCGGGACCGGGCCCGCCCGGAGTCGCTGGTCCCGGGGCCGCTCGGAGCCGCCGGCCGTGGTTCGCCCGGCGTGACCGCGTGCGCGCCGATACCGCCGGGCAGGACGTGGTTCGCCGCGCCGGCGGCGAACTGCGAGGCCGGCAGGAGCCCCGCCGGCAGCCGGTCCGGCAGCACGCCCTGCCGCACGCAGGCGGCCGCCACCCAGGTGAGACAGGTGAGAACGGCCCCGGCCAGCAGCCATCCGGGGTCGGCCGAGGCCAGCCGGGCGGCCCCCCGAGCCGCCACCGGCCGGCCGGCCAGCGCCCAGCACCCGGCGAGCAGCACCGGGCGAGCAGCACCGGGGCCAGGCACAGGACGAGCCGCACGGGCCGGGCGGCCAGGAGGGGGGCCCGCGCGGGAGCGCGTGGCACGGGACAGGAGGGCGGGGAGAGCGGCGGGAGCGGTGACGGTGAGGACACGGGGACGACGTCCTTCCGCATCGGGCCCGGCGGAGGAGCGGCGGGGGCCAGGGGGAGGCGGGGCGGCGGAACCTCGGGGAGCCTCTCCCTCCCGCGTGACACCCGGATGGCCGGAAGGCGACGGGGTGAGGGCGCGGCGGCGCCCGCACCGCCCTTGCGCGCGGGCCGCCGTTCACCGCCGACCAGGTAGCCTTCCCCTGGGGCACGCTGCGCAAGCCACGCTCCGCAGCACGGACAGCGACAGCGACTGGGGAGGAACCGGCGGTGCACGTCCAGGAATGGCTCGACACGGTGCCCGCGGCCGCCGTCTACGCCGTGGTGGCCCTGGTGATCGGTCTGGAGAGCCTGGGGATCCCGCTGCCGGGCGAGATCGTCCTGGTCTCGGCGGCCCTGATGTCCTCCCAGCACACGGGCATCAACCCGGTCGTGCTCGGTGTGTGCGCGACCGCCGGCGCCGTCATCGGCGACTCCATCGGCTACGCCATCGGCCGCAAGGGCGGACGCCCGCTGCTGGCCTGGCTGGGCGCCAAGTTCCCGAAGCACTTCGGCGAGGGCCATGTCGCCACCGCCGAGCGGTCCTTCGAGAAGTGGGGCATGTGGGCCGTGTTCTTCGGCCGTTTCGTCGCCCTGCTGCGCATCTTCGCCGGGCCCCTCGCGGGCGTGCTCCACATGCCGTACTGGAAGTTCCTCATCGCCAACGTCCTCGGCGGCATCTGCTGGGCCGGCGGCACCACGGCCGTCATCTACTACGTGGGCGTCGTCGCCGAGGACTGGCTGAAGCGCTTCTCCTACGTGGGTCTCGCGGCGGCGGTCCTGATCGGGCTGGCGTCGATGCTGGTCATCAGGCGCCGCGCCAAGAAGGCCCAGGCGCAGCGGCGGGAACCGGAGGCGGAGCCGGTGCCCGCCGGGGACTGAGCCGTCCGGGGACCTACTCGTGCACCCCGCGATGGGTCTTCGCCAGTTCCGCGTACAGCGTGCCGTTGAGGGTGACGCCCTGCCGTTCCTCCTCGGACAGCTCCCTTCTCACCTTGGCGGGCACCCCCGCCACCAGCGACCCCGGCGGCACGACCATCCCCTGCGGGACCAGGGCCTGCGCGGCGACCAGCGAGCCCGCCCCGATCACCGCCCCGTTCAGCACGGTCGCCCCCATCCCGATCAGGCAGTCGTCCTCCACGGTCGCCCCGTGCACCACCGCGTTGTGCCCGATGGAGACGCGCTCCCCGACGGTCACCGGGAACCCCGGGTCGGCGTGCAGCGTGACGTTGTCCTGCACGTTCGCGTCGGCGCCCACGGTGATCCGCTCGACGTCCCCGCGCACCACCGCGCCGTACCAGACGCTGGCCCCCGCGTGCAGCGTGACGTCTCCGATCACCGAGGCGGTGGGCGCCACGAACGCCTCCGCGTCCACCTGCGGTTCCTTCCCTGCGATGCCCACGATCAGCGCCTTGTGCGTCATCACCGTCTCCTCGTGTCCGTCCGTACCGCGCACGGTACGTGAGCACTGGGGCAAAGATCACAGCGGCCCGGGCACTCGACCGGGGCGCCCGCTGAGTAACGTGAGCCCGTGCCGAAGCGCAAGAACACGTTCTCATCCCGGCGGCGGGGCCTCGCCCAGCGCGCCGTCCACGCGGCCTGGGCGTGGGCGCAGCGCGCGGGGTCCGTCAGCGCCGAGCACCCGGGCAGGTTCCGCTTCGGCTCGCTGGGACCGGCCACCAGGCTGGCCTTCCCGCTCGGCACCGTCTTCGGCGAGCCCTGGATCCACATCGGCTCGCACTGCATCATCGCCGAGCAGGTCACGCTGACCGCGGGCCTGATGCCGGACCTCGACCTCGGTCCGGACCCGATCCTGCGCATCGGCGACGGGGTGGTCCTCGGCCGGGGCAGCCACGTCATCGCCGACACGACGGTCACCATCGGCAGCGACTGCTACTTCGGGCCGTACGTCTACGTCACCTCGACCAACCACTCCTACGACGACCCGCACGAGCCCATCGGCAGGCAGTGGCCGCGCATGGAGCCGGTGGAGATCGGCCCCGGCTGCTGGATCGGCACCGGGGCGGTGATCCTGCCCGGTGCCCGGATCGGCCGGAACGTGGTGGTGGCGGCCGGTGCGGTGGTCCGCGGCACGGTGCCCGACCACGCCGTGGTGGCGGGGGCGCCCGCCCGGGTCGTACGGCGCTGGACGCCCGACGACGGCTGGCAGCCGCCGCTGCGGACCCCGGCGCCGGTGCCGCTCCCGGAGGGGGTCACCCCGCAGCAGCTCCGCGCGCTCGCCGACCTGGACGCGGAGGGCGTCGAGCAGCTCGCGCGGCTGGAGGCCGAAGGCTGACACGAACGGTCGCCGGGGGATACTGCGCAGTACAGCTCGCTGAACCCCGGACATTGGACGGATCGTGTCGGACCTCGAACTCCTGGCCCAGTCCCTGGCCCGCAACGTGCGGCACTGGCGTGCCGTGCGCGGCTTCACACTGGACGTCCTCGCCGCCCGGGCCGGGGTCAGCCGCGGCATGGTCATCCAGATCGAGCAGGCCCGCACCAACCCCAGCATCGGCACCGTCGTCAAGATCGGCGACGCGCTCGGCGTCAGCGTCACCACGCTCCTCGACTACGAGCGGGGCCCGAAGGTCCGCGTCGTCCCCGCCGAGCGCGCGGTCCGGCTGTGGCACACCGAGGCCGGCAGCTACAACCGGCTGCTCGCCGGGACCGAGGCGCCCGGGCCGCTGGAGATCTGGGACTGGCGGCTGATGCCGGGCGAGAGCAGCCCCTCCGAACCGCACCCCGCCGGCACGGTGGAGCTGGTCCACGTCACCGCGGGCGAGCTGACGCTCACCGTGGACGGCGAGGAGTACCGCGTCCCGGCCGGCGCGAGCGCCTCCTTCGAGGCCAATGTGCCGCACCTGTACGGCAACCGGGGCGAGGCGCCGATGGAGATGATGATGGCCGTCTCGGTCCCGCCCGTGCACTGAGACGCGGGTACGCCCGCCGCGGGCGCCTTGTTAGCGTGCGGCCATGCGCGCACCCATCGGAGACTTCGAGACCGCCGTTCCCGCCCCCGACTGCCTGGACGAGCTGACCGCGCCCGTCGCCGACGCCGTACGGAACTGGCGGGGCGGTGTCCCCGCCGACCGGATCGTCTACGTCGACACCGACCCGCGCTGGGCCGACACGGCGGTCTTCGTCGAGCACTACGGGCGCGACCTGCTGGAGCGCTCGGCCAACTGTGTGGTGGTCGCGGCCAAGCGGGGCGGCGAGACCACCCTCGCCGCGTGCCTGGTGCTCTCCACCACCCGGGTCGACGTCAACGGCGTGGTGCGCCGCCGGCTCGGCGCCCGCAAGGCCTCGTTCGCATCGATGGACACCGCGACCGGCGAGACCGGCATGGAGTACGGCGGCATCACCCCGGTCGGACTGCCCGCCGGCTGGCCCGTCCTGATCGACGCCGCCGTGGCCGACCTGCCGTACGTCCTGGTCGGCAGCGGGCGACGCCGGGGCAAGCTGCTGGTGCCGGGCAAGGCGCTCGCGGAGCTGCCGGGCGCGGTGGTGCTCGAAGGACTCGGCACCGCCTGACACCGGGGCGCGCGACACCGCCCGGCACCGGGCGCACGCGACAGCTCAGCGCAGGCGGGGGATCTCGATCGCCGGGCAGCGGTCCATCACCATGTCGAGCCCCGCCGCCCGGACCCGTTCCCCGGCGTCCTCGTCGACGACGCCGAGCTGGAACCACACCGCCTTCGCCCCCTTCTTCACCGCCTCGTCGGCGACCGCGCCGGCCAGCTCGCTGTTGACGAAGACGTCCACGACGTCGACCTCGAAGGGGATCTCGGCGAGGGAGGCGTAGCCCGCTTCGCCGTGCACCGTCTCCGCCTTCGGGTGCACCGGCACGATCCGCTTGCCGAACCGCTGCAGGACCTGCGCCACCCCGTACGCGGCCCGCCGCTGGTTCGCGGACAGGCCGACCACGGCCCAGGTGTCTCCCGTCTCGGTCAGGATCCTGCGGATGGTCGCTTCGTCGCCGTACAAGGCCGCCTCCTCGGGCCGCGGGGTAACCGTCGTCCGGGCAACAGCGCTCGCCGGGTGCTGATTCCCCCGCTTCCCCGCCACGGTGTCCGGGAATCGGCGCGAGGTGCCAGCGCACGGCCGCCGCCGCGCCTACGCTCGGGCCGTGCTGCGCATCCTCGACGCCCGAACCGGTGAGTCCGTCTCCGCCGCGCCCGCCCGCCGCGGCCTGACCCGGATCGAGGCCTACGCCTCCGGCCTGGACCCGACGGCCCTCCGGGTCCTGCTCACCGCCGATGTCCTCGTCCGCGCCCTGGAACTCGGCGGCACCCCGGTCTGGACCATCCTCACCGCGCCCCACCGGCTCGCCGAACTCCGCGCGGCCGCCACCACCCTGTCCGTCCGCCCCTTCGAGGACGGCCGCGACCTCGCCTCGGGGCTGGGGGAGGCGCAGGTCCTGCACGTGACGGGGGAGCGGGACACCGCGCCGGGCGGGGGAGCGGTGGTGGGCGTCGCCCCGGTGACCTGGACGGGGGAGCCGCCGGAGCCGGACGCGGCGACGCCGCCCGGAGCCCCCGTCCCCGACGCCGCGCTGCGCGCGCTCCTCGCCGCCGATGCCGGCGCCCTGCGTCTCGCGCTGCTGGCCGTCCCGCGTGGCGTCCCCGTGTCGCTGGACGCCGGACGGCTGGGCGAGGCCGCGCGGACGCTGGGCCGGTGGCGGCGGGCGGTGGCCGGGTGGGCGCGGCAGCCCTCGCGGCCGGTGCCGGAGGAGGTGCGGGTACGGTTGCGCGACGCCTGGGAGGACGATCTCGACGTGCCCCGCGCGCTGGACGTGCTCAGGGACGTGGAGCGCGCCCCGGACATCCCGGACGGCGCCCGCTTCGAGACGTACGCGTACGCCGACCGCCTGCTCGCCCTCGACCTCGCGCGGGACATCGGGAGCCTCGGGTGATCGAGCGGGCGGGCGCGGGCCCGCTGCGCCGGCTGGTCGTGCTGCGGCACGCCAAGTCCGCCTGGCCGGAAGGGGTCGAGGACCACCGGCGTCCGCTGGCGCCGCGCGGGCTGCGGGACGCCCCCGCCGCCGGCCGCGCGCTCGCCGAGATCGACTGCCTGCCCGACCTCGCCCTGTGCTCCACCGCCGTGCGCGCCCGCCGCACCTGGGAGCTGGCCTCCGCGCAGTGGGGCACCCCGCCCCCGGTCCGCCACGACCCGAGGCTGTATGGGGCCGGCGTACCTGACCTGCTCCGGGTGGTGCGCGAGACGCCGGGCGAGGTGGAGACCCTGCTGCTGGTCGGGCACAACCCGGGATTGGAGGACCTGGTCCTCGAACTGGCCGGGGACGGTCTCGACGACAGCCTCGAGCGGGTGCGCGCGAAGTTCCCCACCGCCGCGCTCGCCGTGCTGGCCTGGCGCGGCACCGGCTGGCCGGCCCTCGTCCCCGGGGCGGCCCTGCTGACGTCGTTCACCGTGCCGCGCGGGAAGAAGCCGAAGCGGTAGCCGGAGCCGCCCGCCCGCACCGCGAGCGGGCGCCCCGCGCTGCTCGCATAGGCTGACGGAATGCAGGACGAGTACCGCACAGTGGCCCGCGCGGGCGTGCACGAGACCGAGATCAACCGCTCCCGCTTCCTGTGCGCCCTCGCCCCGGCCGCCACCGAGCGGGAGGCGCAGGAGTTCGTCGCGGCCGTCCGCAAGGAGCACGCCGACGCCACGCACAACTGCTGGGCTTACGTCATCGGCGCCGACGCGGCCGTGCAGAAGGCCAGCGACGACGGCGAACCGGGCGGCACGGCCGGCGTCCCCATGCTGCAGATGCTGCTGCGCCGCGACATGCGGTACGTGGTGGCCGTCGTCACGCGCTACTACGGCGGTGTGAAGCTCGGCGCCGGCGGACTCATCCGGGCCTACGGCGGCTCCGTCGGCGAGGCCCTGGACACCATCGGCACCATCACCCGGCGCCGGTTCCGGCTGGCCACGGTGACCGTCGACCACCAGCGCGCGGGCAAGGTGCAGAACGACCTGCGCGCCACCGGCCGCGAGGTCCGGCACGTCAGCTACGGCGAGGCCGTCACCATCGAGATCGGCCTGCCGGACGCCGACGTCGACGCGTTCCGCGCCTGGCTGGCCGACGCGACGGCGGGCACGGCCGCCCTGGAACTGGGCGGGGAGGCCTACGGGGACGCGTGACGTTCACCGCCCGCATAACGGAAGTTCACCGTTAATCGGACATAACGCACCAGTGGGTTGCGGGTCATGACGGGCTGATACGGGAGTAACCCCCCGTGGTGTCGGACCCGGCCGTTAGGGTCGGGGATCATGCGACTCCTGCACACGTCCGACTGGCACCTGGGCCGGGCCTTCCACCGGGTGAACATGCTCGGGGCCCAGGCCGGGTTCATCGGCCACCTCGTCGCCACCGTGCGTGAACGGGCGGTGGACGCGGTGGTCGTGTCCGGCGACGTGTACGACCGCGCGGTGCCCCCGCTCGCCGCGGTCGAGCTCTTCGACGACGCCCTGCACCGCCTCGCGGAGCTGGGGGTGCCCACGGTGATGATCTCCGGCAACCACGACTCGGCCCGCCGCCTCGGGGTCGGCGCCGGTCTCATCGACCGCGCGGGCATCCACCTGCGCACCGAGCCGTCCGCCGTCGGCACCCCGGTGGTGCTGCGCGACGCCCACGGGGACGTCGCCTTCTACGGCCTGCCGTACCTCGAACCCGCCCTCGTCAAGGAGGAGTTCGCGGTGGAGAAGGCGGGTCACGAGGCCGTGCTGGCCGCCGCCATGGAGCGGGTCCGCGCCGACCTCGCCGGCCGGGCGCCGGGCACGCGCTCCGTCGTCCTCGCCCACGCCTTCGTCACCGGCGGCCGGGCCAGCGACAGCGAGCGGGACATCACCGTCGGCGGGGTGGCCGCCGTGCCGGCCGGGGTCTTCGACGGCGTCGACTACGTGGCGCTCGGGCATCTGCACGGCTGCCAGACCCTCACCGAGCGGGTGCGCTACTCCGGCTCCCCGCTCGCCTACTCCTTCTCCGAGGCCGACCACCGTAAGAGCATGTGGCTCGTCGACCTGGCCGCCGACGGCTCCGTCACCGCCGAGCGCCTCGACTGCCCGGTCCCGCGCCCGCTGGCCCGGATCCGGGGCGCCCTGGAGGAACTGCTCGCCGACCCCGGGCTCGCCCGTCACGAGGGCGCCTTCGTCGAGGCCACCCTCACCGATCCGGTCCGCCCGGCCGACCCCATGGCCCGGCTCACCGAGCGCTTCCCGCACACCATCAGCCTGGTCTTCGCCCCCGACCGGGCCGCCGACGACCCGAAGGTGTCGTACGCCCGGCGCCTCGCCGGCCGCGGCGACCAGGAGATCGCCGAGGACTTCGTCGCCCACGTGCGCGGCGCCGGACCCGACGAGCCGGAGGCGGCCGTGCTCCGCGAGGCCTTCGACGCGGTGCGCGCCCACGACGCGGTGCGGGAGGTGGCGAGGTGAGGCTGCACCGGCTGGACATCACCGCCTTCGGGCCCTTCGGCGGCTCCCAGCGCGTCGACTTCGACGCGCTGTCCACCGCCGGGCTCTTCCTGCTGCACGGTCCCACCGGCGCGGGCAAGACCTCCGTCCTGGACGCCGTCTGCTACGCCCTCTACGGCACCGTGCCCGGCGCCCGGCAGACCGGCCAGGGCATGAACCTGCGCAGTGACCACGCCGAACCGGGCACGCGCACCGAGGTCCGCCTCGAACTCACCGTCGCCGGACGGCGGCTGGAGGTCACCCGGCAGCCGCCGTGGGAACGGCGCAAGCTGCGCGGCACGGGCACGACCGTCGACAAGGCGCAGACCTGGCTGCGCGAGTACGACGCCCCGGCCGGCGCCTGGAAGGACCTCAGCCGCTCCCACCAGGAGGTCGGCGAGGAGATCACCCAGCTCCTCGGCATGAGCCGCGAGCAGTTCTGCCAGGTGGTCCTGCTGCCCCAGGGCGACTTCGCCCGCTTCCTGCGCGCCGACGCCGAGGCCCGCGGCCGGCTGCTGGGGCGCCTCTTCGACACCCAGCGCTTCGCCGACGTGGAGAAGCGGCTGGCGGAGCGCCGGCGCACGAGCGAGGCCCGGGTGCGCGAGGGCGACGCCGCGCTGCTCGCGGACGCCCACCGCATGCAGCAGGAGGCGGGCGACACGATGGAGCTGCCCGAGCTGAGCCCCGGGGAGCCGGGCCTCGCCGAGGCCGTGCTCCGCGCCGCGGCCGTGGCCCGCGCCGCCGCGCGCGAGCGCCTCACCATCGCCCGGTGCGGCCTCACCGCCGCCGAGTCCGCCCACGAGGCGGCCCGGCAGGCCCTGGACGAGGCACGCGAACTCGCCCGGCTGCAGAGCCGGTTCGCCGAGGCCCGGCAGCGGGCCGGACGCCTGGAGGAGGAGGCGGACGCGCACCGCGAGGCGCAGGAGCGGATGGCGCGTGCGCGCAAGGCCGAGACGGTGGCGCCCGCACTGGAACTGCGCGACGCGGCTGAGCGCGAGCACCGCGGGGCAGCCGCGGCCGAGGCACGCGCCCGCGTCGGCCTGCCCGGCGCCCACGCGGGCGACGGCCCGGCGGGTCTCGCGGCCGCCGCGCGCCGGGCCGCCGAGGAACTGGGCGGCCTGGAGTCGGCCCGGCGTGCCGAACGACGGCTCGCCGAGGCCGCCGAGGAGCGTGCCGGACTCGACCAGCAGGAGCGCGCCGACGAGGACGTACTGCGCGAGGCCGACGCCTGGCTCGCCGGATGGGACACCACCCGCGAGGAGCTACGGGCCCGCGTCGAGTCCGCCCAGGAGGCGGCGACCCGCGCCGAACAGCTCGCCGTCCGGCGCGAACCCGCCCGGCGGCGCCTCGCCGCGGCCCGCACCCGGGACGAGCTCGCCTCCGACCTGGAACGGGCCCGGCAGCGGGCGCTGGCTTCCCGGCAGCAGGCCGTCGACGCCCGCGCCCACTGGCTCGACCTCAAGGAACAGCGCCTGAACGGCATCGCCGCCGAGCTGGCCGCGCGGCTCACCGACGGCGAGCCGTGCGCCGTCTGCGGAGCCACCGAACATCCCGCGCCGGCCCGCAAGGTCGCCGGGCACGTCGACCGCGAGACCGAGGAGCGCGCCCTCACCGCCTCCCGGCGGGCCGAGGAGCAGCAGGCCGAGGACGAGCGGCGGCTCGGCGTCGTCCGCGAGGCGCTGGCCGCCGCCACCGCCGAGGCCGGCGACACACCCACCGACCGGCTCGCCGCCGAGGCCGACGACCTGGAGCGGCAGTGGACGGACGCCCGCCGGGACGCCTCCGCCCTGCACGCCGCGCACGAGGAGTTGCGGCGGGCCGAGCAGGAGCGCGAGCGGCGCCTCGACGAGCGCCAGCGGGCCGCCGTGCGCACCGCCGCCCGCGTCACCCGGCGCGAGACCCTGGAGCACGAACAGAGCGCGCTGGAGCGGGAGCTGGCGAAGGCGCGCGGGACCGCGGCGAGCGTCGCGGCCCGGGCCGCGGAACTGGAGCGGCAGGCGGCGAACCTCTCCGAGGCCGCCGACGCCGCCCGCGCGGCCGAGGACGCCGCCCAGCGGCTCAAGGACGCTGACGCCCGCCTCGCCGACGCCGCCTACCGCGCCGGCTTCGACACCCCGCGGGACGCGGCCGCCGCCCTCCTCGACGACGCGGCCCACCGCGAGCTCCAGCACCGCCTGGACGTCCGGCAGAACGAGGAGGCGGCGGTACGCGCCGTGCTGGCCGAGGCCGGCACCGCGGCCGCCGCCCAGCGGCCGCCCGCCGATCCGGACGCCGCGCAGCGGACGGCGGCCGAGGCGGCACGGCGGCTGCGCGAGGCGGCCTCCGCACGGGACGCGGCGGCCCGCCGCTGCACCGAACTGGACCGCCTGTCCGCCCGCGCGGCCGAGGGCGTGCGCCTGCTCGCGCCCCTGCGCGAGGAGTACGACCGGGTGGCCCGGCTGGCCGCCCTCACCGCGGGCACCTCAGCGGACAACGAACGCCGGATGCGCCTGGAGTCGTACGTGCTCGCGGCCCGCCTCGAGCAGGTCGCCGCCGCCGCGACCGTACGCCTGCACCGCATGTCCTCCGGCCGCTACACCCTCGTCCACTCCGACGACCGCACCGGACGCGGCCGCAGCGGACTCGGCCTGCACGTCGTCGACGCGTGGACCGGCCGTGAGCGGGACACCGCCACCCTGTCGGGCGGTGAGACCTTCTTCGCCTCCCTCGCCCTCGCCCTGGGCCTCGCCGACGTCGTCACCGACGAGGCGGGCGGCGTCCGCCTGGACACCCTCTTCATCGACGAGGGCTTCGGCAGCCTGGACGACCAGACCCTCGACGAGGTCCTGGACGTCCTGGACGCGCTGCGCGAACGCGACCGCAGCGTCGGCATCGTCAGCCACGTCGCCGACCTGCGCCGCCGGATCCACGCCCAGCTGGAGGTGGTGAAGGGCAGATCGGGCTCCTCGCTGCGGCAGCGCGGGGCCTGACCCGACGCGGGCCCGGACCGGTCAGCGGCCGAGCGGCCGCCGCGGGAGCGGAGAGGAGTACACCACGCTGGTGGTCACCGAGCCCAGCGCGCCGATCCTGCCGGAGATCTCCTCCAGGTGCGGCATGGAGCGCGCGGCGACCTTGATGACGAAGCAGTCGTCACCGGTGACGTGATGGGCCTCCAGGATCTCCGGCGTCGCCGCCACCAGATCGTGGAACGGCTTGTAGTTGCCGTGCGGGTAGCGCAGCCGCACGAAGGCGAGGATCGGCAGGCCGAGCCGTTCCGGGTCGACGACCGCCGCGTACCCCTGGATGACACCGGCCTCCTCCAGCCGGCGCACCCGTTCGGTGACGGCGCTCGGGGACATCGAGACGGCCCGCGCCAGTTCGGCGTAGCTGGCCCGGCCCTCGCGCTGCAGGACGTCCAGGATCCGCCAGTCGGTGGCGTCCGGGGAATACACGGTCATGTGCGATGAATAGCAGGGAGATCACCGGCGGATCAAGCCGAACGCCGGGGATCGGCACTTCGGGCCAGGGGCGCGGGGCCGTAGATTTCCGGTCATGGTCACCGACACCGAGAACCCCGTCCTGCGCGTCGCCCCCGCCGCCCCGGCCGAGGCCGCCGCCCACTTCCGGGCCTCCCTGGCCTTCCACGCCGACGTCTCGGACGTCGCCGCCGCGCTCACGGCCGGCGGCGACCCCGGCTTCGTGGTGGTCGACTCCCGCTCCACCGAGTCCTGGGAGCAGGGGCACGTCCCGGGCGCCGTCCACCTGCCCACCGCGCTCATCCCCGCACAGGCCGAGCGTCTCCTCGACAAGGCCGTGCCCGTGGTGACGTACTGCTGGGGCCCCGGCTGCAACGGCGCCACCCGCGCCGCCCTCGCCCTCGCCGAACTCGGCTACCGGGTCAAGGAGATGCTCGGCGGATTCGAGTACTGGGCGCGGGAGGGCTTCCGCTACGAGACCTGGCAGGGCGGCGCCCGGCGCGAGACCGACCCGCTGACCGCGCCGGCCGGGGGCGAATGCGGCTGCTGACCCCGGCGGGTGATCGGCGTGCGTGTAGGTTCTGCCCATGTCTCGATACGCGGATCAAGGCGCACTGCAGTGGGTGGAGTCGGGCGGAGGGCCCCTGATAGCCGTGCCGGAGACGGTGCTGCCGTTCTGGGCGGGCGCCGACAGCGAGGAGTTCGCCACCGACTACGACCGCGCCTGCGAGGTCGACGGGTACGCCGGCCTGCTCCCGGTCGGCGACAGCGCGGCCCTGGTCCTCGGCGACGAGCCCGCCGCCACCGCCTACCTGCCCGAACAGGGCGTCTTCGTGCGCTGGTCCGCCGCGGACTCCGAGGACGAACTGCTGGCCCACGTGCCCGCCGCGCTCGGCACGGCCGACTGGGGGCCCGAGGTCCACTGGCAGGTGCCCGGCCCGGTGGTGCTGTTCGACGCCGCCCGGCCGGGCGGAACGGTGGAGCGCGCCGGGCACCTGCGCGTCCCGCTCGCCCCGGGCCCGTACGCGGTCACCGCCGCCTACGCCCAGCCGGGCCCGGAGACCTGGCTGGGCCTGGTCCGGGTCAGACGGCTCGCCTCCTGACCCGGGCGGCCGCCGGTCGGCTCAGTCCGTCGAAGGCGATCCACAGGTGGCGCGGGCCGCGCAGCACCGCGTTCTGCCGGTGGGCGGCGGATCCACGACCAGACGCGGGCCGTCCAGCCGCCGGGCCGGCTCGGACAGCGCGATCTGCTCCTCCGGCCGGGCCGGCGGAGCGCCGAAGCAACGGGGGAACGGGCCGCCCCTCAGGGGTGTCGGGCACCTGGAACCCGGCGCCGTAGACCCACGGATGCCCGGTGTCGCGTGCGCGCAGATCGGCGAGGACGTCGGCGGAACCGGTGTACACGTACGGCGGGACTCCCGAGATGCGGCAGACCTGCGCCGTCCACCAGTTCCGCCACCTACGGCCGCAGCACCACCCCGCACGCGCCAACCGCGAGCGGCAGGCGCGCTTCAGCCCGGTGCTCCTGACCGGCGGTGCCGCGCACGGCCGCGCACCCGAGCCGGAGGACACGCGCGTACGTCCCTGGGGGGCGCGGGCGCGACCTGCCCGCCCGCCGCCGGGGGCGCTCGCACCTCGGCCGGGCCTGCGGACGTGGTCCCCGCCCCCGTGGGCCCGGTCCGGCGCGGACCGGACCCACGGCAGGGACTCCGGGCGGGAGCAGGGCGCGGGTCAGAGGCGGGAGAGTTCGTCCAGCAGGTCGTCCAGGCCCAGCGAGCCCTGCGAGAGGGCGGCCATGTGCCAGGCCTTGAGGTCGAAGGCGTCGCCGTGCCGGGCGCGGGCGTTCTCGCGGCCCAGCAGCCAGGCACGCTCGCCGAGCTTGTAGCCGATCGCCTGGCCCGGGATCGTCAGGTACCGGGTCAGCTCGCTCTCCACGAAGTCAGCCGGACGGCTGCTGTGGGAGCCGAAGAACTCCTGCGCCAGCTCCGGCGTCCAGCGCTCACCGGGGTGGAACGGAGAGTCCGCCGGGATCTCCAGCTCCAGGTGCATGCCGATGTCGACGATCACCCGGGCCGCGCGCATCATCTGCGCGTCCAGGTAGCCGAGCCGCTCCTCCGGGTCCGTCAGATAGCCCAGTTCGTCCATCAGCCGCTCCGCGTACAGCGCCCAGCCCTCCGCGTTGGCGCTGACGCCGCCGACCGTGGCCTGGTAGCGGGAGAGGTCCTTCGCCACGTGCGCCCACTGCGCGAGCTGCAGGTGGTGCCCGGGCACGCCCTCGTGGTACCAGGTGGACACCAGGTCGTACACCGGGAACCGGGTCAGGCCCATGGTCGGCAGCCAGGTACGGCCCGGGCGCGAGAAGTCCTCCGACGGAGCGGTGTAGTACGGGGCGGCGGCACCGCCCGGCGGGGCGATGTGCGACTCCACCTTCCGCACCCGCTCGGCGAGTTCGAAGTGCGTGCCGTCCAGGTCCGCGATGGCCCGGTCCATCAGGCCCTGCAGCCACTCGCGGACCTCTTCGACGCCCTCGATGTGCCGGCCGTGCTCGTCCAGGTGCGCGAGCGCCACCCACGGCGTCGCGGCGCCCGGCAGGATCTTCTCCGCCTCCCGCTCCATCTCGGCGAGGATGCGGTGGAACTCCGCCCAGCCGTACGCGTACGCCTCGTCCAGGTCCAGGTCGGTGCCGTTGAAGTAGCGGGCCCAGCGGGCGTAGCGCTCCCGGCCCACCGTGTTCGGCGCGCCTTCGACGGCCGGCGCGTACACCTCCCGCATCCAGTCCCGCAGTCCGGCCAGCGCGGCCGTCGCGGTGCGGGCCGCCTCGTCCAGTTCCGCGCGCAGCGCGTCCGGACCGGCGGCGGCGAAGTCCTCGTACCAGCCGCGGCCCTTGCCGTCGGTGTCCGTCCACTCGCCGAGCTGGCCGATGTACGTGGCCGTCGGCCGGGGCGCGGCGTACAGCTTGCGCTCCAGGCCCAGTTCCAGGGACGCCCGGTAGCCCGCGACGGCGGCCGGCACCGCGCGCAGCCGCTCCGCGATCGCCGACCAGTCCTCCTCGGTCCGCGCCGGCATCACGGTGAACACGTCCCGCACCGAGTGCCCCGGGGTGCTCATGTTGCCGACCGCGCGCAGGTGTTCGCCGGCCTCGTGCACGGCCAGCTCCGCGGTCAGCCGCTCCCGCAGCAGCCGGCCGCAGCGACGCTCCGCGTCACTGTCCGCACCGGGCTGCCGCTCGGCCTCGTCGAGCCGCGCCAGGGTCGTCCGCATCAGCTCCGCCAGGGCCTCCTGGCCGGCCGGGGAGTAGTCGGGCAGCCTGGTCGAACTCTCCTGCACACCGAGGTAGGTTCCGGTGACCGGGTCGAGGGCGATGAGGTCGTCCACGTACGCGTCGGCGACCTGACGGGGCAGCGGGATCTGGGTTTCGGACATGGCGCCCATCCTCATACGCGGACCGTGCCCGCGTCACCCGTGGATCGCGGATTCAGCCGGGGGCAGAAGCGGCCCGCAGTCCCACTGCTGGAAGATCAGCCGGGTCTCCACCCGGGCCACCTCCCGCCGGGCGGTGAACCCGTCCAGCACCAGCCGCTGCAGATCGGCCATGTCCGCCACGGCCACGTGCACCAGGTAGTCGTCGGGACCGGTCAGGTGGAACACCGTCCGCGACTCCGGCAGCGCGCGGATCCGCTCCACGAACGGCCCCACCAGCTCCCGGCGGTGCGGCCTGACCTGCACCGACAGCAGCGCCTCCAGACCGCGCCCCAGCTTGGCGGGGTCCAGCCGGAGCTGGTGGCCGAGGATCACGCCCGCGCGGCGCAGCCGGGTCACCCGGTCCAAGCACGTCGACGGCGCCACGCCCACCTGGGCCGCGAGGTCGCGGTAGGTGGTCCGGGCGTCGTTCTGCAGGAGCCTCAGCAGATGAAGATCCACCGGATCCAGTACGACAGATTCGGCCATGCGCCGAACGTAGCACGGCGTCCGGTCCCCGGAACCCGTTCCGTGTTCACCCTTCCGCCCATGGACACAGCGAGCACGGGTGCGTACGAGGACGTACGCACCGCATCGAGAGCACTGGCCACCGAGGCCGTGCACGCCGGCCGCGACGATCTCGCCCGCCAGGGACTGCACGCCCCGCCGATCGACCTGTCCACCACCTACCCCTCCTTCGACAGCCGCGGTGAGGCCGCCCGCATCGACGCCTTCGCCACCGACGGCGCCGACCCCGAGGGGCCGCCGATCTACGGCCGCCTCGGCAACCCGACCGTGGCCCGCTTCGAGACCGCGCTCGCCCGGCTGGAGGGCACCGAGTCCGCCGTCGCCTTCGCCAGCGGCATGGCCGCGCTCAGCGCGGTCCTGCTGGCGCGGTCCGCCATGGGCCTGCGCCATGTGGTCGCGGTGCGCCCGCTGTACGGGTGCAGCGACCACCTGCTGACGGCCGGTCTGCTGGGCACCGAGGTCACCTGGACCGACCCCGCAGGCATCGCCGACGCGCTGCGCCCCGACACCGGTCTGGTGATGGTCGAGACACCCGCCAACCCGACCCTCGCCGAGGTCGACCTGCGGGCCGTCGCCCACTCCTGCGGCTCCGTCCCGCTGCTGGCCGACAACACCTTCGCCACGCCCGTGCTGCAGCGCCCCGCCGAGCACGGAGCGCGCCTGGTGCTGCACAGCGCCACCAAGTACCTCGGCGGGCACGGCGACGTCCTCGCCGGTGTGGTGGCCTGCGGCGAGGAGTTCGCCGGACGGCTGCGGCAGATACGCTTCGCCACCGGCGGCGTCCTGCACCCGCTGGCCGGCTACCTGCTGCTCAGGGGCCTGTCCACGCTGCCGGTGCGGGTCCGGGCCGCTTCCGCGAGCGCCGCCGAACTGGCCGGCCGGCTCGCCGCCGACCCGCGGGTGGCCCGCGTCCACTACCCGAAGCTGGGCGGCGCCATGATCGCCTTCGAGGTGCACGGCGACCCGCACGACGTCATCGCCCGCGTCGGGCTGATCACCCCGGCGGTCAGCCTGGGCAGCGTCGACACCCTCATCCAGCACCCCGCGTCCATCAGCCACCGCATCGTCGACGCCGACGATCGGCGCGGCGCCGGGGTGAGCGACCGGCTGCTGCGCATGTCGGTGGGCCTGGAGGACGTCGACGACCTGTGGGCGGACCTGGACCGGGCGCTGGGGGAGCGGACCCGGACGCCGGTCCCGCTGCGGGAGGCGGCGCCGCTGCGGGAGACCGCGGGCTGAGCCGCCTCCTCACGACGACGGCGGCCCGGTGCGGGGGACCGGGCCGCCGTCACGGACGCTGCTCAGTCGCGGCGGACCGCTCCGCCGAGCCGCTCCCCGAGGTCCTCGCGCGACGCCCCGGCCGCGACGGCGGCGGCGCCCAGACGGGCCGTGACCACCAGCGTGCCCTCCTCGATCTGGTAGTCCAGGGGCAGTCCGAGGCCGCGCATCGCCGCGACCATCCCGGTGTTGGAGGCCTGCGTCACGGCGTACACGCTCTCGCACCCCGCCTCCACCGCCATCGCCACCAGCCGGCCGAGCAGTTCGGCTCCGATGCCGCGCCGCTGCCAGGCGTCCTCGACCAGCAGCGCGACCTCGGTCTCGTCGCCGTCCCACAGCAGGTGGCCGAGGCCGATGATGCGCCCGGAGGCGGTCTGCGCGGCCAGCGTCCGGCCGAAGCGGGGGCTGAGCAGGTGGCTCAGATAGCGGTCGGCGTCCCCGGCCGGCCCGTGGTAGCGCAGGCCGAGGGTGTGCCGCGAGCACCGCTCGTGCATGTCCCTGGCCGCCGCGAGATCGCCGGTGTCCACCCGGCGCACGGTGATGTCGGGGCCCTCGGGCAGCGTCAGTACGTCACGGCCGTCCGGGATGCGCGGGCCGAGCCGCCTGTCCAGCTCCACCAGCGCCCTGGCCCGCGCGAACTCGGCCGGGGTGAACGGCAGGTACGGCCGCTCCACGGTGAGCACGCCGCCCTCCGGCGCCCGCAGCCGCATGACGGTGTCCTCCAGCACCCCTTCCGCCGGGACCGGCTCCGGCCCCCGGCCCCCGCCGAACGGCGTGGCGGGCAGCGAGCGGATCGTGCACCGGCCCAGCAACTGCCGCAGGGCCAGCGGCAGCTCCGCGGTGTCCAGCGCGGTGCGCGTCGCGAGGGCCAGGACCCGGGTCGGGGCGTCCACCAGGTCGTGGGCGTCGGCCCGCTCGATCCAGGTGGACCCGCCACCGGCCAGCGACACCGCCCGGGTGAGCTCGGTCGCCGTGAGCGCCCCGGGCGCCCGCAGCAGGAACTCGTCCACGGTGCCCTCGGCCAGCGGGTGCGTCTGCAGGCTCAGGATGTCGACCCGCCGTCCCGCCAGCGCCGCGCACAGCGCGGCCAGCGAACCGGGCTCGTCCCGCACGGTGGTCCGCATCCGCCACAGCGCACTGGCCCCGGCCGCGTCCGGCGCCGCCGCGTCGGGGTCCTGCGCGGGCCCGGCCGGCCGCCCCTCGGCGGCCGGCCGGGCACCGGTATCCCCGGCCGGCGGCGCGTGCCCGTGGCGCCGTGCCCACCAGGTGTGGAAGCCCGCCGTCGCGGCCAGCACGACCGCCGAGATCACCAGCAGCGCGGGACCGTCGGGGCCGTGCCCGATCAGGTTGGCCACGCCGTCCGCCACCGCCACCGCCGTGAACAGGGCGGCGAGTTCGACGAGATCCCGCCGCCAGTGGTGCACCGGCCGGCCGTGCTTGGCGCGCGTCGCTCGAGACATGTCTGAAGTCATGCACCCACTGTGAAGGAACGGTGTTGCGTGATCACGAACGGTTTGTGACCGATGGGTAAAGCATGCTTCCGTCCCTTTTGTTGGATTTTCCAGTACAGGGGCGGCTCAGGCGGCCGTTTCCTCGCCCTCGGCAAAGCCGGGGGTGAGGACGTCCAGCCGTGCGTAGACACCGCCGCGGCCCGAGAAGGACCCCAATTGCGGCCGGTCGCCGTTGCCGGTCACCACTGGGTCGAGTCAGGCGCGCCACTGCGGCTGGTAGTGGCGCGCCGCGGCCCGTCCGCCGCGGCCGGCAGCGCGGCGGCGCCTGTCTGCGGCGGGTCGGGAAGCCCGAGAGGAACCGGGGGTGGTCCTCGGCCCCTGCGGCTTCGCGCCCCGGGACCTCTCCAGCCCGGGGCGGCGCCCGTCCGTGCGGACTCAGAGCGCGGAGGGTCGCGGACAGGCCGCGGTCCGCAGTGTTCGCGTCATGGGAAGAACCGTGGAGGCGGCCACTGGCAATGGGCCCTGTCTGCGAGAACGTTCTCGGTAACGGGAGTAGGCGTCCGCCCGTGACCGTGCCGCGCTCCGGGGGATGACGCCGGTGCGCGGCACGTCGACGAGGGTAAGGGACCCGGCGGTCCGGCGGCGCCCTACTGGCCGACTCGGCCCGGCTGCAGCGTCCGGGTGAACAGCACCGTGCCGTCCTGCTCGCGCAGCCGTACCGTCAGCTCGCCACTGCCGCCGTCGATGTCGACCTCGCCGAAGAACTGGTAACCGCCGGCGGGCGACACGTTGGAGGCGGTCGGCGCCTTCACGAACACCCGCTCCGGGCCGAAGGTGCCGTCCAGCGCGCTGGCGGGGAAGGCGCCGGCGTTCAGCGGGCCCGAGACGAACTCCCAGAACGGCTCGAAGTCGGTGAACGCCGCCCGCGAGGGCTGGTAGTGCTGGGCGGAGGTGTGGTGCACGTCCGCCGTCAGCCACACGGTGCCGGTGATCCGGCGGTGCTTGACGAAGCGCAGCAGCTCCGCGATCTGCAGCTCCCGGCCCAGCGGGGCCCCCGGGTCGCCCTGCGCCACCGCCTCGAAGTTCGGCCGGTTCTCCGTGGTGTCGGGCACCACCAGGCCGATCGGCATGTCCGCGGCGATCACCTTCCACACCGCCCGTGACCGTGCCAGCTCCCGCTTCAGCCACTCCAGTTGCTCACGGCCGAGGATCCCCTGCGGGTCCGTGGTCCGGTCGTCGGGCGAGTTGGCGTTGCGGTAGGTGCGCATGTCCAGCACGAACACGTCCAGCAGCGGCCCCTGGTGCAGCACGCGGTACACCCGGCCCTCGCGCGAGCCCGGCCGCAGCGTGGAGAGCGGGAAGTACTCGCTGAACGCCCGCCGGGCGCGTGCCGCCAGCACGTCGATGCTCTTCTCGGTGTACCGGGTGTCCGAGGAGGCGATCACCTCGCCCGGGTACCAGTTGTTGCGCACCTCGTGGTCGTCCCACTGCACGATGGACGGCACCTGGGCGTTGAACCGCCTCAGGTTGGCGTCCAGCAGGTTGTAGCGGAAGTTGCCCCGGTACTCGGCGAGGGTCTCGGCGACCTTGGCCTTCTCCTCGGTGGTGACGTTCCGCCAGGTGCCGCCGTCGGGCAGGGCCTGGGTGGCGGCGACGGGGCCGTCCGCGTAGATGTTGTCGCCGCTGCACAGGAAGAAGTCCGGGTCCAGCTTCGCCATCGCGTCGTAGATCCGGTAGCCGCCGCGGTCGGGGTTGATGCCCCAGCCCTGCCCGGCCAGGTCGCCCGACCACAGGAACCGCACGCCGTCCCGGCGGCTCCGGGAGACGGTGCGGAAGGCGCCGGTCACCGGCTCGCCGGTGCGGCGCGGGTCGTCGGGGTCGGCGAGCAGCACCCGGTAGTGGATCTGCTCGCCGGAGGGCAGGCCGTGCAGCCGGGTCGTGCCGGTGAAGTCCGTGCCGGCGCCCACCAGCGGGCCCTGCCAGCGGCGGGGGGCGCGGAAGGACCCGGTGGCCGAGGTCTCCACGATCATGCGGGCCGGCCGGTCCGAACGCACCCACACCAGACCGGAGTCGGTGGTCACGTCGCCCGTCTGCACGCCCCAGTCGGCCGAGGGGCGCCCGGAGCGGGCGAACGCGGGGGCCGCGCCGAGGCCCACGGGCAGGGTCAGGGCCGCCGACGCGGCGAGCGAACCGCGCAGCACGCCGCGGCGGCCGGGGAACGGACGGTGGGACATGGCTGTGCCTCCAAGGACGGGATCCGGCCAGTGTGCAGAGCCACACCTACTGGTGCGCCGCGGCGCGCGCGCGAACCGCAGGTGAACAGTGGGCCGTCCCCGGGGGCGTCCAGCCGGTCAGCGGCTGCCGTCGAGGATGACGCGGGCGACCAGGGCCGGGTCGTCGTTCATCGGGACGTGCCCGCAGCCGGGCAGCCGCACCAGCCGGGCGTGCGGAATGATCGTCTTGGCGCGGACGCCCTGCCGGCGCACCAGGAGCCGGTCCTGGGTGCCCCAGGCGACGGTGACCGGCAGGCCCGCCAGGTCGTCGGTGAACTGGACGGTGGTGCCCGCCCGCAGGGTCGGGCCGAAACCGGTGGCGCCGGCCAGGGCGAGGGTCTCGGCGACCACGGCGTCGGGCGAACGGCGGCCGGGGCGGCGGTAGATGGTGCTGGTCAGCGCGGTGCGGCCGGCGGCGGAGCGGGACAGCCGTTCCACCAGCGGCAGCGGCAGCCGCTGGGCGATGCCCCGCATGGCGAGCAGCACCGTGAAGGCGTACCGGCGTTCGGCCTGCGTCCAGAACCCGGCGGGGGACAGGGCGGTGACGGACCGTACGAGCTTCTCGCGGCCAAGTTCCAGGGCGAGCAGGCCGCCCAGCGAGTTGCCGGCCACGTGCGGGCGGTCCAGGTCCAGGGTCCGGAACAGGGAGCCGAGCACGGCGTTGGTCGTGGGCAGGTCGTAGTCCAGGCCGCCGGGCAGGCCGGGGGACGCGCCGAAGCCCGGCAGGTCCACCGCGATCACCTCGCGCTCGGTGGCGAGGATGTCGACGACCGGGTCCCAGGCCTGCCGGTGGTGGCCGATGCCGTGCAGCAGGACCAGTGGCGCACCGCGTCCCACGCGCGCGTAGGAGACGGTCACGTCCCTGGGGCCGTGCACAGTGGGGACCGAGAAGGTGGCGGTGGCGGACATGGAGTGCTCCTCGTCTGGGCTGCTGACGGACGCCGTAGACAGCTTGTCAGCAATTGCTACCCACGGGTAGCCCCTCGCTCGCTCCCGGCGGCCGCGGGGCCGCCGAGCGGGGGAACCCGCAGCGACACGCGCTTCGCCGGAATGTCACACCCGCCCACCTGTGCGAACGCCTCATGAACGCTGCGCGGTGCCGGCCCTGTGTATTGCCCCAGGGATCGAGGATTGGTCTTGACCAAGGGTGTGGGCCGCCTTATGGTCGCTGATAAGTGCAACAACCTTTAATAAACAAGGGCGCTAAAAACCGCCGGACCACGGCACTTGCGGAGGACAGGGTGGGGACCACGCAGCTGGAATCGGTGCCGGAGCCGAAGTACTGGCATCTCAGGACCGTGCTCAGTGAGGCACTGGACTCGGAGTTCTCGGTCGGCGAGATCCTGCCCAACGAGCGCGATCTGGCCGCCCGCTTCGGCGTGGCCCGCGCCACGCTCCGCCAGGCCCTCGAACAACTGGAGCTGGAGGGCCGCCTGCAGCGCCGCCGCGGCGTCGGCACGACCGTCGCGCCCCCGCGCGTGGGCGTGGCCGTCGGCAGCCGGCAGCACACCTGGCCGGGGTCCGCCGAAGACGCCTGGCAGCCCGTGGACTGCGAGCGCGCCGCGCCGCCCGCCGCCGTGGCCGCCGCCCTGGAGACCGGCCCCGGGGAGGCCGTGCACGTCGTGCGCCGCTCCCGGACGTCCAACGGCCAGCGCGTCGCCATCGAACTGCTCCACATCCCCGACGCCGCGGTGCCCGACCTGACCGCGATCGACGCCCCCTCCGGCGCCGCACGCGCCCGTGCGGTCCTGCGCGAACTGCAGCGCCTGGAGCTCGAGGGCCAGGACCGTGCCGTCGAGCTGGGCTCGGCCCGCGCCGACGACGCCAAGGACCTCGACCGGCTGCCCGGCGCCCCGGTCCTCGTCGTCACCACCCGGTTCTTCGCAGGGGGCCGCACCGCCGCGCTCTCCGTGGCGACCTACCGCGCGGACACCTGCCGGCTGACCTTCGGCGACTCGCCCGACGTGGAGATACACCACGACCCCGAGCAGCGGGCCTCCTGAGCGACGCATCACCGACCGCGCCCCCGGAGGACACCGGGGCGCGGCCGGGCGTGCTCCGCGCCGGCCGCACCCCCGGCCGTCCGAGTCCCGTGACCGGCCTCAGCGCCGCCCGGTGACCGTCCCCTCCACCGCGAACAGCTCCGCCTCGACGTGGTCCAGGGCCAGCCGCAGCGCCCCCGTGGCCACGGCCGCCCCGCCGAGCGCGGACAGCGCCACCCGGGGCGGGCGCAGACAGTAGCGCGCCAGCTCGCGGCGCAGCGGGTCGAGCACACCGTCAAGACCGGCCGCCCAGCCGCCGATCACGACCAGTTCGGGATCGAGGGCCAGCACCAGCGCGGCGACGTCGTGCACCAGCCGCTGGATGAACCGCTCGACCGCCGCCCGCGCCCGCCGGTCGCCCTCCCGGGCGAGCGCGAACACCTGGGCGACCGCCTGCTCGTCCAGCGGGTGCAGCGGCTCGTCGGTGGTGGACAGCAGGGTCTCCGGGGTCACCTCCCGGCCCAGCAGGTGCAGCGCGCCGATCTCCCCGGCCGCCCCGCCGTACCCCCGGTGCAGCCGGCCGCCGATCAGCGCGCCGGCGCCCGGGCTGAGCCCGGCCAGGACGAACACCAGGTCGTCGGTCTCGGCCGCCGCGCCCTTCCAGTGCTCGGCCACGGCCGCCGCGTTGGCGTCGTTCTCCACCAGCACCGGGCACTTGAAGGAGCGGCCGAGCCGGTCGCCGAGCCGCAGCCCCGTCCATCCCGGCAGCGCCGTGCCCAGCCGTACCGTCCCGTCCGCCTCCACGATGCCCGGTGAGGCCACGCCCACCGCCCGCAGCGAGCGGCGAGCCACCCCGGCCCGGCGCAGCAGTTCGGCGACCGCGCCGCGCAGCCGGTCCAGCCGCTCGTCCGCCGGGGCCGTCTCGGCCACCTCCTTGGCCTGCGTGCCCAGCACCCGGCCGTCCAGGTCGGACAGGAGCGCGGCGACCCGGTGCGGGCCGATCTCCAGACCCAGCAGATGCCCGGCCTCGGCCCGGAACCGGAACCGGCGGGCGGGCCGCCCCTGACGACGCGCGGTACCCTCGTCGGCCGCCTTCTCGACCACGAGCCCCGCCTCGATGAGCCCCTCCACGACGCCTTCGACGGTCGGCCGGGACAGGCCGGTGAGCCGGGTGATCTCGGTGAGCGTCGCGCAGTCCGTGGCCCGCAACGCGTGCAGCACCACCGCGGAGTTGATCCTTCGCAGCAGCGAGGGATCGCCACCGGTAAGCTGCCCCACCGTCCGTCCTCCCAGCTCGCGGGCGTGTTGGGCGGATCGTACTCGGCCCGGACCGCACCGGCGAACGCCGGGCCCCGCGGACCTGTGAGGTCAGCCGGGCGCGACGAACCCCGACTCGTAGGCGGCGATCACCGCCTGGGTGCGGTCCCGCGCGCCCAGCTTGGCCAGCACGGCGCTCACGTGCGACTTCACCGTCTCCGTGCCGACCACCAGTCCGGCGGCGATCTCCGCGTTCGACAGGCCCCGGGCCATCAGCCGCAGCACCTCGGCCTCCCGCTCCGTCAGCCCGGCCCCGGCCAGCGGGGGGCCGGCCGGGCGCCGGTCCCCGTACCGGGCGGCGAGGCGCCGCACCGACGCCGGGAACAGCAGCGACTCGCCGTCCGCCACCAGCCGCACCGCGTGCACGATCTCGGCCGGCCGGGAGCGCTTCAGCAGGAACCCGTCGGCGCCCGCGCGCAGCGCCTCGTACACGAACTCGTCGTCCTCGAAGGTGGTCACCACCAGGATCTTGGGCGGCTCGTCGACCGTGCGCAGCACCGCGCGCGTGGCCTCGATGCCGTCCATCAGCGGCATCCGCACGTCCATCGCCACCACGTCCGGCCGCAGCCGGCGCACCAGCGGGATGACGGCCGCCCCGTCGGCCGCCTCGCCGACCACCTCGATGTCGGGCTGGGCCTCCAGCACGGCGCGCAGACCCGCGCGCACCAGCGGCTCGTCGTCGACCAGGAGTACGGTGACCGGCATCCGGCCAGCGTAGATCAGCCCAGCGGAAGCTCCGCACGCACCTGCCAGTCGCCCTCGTACGGGCCGGTGCGGGCGCTGCCCCCGAGCAGCGCGGCCCGCTCCCGTATCCCGCGCAGCCCGCTGCCCCGCCCCGTCCCGGACGGCCCGGCCGGCAGCGGATTGCGGACCTCGAGGGCGAGCGCGCTCCCCTGCACGGACACCCGGACCCGTACCGGCACGGCTCCCGCGTGCCGCAGCACGTTGGTGAGCGCCTCCTGCAGGATCCGGTACCCCTCGCGGGAGACCGGTCCGGGCACGGCGGCCACCGGGCCGGTCACCTCGGCGTCGACCTCGGCGCCGGAGGCGCGGGCCGACTCCAGCAGCCGGTCGGCGTCGGCCAGGGTGGGCCGGGCGCTCGCCGGCCGCTCCGACTCGCGCAACACCCCGAGCACGCGCTCGAGGTCGGCGAGGGCATCCCGGCCCGTCTCCTCGATGGCCTCGAGCGCCCTCGCGGTGAACTCCGGGTCGCCCGCCGCCCGCGCCGCGCCGGCCTGCACCACGGCCACCGTCAGGGCGTGCCCGATGGAGTCGTGCAACTCCCGTGCGATGCGCGTGCGTTCGAGGAGCCGCTCGGTGCGCTCCTCCAGGGCGGCCAGCCGCTCGGCGGCGGACGGCCCGAGGAGCCGGCGGGCGCCCGCGGCGGCCGCTTCGCCGAGTCCGACGACAGTGCCGTACAGGACGAGCAGCGGGACCGGCGCGAGCAGGGCCCACGCCCTCCCCGGGGGCAGCAGGTCCAGCACAGGCACCCCGGAAGGCGCCCGCCCCCAGGCGCACGTCGCCAGTTCGTACGCCGCGATCGGCATCCACACCGAGCAGAACGACGTCACCCAGCCCAGGAGCATCCGCAGCTCCAGCCACAGCACCGTGCGGCCCCGGTCCCGCCAACTCGCCGACGGGGTCACGGAGATGCCGGACTCCTTCGCGCCGGGCGTCAGCAGCAGCCGGCCCTGGACGCCCTCACCCACGCGCACACCGGGCAGCAGGCCGACCGGGAGGAGCACGAGCGCCGGCACCCAGGGCTTCGACTCGTCGACCAGCATCCACACGCTCTGCAGCAGCATGGGAACCCACAGGTGCAGCAGACGCGTGTACGTCGCGGAGCGCGACAGCGGCCGCAGGAAACGGATCACCCGCACATCCTCGCAGCGCCCCCGGCGACGGACCTCCCCCGCGCGGGGGAGACAGCGCCCACCGGTGGGGGAGGATCCAGCGGCCGCCCCCCGCGAGGCTGTCACCATGACCAGCATCGACGTACGAGACCTCACCAAGGAGTACGGCGGCCGGCGCGCCGTGGACCGGCTCACCTTCAGCGTCCGTCCCGGCCGCGTCACCGGGTTCCTCGGCCCCAACGGCGCCGGCAAGTCCACCACCATGCGGCTAGTCCTCGGCCTCGACCGGCCGGCCTCCGGGACCGCCACCATCGGCGGCCGCGCCTACGCCGAACTCACCGACCCCCTGCGCCGGGTGGGCGCCCTGCTGGACGCCGGGGCCGCGCACGGCTCCCGCACCGCGCGGGACCACCTGCGGGCCCTGGCGGTCAGCAACCGCATCCCGGCCCACCGGGTGGACACCGTCCTGGAGCGCACCGGGCTGGCCGCGGTGGCCCGGCGCCGGGTGCGGACGTACTCCCTGGGCATGCGCCAGCGGCTCGGCATCGCCGCCGCCCTCCTCGGCGACCCGGAGGTGATCCTGCTGGACGAGCCCGCCAACGGCCTCGACCCGGAGGGCATCATCTGGATCCGCACCCTGCTGCGCGCTCTCGCCGCGGAGGGCCGTACGGTCCTCGTCTCCAGCCATCTGATGAACGAGACCGCCGCCTTCGCCGACCACCTGCTGATCCTCGGCCGGGGCCGGCTCCTCGCCGACACGCCGGTCCAGGAGTTCATCCACGCGCGCGTGCGGCCCCGGGTCAGGATCCGCACCGCCGACGACGCGGCCCTCGGCGGCCTGCTCGCCCGGCACGGCCACGACGCCTCCCGGGGCGAGGACGGCGCCTGGACCGTGCGGCACGCGCGTGTGGACGACCTCGGCCGCCTCATGGCGCAGGCGGGCGTGCCCGTGCTCGAACTGACCGCGCAGGAGGCCACGCTGGAAGAGGCCTACCTCGATCTGACGGCCGCCGAGGCCGAGTTCACCGCCCAGCCCCAGGAGGCCTGACCATGCCGTTCATCCCGGTCCTGCACGCCGAGTGGATCAAGATCCGCTCCCTGCGCTCGCTCGTCGGCGGCCTGGCCGCGGTCCTCGTGGCCACCGTCGCGTTCTCCGTGCTCGCCGCCGCCGACGCCGACGGCACGGACCCGCTGTTCTCGGTGTTCTTCGGTATCAGCTTCGGGCAGATCGCCGCCGTGGCCTTCGGTACGACGGCCGTCTCCTCCGAGTTCCGGGGCGGTGCGCTGCGGCTGACGCTGGCGGCCGTACCCGACCGGCGGCGGTGGTTCGCCGCGAAGGTGACGGCCATCGCCCTGCCGGTACTGGCGACGGGGCTGCTCACCGGCCTCGTGACCCTGCTGGCGGGCAAGGCCGTCCTCGGCGCCGACGGGCCGTCCTGGACCGAGGGGCTGCGCGGCGCCGTCGGCTGCGGTCTGCACCTCACGCTGATGGCGCTGCTCGCCGCCGGCCTCACCGCCGTCCTGCGCAGTGGCGTCGCGACGCTCTCCGTGCTGATCCCGTTCCTGCTGATCGTGTCCTTCGTCGTGGGCGACATGTCATCGGGCGTGGCCGACCTGCTGCCCGACCGGGCCGGCCAAGTCGCCCTGCACAGCGGCCCGTACGGTTCCGTCGGCCCGTGGACCGGCCTCGCCGTGGCCGCGCTGTGGTCGGCGGCGGCCCTGTGCGCGGGGGCGTGGAGCGTGCGCCGCAGGGACGCCTGACGGCACGCCAATTGTCAGTGGGGGCCGTTTTACTGGATCGCATGGACATCGCGAACTGTCTTGCCCTGATCGAGCGGCTGCGCGTACGGGAGTTCCCGGCGGAGCACGGCCGGACGGACGTGGGCACGGGCGGGCCCGGTTACCTCATAGCCGTGTTGGCGGCCGGCGGCGACCGCCATGAGGACGACGGTGCCGACCGGGAGACGGCGCGGGCGCAGTACGAGGCCGACCGGGACGCGCTGAGTGAGCGGCTCGCCGAGCGGTGGGGACCTGCGGACGTGTTCAGTCTGTTCAGCGTGTTCGTGCGGAGCGCGGAAGGGGAGGAGACGGCGCAGCCATGGGGCGCACTGGCCGCGCACGTGCCGGACCTGCACCTGTGGCGGGAGGAGTCGGGCCGCTGGGTTGCCCTCGGGGTGTCCCGGTGGGACGGCGAACCGCCGTTCCAGCTCCTGGCGGTGGTCACGGAGACGGACCCGCCCTGACCCGGCGGATCCGTCAGACCTCCGCCGCCTCCCGCAGCCGCGCGAACTCCTCCGCCATCGTCGCCGCCGTCCAGTGCGCGTTCAGCCCGCTGGGGTTGGGCAGCACCCACACCCGGGAGCCGCCGACGGCACGCTCCTGGGGCCCCACCCGCGCCCCGCGTTCCTGGAAGGCCGCCCGGTACGCGGTCACCCCGACCACGGCCAGCCACCTGGGCCTCAGCCGCGCCACCTTGGCCGTCAGCAGCCTGCCGCCCTCGGCGTACTCCTCGGCCGTCAGCTCGTCGGCCCGCGCGGTCGCCCGCGCCACCACGTTCGTGATGCCGAGCCCGTAGGTCAGCAGCTCGGCCTGCTCGGCGGGCGCCAGCCGCCTCGGCGTGAAGCCGGACAGGTGCAGCACCGGCCAGAAACGGTTGCCGGGACGGGCGAAGTGATGGCCCGTCGCGGCGGTCGTCAGGCCGGGGTTTATGCCGCAGAACAGCACCCGCAGGCCGTCCGCGACCACGTCCGGGACGAGACGGTCGCGGGCGGCCTCCAGCTCCGCGGGGGTGAGGCGGGTCAGAGGATCGCCCCCGGGGTGTAACCGGCGGCCTCGGGGTGCTGCTTGACGATCTCCTCGACGCGGCCGACGACCGCACCGACCTGGGCGGCGGCCGCGCCCGTGAAGGACAGCTTGTCGGCCATCAGCGCGGCGAGCTGCTCGCGGTCGAGCGGCAGCCGCTCGTCGGCGGCGAGCTTGTCGAGCAGGTCGTTGCGCTCGGCGCCCTGCTCGCGCATCGCGAGCGCGGTGGCGACGGCGTTCTCCTTGATGGCCTCGTGCCCGACCTCGCGGCCCACGCCCGCCCGCACGGCACCCATGAGCACCTTGGTGGTGGCGAGGAACGGCAGGTAGCGGTCCAGCTCGCGGGCGACGACGGCCGGGAAGGCGCCGAACTCGTCGAGCACGGTCAGGAAGGTCTCCAGCAGGCCGTCCAGGGCGAAGAAGGCGTCCGGGAGGGCCACCCGGCGCACCACCGAGCAGGAGACGTCGCCCTCGTTCCACTGGTCGCCGGCCAGCTCGCCGGTCATCGAGGCGTAGCCGCGCAGGATCACCATCAGGCCGTTGACGCGCTCGCAGGAGCGGGTGTTCATCTTGTGCGGCATCGCCGAGGAGCCCACCTGGCCCGGCTTGAAGCCCTCGGTGACCAGCTCGTGCCCGGCCATCAGCCGGATCGTCTTCGCCAGCGAGGAGGGCGCCGCCGCGAGCTGCACCAGCGCGGTGACGACCTCGTAGTCCAGCGAGCGCGGGTACACCTGGCCGACCGAGGTGAACGCCTGCGAGAAGCCCAGGTGCCGCGCGATGCGGTCCTCCAGCTCCGCGAGCTTGGCCGCGTCGCCGCCGAGCAGGTCCAGCATGTCCTGGGCGGTGCCGACCGGGCCCTTGATGCCGCGCAGCGGATAGCGGCCCAGCAGCTCCTCGACACGGCCGTGGGCGACCAGCAGCTCGTCGGCGGCGGTCGCGAACCGCTTGCCGAGGGTGGTGGCCTGGGCGGCCACGTTGTGCGAGCGGCCGGCCATGACCAGCTCCGCGTACTCGCCGGCCAGCTTGCCGAGCCGGGCCAGGACGGCCACGGTGCGGTCGCGCACCAGCTCGAGGGAGAGCCGGATCTGGAGCTGTTCGACGTTCTCGGTGAGGTCGCGCGAGGTCATGCCCTTGTGCACGTGCTCGTGCCCGGCGAGGTCGTTGAACTCCTCGATCCGTGCCTTCACGTCGTGCCGGGTGACCTTCTCGCGCTCGGCGATCGAGGCGAGGTCGACGGTGTCGAGGACGCGCTCGTAGTCGGCGATCGCCTCGTCCGGCACCTCGATGCCGAGGTCCTTCTGGGCCCGCAGCACGGCGAGCCAGAGCCGGCGCTCCAGCCTCACCTTCTGCTCGGGGGACCAGAGCGTGGCGAGCTCGGCGGAGGCGTAGCGTCCGGCGAGGACGTTGGGGATGCGGGGCTTGGCGGGCGCAGAAGTCACGTGTCCAGATTCTACTGGCGGTTCGTGCAGGCCAGCGCCACCCAGTCCTTCGGCGGAAGCTACGAGAGCCACGTCACGCCGGCCGGGGCGGCGCTGCGCGGACCCGGGGCCCGCCGCTCAGCGGGGGGCTACGCCCGCCCCTCGTACGGCAGCAGGTCCGGGCGCTTCGCCGGGCGGCCGTCGCCGGAGGAGCGGCCGGTCAGCCGGCGGCCTATCCAGGGCAGCAGGTGCTGCCGGGCGAAGCGCGCGTCCGCGATCCGCCGGTGCACCCAGCCGGGCGGCAGCGTGGCCGGCATCGGCACGTGCCACTCGGCGTCCTCGGCGTGGTAGCCGAGGGCCTGCCACACCGCCTCCGCGACCCGGCGGTGCCCCTCGGCCGTCAGGTGCAGCCGGTCCACGTCCCACAGCCGCGGGTCCGCCAGCGACGGCGCCCCGTACAGGTCGACCACCAGGGCGCCGTGTTTCGCGGCCAGCTCGTCGATGCAGGTGTACAACTCCTCCATGCGCGGCCGGAAGCGCTCCAGCACCGGACCCTGCCGGCCGGGGCTGCGCATCAGCACGAGCTGCTCGCAGCTCGGCGCCAGCCGCTCCACCGCCTCGGTCAGCAGGCCCCGCACCCGGCCCATGTCGCACTTGGGCCGCAGGGTGTCGTTGAGCCCGCCGACGAGGGTGATCACATCGGCGCCCATCGCGGCGGCCACGTCCACCTGTTCGGCGACGATCTGCCCGATCAGCTTCCCGCGCACGGCGAGGTTGGCGTACCGGAAACCGGGGGTGCGAGCGGCCATCCGCGTGGCGAGCAGATCGGCCCAGCCCCGGTAGGAGCCGTCGGGCAGCAGGTCCGACATGCCCTCGGTGAAGGAGTCGCCGAGGGCGACCAGGCTGGTGTGGGCGGGAGGTATGGAATCTGTCTGCATGGCGTCAGCGATGGTATCCCGGCTCCATACCCGTCGGTCGGTCGGCCGCCCCGGCCCCGGCCCGCTCGGGGCGGACCGGGGCCGGGGCGGGGCGGCGGCGTGGCCGGGGCGGCCGGTGCGGCCTGCCGGGACCGGCCCGGGCGGACCCGTCCCGGCACGGACGCCGCTGGCTCAGGCGGGCTGTCCGAACAGCTCCCGCAGGACGTCCTCCATGGTCACCAGACCCGCCAGCCGCCCGTCCTCGCCGAGCACGGCCGCCAGGTGTGTGCGGCTGCCGCGCATCGCGGTGAGCACGTCGTCCAGCGGGGTGCCTTCCCGGACGCGCGCGATGGGCCGCATGTCCCGCAGCCGGAACGGCAGGTCCCGGGGCACGGCGTCCAGCGCGTCCTTGACGTGCAGGTAGCCCACGATCCGGCGGCCCTCGTCGACCACGGGGAACCGGGAGAAACCGGACTCCGCCGACAGCCGCTCCAACTGCTCAGCGGTGACGCCCACGCGCGCGTAGACCACTCGCCGGAGCGGGACGACGACGTCCCGCACCGGACGGCGGCCCAGCTCCAGGGCGTCGTGCAGGCGCTCCTGCGCCCGGCCGTCGATCAGCCCGGCCTCGCTGGCGTCCTTGACGATCTCGGCGAGTTCGGTGTCCGTGAAGGTCGCCGAGACCTCGTCCTTGGCCTCCACCCTGAGCAGCTTCAGCAGCCCGTTCGCGAAGGCGTTGATCGCGAAGATCACCGGGCGCAGCGCGCGGGAGAGCGCGACCAGCGGCGGGCCGAGCAGCAGCGCGCTGCGCACGGGCTCGGCGAGCGAGATGTTCTTCGGCACCATCTCGCCGAGCAGCATGTGCAGATAGGTGGCCAGGGCCAGCGCGATCACGAAGGACACCGCGTGGCCCACGCCCGCGGACACGCCGGCCGCGTGGAACGCCGGCTCCAGCAGATGCGCGATCGCCGGCTCGGCGACCACACCGAGCACCAGCGTGCACAGCGTGATGCCGAGCTGGGCGGCGGCCAGCAGTGCGGACACGTGCTCCAGGCCCCACAGCACGCTCTTCGCGCGCCGGTCGCCCTCCTGCGCGAGCGGCTCGATCTGCGAGCGGCGCACCGAGATCAGCGCGAACTCGGCGCCCACGAAGAACGCGTTGACGACCAGTGTCGCCAGACCGATCAGCAGCTGTACGGCGGTCATCGGGCCCCCTCCGCGCGGCGGTCGCGCTCCTCGTCGTCCAGCGGCGCGTGCAGCAGCACCCGGGCGGCGCGGCGCCCCGAGGCGTCCACCACGTCCAGCCGCCAGCCGGCCACCTCGACGCTGTCCCCGACGCTCGGTATGCGGCCCAGCTCGGCGGCGACGAGGCCGGCCAGCGTCTCGTACGGCCCGTCGGGCGCCCGCAGACCCACCCGCGCGAGCTGGTCGGTGCGGGCGGCGCCGTCCGCCGAGTACAGGGCCCGGCCCTCGGTGTCCGCGCCGGCGGGCGCCAGGTCGGGCGTCTCGTGCGGGTCGTGCTCGTCGCGCACCTCGCCGACGACCTCCTCGACGATGTCCTCCAGCGTGGCCACGCCCGCCGTGCCGCCGTACTCGTCGATGACGACGGCCATGGTGCGCCGGCCGGACAGCCGGTCCAGCAGCCGGTCGACGGTGAGGGACTCGGGCACCATCAGGGGCTCGCGCATCACCTGGCCGACGGAGCGGCGGGTGCGCTGGTCGGCGGGCATGGCCAGGACGTCCTTGACGTGGGCGATGCCGACGACGGAGTCCAGGCTGCCCCGGTAGACCGGGAACCGGGACAGGCCCGTCGCCCGGGTGGCGTTCGCGACGTCCTCGCAGGTCGCCTGGGCGTCCAGGGCGACGACCTGGACGCGCGGGGTCATCACGTTCTCCGCGGTCAGGTCGGCGAGGTTCAGGGTCCGGACGAACAGTTCGGCGGTGTCCGCCTCGAGCGCGCCCGCCTTGGCGGAGTGCCGGGCGAGAGCCGCCAGTTCCTGCGGCCCGCGCGCGGAGGCCAGCTCCTCGGCGGGTTCGACGCCGATCCGGCGCACCACCCGGTTGGCCATGTTGTTCAGGTGCGTGATGAACGGACGGAAGGCGGCGCTGAACCAGCGCTGCGGGTTGCCCACCCGTTTGGCCACGGCCAGCGGCGAGGAGATCGCCCAGTTCTTCGGCACCAGCTCGCCGACCACCATCAGGAACACCGTGGACAGGGCGGTGCCCAGCACCAGCGCGACGGAGCTCGCCGTGGTGGCGGACAGGCCCAGCGCCTGGACGGGACCGGCGAGGAGTTTGGCGACGGAGGGCTCGGCGAGCATGCCGACCACCAGGTTGGTGACGGTGATGCCGAGCTGGGCGCCGGAGAGCTGGAAGGTCAGGTTCCGTACGGCTTTCAGGGCGCCTGGGGCGCCCCGCTCGCCGCGGGCGGCGGCGCGCTCGAGTTCTCCGCGCTCGACCGTGGTCAGCGAGAACTCGGCCGCCACGAAGG
This sequence comes from Streptomyces sp. NPDC056580, assembly GCF_042793175.1. NCBI lineage: Bacteria > Bacillati > Actinomycetota > Actinomycetes > Kitasatosporales > Streptomycetaceae > Streptomyces > Streptomyces sp. NPDC056580. The sequence continues at coordinate 679,446 of NZ_JBHTVE010000001.1, read as the reverse complement.
CGCCGCAGGCCAGGGCGAGGAGGATCGCCAGCAGGAGGAGGAGCACTTCGGTCATCGGGTCACCCCCGTCCCATGATCGGGCAGGGCGGGACGGAACGCGCGGTGTCGCGGACTGGGAGGATCGCCCATGGGCGGACTCTCACAACCTTTCATGGAGGGCCGAGTGCTCCCTCAATGGTAAAGGATGGGCAAAGAGTCCTGGGAATGCGGTCCGTGACCGGCCGGACGCGGGTCCGTGACCGGCCGGACGCCGGTGCGCGGGCGGCCGGAGATCAGCCCGCGAGCGGCTTCACCCAGCGGCGCCACCGCTCCTCGGGCCCGTACCCGGCGGCCCGCCACGCGTGGTGCGCGGTCTCGTTGCGGACGAGGACCATCGCGTCCGCGCGCCGGCCGCCGAGCGCCGCGAACCGCTCCTCGGCGGCGGCCAGCAGCGCCGAGCCGATGCCCTGCCGCCGCCGCCCGGGGTCCACCGCGAGCCGGTACAGATGGCAGCGCCAGCCGTCGAACCCCGCGATCACCGTGCCGGCCAGCTCGCCCTCCAGTTCGGCGAGGATCAGCGCCCCGGGGTCGCGGGCGATCAGCCGCTCCACCCCGGCGCGGTCGTCACTGATGCTGGTGCCCTCGGCGGCCGTCCGCCAGAACGCGAGGACGGCGTCCAGGTCGGCGGGAAGGGCGGGGCGCAGGCTGAGTCCGGTCATGCCGGAACCCCATCACACGACGGCGCTCGCTCCCGCGGATTCCATCATGCGGACTCCTCGCGCAGCCGGGCCAGCACGGGCGCGAACGCCTCCATCGACGGCTCCAGGACCGTCAGGTACGAGAACCCGAACCGCTCCCGCTGCGCCCGCACCCGTGCCACCAGGTGATCGAGCGGGCCGACCAGCACGATGGGCAGGGCCAGCGCCTCCTCCAGGGTGAGCTGCGGCTGCCGTTCCAGGAGGGGCCGCAGCACCGGCTCCGGGTCGTCGGTGACGGCCACGATCTGGATGAGCAGGTTCAGCTCGGCGTGCGCCGCCCGGTCCGCCGCGTGCGCCCGGTACCGGGCGACCCGCTCGTCCAGCTCCTGCGCCGTCAGCGGTTCCAGCGTGCCGGCGGTGCGTCCCGGCCGGGCTCCGGTGAACGCCGCGATGTCCGCGTGCTCGGCGGTCAGCCGCAGCATCCGGTCCCCGTTCGCGCCGATCAGCAGGGGCACCCGGCGCTGCGCGGGCCGCGGCAGGTGCTCCCCGGAGCCGAGCAGCCGGTCCAGCTCCCGGACCGTGCGCCGCAGGTGGTCCACCCGCTCGCGCGGGGACCCGTACGGCAGTCCGGCCGTCTCGTGCTCGGCCTCGACGTAGCCGGTGCCGAGGCCGAGTTCGAGCCGGCCGCCGGTGAGCGCGTCGGTGGTGGCGACCTCGCGGGCCAGCAGCGCGGGGTTCCAGAAGCCGGCGTTGAGCACGAAGGTGCCCAGGCGCGGCCGCTCGGTCGCCTCGGCGGCCGCCACCAGCGCCGGGAACGGCGCGACCATGCCGAGGTGGTCGGGGACCAGGATCACGTCGTACCCCAGCTCCTCGGCGCGGCGGCACGTCGCCCGCCAGTCGTCGGCGGGCGACGGTGTGAGCAGATTGACCCCGAACCGGAACGGGCGTGGCATGAACTCTCCTCCGCGGTAGCCGACTTAAGCCGGGCTCCTCGATTCCATCACGGCCCGGGCACGCCGGCGGAGGAAGGTCCGCGCCGCCCGTGGCCGGAGCCCGCGAGGCGCCCGGCGAGGGCGGCGGCGTCACTCGAGGGCGATCGCCGCGAGCAGAGGATCAGACTGCCCGCGACGAATGCCACGGACAGCACGACGAACGCCACGGACAGCACGACGGCCGGCGCGGACAGCGCCCGCCGGCCCTGGTGCGCGAGGAAGCCGCGCAGGGGCGCCCTGAGCACCAGGTCAGACCTCGGGGGCGATGTCGTCGCCCAGCCGCCCGCGCACCGCGTCGAACGCCTTCATGCGCTCCAGCACGGCGTCCGCGGTCGGCCGCTCCATCTCGTCCACGATCCGGCCGTCGGCGAGGAAGAGCACCAGGTCGGAGTGGGCGGCCGCGCCCGGGTCGTGGGTGACCATGACGACCGTCTGCCCGAGGTCGTCCACCGCGCCGCGCAGGAAGCCCAGCACCTCGAGCCCGGCCCGCGAGTCCAGGTTGCCCGTCGGCTCGTCGGCGAAGATCAGCTCGGGCCGGGAGGCCAGCGCCCGCGCGCACGCCACCCGCTGCTGCTGACCGCCCGAGAGCTGCGCCGGCCGGTGCGACAGGCGCCCGCGCAGCCCGAGGGTGTCGATGACCTGGTCCAGCCAGGCGCCGTCGGGCCTGCGGCCCGCGATGTCCATGGGCAGCGTGATGTTCTCGGCCGCGGTCAGCGTCGGGATCAGGTTGAACGACTGGAACATGAAGCCGACCCGGTCGCGCCGCAGCCGGGTCAGTTCCCGGTCCTTCATGCCGGTGATCTCCGTGTCGCCGAGCCAGACCTGACCGGCCGACACGTCGTCCAGGCCCGCCAGGCAGTGCATCAGTGTGGACTTCCCCGAGCCTGAGGGCCCCATGACGGCGGTGAAGCGGCCGCGGGTGATGTCCACGTCCACCGAGTCGAGGGCGAGCACCGCGGTCTCGCCCGCGCCGTACGCCTTGGTCAGCCCGCGCGCCCGGGCCGCGATCCCGCCGTCCGGGGTGCGGCCCGGCGCGTACTCCGCAGCAGGTGTGGACAAGACCGCCTCCCGGTCGTCGACTCCCTCGTCCCGACCGAGCCTAGTGTGACCGGCCCCACAGCCGGTATCCCTCCCCGGGCCGACGACACACACACGATGTAAGGGACACCGTTTCCGGGACGGCCCAGCGGAACGCAGGGTGGAGTCCGTCGGCGCGGGCGCCGGCCGTCCGGCGCCGGGCGGCCGCCGCGGTGCCGGCCGGCGGTCAGCGTCCGGCCGGTTCGGCGGGACGCCAGGCCGTGCCCAGCGCGCAGTAGGACGTGGGCAGCGCCGGACCCCGCTCCGGCACCATCACCCGCCGCTGGGGCCCGAGTTCGAACCCGGCGGCACGCAGCGCGGCCACCGGGTCGCGGGCCAGGTGGCAGCCGCCGTTCAGCACCGGCCAGAGCGTCGCGTCCAGGGTGCGCTGGGTCAGCACCATCGCCCGGCCCCCGCCCCGGCCGTGCTCGAAGAAGCGCACCTCGCCACCCGGCCTGAGCACCCGCCGCACCTCGGCCAGCGCCCGCGCCACGTCCCGCACGCTGCACAGCACCAGCGACAGCACGGCCGCGTCGAAGGCCTCGCTCTTCACCGGCAGCGCCTCCGCGACCCCGGGCACCACGTCGACCGGCACCGGGACGCGCAGGGCCGACTCCAGGGCCAGCTTCCGCAGCAGGGGCTCCGGTTCGATCGCGACGACCTCGGCGACGGCCCCCGGATAGTGCCCGAAGTTCAGCCCGTTCCCGGCGCCGATCTCGATCACCCGCCCGGACAGCCCGGCGAGCAGCCGTCCGCGTACCGAGGCCAGGCCGAGCCTGGAGTCGGCGCCGACGCTGAGCCGGGCGTAGTAACGGGCGAACAGCGGGTGGTGGACGGGGCTCCGCGCCACCGTGCCGGAACCGGCCGACGACAACCGCATGGCAACCTCCCGGACAGGGCCTACGGTGATTGTCCCCCGCCGGGCCCCGTCACATCCCGCCGCGCCCATGGTCATGCGCGGCGGGTGCGACGGACGAGCAAGCCGCTCAGGGCGCCTGCCGGATGCGGAACGCCTCCGCGTCCCACGTGCCGTCCAGCCGCGCCGCCAGCCAGCCCGGCGCGGCGGCGCGGAAGGCGGCGGCCGGCAGCGCCCCCGCCCCGGCGGGCAGCGCGCCGAGCAGCGGGGCGCCGGCGACCTCCGGCAGGTCCACCACGTTGCAGCGGCAGGCCAGGTCGGGATCGTCCGGCCAGCTCCCGATGACGATCCCGGCCGGCTCGAGCCCGCGGGTCCGCAGTTCACGGGCCGTCAGCTCGGTGGTGTTGAGCGTGCCGAGGCCGGCCGTGGCGACGACCAGCACCGGCGCGTTCAGCAGCCGGGCCGCGTCGGCGAGGGTGCCGCCCGCCGCGTCGAACCGGACGAGCAGCCCGCCCGCCCCCTCGACCAGCACCAGGTCGTGCTCGGTGGCGAGCTTGGCCGCGGCCTCGGCCACCTCGTGCGGGTGCACCGGCGCCATCCCGGCCCGCCGGGCCGCCGTACCCGGCGCCAACGGCTCCGGGAAGCGGGCCAGTTCGGTCGCGGTGACGGGGCCGGCCAGCCGGGCCACCTCGTCCGCGTCGCCGCGCTCGTCCGGCCGTACGCCCGTCTGCGCGGCCTTCAGCACGGCCACCGAACGCCCGGCAGCGAGCGCCGTGGCGGCGACGGCCGCGGTCGTGACGGTCTTGCCGACCTCCGTGCCCGTCCCCGTGATCACCAGTACCGGCATGTCATCCCTCCCGTGCCGCGGCGCACACCGCGCGTGCGATCCGCGCCACGTCCTCGTCCGAGGTGACGTACGGCGGCATCGTGTAGACCAGGTCGCGGAACGGACGCAGCCACACGCCCTCCCGCACGGCGGCCCCGGTGGCCGCGGCCATGTCGACCTCGTGGTCGAGCTGCACCACGCCGACGGCGCCCAGGACGCGGACGTCCTTCACACCCGGCAGCGCGGCGGCGGGCTCCAGACCCGCCCGCAGGCCCGCCTCGATCCGCCGGACCTCCGACCGCCAGTCCTGCCCGAGCAGGAGGCCGATCGAGGCGCAGGCCACGGCGGCCGCCAGCGGGTTGCCCATGAACGTCGGGCCGTGGGCCAGCACCGGCACCTCGCCCCGCGAGATGCCGTCCGCCACCCGCGCGGTGCACAGCGTGGCGGCCATGGTGAGGTAGCCGCCGGTCAGCGCCTTGCCCACGCACATCACGTCCGGAGCGACGCCCGCGTGCTCGGCCGCGAACAGCTCGCCCGTGCGCCCGAACCCGGTGGCGATCTCGTCGAACACCAGCAGCACGCCGTGCTCGTCGCACGCCTCGCGCAGCACCCGCAGGTACGCGGGGGAGTGGAACCGCATCCCGCCGGCGCCCTGCACCACCGGCTCCACGATCACGGCGGCCAGCTCGTCCGCGTGCCGCGCGACCAGCTCGCGCAGGTGCAGCGCGTAGGGCTCCTCGTACTCGGCCGGCGGCGCGTCCGCGAACACCTGGCGCGGCAGCACACCGGCCCACAGACCGTGCATCCCGCCCTCGGGGTCGCACACCGACATCGGCTGCCAGGTGTCGCCGTGGTAGCCGCCACGCCAGGTCAGCAGGCGCTGCTTGGCGGGCCGGCCGAGCGAGCGCCAGTACTGCAGGCACATCTTCACCGCGACCTCGACCGACACCGAGCCGGAGTCGGCGAGGAACACGTGCTCGAGTCCCTCCGGTGACATGTCGACAAGGAGCTTCGCCAGCCGGACGGCGGGCTCGTGCGTGAGCCCGCCGAACATGACGTGACTCATCCGCCCGAGCTGCTCCCGCGCCGCCTCGTTGAGGACGGGGTGGTTGTAGCCGTGGATCGCCGACCACCAGGAGGACATGCCGTCGACCAGCTCGCCCGAGCCGTCGGCCGGGCGCAGCCGGACCCCGCTCGCCGACTCCACGACGAGCGGTTCACCGCGCCCGGGCATCGGACCGTACGGATGCCACACGTGCCGCCGGTCCAGTTCCAGCAGCTCGGGCAGGCTCAGGCCGGGCAGGTCAGGCATTGGGCGCGAGGTCCGTTCCGGCGCCCCGGCGGCGCACGGCGACGAGGTCGGTGCGCGCCTCGTTCGCCGCGGGCTCCGGCGTGGACGCCGTGCCGCAGACACCGCCGCCCCCGTGCGAGCCGCAGCCGGCCGCCGCGTGCGAGCCGCAGCCCGCCTCGGCCTGCGGGCCGCACCCGGCGCCCTCGTGCGAGCCGCAGCCGCCCGCGGCGGACACCCGGTGCGCGGGCAGGGTCACCTGGTCGGCGCCCTCCACCTCGAAGCCGGCGTCCGCGATCATCTCCAGGTCGGCCCTGCCCGCCTGGCCCTCGCTGGTCAGGTAGTCGCCCAGGAAGATGGAGTTGGCCAGGTGCAGGGCGAGGGGCTGCATGGTGCGCAGGTGGACCTCGCGGCCGCCCGCGATGCGCACCTCCGCGTCCGGGCAGACGAAGCGGACCATCGCGAGGATGCGCAGGCAGCGCTGCGGGGTGAGGTTCCACTCCTTTGCGAGCGGGGTTCCCTCGAACGGGATCAGGAAGTTCACCGGAACGGAGTCCGGGTCGAGTTCCCGCAGCGAGAAGACGACGTCCACCAGGTCCTCGTCGCTCTCACCCATTCCGGCGATCAGCCCGGAGCAGGCGGACAGCCCGGCCGCGTGCGCCTTGTTCACCGTGTCCACCCGGTCGGCGTACGTGTGGGTGGTGGTGATGTCCCCGTACGTGGCCTCGGAGGTGTTCAGGTTGTGGTTGTAGGCGTCCGCGCCCGCCTCGCGCAGCCGCTCGGCCTGGCCGTCGGAGAGCAGGCCCAGGCAGGCGCACACCTCGACGTCCTCGTGCCGGTCCTTGATGGTCCGGATGGTCTCGGAGACCCGGTCCACGTCCCGGTCCGTGGGGCCGCGCCCGGACGCCACCAGGCAGACCCGCTTGGCGCCCCCGGCCAGGCCCGCGGCGGCGGCCTCGGAGGCCTCGTCGGGCTTGAGCCAGGTGTACTTGAGGATGCCGGCGGTGGAGCCGAGCCGCTGGGAGCAGTAGGAGCAGTCCTCGGGGCACAGGCCGGACTTGAGGTTGACAAGGTAGTTGAGTTTCACGCGCCGGCCGAACCAGTGCCGGCGCACCTTGCCGGCCGCGGCCACCACATCGAGCAGGTCGTCGTCGGAGGTGGCGAGCACGGCGAGTGCCTCGTCGCGGGTCGGCGACTCGCGCCGAAGCCCCTTTTCCACCAGCGTGTTCAGCAGGTCCATGAGGCACGATCCTGGCCTACGGGACCGTCCCGGGCCAAGGAGAGTTTGCACAACGGAGACGGTTCACCGTGTGGGTATTGCCACACCCTGGGTGGCAGGCCGTGCGGCTAGTGTCTGTCCGCTACCTACAAAAGCCCGGAGGACCCATGGCGTTCGGCTGGATCGACGAGCAGGCCGAGACGCGCCGCCGTGCCGGACTCGTGCGGACCCTGCGCCCGCGCCCGGCCGACTCACCCCTGCTGGACCTGGCGGGCAACGACTACCTGGGTCTCGCCCGCCATCCGGAGGTCGTCGAGGGGGCCGCCGGGGCCGTCCGTGCCTGGGGCGGCGGGGCCACCGGTTCCCGGCTGGTCACCGGCACCACCGAACTGCACACCGAGCTGGAGCGGGAACTGGCCGACTTCTGCGGCTTCGAGGCGGCCCTGGTCTTCTCCTCCGGTTACGCCGCCAACCTGGCCGCCGTCACCGCGCTCGGGCCGCACGGCTCGCTGATCGTGTCCGACGCGGGCAACCACGCCTCGCTCATCGACGGCTGCCGGCTCGCCCGGGGCGCCACCCAGGTGGTCGGGCACGCCGACCCGGAGGCCGTGGCCAAGGCGCTCGGCACCCACCAGGGGCCGGCGATCGCCGTCTCCGACACGGTGTTCTCCGTGGACGGCGACGCGGCACCGCTGGCCGCCCTGGCCGAGGCGTGCCGGGCGCACGGCGCCGGGCTGGTCGTGGACGACGCGCACGGGCTCGGGGTGCTGGGCGAGGGCGGCCGGGGCGCCCCGTTCGCGGCCGGGCTCGCGGGCTCAGGCGACGTGGTCGCCACGGCCACGCTGTCGAAGTCGCTGGGCAGTCAGGGCGGGGTGGTGCTCGGACCTGCCCGGGTCGTCGCCCATCTGGTCAACGCGGCCCGTACGTTCATCTTCGACACGGGCCTCGCCCCCGCCGCCGTGGGCGCCGCGCTGGCGGCGCTGCGGCTGCTGCGGCGCGAGCCGGCGCGGGCGGAACGGGCCCGCGCGGTCGCCGCCGAACTGCACGCACGGCTGACCGCCGCGGGTCTGGATGCGGTGCGTCCGGACGCCGCGGTGGTCTCCGTGCGGGCTCCGTCCCCGGAGCGGGCCGTGCGCTGGGCGGCCGACTGCCGTTCGGCAGGCCTGGCCGTGGGCTGCTTCCGTCCTCCTTCCGTGCCCGACGGCATCTCGCGGCTGCGGCTGACCGCCCGCGCGGACCTCTCCGGGGCCGAGATCGAACGCGCTGTACGTGTGATTCGCGAGGCGCGACCATGAGTCGGCGTGACACGGCCGCACAGCGAACGGAAGTGATCGAATCTGATCAGTAGGAGCCGGTCCGTCGGTCGATGACCGATCAGGGCCCGGCGGATGTCACCGGAGTGCGGCCACGAAGCCCGCCCAGCTCCCGGGGGAGAAGAGCAGCGCGGGTCCCGCGGGGGCCTTGGAGTCGCGTACGGCGAGCAGTCCGGCCCACGGGCCGGAGCACGGACGTGCCGCCTCCACGCAGTTGTTCGCTCCGGTGCTGTAGCTGCTGCGCAGCCACCGCACGTCGTGCAGGTCGGTACTGGCTGGGACGTTCCGAGGCAGTGCGGTCATGGTGCCTCCTTACGCGCCGTCACCTATCCCGGCGATGTAGTCCAACGAGTCCTCGGGTGAAAGGGCGTGGAACCGAAGGGAGTCGAAGGCCTCGGTGTAGGCCATGAGGTCTTCTTTCCGTTCCAGGTAAAGGCTACTCGTCAACTGGTCAAGAACAACCACGTCCAGATCAGAAGTGCGCGGAAATGAGAAGATAACGAAAGGCCCGGTGAGGCCGACGTGTGCCCCCGCCGAGAACGGCAGCACCTGGAGCCGTACTTGGGGCAGCCGTGCCGCCTCCACCAGCCGGTCCAGCTGCCGCGCCATCACCCCGGGACCGCCGACCTCGCGCCGGAGCACCGCCTCGTCCAGCACCGCGGTCAGCTCCAGCGGCGGCTCGGAGCGCAGCACGTCCTGCCTCGCCAGCCGCACCTCCACCAGGGCGTCCAGCCGCTCCTCGTCCACGCCCTCCACAGCCGCCCGGGTCACCGCGCGAGCGTATTCGGGCGTCTGCAGCAGGCCGGGAACCACCGTGGTCTCCAGGGTGCGCATCCCGCTCGCCTGCGACTCCAGGCTGATGAAGTCGCGGTAGGTGGGCGGCAGCACGCCGCGGTAGGCGTGCCACCAGCGGTTGCGGCCGCCCGCGTCGTCGGAGCCCGTCAGCGCCAGCAGCAGCTCCCGCAGCTGCCGGTCGTCCACCCCGTAGGCGTCGAGCAGCAGCCGCACGTCGGCCGGCCGCACCCCGCTGGCGCCGGTCTCGATGCGGCTCACCTTCGACTGGTGCCAGCCCACCAGCCGGGCCGCCTCGCCACTGGTGAGCCCGGCCCCGGTGCGCAGCGCGCGCAGTTCGGCGCCCAGCTTGCGGCGTCGCACCGCTGGACCGTTCTGCATGGGGACTCCTTACTCCTTCCGGGCCGCCCGGATACGGTCTCGAGTCGCAGAGTTCACCGCTTCGGGCGACAGATATATGCATATCTCGGTGGATGGCTCCCCCGGCCGGTCCGGTGATGGCAGTCTGGCGAAGAACCACCAGTCCGGGACCGTACTCGAACCATCCGCTCCTCGCCGGACCGCGGGCCCGTGGGAAAGGGATGACCTCGCCATGGCAGACCACCTGGAAGCATCCGTCACTCTGCCGAGCGATCCCGCCTCGGTCTCCGCGGCCCGCTCCTACGTCGTGGGCACCCTCGCGGAGTGGGGCCTGCCGTCGGACACCGACGTGGCCGACACGGTCCGGCTCATCGTCTCCGAACTCGCCACCAACGCCGTGCAGCACACCTTCGGCCAGTCACCCACCTTCACGGTCGACATCGCGCTGTACCGTGACGAGCACCTGCGCATCGGCGTCACGGACAGCCATCCACGCTTCCCGAAGAGACTGCCCGCCGCCGTCCAGCAGGACAACGGGCGCGGCATGGTCATCATCCGCTGGCTCACCGCCGAGTGCGGCGGCAGACTCCGCGTCCGCCCCACCCGCGAGGGCGGCAAGACGGTGTCGATCGAGCTGCCGTGGACGCTCCGGAGGGAGCACCTGACGACGGCCGCGCAGCAGGAACCCCTTGGGCCTGTCTGACGATTCGCGTCGCGGGCCCGGCGGGAATCGTCAGACAGGCCTGGGCGTCCCCCGGGAGTCCGGAGGACCGGCGCGCGGCCGGGCGGGCGCCTGGGCGGCCCGTCACGGCCCGGGACGCGACCGCGCCGTCCCGGGCCCGCCCGCGTGCTTCAGGCGAGCGCCGGGACGGCGCCGGTGGTCAGGGGGAGCGGCCCTGCTGCTGGAGCCGCTCCGGGGGTGGACGGGGTCAGCTCACCCGGCCGTACCAGACGCTCCGGGTCCAGATCTTCTCGAGACGCACCACGGCCCCGGTCTTCGGGGCGTGCCAGATCTTGCCCTTCCCGGCGTAGATGCCGACGTGGTAGACGCTGGAACCTGAGTGGAAGAAGACCAGGTCACCGGCCCGGCGGTGACTGGCGGAGATATGGCGGGTCTTGTTGTACTGCTGGGCCGCCGTGCGCGGCAGCTTCTTGCCCACCTTCTTGAACGAGTAGAGCGTCAGACCCGAGCAGTCGAACCGGCGCGGACCGGTTGCCCCGTACTGGTAAGGCGAGCCCTTCTTTGAAGCGGCGACGTGCAGAGCCTTCGTCGCCAAAGTGGCGGCCGAGGCCTCACCGGCCAGGCCCGGCACGGCGACGGAGCCGCCCACCGCGGCAAGCGTAAGAGCCGAGGCCGTGCCGGCCCGGGCCATCATCGACGGGACACGATTCAGCGCAGTCATGCGCAACCCTTCGTCAGCCGCCTGTGAAGGATGACCTGTCGGATTCGGGCTGGCGAAGTGGCCCGGCCGCGTTGCCGCGGCTTCACCCCAAGGGCTGCTCGGCACGACCGTCCGTCTGCGACGAACGTCCGTCCCGGCGACCCGTCTTGCCTGGGTCCTCCACTCCTGCCGATCCACTCCTGTCGACCGGTCACCCGGGCGGCGGCAGGACTCGGCGTCCGCCCGGATCGCCCCGCCGCGGTGGCGGGGTCTTGTCGTCAGACAGGGATCTTCACTCACAGGTGTCCGAAAATCCCAACGGAACCGGGGATTTGTGGCGTTACTCACCACTCACCCGTTCGGGTGGACACTGCTCTGTTCGAGGCACCGTCAACTCCGGTGTGTAGCCCCGGACCTGGGGCTTCGCATCCGTGACCGGCTCGGCTGGGCGTGAAATGCGCAAGTCGGAGGGTCAGAAAAAAGGCCCGGAGATAAGCCGGTCGGGGGTCCGTCGTTCGGGTCGTTTCGACTCCGTGCCGGGCGGGCCGTCGACGGCGAGGTCCACCCGGCACGCAACCGGTGTCCGGGTCAGCCCACGCGGTCGGGCGGGAGCACGACGCGCGCGGTCCGGCGCTCGCCGTCGAGCACCCGCAGGGCCCGTGCCAGCGTGTCCCCGTGCAGCTCCGTCTCGCCCCGCCGGTGCATCAGGGCGAGCGCGTCGCGCAGTTCGGCCGCCTTGCGCACCAGGGCCTGCGCCGCGCGCAGCCCGCCGTAGGTGTCGCCCGGGCGCGCCGGGTTGATCCGGCCGAGCAGGTCGACCGCCTCCAGGTAACGGTCGATCAGCTCGCCCTCGGCCCTGGTCAGCGCGGGCAGCGGGGGAAGCTCAGCGGGCGGCATCGGCGGCTCACTCCGCCCGCTCGGCGCGCGGGCCGGCGCCGCGGCTCGGCACGACGCCGTCGACCAGGCCGTACTCCAGTGCGCCCGGCGCGTCGAGGATCAGGTCGCGCTCCAGGTCCAGGCCGACCTGCTCCGCCGTGCGCCCGGTGTGCCGGGCCAGCATCTCCTCCGTCAGCGCGCGCATCCGCGTCAGCTCCCCGGCCTGGATGAGCAGGTCGCTCGGCTGCCCCTGGGCCGGCTCGGACAGCGCGGGCTGCTCCAGCACCACACGCGCTCCCGGCAGCATGAACCGCTTGCCCGGGGCCCCGGCCGCGAGCAGGACCGCGGCGGCGGAGGCGGCCTGGCCGAGGCAGTAGGTCTCCACGTCGCAGTGGACGTAGCGCATCGTGTCGTAGACGGCCGTCATGGCGCTGAAGGAGCCGCCCGGGCAGTTGAGGTACAGCGTGATGTCCCGGTCGGGCGCGGTGTGTTCGAGGTGCATGAACTGGGTGATCACATCGGTGGCCGCGGTGTCGTCGAGCGGCGTCCCGAGGAAGACGATCCGGCTTTCGAACAGCTTCGAATAGGGATCGAGCGTGCGGTGCGACCCCGTGTCCGTGCGTTCGGTGAACTCGGGCAGGACGTGGCGGGCGGACGGTCGTGCCATGGGCGAACCCCCTCCTCACAACGGGACCTCTCTTGGGCCCCGCGTCTGTAAAAAATGTACAGGATGTACGTGACGTTAAGATGGGGGCATGGCCTACGAGATTCCGGTGACGCAAGCCAGGGCTGAGCTCGCCGACCTGATCAACCGGGTGGTGTACGGCGGCGAGCGCGTCGTCGTGACGCGGCACGGCAAGCCGCTCGTCGCGCTGGTCTCGGCCGCCGACCTGGAGCGTCTGGACGCCCTCGACGAGCCGGCCGGGGAGGAGATCGTCAGCTCGGTGTCCAAGGTGCGCGAGGCCGGGCCCGCGGGTTCGCGGGAGCGGCACCGGTTCGGCGTCGCCGCCGAGCACCGGGGGCCCGGCGGCTCGTAGCGGCCGGTTCCGCGGGCCGGGGGGCCGTCGACGCGTGCGTATGCGGGAGTCCATCGGGTGGCCATGGGTGGATCAAGGGCTGGTTAACGTCGTTGAAACTCCGGCCAACTAGCCTGCCGATCCACGCCACCAGGGGTTTTCTCTGCACAGGTTGATCACCATCGGGGCAATTTGTCTGTGTGTTACATCTGTCCCCGTCGCGGTGGCTGCGGCAACCGGACCCCGCACGGTCCGGAGCAAGGACTGTGAGGTGGGACGTGCAACTGACCCCGCACGAGCAAGAGCGGCTGCTGATCCATGTGGCCGCCGACGTGGCCGAGAGGCGTAGGGCCCGCGGACTGAGGCTCAACCACCCCGAGGCGGTCGCCCTCATCACGTCGCACGTCCTCGAGGGCGCCCGGGACGGCCGTACCGTCGCCGAGCTGATGTCGTCCGGCCGCAAGCTCCTCACCAGGGACGACGTCATGGACGGCATTCCGGAGATGATCCACGACGTCCAGGTCGAGGCCACCTTCCCGGACGGCACCAAGCTCGTCACCGTGCACGAGCCGATCGTCTGAGGGGCCCGCGATGATTCCCGGAGAAGTCCTGTTCGCGGACGGCCCCGTCGTCTTCAACGAAGGCCGCGAGGTCACCCGTCTCACCGTCCTCAACGCCGCCGACCGGCCGGTCCAGGTCGGCTCCCACTACCACTTCGCCGAGGCCAACCCCGGTCTGGAGTTCGACCGCGCCGCCGCGCACGGCAAGCGGCTCGACATCGCCGCCGGCACCGCCGTGCGCTTCGAGCCCGGCATCCCCGTGGACGTGGCGCTCGTGCCCCTGGCCGGCGCCCGGATCGTGCCCGGGCTGCGCGGCGCGACCGGAGGTGCCCTGGATGCCTGAGATCTCCCGCGCCGCCTACGCCGACCTGTTCGGCCCCACCACCGGCGACCGCGTCCGCCTCGCCGACACCGATCTGCTGATCGAGATCGAGGAGGACCGCTGCGGCGGGCCCGGACTCGCCGGGGACGAGGCGGTCTTCGGCGGCGGCAAGGTCATCCGCGAGTCCATGGGCCAGTCCCGGGCCACCCGCGCCGAGGGCGCCCCCGACACCGTCATCACCGGGGTGGTCGTCGTCGACCACTGGGGCGTCGTCAAGGCCGACGTCGGCATCCGCGACGGCCGGATCACCGGCATCGGCAAGGCCGGCAACCCGGACACCATGGACGGTGTCCACCCCGACCTGGTGATCGGCCCGGAGACCGAGATCATCGCCGGGAACGGGCGGATCCTCACCGCCGGCGCGATCGACGCCCATGTGCACTTCATCTGCCCGCAGGTCGCCGACGAGGCGCTGGCCGCCGGCATCACCACCCTGGTCGGCGGCGGCACCGGCCCCGCCGAGGGCTCCAAGGCGACCACCGTGACGCCCGGCCCCTGGCACCTGGCCGGGATGCTGGCCGCGATGGAGCAGTACCCCCTCAACATCGGCCTGCTGGGCAAGGGAAACACCGTCTCGCACGAGGCGATGCTCTCCCAGATCCGCGGCGGCGCCCTCGGGCTCAAACTGCACGAGGACTGGGGCTGCACCCCGGCCGTCATCGACGCCGCGCTGACCGTGGCGGACCGGACCGGCATCCAGGTCGCGATCCACACCGACACCCTGAACGAGGCCGGATTCGTCGGCGACACGCTCGCCGCGATCGCCGGGCGGGGCATCCATGCGTACCACACCGAGGGCGCGGGCGGCGGGCACGCGCCGGACATCATGACGGTCGTCTCCGAGCCGCACGTGCTGCCGAGTTCGACCAACCCGACCCGGCCCTTCACCGTCAACACCGCCGAGGAACACCTCGACATGCTGATGGTCTGCCACCACCTGAACCCGGCGGTCCCGGAGGACCTGGCCTTCGCCGAGTCCCGCATCCGGCCGTCCACCATCGGCGCCGAGGACGTGCTGCACGACCTGGGCGCGATCTCCATCATCTCCTCGGACTCGCAGGCCATGGGCCGGGTCGGCGAGGTCGTGCTGCGCACCTGGCAGACCGCCCACGTCATGAAGCGGCGGCGCGGCGCGCTGCCCGGCGACGGCCGGGCGGACAACCACCGGGTGCGGCGCTACGTCGCCAAGTACACGATCAACCCGGCGCTCGCCCAGGGCCTGGCCCGGGAGATCGGGTCGGTGGAGACCGGCAAGCTCGCCGACCTGGTGCTCTGGGAGCCGGCGTTCTTCGGCGTCAAGCCGCTCCTCGTCATCAAGGGCGGCCAGATCGCGTACGCGCAGATGGGCGACGCCAACGCCTCCATCCCCACCCCGCAGCCCATCCTGCCGCGCCCGATGTACGGGGCGATCGGCCGGGCGCCGGCCGGCAACTCTGTCAACTTCGTGGCGCCGCTCGCGGTCGAGGACGGGCTGCCGGAGCGGCTCGGGCTCGGCAAGCGGTTCGCCGCCATCGACTCGACGCGGTCGGTCACCAAGGCCGACATGCGCGAGAACGACGCGCGGCCGAGCGTGCGGATCGACCCCGACAGCTTCGCCGTGCACATCGACGGGGAGCTGGTCGAGGCGACGCCCGCCGCCGAACTGCCCATGGCCCAGCGTTACTTCCTCTTCTGATGTCCAGGGCAGCACTGCTCGTCCTGGCCGACGGCCGGTTCCCCGCCGGAGGGCACGCGCACTCCGGCGGGGCGGAGGCCGCCGTCAAGGCGGGCCGGATCACCTCGGCCGCGAGCCTGGAGGACTTCTGCCGGGGCCGGCTGCACACCGCCGGGCTCCTCGCGGGCGCCCTCGCGGCGGCCGCCGTCCTGGGCGCCGAGCCGCGGGAGCTGGACGCGGCCGCGGACGCCCGCACGCCCTCACCCGCGCTGCGAGCGGCCGCGCGGCGGCTCGGGCGGCAGTTGCTGCGGGCCGCCCGGGCCTGCTGGCCGTCCGGGGAACTCGACGCGCTGGCACAGGAGTTCCCCAAAGGAGCGCATCAGCCGGTGGTGCTCGGCCTGGCCGCCCGCGCGGCCGGTCTCGCACCTGGGGACGCGGCGTACTGCGCGGCGTACGAGAGCGTGAGCGGACCGGCCACGGCGACCGTACGGCTGCTCGGCCTCGACCCGTTCGACGCGACCGGTGTGCTGGCGCGGCTGGCGCCGGAGCTGGACCGTGTCGTGGACCGGGCGGTGGCGGCCGCGCGGCAGGTTTCCGACGAGGGGACCGACGCCCTGCCGGCCGGGTCCGGGCCGCTGCTGGAGACCGGCGCCGAGTGGCACGCGGCCTGGCCCGTGCGGCTGTTCGCATCCTGACGCGCCCCACCCTCGTTCCCTCCGGGTCACCCCCCCAACACACACCTGCCGTCCGCCAGGGGAGCCACCCCCCGGGCAAGGCAGCCGAGACAGGAGCCGTACATGCACCTCGACCACGCCCACCCCGGCGCCGCCGCCGTGAGCGCCGACGCCCGCCGTCCCGACGGGACCCGGCGCGCCCTGCGCATCGGGCTCGGCGGCCCCGTGGGATCCGGGAAGACCGCCACCGTCGCCGCGCTGTGCCGCGCCCTGCGCGACGAACTCTCCCTGGCCGTCGTCACCAACGACATCTACACCCGCGAGGACGCCGAGTTCCTGCTCAGGGAGGCCGTGCTGCCGCCCGAGCGGATCGCGGCCGTGGAGACCGGCGCCTGCCCGCACACCGCGATCCGCGACGACATCTCCGCCAACCTCGAGGCGGTGGAGGATCTGGAGGACACGGTGGGGCCCCTGGACCTCGTCCTCGTGGAGTCCGGCGGGGACAACCTCACCGCGACCTTCTCCAAGGGGCTCGTGGACGCTCAGGTCTTCGTGATCGACGTCGCCGGCGGCGACGACATCCCGCGCAAGGGCGGCCCCGGCGTCACCACCGCCGACCTGCTCGTCGTCAACAAGACCGACCTCGCGCCGTACGTCGGCTCCGACCTCGCCCGGATGGCCGCCGACGCCAAGGCGCAACGGGGCGAACTCCCGGTGGTCCTGCAGTCGTTGCGCGGTGACGCGGGCGTGGCGGAGGTCGCCGCGTGGGTGCGGGGGCGGCTCGCCGCGTGGACCGCGTGACGGCGACCGGGGTCCGGGCGGACGCGCGGATCGTCGCCCGCGGCGACGGGCGGGGCGGCACCGTCCTGCCCGTGCTGGACGGCGAGGGCCCGCTCGCGCTGCGTCGCGTCCGGGCGAGCGGTGACGAGGCCCGGGTGATGGTCGTCGGCGCGATGAGCGGCCCGCTCGGCGGCGACCGCTTCCGGGTGCGGGCCCGGGCGGCCGCGGGCGCCCGGCTGCACGTCGGTTCGGCCGCCGCCACCATCGCGCTGCCGGGACAGCACAAGGGTGAGGCACGATACGACGTACGGCTCGACGTGGCCGACGGCGCGGAGCTTAACTGGCTGCCGGAGCAGCTCATCTCGGCCGGCGGAAGCGACCTGCGCGTCACCACCCGGGCCGAACTCGCCGCCGGCGCACGGCTCGTGCTGCGCGAGGAGCAGGTGCTCGGGCGGGCCGGGGAGGAGCCCGGACGGCTCACCAGCCGGCTCACCGTGCGGGTCGCCGGCCGGACCCTGCTGGACCAGGAGCTGAGCTGCGGGCCCGGAGCGCCGGGCGGCTGGGACGGGCCCGCCATGCTCGGCGGTCACCGGTCCGTCGGGCAACTGGTCGTGGTCCGGCCCGAGTTCGCGGAGCGGCCGGCCGCCGCACGGGTGCTGGGGGAGTGCGCCGCGCTGATGCCGCTCGCCGGGCCCGCGGTGCTCGTCAGCGCCGTCGCCCCCGACGCGCTGAGATTGCGGCGGCTGCTCGACGAGGCGCTCGCCCTGCTCACCTGACTGTTCCGCTCAGGAGACGCGTCGATCCGTTTATCGGATTGGTAAAGAAGGTCCGCGCCCCCTGTTCCCAGGTGGCTCACAGCCGGGAGGATCCCCGTCTGACCACTCGCAGCGATGTGCAATGGGAGCCCACTTGAGGGACAACAGACCGAAGAGCCGCCTGCTGGCGCTCGGTTCGGCCGGAGCGCTCGTCACGGCGACCCTGATAGCCGGCGCGGTGTCGGCACCCGCGGCCAGCGCCGACAGCCGCCAGGGGCGGGACCGGGAGGCCGTCGGCGCCGAGATCGCCGCCGCCGGCGCCGCCAAGGCCGGCGTCGACTGGCGTGACTGCCCCGCCGACTGGGGACTGGAGAAGCCCATCCAGTGCGGCTGGGTCTCCGTGCCGCTCGACTACAGCAAGCCCAACGGCAAGCAGATCCAGCTCGCCGTCGACCGCATCGGCAACACGGGCACGCCGCAGGAGCGCCAGGGCGCCCTCGTCTACAACCCGGGCGGTCCCGGTGGCTCCGGTCTGCGCTTCCCGCGCCGGGTCACCACCAAGAACGCCGTCTGGGCGAACGTCGCGAAGGCCTACGACTTCGTCGGCTTCGACCCGCGCGGCGTCGGCCACTCGGCGCCCATCTCCTGCGTCGACCCGCAGGAGTACGTCAAGGCGCCCAAGGCCGACCCGGTGCCGGACACCGAGGCCGACAAGACCGCCCAGCGCAAGCTGGCACGCGAGTACGCGGAGGGCTGCGGCGAGCGCAGCGGCGCGATGCTGCCGCACATGACCACGCCGAACACCGCTCGCGACCTGGACGTCATCCGCGCCGCGCTCGGCGAGCGCAAGCTCAACTACCTCGGCGTCTCCTACGGCACCTACCTCGGCGCCGTCTACGGCACCCTCTTCCCGGGCCACCTGCGCCGCATGGTCGTGGACAGCGTGGTGAACCCGTCGAAGCAGAGCATCTGGTACCAGGCCAACCTGGACCAGGACGTCGCCTTCGAGGGCCGCTGGAAGGACTGGGAGGACTGGGTCGCCGCCAACGACGCCGCCTTCCACCTGGGCACCACCCGCGACGCGGTCCAGGCCAAGTGGCTCGAACTGCGCGCCACCGCCAAGAAGAGCCCCCTCGGCGGGGTCGTCGGCCCGGCCGAGCTGATCTCCTTCTTCCAGAGCGCCCCGTACTACGACTCCTCGTGGGTGCCGGTCGCCTCGGTGTTCAGCAAGTACGTCGCCGGTGACACCCAGGCCCTCGTGGACGCCGCCGCCCCCGACATGTCGGACGAGGCCGGCAACGCCGCCTCGGAGAACAGCAACGCCGTCTACACCGCAGTCGAGTGCGCCGACGCCAAGTGGCCCACGAGCTGGAGCAAGTGGGACCGGGACAACACCCGGCTGCACCGGGACCACCCGTTCATGACCTGGGCCAACGCCTGGATGAACCTGCCCTGCGCCACCTGGCCGGCCAAGCAACACACGCCCGTCGAGGTGGGCACCCACAAGGGTCTGCCGCAGGTGCTGATCGTCCAGTCCACGCGTGACGCCGCGACGCCGTACCAGGGCGCCGTCGAACTGCACAAGCGCTTCAAGGGCTCGCGGCTCATCACCGAGCGGGACGCGGGCTCCCACGGCGTGACCGGCCTGGTCAACCCCTGCGTCAACGACCGGGTCGACGCCTATCTCCTCGGCGGCAAGCTGGACTCCGCCGACGTGACCTGCGCGCCGCACGCCACGCCCAAGCCGTAACCAGCGGCACGGAGGGCGTACGGACGGCGTACGGACCACAGGGGGCGGCCGGACTTCCCGGCCGCCCCTTCGTCATGCCCGCGTCCGCCAGGCGTCCTCGGCCGCGTAGTCGAAGAGAGCGGGATACGCCCGCGCCAGCACCGGGAAGCGCTCCCGCCAGTCCTGCTCGCGCAGCGCGCGGGTCAGCCACTCCACCGTCTCCGCGAGGCCCTCCGCGTACGGCGCCGGGCGGTGGCCCAGCTCCCGCTCGGCCGCGGACACGTCGAAGACCACCGGCCGCGGGACCGACCACGGGGTCTGGCCCACGGTCCCGCCGGGCGGCGGACCGTCCACCGGCGTCGTCCGGGTCCGCACCCCCATGACCGCGTCGACCGCCGCCCCGATCTCAGCGGCCGTCGGGGCGTCGCCGTCACCGGCGTTGAGCACCCGGGACCCCGGCCGGGCCGCCGCCAGTCGCACCAGTTCGGCGATGTTCCGGGCGCTCGCCGGATGGAAGCGGCTCTCCCCGCGGTACGCGAGCACCCGCTCGCGCCTGCCGTCCAGGTTCCGCTTCACGAAGTACAGCTCGCGGGGGAGCCGGCTGTACGGGCCGTGCACCGCGCCCGCCCGCAGCACGGTCGTCGGCAGCTTCTCGCCCGCGAGCCCGAGTTCGTGCTCCAGGGCCGCCTTCCGGGTGGCGTAGGTCGCCGTGCCCGGCGCCACCACCGGCTGGGACTCGGGCACCGGCACCGGGTAGACCGGGAAGCCGTCCGGCTCGCCCATGGTGTCGAAGCCGCGTCCGGCGCCGTCCTCGTACACCTCCACGCTGGAGACGACCACCGCCGAACCGATCCGGTCCGCGAGCGACGTCAACTGCCGTGCGTGCGAGGCGTCGTAGGCCACCACGTCCACCACGAGATCGCAGCCGTCGCCCACCGCGGCGGCCACCGCGCCGTCGTCGGACCGGTCCAGCCGCACCACCCGTACACCGGCGTCCCACGACGCGTCCCGGCCACCGCCCCGCGAGGCGGCCGTCACCTCCCAGCCGTCCCGTGCCAGCGCCGCCACCACCGGACGGCCGATCTGCCCGCTCGCCCCGATCACCACTGCCCTCTTCATGCGGCGAGCCTAGGCACGGGACGCGCCCGGGCCCGAGCGGTTCTGCCGAGGGCAGAGGTCAGCCGTGGGGGAGGAGGTCAGCCGAGCGGCGCCCGGGGGAACCTGCGCTCCTTCTTCGCCTCCGCCTGCTCGGCCTTGACGTCGGCCGCGTACCGGTCGACGTACTCCTGCTCGGAGAGCGAGAGGATCGCGTACATGATCTCGTCGGTGACGGCCCGCAGGACGGTCTTCTCCCTCTCCATGCCGGCATAGCGCGAGAAGTCGAGCGGCTCGCCGAAGCGGATCACCACGGGGCGGATCCGGGGGACGACCTTGCCCGGCGGCTGCGCCTCGAAGGTGCCGATCATCGCGCAGGGCACCACGGGCACCCCGGCCCGCAGCGCCATGACCGCGACCCCTACCTTCCCCTTGTACAGTCGGCCGTCGTGCGACCGGGTCCCCTCCGGGTAGATGCCCAGCAGTTCGCCCCTGCCGAGCACCCCGAGACCCTCGCGGATCGCGGCCTGCCCCGCCTCCTTGCCCGAGCGATCCACCGGGATCTGTCCGGCGCTGCGGAAGAAGAACGCGGTCAGCCGCCCCTTGACGCCCGGCCCGGTGAAGTACTCGGCCTTGGCGAGGAAGGTGATCCGCCGCCGCAGGATCGCCGGCATCAGGAAGTGGTCCGAGAAGGACAGGTGGTTCCCCGCGACGATCGCCGGGCCCGTCGCCGGAACGTGGTCAAGCCCCTCGATCCGGGGCCGGAAGACCAGTCTGAGCAGGGGGCCCAGCAGGACGTACTTGAGCAGGTAGTAGAACAAGGGGTCGCTCCTCACTCCTGGCGGATTGGCTCAACCACCGCGTTCTTCCAGGTCGTTCGGGCTCTCGTGGGACGTCAGTGTAGGTGCGGCGCGGCCGTCGGGCACCGGTGCGGACCGTGTCGGATCCGGCTCCGTACGGCTGCCCCGAACGGGCGCTGCCCATGGCCGGCCCGCGTGCGTCCGGCTCGGGGAACCGGCGGACGCGGGCGGCGCGGCGAGCGCCGGCCCGCCCGGTGCTCACGGCGCGCCGGTCGCGGGCAGCTCGAGGCACAGCTCGTAGCCGCCGTCCGTCGTCGGTCCCGAGGTGATGGTGCCGCCGAGGAGCGAGGCGCGCTGCCCCAGGCTGACGAGGCCGTAGTGCGAGCTGGGCAGCGGGAGCCCGGGGCGGGTCGGCGCCGAGTTGGTGACCGTGACGCGGACGGTGCCGTCCCGGTGCCCGAGGCAGACGGCCGCGGCGGCGCCGGGGGAGTGCTTGCGTATGTTGGTCAGCGCCTCCTGGACGGTGCGGTAGACGGCGCGCTGCACGGTCGGCGGCAGATCCTCGGGCAGCTCCATGCGCAGCTTGGTCTCGATGCCGCTGCCCGCGACGAGCTGCTCCAGGTCGGCCAGGGACGGCTGCGGGGTCAGCTCGGTCGGGCGGCCGCCGGAGGCCCGCAGGACGTTGACCATGTGCCGCAGCTCGTCCAGGGTCTGGACGCTCAGCCGCCGGATCGTGGCCGCCGCCTCCTTGACCTCCGGATCCCGGCTGCCGACCTGCAGTGCGCCCGCCCGCACCGCGATCAGGCTGACCTGGTGGGAGACCACGTCGTGCATCTCGCGGGCGAGCTGCGCGCGTTCCTTGGACAGCGCCGCCTGGGCGGTCAGCAGCTGTTCGTGGTCGCGCGCCTCGGAGATCTCGGTGAGCCGCAACGACAGGTCGCGCCGGGTCTGGACGAGCTGGCCGAGGAACACGGGGGCGGCGGCCATCGCCGCGGTGTACGTCAGGGTGATCAGGGTCGAGGCGCCCAGCATGTTGTCGGGCGACGGCCATCGGGTGACGTCGCTGAACGTGAACGCCAGCGCGCACAGCGCCAGCATGACACGGCGGCGGGTGAGCGAGGCGAGGGTGTACA
The DNA here is from genome assembly GCF_042793175.1 of Streptomyces sp. NPDC056580. NCBI lineage: Bacteria > Bacillati > Actinomycetota > Actinomycetes > Kitasatosporales > Streptomycetaceae > Streptomyces > Streptomyces sp. NPDC056580. The sequence goes on along the minus strand of NZ_JBHTVE010000001.1, from coordinate 657,210 downwards.
GCGCGGCGAGTGCGGCGAAGACCGCGTCGGAGAGCAGCACCGAGGGCAGGGTCAGCAGGAACGTCAGCAGCGGCAGGCGCCGGCGCAGCAGCAGCGCGGAGGCGGCCACCAGTGCGAAGCCCATGCGCAGCGGCTCCTCGGAGTCGAAGTGCACCCAGACGTCGAAGAGCGAGCAGACGACGAAGGCGGCGTCCCGCAGCGGGGGCGGCAGGCGGCGGGGGGTCATCCCTCCTCCTCCGTGAGGAGCCCCGCCCGTTGGGCGAGCAGGGCGGCCTGCACCCGGCCGCCCACCTCCAGCTTGGTCAGGATGGCGCTCACGTGGTCCTTGACCGTCCCGGTGCTCAGATGCATCCGCGCGGCGATGTCGCCGTTGGACAGCCCCTCCGCGACCAGGAGCAGCACATGGCGCTCACGCTCGGTCAGCCGGTCCAGGGCGCGGCCGGCGGCCTCCTGCGAACCGGCGCCCAGGAAGCCGTCCACGACCGTCCGGGTCACCTTGGACGACAGGACGGTCCCGCCGTCGGCCAGGGCCCGCACCAGGAACGGCAGCTCCTCCGGATCGGTGTCCTTGAGCAGGAAGCCGGCGGCGCCCGAGCGCAGGGCCGTCTCCACGTACTCGTCCATGTCGAACGTGGTGAGCATGGCGACGACCGGCGGGCGCGGCAGCCGGCGGGCCTCCGCGAGGACCGCCAGGCCGTCCACGTCGGGCATGCGGATGTCCAGCAGCACCACGTCGGGGACCGTCTCCCGCACGGCGGTGAGGGCCTGGCCGCCGGCCACCGCCGCCACGACCTCGATGTCCTCCGCCGCGTCGAGGATGTGCCGGAAGCCCGTGCGGATGAGGGCCTCGTCGTCGACCACCAGTACCCGGATCACCTGTGCTCCGCTCGCTGCCCGTTGTCCAGTCTCATCCGTACCGCGCCGAGTGGCGCGTCATGGGCCGCCGGCAGCGGAACCATCCGGGCGGCGGGGCCGTCCCAGCCGGTCGGCGGGGCGGCTTCGGACACCCGCCGGATGGTCCCGGCCGGTGGCGGCCGTGGAACCTGTACGCATGAGCCGGCACGTGCCGTCGGCCGTGTCATCCGCGGTGCCACCCGCCGGGACGGACCACCGCCCACCGGGCTCCACCGACGACCCGCGCACGGACTCCTCCCACCGGGAGCCGGCCGGTTCACGAAGGAGGTCAGCCGCATGACGATCCGCCTCACGTTCCTGAGCACCAGCGGCGGGGACCCCGCCCCCGGGACCCGGTTCGGCGACGCGTCACCGGGCGAACGCGACCTGGCCGGGGCACGGGCGGCCCGAGCGGGCCTGCCCGCCCACACGCGGTCCGTGCGCGCGCCCTCCCTGCGCTGCCGGGCGACCGCCGAAGCCCTGGGCCTGGCGGCGGCGTGCGAGCCGGCGCTGCGCGACCTCGACCTCGGCGCCTGGTGCGGCCGCACGGCCGACGAGGTCGCCGCGGCGGAGCCCCACGCCTTCTCCGCCTGGCTGACCGACCCGGACGCCGCACCGCACGGCGGCGAGTCGGTGCGCCGGTTCTGCCGGCGCACCGCGGACTGGCTCGACGCCGTCGCCGACGAGCCGGGCCACGTGCTGGCCGTCACCGAACCTGCGGTCGTCCGGGCCGCGCTCGTGCACGCCCTGACCGCTCCGGCGCGGGCGTTCTGGCGCTTCGAGGTGCCGCCCCTGACGCCGGTGTCCCTCACCTGGCAGTACGGTCACTGGGACGTCGGCATGAGTCCCGCCGCCTCCGGGGCGACCCGGCGGTTCACCGTGATCCACCGGGACCCGCACCGGCAGGGGGGCCGGGACGGCGCCCACGCCTTCGTCCCGTCCGCCGGGGCCTGGGCGCATCCGCTGCGGTACCCCCGGGCGGACTGGGCCGGCCTCGCTTTCACGCGCCCCTAGCGACGCCTCCGCCTTCACGTCCCTCTGGCGGCCCGCGGCGTCCCGCGCCCGGGTGGCGCTCCCGCCCGGGGCGGTGTCGCGACCGCTGCGCGGGTCCCGGCGCGGCTCGGGCCGGCCCCGCCGGGGCTGGCCTTGCCTTCGCTCGGCTTCTGGCGCCTCCGCCGTCATACGCCCCTGGCGGCGTCTTGGGCACCTCGCCCCGGGCCGCGGTCGTGCGGGTCCCGGGGCGGCTCGCGGTCGGGGCCGGCGTCGCTCTCATCCGCCCCTGGCGCGCCTCCGCCTTCTCAGGCCCTGACGACATCTCCACCTCACGCGCTCCTGGCGGCCCCTCTGGCGCCACTGCCCCGAGCGGCGCCATGCGCCCCGAGCGGCGCCCGGGTTCCGCCCTCCCCCCGCCCGCCGTCGCGGTCGTCGGGCGGGTCGCGGTGCGGTTCGTGCCGCCCGCCCCCGTACGATGTCCGCGATGACCGGCAACCAGCAGCGCACCGCGCGACCGCCTCGACGGCGGCGTCGTGCGCTGCTCGTGCTCGTGGTGCTGGCCGGTCTGCTGGGCATGCACGCCCTGGGGCCAGGCGGCGGCACCGGGCACCCGGCACGGGCCCACACCGGGCACCGGACGGCCGTCGCGGTCATGGCGGGGGACGCCTGCCCTGACGGTCACCGCGACGGCGGCCACCTGCACCACGCCGACCCGTCCTGTGCGTCCGCCGCCGTCAAGGACGGCCCCCGGCCGCCCGCTCTGGTCCCCGACCCGGTGACCACCCCGGTGCGGGCCGAAGCCCCCCGCTCCCGCGCCGTCGCCGCGCCGGACGGCGCCCGCGCCCCGCCCACCCTGGCCGAACTGCAACTCCTGCGGATCTAGAGGCACCGACGGCCGCTGCCCCCGGCGGCCGTCCACCACGCGTGCCCGCAAGACCCTTCCGACAACAGGAGTTCGAAGCATGACCACCCGTACCCTGACGCGCCGCGCCGCCCTCCTCGCGGTCACCGTGACCGCCTCGCTGGCCCTCGCCGCCTGCGGCGGCAGCGACGACGGCGCGGCCCACGCGGAACACGGCGGCCCGGCGCGCACCACCGCGTCCGCCACCGCCGGCGCCCACAACGCCCAGGACGTCTCCTTCGCCCAGGGCATGATCCCGCACCACCGGCAGGCCCTGGAGATGGCGAAGCTCGCCGCCGGCCGGGCCTCCTCGGCCCGGGTGAAGGACCTCGCCGCCCGGATCGAGAAGGCGCAGGACCCGGAGATCCGCACCATGACCGGCTGGCTGACCGCGTGGGGCGAGGACGTGCCGAAGGCCGGCACGGACCACTCGGGACACGCCGGCATGTCCGGCATGGCCGGGATGGACGGGATGATGAGCGGCGACGACATGGCGGCCCTGAAGAAGGCCGGCGGCGCGGACTTCGACAGGAGGTTCCTCTCCCTGATGGCCGAGCACCACCGGGGCGCCGTCGAGATGGCCGGCACCGAGAAGGCCGAGGGCGCCTACGGCCCGGCCAGGACCATGGCCGGTGACATCGTCCGGTCGCAGAACGCCGAGATCAAGGAGATGGAGCGGCTCCTCGGCGGGAGCTGACGCCGAGCGGGGGGCCGGCGCAGGTCCGGCCCCCCGTCCCTCAGCCGAGCACCTTCTCCAGGGAGCCGAGCGCCGAGCGCAGCTCCTCGGCCGTGATGGTCAGCGGGGGCGCCAGCCGGATGGTGGAGCCGTGGGTGTCCTTGACCAGGACGCCCTCCCGCATGAGCCGCTCGCTGATCTCACGGCCGGTGCCGATCGCCGGATCGACGTCGACGCCCGCCCACAGCCCGCGCGCCCGGAACCCGGTCACGCCCCGGCCGGTCAGCTCGGTCAGGCCGTCGCGCAGGACCAGGCCCAGCTCGGCCGCCCGGCGCTGGTACTCGCCCGTCTCCAGCAGCCCGACGACCGCCGTGCCGACCGCCGCGGCCAGCGGATTGCCGCCGAACGTGGAGCCGTGCTCACCCGGGTGCAGCACGCCCAGCACCTCGCGCCGGGCCAGCACCGCCGACACCGGCACGATGCCGCCGCCCAGCGCCTTGCCCAGCAGCAGCACGTCGGGGACGACGTCCTCGTGCTCGACGGCGAGGGTGCGGCCGGTGCGGCCGAGACCCGACTGGATCTCGTCGGCGATGAACAGGCAGCCCTTGCGCCGGGTCAGCTCGCGGACGCCGGTCAGGTAGCCCTGGTCCGGCACGACCACGCCTGCCTCGCCCTGGATCGGCTCGAGCAGCACCGCGGCCGTCGTCTCGTCGACGGCCGCCTCCAGCGCGGCCAGGTCGTTGTACGGCACGACCTTGAAACCGGGCGTGAAGGGACCGAAGCCCGCCCGGGCCGTCTCGTCCGTGGAGAAGCTGACGATGGTCGTCGTACGGCCGTGGAAGTTCTCGGCCGCCACCACGATCGTCGCCCGGTCGGCGGGGACGCCCTTGACGTCGTACGCCCACTTGCGGGCCACCTTGATGCCGCTCTCCACGGCCTCGGCGCCGGTGTTCATGGGCAGCACCATGTCGAGCCCGGTCAGCGCGGCGAGCCGCTCGGCGAACTCGGCCAGCCGGTCGTTGTGGAAGGCGCGGGAGGTCAGGGTCAGCCGGTCGAGCTGCCGGTGCGCGGCCTCGATCAGCTCCGGGTGCCGGTGACCGAAGTTGAGGGCCGAGTAGCCGGCCAGCATGTCGAGGTAGCGGCGGCCCTCGACGTCCTCCACCCAGGCGCCCTCGGCCCTGGCGACGACCACGGGCAGGGGGTGGTAGTTGTGCGCGAGGACCGGCTCCTCGGCCCGGATCAGGTCCTCGGACGTACGGGTGCGCGCGGGTGCGGTCATCAGCGGATCTCCTGGGTGCAGCACTTGATGCCGCCGCCGGCCTTGTGGAACTCCGAAAGGTCGACGGGGACGGGGACGTAGCCGTGGCCGTCCAGGCGCTCGGCCAGCGCCTCGGCCTGGGGGGCGATGAAGACGTGCTTGCCGTCGGACACGGAGTTCAGGCCGAACGCCATGGCGTCGTCGCGGGTGGCGAGCACGGCGTCCGGGTACAGGCGCCGCAGCACCTCCCGGCTGCCCGGGGAGAACGCCTCCGGGTAGTAGACGATGTTGTCGTCGTCCAGGACGAACAGCGCCGTGTCCAGGTGGTAGAAGTACGGATCGACCAGCGTCAGGCCGATCACGGGGTGGCCGAGGAACTCCTGGGCCTCGCGGTGCGCCTCGCGGGTGGTGCGGAAGCCGGTGCCGGCCAGCACGTACCGGCCCGTCCACACCAGGTCGCCCTCGCCCTCGGTGACCGACTCGGGGCGGTGGACGTCGAACCCGGCGGCCTTGAACCAGGTGTCGTAGTGGACCGACTCGGGGCGCCGCTCCGGCGCGTGGAACAGGGAGCCGAAGACCCGGCCGCCGACCACGAACGCCGCGTTGGCGGAGAAGACCATGTCGGGCAGACCGGGGACCGGTTCGACCGCGTCCACGGTGTGCCCGTGCGTGCGGTAGGCGCCGATCAGGGCCTGCCACTGCTCCCGGGCCAGGTCCACGTCGACCGGCCGGTCGGGGTGCATCCACGGATTGATCGCGTACTGCACGGCGAAGTGTCTGGGTTCGCAGACGAGGAAGCGCCGAAGGCGCGGCACACGGCTCTCGGGCACAGAGGGTTCCCTCCGCTTTCCTGTGTGTCACTGAAGGATGACACCACGGTAGAAAGCAGCGGGAACGGACGACAAGAAACAAAGGCTGCGCGCTGGTGCAGCATCGCTGCGTTCGCGGCGGCTGAAACGCAGCACCGCTGCGCCGAATCGGGTTTGCCGCGCGCCTAGTCCGGTGCCGCCTGGGTCGCGCCCGCCTCGGGGCTCTCGGGGAGCAGGTGGGAGAGCACCATCACGCTGATCGTCTTCCGGATGAAGGGCTCGGCGCGGATGCGCTCCAGCACCTCCTCGAAGTGCTCCACGTCCCGCGCCCGCACGTGCAGCAGCGCGTCCGCCCCGCCGGTCACCGTCATGGCCGCCGCGATCTCCGGGTGGTTGCGCACCACCTCCGCCAGGCGCCGCGGCGGGGCCGCGCCCTCGCAGTACACCTCGACGTACGCCTCCGTGCGCCAGCCCAGCGCGGAGGGCCGCACGGTCGCCGTGAACCCGGTGATCACCCCGGTGTCGCGCAGCCGGTCCACGCGCCGCTTGACCGCCGTGGACGACAGCCCGACCGCCGCGCCGATCTCGGCGAAGCTGGTCCTGGCGTTCGCCATCAGCGCGGTGATGATCTTCCGGTCGAGGTCGTCGAACGACGCGGCCCTGCTGTTCATGCGGGCACTGTAGTCAGCCGCGTCCGCGGCCGGGCCTACGACTGGGTGACGACCATCGCGAGTGTCAGCAGCCCGAGGACCACCCAGCCGAACCACAGCCAGCCGTTGCTGCCGAGCGCGACCGTGTAGGCCGTGACGACGACGAGCCCGCCGACGGTCATCGCCCCCATCGCTCTGGTGGAACCGTTGGTGGAACCGGGCATCGCGACACCCTCCTCGTGGTCCGTCCACCACCATGGTGCCCCGGTTTCCGCCCGGAAGGCATAGCGCGTACTCAGCCCTCGCGCGCGCTGAGGGAGGCCAGGTAGGCGTTGTACGCCTCCAGCTCCTTGTCGCCGTCCCGGTCGGCGGCCCGGTCCTTGCGCCTGGCCTGCCGCTGCTCGGAGCGGTACCACTGGAACAGCAGGGCGATCAGCACCAGCACGGAGGGGATCTCGCTGAACGCCCAGGCGATGCCGCCGGCCGCGCTCTGGTCGGAGAGCGCGTCGATGCCGAGCGAGGCGGGCGGGTTCTGGAACGTCTTCACCATCGGGGTGGACCCCATCATCAGCGCGATGCCGAAGAAGGCGTGGAACGGCATGCCCGCGAACAGCTCCAGCATCCGCATCAGGTACCCCGGCCGGTGCGGTCCGGGGTCCACGCCGATGATCGGCCAGAAGAACACCACGCCCACGGCGAGGAAGTGCACCATCATCGCCGCGTGCCCGGCCCGTGAGCCCATGAGGAAGTCGAACAGCGGGGTGAAGTACAGGGCGTACAGGCTCGCGATGAACAGCGGGATGGTGAACGCCGGGTGCGTGACCACCCGCATGTAGCGGCTGTGCAGCAGCATCAGCAGCAGCTCGCGCGGGCCCTTGCGGCGGCCGGCGGCCGGCAGCGCGCGCAGCGCCAGGGTCACCGGGGCGCCCAGCAGGACCAGGATCGGCGAGAGCATGCTGATCACCATGTGCTGCACCATGTGCACGCTGAACATGACCATGCCGTAGTCGTTGAGCCTGGTGCACATCATCAGGCCGATGGTGAGGACACCGAGGACGTACGACACGGTCCGGGAGGCCGGCCAGGAGTCCCCGCGCCGCCGCAGCCGCACGACACCCCATCCGTACAGGGCCAGGCCGGCCAGGCAGGCGACGAGGAAGAACGGGTCCGCCGACCAGTGCAGCCCCCGCCCCAGCGTGAACGGCGGCAGGTCCATCGTCATGCCGTGGCCGCTGTGATCCATCCGCCGGCTCCTGATTCGTGGGGGTTGTACGCGTCTGTCCGCCCACAAGAGTAGAGCCGCCCCCGGTCAGCGCCGTTACCGGGGGCGGGTAGTTCCGGGGCGGACTACAGGACGCACTCCGCCTCGTCGTACCGCTCGACGGGCACCGTCTTCAGGGTCTCCACGGCCTCCGCCAGCGACACCATCACGATGTCCGTGCCGCGCAGCGCGGTCATCCGGCCGAACTCGCCCCGGTGCACGGCCTCCACCGCGTGCCATCCGAAGCGGGTGGCCAGCACGCGGTCGTACGCCGTCGGCGTGCCGCCGCGCTGCACGTGCCCGAGGATGACCGGCCGCGCCTCCTTGCCGAGCCGGTGCTCCAGCTCGACCGAGAGCTGCCGCGCGATGCCCGCGAAGCGCTCGTGGCCGTAGACGTCCTTGCCGCCCTCGTCGAACTCCATGGTGCCGGGGCGCGGCTTGGCGCCCTCCGCGGCGACCACGATGGCGAACCGCTTGCCCGCCTCGAACCGCGCGCCGACCTTCCTGGTCAGCTCGTCGACGTCGAAGGGCCGTTCCGGGACGACGATGGCGTGGGCGCCGGCCGCCATGCCCGAGTGCAGCGCGATCCAGCCGGTGTGACGGCCCATGACCTCGACGATCAGCACCCGCTGGTGGGACTCGGCGGTGGTCTTCAGCCGGTCCAGCGCCTCGGTGGCGACCCCGACCGCCGTGTCGAAGCCGAAGGTGACGTCCGTGACGGCGATGTCGTTGTCGATGGTCTTGGGCACGCCCACGATGGGCAGGCCGTTGTCCGACAGCAGGCGGGCCGCCTTCAGCGTGCCCTCACCGCCGATCGGGATGATCGCGTCAAGACCGAGTTCCGCGACATGGCCCCTGGCCCGTTCGACGCCGTCGCGCAGGTGCTCGGGGCGGACCCGTGAGGAGCCGAGGATGGTGCCGCCGCGGGCCAGGATGCCGCCCACGGCGTCGAGGTCGAGCTTCGTGTAGTCGCATTCCAGGAGGCCCTTCCAGCCGTCCCGGAAACCGATGACCTCGTCGCCGTGGTCGGCCACGGCACGGTGCACGACGGACCGGATGACGGCGTTCAGGCCGGGGCAGTCGCCGCCGGACGTGAGGACACCAATGCGCATAGCCCGAAATACCTTCTCAACGTGGGCCGGGATACCGGACCACGTCGTCCGGCGGGTTCCCGGCCACCCTACCGGCGTGAGGGGGTGGCTCCGTAGCGGGCGTCCGCCTGCTGGACGCGCCCGCACATGTGAGCGGACGGGCCGTCAGGCGGGCCCACCAGGAGCTTGCCGGAATGCGCTGAGAGACCCCTGACGCGGGCCTTACGCGGGCGTCTGCGCGGCCGCGATGCGCTCGCCCCGCAGCGCCTCGTACCAGTGGTCGTCCACCGGCGGCAGCGCGTTGACGTCGAGCGCCAGCTTCAGCAGCAGGTCGGCGATCTGCGGGTTGCGGGCGAGCACCGGGCCGTGCATGTACGTGCCGAAGACGGTGCCGTTGTACGCGCCCTCGGTGCCGTCCCCGGTGCCGTTGCCCTTGCCGATACGGGTCCGGGCGAAGGGCCGGGCGGCGGGGCCGAGGTGGGTGACGCCCTGGTGGTTCTCGAAACCCGTCAGCGGGGGCAGGCCGAGCTGCGGGTCGATGTCCCCGAGGACGTCGCCGACGCACCGCTCGCCCTCGCCGCGCACCGACGTCACGTCGAGCAGGCCGAGGCCGGGCTCCCGCTGGCCGAGGTCGTTGATGAACTCGTGGCCGAGGATCTGGTAGCCGGCGCAGACCGAGAACACGATCGCGCCGTTCTCCACGGCCCGGTGCAGATGGCCGTCGCGGCGCAGCCGCTCGGCCGCGAGGCGCTGCGGCCGGTCCTCGCCGCCGCCGATCAGGTAGATGTCGCCGGACGTCGGGATCGGCTGGTCGCTGCGCACGTCCAGCCGGGCCACGTCCAGGCCGCGCTGGCGCGCCCGGCGCTCCACGACGAGCGCGTTGCCCTGGTCGCCGTAGGTGCTCAGCAGGTCCGGGTAGATCCACACCAGCCGCAGTTGGTTGTCGCTCATGAGGTGATCGCCCTTCGAAGATCAGTTGCCGACGCGGCGGCGCAGGTCCTGGAACGCGGTGTAGTTCGCGATGACCTCGATACGGCCCGGCGGGGCGGCCTGGACGGCCTGGTCGAGGTTGTCACACACCTGGAACTGCTGGTTCGCGACCTCGAGGCGGACCGCGAGGTCCAGCTTGCGGTCGCCGATCACGAAGATCGGGTGGCCGGTCAGCCGCGTGTAGTCCACGTCCCACAGCCAGGAGGTGTCGGTGCCGTCGGCTCCGCGCGCGTTCACGGACAGGATCACCGGGGTGGGCGGCGGGTCGATCAGGGAGAACGTCTCCAGCCAGCCGGCCGGGTTCTTGGCCAGCAGCAGCCTGAGGTCGCGGTTCATGAACTGGACGACGTCGTACCGGCCGGCCACGGCCTGCACCTGGTACATCCGCTCCAGGGCCACCTGCGGCGGCACGCCGAAGACGGCGGCGACGGCCGCGGAGCTGGCCGCGTTCGCCTTGTTGGCCCGGCCCGGAAGCTGCAGGTGGATCGGCCAGGCGGAGCCGTGCGGGTCGAGGACGTGGTCCCCGGACAGCGCCCAGCTCGGGGTGGGCCGCCGGAAGCCGCACTCGCCGCAGAACCAGTCGTCGCCCGGGCGCTGCATCACGCCGCCGCAGGACGGGCAGGACCAGGCGTCGTCCTTCCACATCTGGCCCGCCGCGACCCAGATCACATTGGGGGAGGAGGACGCGGCCCAGACCACCAGCGGGTCGTCGCAGTTGGCGACGACGACCGCCTTGGAGCCGGCCAGGCCCTCACGCCAGTTCTCCGCCAGCATGCGGGTCTCGGCGGCGCGGTCGAGCTGGTCCCGGGACAGGTTCAGCAGGGCGATGCACTTGGGCCCGGTGTCCCGGGCCACCCCGGCCAGGTACTTCTCGTCGACCTCGATGACGCCGAACTTCGCGTCCGAGCCGCCGGCCAGCGCCGACGTGATGCCGGCGGGCATGTTGGCGCCGAGCGCGTTCGACACCACCGGGCCGGCGGCGCGCAGCGCCTCCGCGATCAGCCGGGTGGTCGTGGTCTTGCCGTTGGTGGCGGACACCAGGATGACGTCCAGGTTCTGGGCGAGCCGTCCGAGGAGGTCGGGGTCGAGTTTCAGCGCGACCCGGCCACCGATCACCGACCCGCTGCCGCGTCCGGCGGCGCGCGATGCCGCAGCGACCGCCTTGCCCGCGGTCACGGCCAGCTTGGCCCGCGGCGAGAGCGGGTCCGAGTTGCCTGCCATCAGTTCTCGATCCTCCTTGCGTACGCGCCGCGCCTGGGGCCATCCGGCAGCGTGGTGTGGACCTCAGCCTATCGAGATCCATTCGCACACCCGAATCGCGGTCCACGCCTCGCGGCCGGCATGGGCCGAACGAACCGTACCCTTGCCGCCATGCGACACCGCCCGATCCCGGGCGCCCACGGGCGCGTCCGGCCCCTTTCCCTGCTCGGGGACCCCGTTCTGCACGGGCCCTGCGCGGACGTCACCGACTTCGGCCCAGAACTCGCCGCACTCGTGGAGGACTTGTTCGCGACCATGTACGCGGCCCAGGGGGTGGGCCTGGCCGCGAACCAGATCGGGGTGCCTGTGCGGGTGTTCGTGTACGACTGTCCCGACGACGAGGACGTCCGCCACCTCGGCCACGTGGTCAACCCGCGTCTGGTGGAGGCGGACGGCGTGGTGATCCGGGGCCCGGAGGGCTGTCTGTCGCTGCCGGGCCTGGAGGCGGGGACGGAGCGCCACGACCACGCGGTGGTCGAGGGCTTCACGGCGGCCGGGGAGCCGGTCACCGTCCACGGCACCGGGTTCTTCGCCAGGTGCCTGCAGCACGAGTGCGACCACCTGGCGGGCACGGTCTACGCCGACCGCGTGGCGGGCCTGCGCGGCCGCCGGCTGCGGCGGCGGATCGACCGGGCTCCCTGGCGCCGCGCGGGCGGCCGCACCGAGGGCTAGGGCCTGTCTGACGATTCGCGTCGGATCGGCCCGTGGCGTCCGGTGCCGTGCATCGCAGGGCGGAGGGTCGCCCTCGTACTGGATGTACCCGGGCGTACCCGACGCCGCGGCGAGTTGCGGTGCCAGGCGTCGCGGGCCCGGCGGGAACTGTCAGACAGGCGCCGGGGCCCCGTCAGAACCCCGGGCCGCCGACCCGGTCGCCGGCCGCGGCGAGGCGGCCCCACAGCAGGTCGGCGAGCGAGCGGACCAACTCCGCCCGGGAGCAGGGCCGCTCGCCGAGCCACCAGTCGCCGGCCGCGTGCATCATCCCGACGATCCCGTGTCCCCAGACCCGGGCGAGCTGCTGGCTGCCCGGGCCGAGGTCCAGCCGGTCCTCGATGACCTGGGCCAGCTCCTCGCCCATCCGGCGAAGCAGCGGAGCGCTGTGCTTGCCGACGTCGAACCCCTGGTCGCCGCCGGTGCTGCCCTCCGCCGGGTGCATGAGGAATCGGTACACCTGGGGCCGGGCCTCGATCGCCGCGAGATAGGTGTCGAGGGTGGACTCCACCCGTTCGCGCCGGTCGGCGGGCGCGTCGAGGGCGGCGCGCAGCGAGTCCAGCAGCGCGTCGGTGTGCCGCTTGGCCAGGGCGGCGTAGAGGCCGCCCTTGTCGCCGAAGTGGCGGTAGAGGATCGGCTTCGTGATGCCGGCCTCCGCGGCGATCGCGTTCATCGAGGCCTGCGGGCCGTCGCGGAGCACCACCCGGTCGGCGGCCTCCAGCAGCTCGCGCCGTCGGCGGTCGGCGGACCGCTGCTGATCGGTCCGCTGCGTGGTGTCCATGTGCTCTCCCCACCCGTGCTGATTCGGTGACGCCTGCGCAAACTAACACTGCCCGGGCCCGTGACATCGAACGGGCTGCCGAGGCGCCCTCAGGAGTTGACTTTTCCTACTGGTCGGTAACACACTCGTGTTACCGCTAGTAACATCGCTGGTAGGACCGCACGTACCGCCGCTGGAGGGGACATGGCCGAGTTCACCATGGAGCTCAACGACGAACAGAAGGAGGTCAGGGAGTGGCTGCACGGCTTCGCGGCCGACGTCATCCGCCCCGCGGCCGCCGAATGGGACGAGCGTGAGGAGACTCCCTGGCCGGTCATCCAGGAGGCCGCGAAGGTCGGCATCTACTCCCTCGACTTCTACGCGCAACAGTATTTCGACCCCACCGGTCTCGGCATCCCGATGGCCATGGAGGAGCTGTTCTGGGGCGACGCGGGCATCGCCCTGTCCATTGTGGGCACCGGTCTGGCCGCCGTGGGCGTTCTCGCCAACGGAACCGAGGAGCAGATCGGCACCTGGATCCCGCAGATGTACGGCGACCAGAACGACGTGAAGGTCGCCGCCTTCTGCTCCTCCGAGCCGGACGCGGGCTCCGACGTGGCCTCCATGCGCACGCGCGCGGTCTACGACGAGGCCAAGGACGAGTGGGTGATCAACGGCACCAAGACCTGGGCGACCAACGGCGGCATCGCCAACGTCCACGTCGTCGTCGCCGTCGTCGACCCGGACCTCGGCTCCAAGGGCCACGCCTCCTTCATCGTCCCGCCAGGCACCCCGGGGCTCACCCAGGGCCAGAAGTTCAAGAAGCACGGCATCCGCGCCTCGCACACCGCCGAGGTCGTGCTCGACGGCGTCCGGGTCCCCGGCTCCTGCCTGCTCGGCGGCAAGGAGAAGCTGGACGAGCGGCTCGCCCGTGCCCGGGAGCGGGCGAAGGCGGGCGGCGAGCGGGTGAAGAACGCGGCCATGGCCACCTTCGAGGCCTCGCGGCCCGCCGTGGGCGCGATGGCTGTCGGCACCGCCCGCGCCGCGTACGAGGTCGCCCTCGACTACGCGAAGACCCGCGAGCAGTTCGGCCGGCCCATCATCGACAACCAGGGCGTGGCCTTCCAGCTCGCGGACATGCGGACGCAGATCGACGCCGCGCGGCTGCTGGTGTGGCGGGCGTCCTGGATGGCCGTCAACGGCAAGCCGTTCACGGCGGCCGAGGGCTCCATGTCCAAGCTGTTCGCCAGTGAGACCGCGAAGAAGGTGAGCGCGCAGGCCGTCCAGATCCTGGGCGGCAACGGCTACACCCGCGAGTACCCGGTGGAGCGGATGCACCGCGACAGCGCGATCTACACCATCTTCGAGGGCACGAGCGAGATCCAGCGCCTGGTCATCGCCCGCACCCTCTCCGGGATGCCGATCCGGTAGCGCCGGGGCCGGCCCGGACACCGGTCCGAGAGCGGCGGGGGGCGCGGGGCCGTAGCGGCACCCGCGCCCCGGCGTTCGTCGGCGGTGTCCTGCGGTCACCTGTGCCGCAGTGGTGTGAGCTGCTCGATGTCGTAGCGCCGGCGGAGCCGCTCGATGGCCTCGCGGTCCGGCGGTCCGCCGTCGCGCAGGATCTCCAGCAGCTCCTCGAAGTAGCGCTCGTGGTCCGGCGGCGGGGACGCCTGGAAGAACATCCTCGCCGGCGTGTCCGTCGGATTGGCGAACGCGTGGGGGCAGCCGGGCGGTACGACGATCACCGTGCCCGGCGTCGCCCGGACCACGCGGCTGCCCGAATTCGACTCCCAGCACTGCCAGTTGTCGGGGGTGCGGATGCGCGGCTCGAAGGCCAGCACGTCCAGTTCGCCCTCGAGGACGTAGAACAGCTCCTCGCTGCGCGTGTGCACATGGGCGCCGACGTCGAACCCCGGCGGGACCTCCACCTCGAAGGTGGAGGCCGTCCGCGAGTGGGTGCCGGTGACCTTGAACGTCACCCGCTGGGCCGGTGTCTCGACGACCCGGCCGTGGCCCGGCGGCACCAGCAGCCCCTCGGCCGGCGACGTCTCCCCGGCCTGCGCGGCTGCCCGCGCCGCGGGCCCTTCGGGTACCGCCAGCCCCTCCGTCGTGGTCATCGGCCGCTCACCACCTCACCGGCAGGGCCGCGGGCCCGCGGATCAGCGCGCCCTTGCGGAAGGGCACCTGGGCCGGGTCCACGGCCAGCCGGAGACCCGGCACCCGGTCCAGCAGGGCGTCCACCAGGAGCTCCGACTCCAGCCTGGCCAGCATGCCGCCGGGGCAGTAGTGCGGGCCGAAGCCGAACGCCACGTGCGGGTTGGGACTGCGGGTGACGTCGATGGTCTCCGGGTCGGGGAAGACCTCCGGGTCGCGGTTGGCGGCCAGGTAGGAGACGTAGACCGCGTCCCCGGCCCGGATGCGGACGCCGTGGATCTCCACGTCCTCCAGGGCTATCCGGGACAGCCCGACGGCGTTGCGGTGCGGGATGAAGCGCAGCAGCTCGTCGATCGCCCTCCGCCTGATCCCGGGATCCGAGCGCAGCCGCTCGGCCAGTTCGGGGCGGGTGAGCAGCAGGTAGAACATCTGCCCGCTGTTGTTGGTGACCGCCTCGCCGCCGATCTGGAGCAGGACGGCCAGGCCCACGGCCTCCTCCAGGCTGACCTCCTGCCGGCCCAGGGCGGCGCCGAGCAGGGAGGTCACGTCCTCGCCCGTGCTGTTCTCGCGCAGTGCGATGAGATCGGAGAAGTAGGCGCTCATCTCGCGCTTGGCCTTCTCGCTGAGCTCCTTGCCGTGCGCGGAGGACAGGATGAGCTGGGTCCAGGTGTGCATGCTGGGCCGGTCGGCGGCCGGCACGCCCATCAGCTCGCAGATCACCGCGATGGGGAACGGGCTGAGCACCGCGCCGGTGAGGTCGGCGGGCGGCCCGTCCTGGAGCAGCTCGTCCACCAGCTCGTCGAGCACGGCGCGCGCCCTGTGGCGGATCCGCTCCACGCCCTTGGCGGTGAACGCGGCGGCCACCGAGCGGCGCAGCCGGGTGTGGTCGGGCGGGTCGAGGAAGCCGACCGCGCCCCGGTCCGGGATGAAGTGCGGGGCGAGCCGGGTGACCTGCTTGTCCATGACGGCCTGGCGGCCGAAGCGCGGGTCGTTGGCCACCATGCGCACGTCGTCGTACCGGGTGACCAGCCAGGCCCAGCCCTCGCCGTTGGCGAGCTGGATGCGGGTGACCGGGCCCTCGGTCATCAGCTCGGCCAGCACCGGGTCGAAGTCCGTCCCGGTGAGGTCGGCCGCCGGCCAGTGCCGGACCGGGGGCAGGGGCAGTGGCTCGGTGAGGGTCTCTTCGATCGTCATCGTGTCTTCTCGCCGTCCTGGACCCAGCGGCCCACGGTCATCTCGGCGGTGATGCCGGGCCCGAACCCGGCCAGCAGCCCGCGCGCCCGGTGCTCGGCACCGCCCTCGTCGAAGAGCCGGCGCAGCGCGTCCAGGACGACGGCGCTGGCGATGTTGCCGTACTCGGTGAGCGTCGCCCGGCTGAACCGGAACGCGTGCGGGTCGACCTCCAGGAACTTGCTGAGGTCGTCGAGTATTCGGGGCCCGCCCGCGTGGATGATGTAGAAGTCCAGGTCGGACGCGTCCCAGCCGTGGTTGCCCGCGAGGTCCTGGAGCGCCGGGGCGAGGGGCTCCATGGTGGTGGGGACCCGCTTGTCCAGCAGGAAGTGGAAGCCGGTCGCCCGGACGTCGTAGGCGATCCACTCCTCGGTCTTCGGGATCAGGTACGAGCCGTTGCGCTCGAGCTGGACGCCCGTGCCGCCGCGGCCCCGCACCACGGCGGCGGCGATGCCGTCGCCGAACAGCCCGTTGGACAGCAGCGAGCCGACGCCCAGGTCGGTGGGCTGGTAGCACAGCGAGCAGAACTCGCAGGCCACGATGAGGGCGTTGGCCTCGGGGTAGGCCGAACAGAAGTCGTGGGCCCGGTTGACGGCCGCACCGCCGGCCGCGCAGCCGAGCTGGGCGATGGGGAGCTGCCGGGTGTTGCTCGGGAAGTCCATCTCGTTGATCAGCCACGCGGTGAGCGAGGGCATCATGAAGCCCGTGCACGACACGTAGATGATGACATCGATGTCGTCCGTCAGGAGCTCGGCGTCGTCGAGCGCCCGCTGGATCACCGCGGGGACGCGAGCCTTCGCCTCCGCCTCGTAGAGCTTGTTGCGGTCCTCGAACCCCGGGTGCTTCAGGGTTTCCTCGATGGGCTGCACGATGTGCCGGGTGCGGACGCCCGTGTTCTCGATCAGCCGGAGGGCCAGCGGGAGCTGGGGGTGGTCCGCGTGGTGCAGGCGCGCCAGCTCCAGCGTCTCCTCCATCGTGATCACATGCTCTGGTACGGACACCGAGGGTCTGCACAAAGTCGCCATGAGCCGTCCCTGCTTTCGCCGTCCGGCAGGCCTTCGCCCGCCGGTCAGAAAGGTGGTCCACCCAGGTTCACCCGACGGGGCGACGATCTCGCGCCGGACTACTCCGAACCGGTGACAAGGGGTCAGGGACGGCCACGCTGCGAAACCCCCTCGAGGGCTACGGCGCCCCGCTGCTGTGGGCGATGCACGCCACGTCGATGCGGTCCGCGAGCTTCGCCAGTTCGATGGTCAGGGCGGCCACCGTGTCCTCGTCGAGCTGCTCCCCGGCCTCGACGAGATGCAGCCACCGCCCCCCCACGGTCCGCAACAACTTGCTCACGTCGGCCGCTGCCACCTGCAAGGTACCGCGGTCGTCGACGATCAGAGGCAGGGTCACTTCGCGGTTCACAATCGGGATGTTAGCCGCGCGGTCCTCACGCACCCTGCCAAACCGTGGTGATGTTGCAGAACTCCCGGATTCCGTGCCCGGACAGCTCACGTCCGTACCCGGAGCGCTTCACCCCGCCGAACGGGAACGCCGGGTGCGAGGCCGTCATCCCGTTCACGTACACGCCGCCCGCCTCCAGGTCCCGGGCGAACCGCTCCACCTCGTCGTCGTCGCGGGTCCACACGTTCGAACTCAGGCCGAACGGCGAGTCGTTGGCGATGAGCACCGCCTCGTCCAGGTCGTCGGCCCGGTACAGCGTGGCGACCGGCCCGAAGGCCTCCTCGCGGTGGATGCGCATCTCCCGGGTGATGCCCGCCAGCACGGTCGGCGGGTAGTACCAGCCCGGCCCGTCGGGACGCTCGCCGCCGCAGAGCACCTGGGCCCCGTTCCGCCGGGCGTCGTCGACCAGCTCCTCCAGGTCCTTGCGCCCCTGCTCGCTGGCGAGCGGCCCGACCTCCGTCTCCTCCTCCAGCGGGTCGCCCGTCCGCAGCGCCCGCATGCCCGCGACGAACCTCTCCGTGAAGGCGTCGTACACGTCGGTGTGCACGATGAACCGCTTGGCCGCGATGCACGACTGCCCGTTGTTCTGCACCCGTGCGGTCACCGCCACCCGGGCCGCGTGGTCGAGGTCGGCGGAGGGCATGACGACGTACGGGTCGCTGCCGCCGAGCTCCAGCACCGTCTTCTTGATCATCTCGCCGGCGGTGGAGGCCACGGCCCGCCCGGCCGGTTCGCTGCCGGTCAGCGTCGCGGCCCTGACCCGCTCGTCGCGCAGTACGTCGTCCACCGCGGCCGAGCCGATCAGCAGGGTCTGGAAGCAGCCCTCCGTGAAGCCCGCCCGGTGGAACAGGTCCTCCAGGTACAGCGCCGTCTGCGGGACGTTCGAGGCGTGCTTGAGCAGGCCGACGTTGCCGGCCATCAGCGCGGGCGCGGCGAACCGGATCACCTGCCACAGGGGGAAGTTCCAGGGCATCACGGCGAGGACGGGACCGAGCGGCCGGTAGCGGACCCGGACCCGGGAGGCGCCGGAGTCCCGCACGTCCCGCTCGGGCGGCTCCTCGTCGGCCAGCAGGCCCTCGGCGCGGTCGGCGTACCAGCGCATCGCCTTGGCGCACTTGGCGGCCTCCGCGCGGGCCTGCTTGACCGGCTTGCCCATCTCGGTGGTCATGATCCGGCCGATCTCCTCCTGGTCCTCGTCCAGCAGGTCGGCGGCCCTGTTCATCATCCGCGCGCGTTCGGCGAACGTGGTCGTCCGGTACGTGCGGAACGTGGCCTCGGCGAGCTGGAGCCGGCGTTCCAGCTCCTCCTCGCCCAGGGCCTCGTACGTCTTGAGCGTCTCGCCGTTCGCCGGGTTCACCGTCGCGATGGGCATGGCTGACCTCCCTGGGAGCGGGCCTGCTTCGACCTTCGCGCGCGACGCCGCCCGTCGCAACGCGTAGGCCGCTGTTCAGTCCGAGTGCTCCGCCAGCCGGTCGAGAAACGCCGTCTGCGCCGAGATGATCACCTCGCGGGCCCGGTCCAGACCGAACCACGCCACCCGGTCCAGCTCCGGGAACTCCTGGGTGCGGCCGGACCTCGGCGGCCACTCCATCGTGAAGGTGCCCGGCCGGATCGTCCCCGGGTCCAGGTCCGCCTCCACCGCCCACGCCGTGACGACCTTGCCGCCCCGCTGCGCCACCTCGCCCAGCGGCACGGCCTCCCCCTCGGGCGGCGCCAGCCCCAGCTCCTCCCGGAACTCACGCCGGGCCGCCTCCCAGGCGGGCTCCCCGGCGTCGTACTCGCCCTTGGGCACGGTCCACGCCCCGGCGTCCTTCTTCGCGAAGAACGGCCCGCCCATGTGGCCGAGCAGCACCTGCAGCCCGTCGTCGGCGCGCCGGAACAGCAGCAGTCCGGCACTGCGCCTGGTCGCCCTGACCGTCATGGCGCGACCTCCGGGTGGGCCGCCAGCAGGGCCTCGACGGTGTCGGCCTCCTCGGGCCGCTTGTCCTCGCGGTAGCGGAGCACGCGGGCGAAGCGCAGGGTGACGCCGGCCGGGTAGCGGGAGGAGCGCTGCAGGCCGTCGTAGGCGATCTCCACGACGAGTTCGGGGCGCACCCTGACCCCCCAGCCGCCGTCCTCGACGGCCAGTTCCCGCAGCCGCTCCGTCTGCCAGGCGAGCATCGCGTCGGTCATGCCCTTGAAGGTCTTGCCGAGCATCGCGAAGCCGCCGTCCGCCGTCCGGGCGCCGAGGTGGAGGTTGGAGAGCCTGCCGGTGCGGCGGCCGTGGCCCCACTCGGCGGCCAGCACCACCAGGTCGAGGGTGTGCACCGGCTTGACCTTCAGCCAGGACGCGCCGCGCCGGCCCGCGCTGTAGGCGGCGTCCAGCGCCTTGACCACCACGCCCTCGTGGCCGCGGGCGAGCGTGTCCGCGAGGAACCGTTCCGCCGCGGCGGCCTCCGCCGGTCCGGACACCACGGTCCGGCGCACCCGCATGGGCTCGGGGACCAGCCGGGCCAGCTCCGCGTGCCGTTCGGCGAACGGCAGGTCCAGCAGGTCGCGTCCGTCGACGGACAGGGCGTCGAAGAAGACCGGGGAGACCGGGACCTCGCCGGCCGCCCGGGCCACGTCCGTGCGGGAGCCGACCCGGCCGGCCGTCTCCTGGAAGGAGCGGGGCCGTCCGTCCGCGCCGAAGGAGATCACCTCGCCGTCCAGGACGAACCTCTCGCCCGCGAGGCCGAGCGCGGCGGCGGTCACCTCGGGCAGCCGGTCGGTGATGTCGTCCAGGGTGCGGGTGTGGATCCGGACGGCGCCGCCGTCGCGGTGGACCTGGACGCGGATGCCGTCCAGCTTCTCCTCCACCGCGCACGCACCCAGCTTCTCCACCGCCTCGGCGACCGACGAGGCGCTGTGCGCGAGCATCGGGTGCACCGGCCGGCCGACGGTCAGCCGGAACCGCTCCAGCGAGCCGGGCCCCTCGGCGAGCAGCGCCTGCGCGACCGTCTGCAGCGATCCGGCGAGCATCACCGCCCGCCGGACGTCCGCCGGGTCCGCGCCGGTCGCCCGGGCGAGCCCCTCCACCGCCACCGCGTCCAGCGCGCCCTGGCGCACCTCGCCGGTGAGCAGACCGCGCAGGAACCGCTGCTCGGCCTCGGTGGCCGCGCCCATCAGCTCGCCGACGAGCCGGGCCCGTTCCGCCTGGGAGCCGGGCCCGGACACCTTGCCCAGCTCGCCGAGCCGGGCGTCGACCTCGCGCACCGTGAGGGACGGTCCGGCGGCCGGCGGGACCGGACGGCTCAGCACCTTCCAGCCGACGCCGAGCCGGCCCTGCGGGATCCGCCCGGCCAGGTACGGGATGACGATCGGCACGTCGTCCGCCTCCGCCTCCCGGAACAGCTCCGCGAGCAGGGCGGTCTTGCGGGACCTGGCCGCCGTCGCGGCGACCTCCCAGGACACCTCGGCCAGCCGGGACAGCAGCATGCAGTCATGGTGCACCGCTGGGGCGGGGTCTACACCTGCGCGCCGGCGTCCAGGTCGGCGAAGAGCAGTTCCCCGTTGATCGCGGCCCCGGCCCGGTAGCCACGGCTGGCCGCGTTCACCACCTGCTCGGCGAAGCCCGTTGCGTTGCCCGCCGCCCACAGGCCGGGCACACTCGTCAGACCCCGCTCGTCGGTCACCGGGTAGCTGCCGAACGGCGTCTGACGCAGCTCCGCGCCCAGCCGCACGAACAACTCGTTGCGCGGCACCGGGCGCGGGGCGACGTAGAGGACCTCGCGCTCGTGGACCGCGCCCTCCCCGGGCGCCTCACCGGCGAGCCGGACGCCGGTCAGGCGGTCGTCCTCGGCCAGCACCTCGGCCACCTCGCCCGGCACCACCTCGACCCCGGCCGTGGCCAGCCGGCGCCGGTCGTCGTCCGTCAGCTCCGCCTCCGGCACCTGGTGCAGGAAGAGCCGCACGTCCTTGGACCACTGGGTGACCATCAGCGCCTGGTGCACGCTGAGCGCGCTCGCGGCGAGCACACCGGTCGCCCGGTCGCGCACCTCCCAGCCGTGGCAGTACGGGCAGTGGACCACGTCCCGGCCGAACCGTTCGGCGAGGCCCGGCAGGGGCGGGAGCTCGTCCCTGAGCCCGGTCGCGACGACCAGGTGCCGGGCCAGGACGGCGCCGCCGCCCGCCAGCCGCACGGTGAAGGCCCCGTCCCGTGTGGCGTCCACCACCCGGTCCCGGACCAGCTCAACGCCGTACCGGGCGACCTCCTCGCGGCCGGCCGCCAGGAACTCCGCTGGGGACATCCCGTCCCGCGACAGATAGCCGTGCATGTGCGCGGACGGCGCGTTGCGCGGCTCGCCGGCGTCGACGACCAGCGTGCGCCGCCGGGCCCGGCCCAGCACCAGTGCCGCGGACAGCCCGGCCGCGCCGCCGCCGACCACGACGGCCTCGTACCTCTCGGTCATGTGACCACCTCCGCCGCCGACGGTCGCGCGGCGGGTGCCGCGTTGACAAACGTCTTTGCCGATCCTGCAATGAGGACATGAACGGCGAACACGACGAGGCCGCCGGCGGCGACGCGGGCCCCGAGGACACCGACGGCGTGCTGGCGGGCGTGGGACCCAGGCTGCGGCGGATCCGCAAGGACCGGGGGGTGACCCTGGCGGCGCTGTCCGGGGCCACCGGCATCTCCGTCAGCACCCTGTCCCGGCTGGAGTCAGGCCTGCGCCGGCCCAGTCTCGAGCTGCTGCTGCCCATCGCCCGGGCCCACCGGGTGGCGCTGGACGAACTGGTCGGCGCCCCGCCGGTCGGCGACCCCGTGGTGCGGGCGAAGCCCGTCGAGCGCAACGGCCAGGTCTTCTGGCCGCTGACCCGCCGGCCCGGCGGACTGCAGGCCTTCAAGATCCTGGAACCGCAGCGCCGGCAGGAGCCCGACCAGCGCACCCACGAGGGCTACGAGTGGCTGTACGTGCTCTCGGGGCGGCTGCGGCTGGTGCTCGGCGAGCACGACGTGGTGCTCTCGGCCGGGGAGGCGGCGGAGTTCGACACCAGGGTCCCGCACTGGTTCGGCTCGACGGGGGAGGGGCCGGTGGAGTTCCTGAGCCTGTTCGGGCCGCAGGGTGAGCGGATGCACGTACGGGCGCGGCCCGCCCGCAAGTGACGCGGCCCGCCCGCAAGTGACGCGGCCCGCTGTTCCCTGATCGGCAAGCGACCGCTTAGTATGCCGTCGGAACCCGGTCAGACGAAGCAGTCCCGTGGAGGCCCCGCATGCAGGCATGGCAAGTGCACGAGAACGGTGAGCCGCGCGAGGTGATGCGCCTGGCGGAGGTGGAGCCGCCCACGCCCGGTGACGGTCAGGTGCTGCTGCGCGTGCGTGCCGCCAACATCAACTTCCCGGACGCCCTGCTCTGCCGGGGCCAGTACCAGGTGCGGCCCCCGCTGCCGTTCACCCCCGGTGTGGAGATCTGCGCCGAGACCGAGGACGGCCGCCGGGTGATCGCCAACCCCGCGCTGCCGCACGGCGGTCTCGCCGAGTACGCCGTCGCCGACGCCCGCGCGCTGCTGCCCGCGCCCGACTCGCTGGACGACGCCGAGGCCGCCGCGCTGCACATCGGCTACCAGACCGGCTGGTTCGGCCTGCACCGCCGGGCTCGTCTGGAGGCGGGCGAGACCCTGCTGGTGCACGCCGCCGCCGGCGGGGTCGGCAGCGCGGCCGTGCAGCTCGGAAAGGCCGCCGGAGCCACCGTGATCGGCGTGGTCGGCGGGGCGGAGAAGGCCGCCGTCGCCCGGGACCTTGGCTGTGACGTGGTCGTCGACCGGCGCGCCGAGGACGTGGTCGCGGCCGTGAAGGAGGCCACCGGCGGCCGGGGCGCGGACGTGGTCTACGACCCCGTCGGCGGTGCCGCCTACGCCCAGTCCGCCAAGCTCGTCGCCTTCGAGGGACGGATCGTGGTCGTCGGCTTCGCCAGCGGCACCATCCCGAGCCCCGCCCTCAACCACGCCCTGGTGAAGAACTACGCGATCCTCGGCCTGCACTGGGGCCTGTACAACACGAAGAACCCCGGGCTGGTCCTGCACTGCCACGAGCGGCTCACCGAACTGGCCGCGCAGGGTGCGATCAGGCCGCTGGTGAGCGAGCGGGTGCCGCTGGACGGCGCCGCCGACGCCGTGCAGCGGGTCGCCGACGGGGTGACCACCGGCCGGGTGGCCGTGGTCCTGGACAAGGGAGCCGCCGCATGACCGACGCAGCGGAACTGCGCCGCCTCGCACAGGAGTTCCTGGCCGCACACCCGCCGGCCGGCACCGGCCGCCTGGAGTTCCTGCGGGCCCGGTTCGACGCGGGCCTGGCCTGGGTGCACTTCCCGCGGGGCCTCGGCGGACTGGACGCCCCGCGGTCCCTGCAGGCCGTGGTGGACGCCGAACTGGAGGCCGCCGGCGCACCCGACAACGACCCCCGGCGCATCGGCATCGGCCTCGGCATGGCCGCCCCGACGATCCTGAAGTACGGCACGCAGGAGCAGAAGCAACGCTTCCTGCGGCCCCTGTGGACCGGCGAGGAGGTCTGGTGCCAGCTCTTCAGCGAGCCCGGCGCCGGCTCCGACCTGGCCGCGCTCGGCACCCGGGCCGTACGCGAGGGCGACGAGTGGGTGGTCAACGGGCAGAAGGTGTGGACGTCCAGCGCCCACCTCGCCCGCTGGGCCATCCTCATCGCCCGCACCGACCCGGACGTGCCCAAGCACCGGGGCATCACCTACTTCCTCTGCGACATGACCGACCCGGGCGTCGAGGTGCGGCCGCTGCGCCAGATCACCGGTGAGGCCGAGTTCAACGAGGTCTTCCTGACGGACGTCCGCATCCCCGACAGCCGCCGCCTCGGTGAGACCGGCGACGGCTGGCGGGTCGCGCAGACCACGCTGAACAACGAGCGCGTCGCTATCGGCGGCATGCGGCTGCCCCGCGAGGGCGGCATGATCGGCCCGGTGTCGAAGACGTGGCGCGAGCGGCCCGAGCTGCGCACCCACGACCTGCACCAGCGGCTGCTGAAGCTCTGGGTCGAGGCCGAGGTCGCCCGGCTCACCGGCGAACGCCTGCGCCAGCAGCTCGTCGCGGGCCAGCCCGGCCCGGAGGGCGCGGGCATGAAGCTCGCCTTCGCCCGCCTCAACCAGGAGATCAGCGGCCTGGAGGTCGAACTCCGCGGCGAGGAGGGGCTGCTGTACGACGACTGGACCATGCGCCGTCCGGAACTGGTGGACTTCACCGGCCGCGACGCCGGCTACCGCTACCTGCGCTCCAAGGGCAACAGCATCGAGGGCGGGACCAGCGAGGTCCTGCTGAACATCGTCGCCGAGCGCGTGCTGGGCCTGCCCGCCGAGCCGCGCACCGACAAGGACGTCGCATGGAAGGACCTGGCCCGATGAGCACCCAGCCGGATCTCCTCTACTCCGAGGAGGAGGAGGCGCTGCGCTCCGCCGTCCGCGACCTGCTCACGGACCACTGCGACGCGGCCGGTGTGATAGCCCGCACCGAGTCCGACGCCCCGCACGACCTCGCGTTGTGGAAGTCCCTCGCCGACGGCATGGGCCTGGCCGGGCTGCTGGTGCCGGAGGCGCTGGGCGGCCAGGGCGCCGGCCACCGCGAGGCCGCCGTCGTCCTGGAGGAGCTGGGGCGCGCCGTCGCCCCGGTGCCGTACCTGACCAGCGCGGTCGTGGCCACCGAGGCCCTGCTGGCCTGCGGCGACGAGGAACTGCTGGGCCGCCTGGCCTCCGGCCGGACCATCGGCGTCCTCGCGGTGGGCCTGCACACGGCCCCGGAGGCCGGCCACCGCACCGCGCGGCTGGCGGACGGCTCGCTGCACGGTGAGCTGACCGGCGTGGCGGACGCGGCCGCCGCCGACGTGCTGCTGGTCCCGGCCGACGACGGCGGGCTGTACGCCGTGGCCGCCGAGGCGGCGACCGTCACCCCGCAGGTCTCCCTCGACCTGACCCGCCCGCTCGCCACCGTCACCCTCGACGCGGCGCCCGCCCGCCGCCTCGGTGACGCGGAACCGGCCGTGCGGCGGGCCCTTCGGGCCGGCGCCGGCCTGCTCGCCTCCGAACAACTGGGGGTCGCCGACTGGGCGTTGACCGAGACCGTGCGGTACCTGAAGGAGCGCAAGCAGTTCAACCGGCCGGTCGGCGGCTTCCAGGCGCTCAAGCACCGGCTCGCCCAGTCATGGCTCGAGGTCGTCAGCCTGCGCGCCGCCGCCCGCGCCGCCGCCGACGCCCTCACGACCGGCGCGGACACCGACGTCACGGTGACCGTCGCACAGGCCTACGCCGGCCCGGTGGCCGTACGCGCCACCGAGGAGGCGGTGCAGTTGCACGGCGGGATCGGAATGACCTGGGAGCACCCCGCGCACCTGCACCTCAAGCGGGCCAAGGCGGACTCGATCACCTACGGCACCGCGGGCGCCCACCGGGAGGCGCTGGCCGCTCTGGTCGGCCTCCAGGCGCCCTGACGGCCGGCCAGGCCCGCGACGCCCCGCGGGTGCGGCCCCTCTCCGGCCGGCGCCGGCCGTCCCGGTACCGACGGTCTCGCCGGCCCGGAGGGGCCCTCCCGGGCGTACACCCGTCCGTCTGACACCACACGATCGGAGGACACGTCAGCCACCCGGACAAACCCTCCGCTACGCCACACTTACGGCCGAACGCCGCCGAAGGGGCGTGGCGGAGGAGGTTGACGATGGCCATTTCCATCTCTGTGGTGCTGCTGCTCCTGATCCTGGCGGTGGTGTTCATCCGCAACGGCGCGCTGAAGATGTCGCACGCCCTGGTCTGCATGCTGCTCGGGTTCTACCTGGCCAGCACCAGCATGGCGCCCACCATCCACAGCGGGCTCACCGCGACCGCCGACCTGGTGAGCAGCCTGCGGCCGTGAGCCGTGAGCCGTGAGCCGTGAGCCGTGAGCCGTGAGCCGTGAGCCGTGAGCCGTGAGCCGTGAGCCGTGGGTCAGCGGGAGAAGACCCCGATGCCGTTCGGCACCGGGCGTTCGGCGCCGCCGCTCGGATGGTTGCGGACCGTCACCCCGCGCGCGCCCCCGGCGCGGGTGACCATCTCGCTCGACCCGCCGCCGTCGAGGTTGAACGCGTCCGACGCGCCCAGGCCGCGCATGGCGGCCGCCTCCTCGGCGATCGTCATGCCGGTGCGGGAGTCGTCGGCCCCGTCCAGCGCGAGCAGCAGCAGCTGCCGCCCGCCGCCCCGCAGACCCGCGACGGTGCGCACGGCGGAGGCCCTGTCGTCGAGCCCCGCGAGCGGCCTGCCGTGCCGCAGCACCGGGTAGCCGCCGACCGCGAACGCGTAGGGCACCCTGGCCCTGGCCGCCACCAGGCCGTGGGTGACGGTCACCGCGTCTCCCACGGTCAGCTCGCGCAGCTCCCGCGCCCCCCGTTCGCGGCCCACCAGGACCGTGGTGCCCGCGGGGACGGGGCCCCGGCCCGGAGTGCCGGCGGCGCCGACCACCCGGCCGCGGCGCACCTCCACCTCGTAGGTCTCGGTGCTGCAGGGCGCCGCCCGGTCGGTGTCCGTGCCGCAGACGGCCCGCTCCCGGGAGGCGGCGCCCCACCGGGAGGTGAAGGCCCCCACGGAGTTCTGCGGCAGCGCGTACTGGTCGAGGCCGCCGAGCGGGAGCCTGCCGTGCGGTGTGGTCACCGAGCCGGTGAGGGAGAGGCGGTCCAGACGGGCCCGCCGGTCGGCGCCCACCCCGAGCACGTCCCGCGTGGTGGCGCCAGGAGGCAGCGGCGGCCCGAACCGCTGGCCCCTGGGCACCGCCGCCTTGAGCACCCGGCCGCCCGCGACCGCCGGGCCCACGCTTGCGCCGGTGGCCTCGACACCCGGGTGCTGGGTCTCGGTGATGTCGAAGAAGTCGCCGTTGACACCCGCGACCGCGCCGGCCGAGTCGGCCAGCCGGGACACGGTGGCCCGGGCGGCCACCGCCCCGGGGTGCAGCAGGTCCACCCGGACGTGCGGGTCGCCCAGGTCGACGGTGAGCAGGTGGGCGCGGGTGCGCCCGGCCGCCGCCGTGATGTCGAACTCCCGGTACACGACCCCCGGAGCGATCCGCTCGCCCCGGCCGCCGGCCGGCACGGCAGCGGCCGGCGCCGCCCCGGCCAGGGCCGCGCCGGCCAGCAGGCCGAGCGCCGTGAGAACCGTGAGCACCGGCCTGCCCGCCGCCGTTCGCCGCCGACCTCTCGTCACCGCGCCCCCTGATGCCTCGTCAACCGCCACAGGACTCAAGGGAAGTGCAGCAGACGACGGAGACGTACGGGACTCCTAGGCGTCGACTACGCGAGAACGGGTGAGAAAACGCACTCCCTCGGGTGCTTCCAGCGAGAAACCGCTCCCTCGTCCGGGTACCACGTCCACGATCAGCCGGGTGTGGCTCCAGGCCTCGTACTGGCTCCGCGACATCCAGAACGTCACGGGCTCCTCGACGCCGTCCACCGCCAGTTCCGCCAGCAGCACGTCCGAGCCGCCGGTCCGGAACTCGCCGTCCGGATAGCACATGGGCGCGCTGCCGTCGCAGCAGCCGCCGGACTGGTGGAACATCAACGGCCCGTGCTCGGCCCGCAGCCGGCGCACCAGCTCGGCGGCCCGTGGGGTGAGTTCGACGCGGGGGACTTCCTCTTGCATGGTCACCGTCCTGGAGCACCGGGGGCGTCGGACCCGGCCCAGTCTCACGGCTGGTCACCACGGCGTCCAGAGGGCGTCCTTCAGCGGCCGGGGCGCTCCTGCGGCGTGCCGCCCGTCCGGCCCAGCGCCGTCCCGGGCGCCAGGTTCCAGCGCCCGGCCCGGCCGGTGAAGGCGGTTGCGGTCAGGGGCGGTACGTCGATCCGCCAGAAGGCGTCCTCCGGCGCGCCGAGCACTCGTACGGTCACGGCCCGCACGACCTCCGGCTCGACCACCGCCACCAGGCGGCCGGAGGCACCGGCGGCCTCGTCCAGCCAGCCACCGACCCGGGCGCACAGCAGGTGCACCGACTCCCCGCCGTGCGGGCGCGCCGCCGGGTCGGCCAGCCACCGGGCCAGCGCCACCGGCTCCCGGGCGGCGGCCTCGTCGAGCGTCAGCCCCCGCCAGCGGCCCATGTCCAGCCCGGCCAGGGCGGGTTCGTCGCGGGCGTCCAGGCCCAGCGCGGCCGCCGTCTCCCGGCAGCGGACGACCGGGGAGACGAGTGCCGCGGCGGCCGGCCGCACCTCGTCCGCGGCCGACCGGGCGCGCGCCGCGCCCGCCGCGTCGAGCGAGCACCCGTCGTCGAAGCGGGCCTCCCGCACGGCTGGGTTCATAGCCGGTGAGATCAACGTCACTCGGGTCGTCATGAGATCGCTTCCATGGTCAACGGCCCTTCGGGCGCAAGGCATCCACAGCGTACGGGGCCTGCGGGGCGGCGCCGTCCCGCACCCGTGCGCCCTTGGCCGCGACCGCGCTTCGCGGTACCTTCTCGGCGACAGCGACGACGGAATGCGGAAGCCGGTGGGAATCCGGCACGGTCGCGCCACTGTGAGCCCGTTCGCACCGATCCCGGTGCGGGCCGGCGAGTCAGACCCGCCCGTCGTCCCGTGCACCACCGAGCCGGGACGCGAGTTCCCCAGGAGGTCCTGCCATGGCGCAGTCCGCCGTTCAGCCCAGCACCACCCCCGACGTCCTCCCCGCCAAGCTGCCGATCGGCGCCGTCGCCCCCTGGGCCGTCTTCTTCGGCGTCCTGATGCTGGTCCTGCTCTACTTCGTCGGCGCCGAACAGGGCGCGACCTCCGTGATGTCCGGCGAGAACGTGCACGAGTGGCTGCACGACGCCCGGCACCTGCTCGGTTTCCCCTGCCACTGACCGGGCGGGGGAACAAGCGCGCCCATGAACTCGGCAACCGTCCGGAACCTGTTGGTGCGTGGCATGCTCGCGGGACTCGCCGCGGGCCTGCTCGCCCTCGTCGTCGCCTACTTCCTCGGTGAACCGAGCGTCGACTCGGCCATCGCCTACGAGGAGGCGCACGCCCACGAACACGGCGTGGAGGCGGTCTCCCGCACCATGCAGTCGACCGCCGGCCTGTCCACCGGTGTGCTCGTCTACGGCGTCGCGTTCGGCGGCATCGCCGCCCTCGCGTACTGCTTCGCCCTCGGCCGCGTCGGCCGCTTCGGGCCGCGTGCGAGCGCGCTGCTGCTGGCGGCAGCGGGCCTCGTCGCCGTCTACGTCGTGCCGTTCCTGAAGTACCCGGCCAACCCCCCGTCGGTCGGCGAACCCGACACGATCGGCAAGCGCACGACCCTGTACTTCCTGATGATGGTCCTGAGCGTGCTGCTGGCGGTCGTCACGGTGATCCTCGGCAAGCGTCTCGCCCCCCGCCTCGGCAACTGGAACGCGACGGTGGCCGCTGGGGCCTTCTTCGTCCTGGCCGCCGGGCTCGCCTACGCGTTCCTGCCGGCCGTCGACGAGGTCCCCAAGGACTTCTCCCCGACCTTGCTGTGGCAGTTCCGCCTGGCCGCACTGGCCGTCCAGGCGACCCTGTGGACGGCGTTCGGGCTCGTCTTCGGCGTCCTCGCGGAACGGGTGCTCACCGCGGAGCGCACGGCCGGCAGGCGGCCGGCCTCCGGTGCGCGCGCCCCTGCCGGGCACCGCTGAGGCGCCCGAGGCTCCGGCTCCCGGCCCGCTCGCGGGCCGGTGCCGTGGGCGTCCGGCCGGGCCGGAAGCGGCGCCGCCCCGGTCAGAAGGCGTACCGGATCCGCAGCCACGGAGCGTGCGCCGCGACCAGGCCCCAAAGCTCCTCCACCCCCCTCGCCTTGACCGCGTGGTCGTAGCGCACGTTCAGCGCCCCGTTCTCGGAGCGTTTGCCCTGCTGGATTCCGGGCTGCCAGAGCACGTCCTCGGCGCGCGGGTGCCAGCCGAGGTGCACCTCGTGCAGCTCCCGGTTGTGGGTCAGCATGATCACTTCGGCGGCCGCCTGCCGTCTGACCCGCTCGGGCAGCACGTCGCCGAGCTGCCGCAGCAACTCGGCCCAGGCCTGCTGCCAGCCGGGACGCAGGACCACGGGGGAGAGGTTGAAGTGCACCTCGTACCCCGCGTCCAGGAAGTCGGCCGCGGCGGCGATGCGCTCGGCCACCGGGGACGCGGTCCTCACGTCTTCCCGGGCGCCGCCCGTCCTCACCGGTCACCCGCGGCGCAGCAGTTCCGCCAGGACGGCGTCCCAGTCGAGGTGGGAGCTCTCCGTACCGGCGGGCACCGCCCGGAACGTCTCGGTCAGCCAGTCCCCCAACGGACCGGCCGGTATGTACAGCACGGCGGCACCGCCCACGCCGCGCAGCAGCACGCGCACCGTGGTGGACCCGTGGCAGCGGCACGGCGGCCAGACCCGCACGGTGCCCTGGCCGGACGGGACGCCCAGGCCCGCGTACAGCAGGTCCCGGGAGAACAGCCAGGGCGCGGCGCCCACGGGGTTGCCGGGGAAGTCCAGGCGTACGGCGAACGGATCGGCCGAGTCGTAGCTGAAGCGGACCTCGAGCCGGAGGGCTTCCACGTCGCTGATGACCAGCTCGATGGTCAGGTCGGTGTGCAGACGCCTGGTCCGGTCGGTGGAGTCCATGGCGCCTCCCGGATGAGGTGGATCGTGGGCCCCGCCCTGCGCGAAGCCCCGCACCGACCACTTCCGGGCGGGGGCGGGCGGTGGATGCGGCCGGCCGGCAGGTGTCGCGGGACGCGGGCCGGCGGGGAAAGCCGCGGCGCGGGGTGCAACCGTTCCGCGGGCGCCGCCGGAAGAGGGGGGTGACGCGGGCGGGGAGGCGATCCGCGCCCGCCCGACCCTGGGGGGCCTGGCACGCATCGGAAGGGATGTGTCATGAGGCTTCGCGACGAATGGCCGGTGGATCACGGGCTGGCGACGGTCTACCGGTACGGCGCCGGACTCTGCGGCGGCATTCTGCTGCTGTTCGGCTGTCTCGGTTTCGCCGACGAACTCAGCCCCTTCGGCACGGACGGCACCCGCATCGCGGGCATGTCGACGAACGGACTGCTGAGCCTGATCTCCGTGCTCTTCGGTCTGCTTCTGGTCTGCGGCGCGGTGGTCGGCGGGAACTTCGCCTCGACGCTCAACACGGCCGTCGGCACGCTGTTCCTGCTCAGCGGTTTCGGCCACGTCTTCGTACTGGACCGCAGCGCCAACATCCTCGACTTCGGCATGACCAACGTCATCTTCACGTTCGTGATGGGCCTGCTCATCCTGACCTTCGGGATGTACGGCCGGGTCACGGGCGGGCTCGCGCACGACAACCCGTACTGGCGCCGCCGTCACCCGCGGCAGGCGGCGCGGGAGTCCCTGGCCGCCCGGCGCCGGGAGCGGGCCCGCGCGGCCCTGGCCACGGCGCGGGACGCCTCGGCCGGGCCCCGGACCACCGGGCCGCGTCCGGGCGGCTGAACGGGCGTACGGCCCGGCGGGGCGTTGCGGCGCTGTTGCGCGCTTGAGACGGCGTCCGGGCACGACCGGGGCGGCACCGCCGGCCGGCGGTGCCGCCCCGCGCTGCCGGGGCTCGGCCCCGGCAGCTCACAGATCGATCATCCGCACCACGAAGAACGCGGCGACGAGCAGGCAGCCGATCACGATCAGGGACATCCAGATACCGGGATGTTCCCAGATGCCGCCGTCCGGGCGCTCGTAGTGGGCCTCCGCCGTCGATCCCTCGACGGGCGGCGTCTCTCCGGGAGGGCGCAGCGAGTCGGTCATCGTTTCCACCTCCGGGCTTCGGGCGGTGGGAGCCGTTCGCCGGGGCCGTACGGCGCACCTCGGCGAACCGGTTCCCCTCGACCTCTTCCAGGCCGGCCGGACGACCGGATGCAGGAGGCGAACGCGGTGGCCGCGCCGCGCCGGGACACCCGGCGGGTCCCCGGAAACGGCGGCGCTCACGGCCCCGGCCGCCGCCTCACGCCCGCGCCGCCGCCCGGCGCAGGACGGCGACGCGGCCCCGGTCGGGGACGGTCCACACGTCGTGGCCGCGCAGGCCCCAGCGGCCCAGCAGTTCGTTGGCGGCCAGGAAACCGCTGGTGGCGGCCCGTTCCATCAGGGCCACCGGCAGGCCGGTGCGGACCGTGTCGCCGGCGACCACCAGGCCGGGGGAGGGGGTGGTGACCGTGGGCCGGTCCGCGTGGCCGCCCACCGCGAACAGGGGGCAGTCGGCCCGCCACTCGTGACGGGCGTCGACCACCCGCGCCCGGGTCGTCTCCGGGTAGAGCCGGTGCAGCTGGCCGAGCAGCTCCTTCTCCGTGGCCTCCCGGCCGGCGTCCCCGGGCACCGCGTAGGCGTGCAGCTCGACGACCGAGCCGCCGGTGCGGGCCGCCCACCGGGCCGCCTCGCCCTCCCAGCCGCTGAGCACGCTGACGTTGTCCAGGGCCCCGTAGCCGCTGGTGCCGAGGAAGCCCGGCCGGTCCGCGCGCACGGGCCGGTCCAGCCACAGGCGGGACACCAGGAAGGGCGGGGCGGTGCGCAGCCGCGCCAGGCGCTCGCGCCACTCGGCGTCCCCGAGATCGCCGCAGCGGCCCACCAGGGCGCGCAGCCCAGCCGGGTCGAGGGCGAGCACGACGCCGTCGTAGGGCTCCTCGCCGCTCGCGGTGGTCACGGCGTAGCCGCCCGACGGCAGGACGCGGACGCCCTCCACCGCGGTGTCCGTGCGCACGCGCGCGCCGAGCCGTTCCAGACGCGCGGCTTTCGGGTCCCACAGCGCCTGCGGGAACGGTTCCCCGGGCACGTCGAACAGCAGGCCCTCGGCCGAGCCGAGGAAGTAGATGTGGAACATCAGCGCCATCTCCGCCGCCGACAGCTCCCGGGGATCGGCGAAGAAGCTGCGGGAGAACACCTCGAAGGCCAGGTGCCGGGCCGCCGGCGGGAAGCGGATGTCCTCCAGGAAGTCGTACGCGCTGACGTGGTCCAGCCGCTCGTACACCCCGGGCACCCGCACGTCGAGCAGCGGCAGGGCAGCGCGCGGGCGCATCCGGACCAGGTCGCGCACGGAGAACGACTCGCTCAGCGCCACGAACCCGAGCGCGCTCAGCGGAGGTGTGCGCGGCACGTGGCGGAAGCTGTCCTGCCGGCCGCTGCCGTGCCGCAGCGGGTAGTCGGGCAGCCGGGTCAGGCGGGCCAGGA
The DNA here is from genome assembly GCF_042793175.1 of Streptomyces sp. NPDC056580. Classification (NCBI taxonomy): domain Bacteria; kingdom Bacillati; phylum Actinomycetota; class Actinomycetes; order Kitasatosporales; family Streptomycetaceae; genus Streptomyces; species Streptomyces sp. NPDC056580. Next base: position 624,009 of record NZ_JBHTVE010000001.1, on the reverse strand, counting down.
CCGGATCGGTGCGGCGCAGCAGGGCCCGCAGGTTGTAGTACTGCCGGAAGAACGCGTGGAAGCCCCGGCTCATCGTCACCGTCGTGCCGTCGGCCAGCCGCGTGGACCAGCCGGCCAGCCTGCCGCCGAGCTGCGCGTCGCGCTCGTGGACGGTGACCCGCACCCCGCGCTCGGCCAGCGCGGTGGCCGCCGTCAGCCCGGCGATGCCGCCGCCCACGACCGCCACGCGCGGCGCGGCGGACTCCTGCGCGCGGGCGGCGCCGGGCGACGCGGGGAGCAGCCGGGCCAGCCGGTCCCGGCCGGGGCGGGGGCCGCGGGCGGCGGACGCGGAGGGACGGCGCGGCCCGGTCATCGTCCCGCCTCCCCGCCGGCGTCGAACGGGCGGCGGGCGACGACGGTGTGCGTGATGCCGGTCTGCCAGCCGGGCAGCGGAAGCACCCGCACCCGTTCGAAGCCGGCCCGCTCCACCCGCCGCGCGAGCTGCCCGGCGGTGTCGAACGAGACGACACTGTGCCGCAGGTGCCGGTAGAGCGCTCCGTCGCCCAGCAGCACGGCGACCGGCAGGACGAACCCGCCGCACACCACGTTCCACACCGCCCGGTGGACGGCCCGCCCGCTCAGCGCGTACTCGTGCACCGCCAGCCGCCCGCCCGGCGCCAGCAGCCGGTGGGCCTGGGCGAGCACCGCGTCCGGGTCGGAGGTGTTGCGCAGCAGGTACGCGGCGAAGACCGCGTCGAACGGGCCGCGCACCCCGGCCGCGGCCAGCCGCTCAACCGGCGACTGCACGAAGCGCACCGGCGTCGGCCAGGGACGCAGGGCCGCGCGCCGCAGCATGCCCGCCGACGCGTCGACGGCGGTGATGTCGGCGCCGGGCAGGGCCGCGGCCAGGGCCGCCGTCGAGGCGCCGGTGCCGCAGCCGAGGTCGAGCACCCTCGGTGCCGGACCGCCGCCGGGCAGTCCGAGGCGCCGGGCGGAGCGGCGCAGGTGGGCGTGGTAACCGGGATTCGCCGCCACGAGCGTGTCGTAGCTCCGGGCGGCGTGGTCGAACGCGGTCGCCAGCTCGGCGTCGCGCAGCACGGGCATGCCATCTCCGTAGGAGGTAGTCGGGTGGGGAGGCCGGGACAGGGGGGCGGTTGGTGACGGGAGCCGGGGCCGGAGGGAGGGGGGCAGGTGGGGACGGGGGCCGGAGGCAAGAGGTCAGGTGGTGACGGGCGGGGGAGCGGCGGGAGCACTGCGGCGCGGGGCGAACGGCAGGGCCAGCGCCGAGCCGAGCATCGCGGGGACGGGCACGTGCAGCCCGATGGACAGGTCCTCCGCCCAACCGGTGCGCCCGTCCAGGAACCGCAGCAGGCGCGGCGCGGGCACCCGGGTGAACAGGCGGGTGAAGAAGGCCGGGCCGTCCACCCGGCCGTGGTCGAGGGCGTGCAGCAGCACCGCGTCCATGTACCGGGAGCGGGCGGAGTGGACGCGCGGCGGGACGGGACGGCGCCCCGCGTGCAGGGCGGCGGCCACCGCACCGGTCTGCCGCTGCACGGCGCTGAAGGTGTAGCCGGTCGCCGGACGGGTGGCCCCGGCCGCGGCCCCGATCCGGAACACCGAAGCGGCGGTCCGCCGCGGGAAGTCCGCGTCCGTCATCGGGATCACACCCTGCTCGCACTCCAGCACCTCGTGGTCGCCGGCGCCCAGGACACCGCAGAGGTAGTGCCGCAGCGCACGGTCGTAGGCGTCCCGGCCGAGCGGGCCGCGGGAGAACTCGGTGTACTCCACCAGCGCCTCGCGCGGACCCGTCGGCAGCACGTAGCCGAAGGACAGTCCGTGCGCGGGCTGCGGGGTGCGGAAGTCCATCAGCTCCACGACGCCGGGATCGAACACCGGACGGCGGGTGCGCACGAACCAGCCGCGGAAGTGCTGCAGCAGCGTCGTGCGCGCAGGGGGCAGCCGCTCGGGCGGCCGTGAGTCGAACACCCAGCGGGCGCGCACCGTCACCCGGCCGCCGTCGGCCCGGCGGGCGTGCACCACCGCCCCGCCGGACGCGGACTCCACCCGCTCGGCGACGGCCTGAACGGTCGTCACCCACGGGCTCCCAGCGAGGATCTGGCCGGCCAGGTCCTCCAGCGCGTCGGAACGCAGCATCTTGTAGCGCAGCGGCTCGATCACCGCGTCCACCGCCCGCCCGTCGCCGGAACGCACCCGCAGCCGCCGCCAGGAGGCCGTCAGCGCACTGTCGTACGGTCCCGCGCCCGCCTCCCAGAAGCACCAGGTGCGCCGCGCCGCGCGGAACGGCCCCGGCGGCGCCGCCAGCAGCACCGCCGTCACCCGGCGCCCGCCCGCGGGCGGGCGGGCCAGCCGCAGCGCGAGCGACAGGCCCGCGGCCCCGGCGCCCACGACGGCGACGTCCGACTCCACCTCCACGGCGGCTCCCTCCACGGCGGCTCCCTCTCCGGACCGGCGGATCCGGCCAGTCTTCCCGCGCGCCGGTCCCGGCGGATGCACCGGGGAGCGTGTCGTGCGGGTGGGTGTCCAGGGCGCCGTCATGTCCACCGAATGGCGCATCCGGCGGGGCGGTCCGTGCGGAATGTGTGACGACGAGGTACCAGCCGTGTCCGGTGCCGGCACCGGACACCACGGCCGGTACGCCGCACCGACAGCGCGACTTGTCCGGCCTGCCGACAGGCGGTCCGGCTCACCGACCGGCGAGAGGATCCGCGATGCGTTCCACCCAGGCGATCGGCCGTCTCACGGCAGACCCGCCGCGCAGGCCGCCCGCCGAGGCCGGCTCCCACGACCCCGGGGAGCCGGCCGCCTCCGGCGGCGCGCGCGCCGTGGACGAGGACGTGCCGGGCGCCGTCGGCCGGGAACTGCGCGAACTGCTCGACGACCGTCTCGCGGGCTGCCACGGCCTGGACCCGGTGTTCGCGCGGGACGTCGCCGAGCGGACCGCCCGTTTCACCCGGCGCGGCGGCCGCCGCATCCGGCCCCGGCTGCTGTGGTGGTCGCTGCGGGCGTGCGGCGGCGGGGACCCGGCCCAGGTGCGCGTGGCACTGCGGACGGCGGCCGCGCTGGAACTGCTCCAGACCTGCGCCCTCGTCCACGACGACCTGATGGACCAGGCCGCCACCCGCCGCGGCGCGCCGGCGCTGCACGCCGACGTGACCGAGCAGTACGCCGGCACCGCCCCGGGCCCCGCCGCGCAGCGGCTCGGCGCGTCCACCGCGGTGCTCGCCGGCGACCTCGCCCTGGCCTGGGCGGACGACGTCCTTGCCGGACTGCTGCTGGACCCCGGGCTGTCGCGCGACACGGCGCACCGGCTGCACGAGGTGTGGCGGGTGCTGCGCACCGAGATGGTTGCGGGCCAGTACCTCGACGTGCGCGGCCAGGCCCTGTCCTCCGGCACCCCGGCCCGGTCGATCCGGGCCGCCTGCCTCAAGAGCGCCCTGTACACGGTGGAACGGCCCCTGCAACTGGGCGCGGTGCTCGCCGGGGCGGACGACGCCACCACCGGGACGCTGCGCCGCGCGGGACGCTGCGCGGGCCTCGCCTTCCAGCTCAGGGACGACCTCGACGACCTGTTCGCGGACCCCCGGACCACCGGCAAGCCGTCCGGCGGCGACGTGCGCGAGGGCACCCCGACCTATCCGCTGGCCGTGGCCCGGGCCCTCGCCACCGCCGCCGGCGACCGCCACGCGCTCGGCGTGCTCGACCACGCGATGGGCCGCGCCGGCCTCACCGACGGCGAACTGGCCGGGGTGCGGGAGACCGTCGTCGGCACCGGGGCCCGCGACCACGTGGAGGCGCGGATCGCCCGGCTCAACCGGCGCTGCCTGCGCCACCTCGGCGAAGCCGCCCTGGAACCCGGTGCGGCCCGCCGGCTGCGCGGCCTGCTGGCGGAGATCACCGGCACGGCCGGCCAGGTGCCCGAGCCGGCCGCTCCCCGCGCCGCCGCCCTCGCCGCCGCGGGAACGGAGGCGGGCCGGTGACCCGGACCATCGCGGGACCCACCGACCACGTGGTCGTGGTGGGCGCTGGACTGGCCGGCCTCTCCGCCGCCCTGCACCTGCTCGGCGCCGGCCGCCGCGTCACCGTCGTCGAACGCGACGGCCTGCCCGGCGGGCGCGCCGGCCGCAGGGAGCTCGGCGGCTATCTGATCGACACCGGGCCCACCGTGCTCACCATGCCGGAGATCGCCGACGAGGCGTTCTCGGCGGTCGGCGCCTCGCTGCGCGACCGCGTCGACCTGATCGAGCTGCACCCCGCCTACCGGGCGCGCTTCGCCGACGGCAGCACCCTCGACGTGCACACCGACGCGGAGGCGATGGAGGCGGAGATCGAACGGTTCGCCGGCGGCGCCGAAGCGGCCGGCTACCGCAGGCTGCGGCACTGGCTGGGGCAGCTCTACCAGGCCGAGCGCGGCCGTTTCCTCGACGCCGACTTCGACTCGCCGCTGCAACTGCTCGGCCCCGACCTCGTCCGGCTCGCCGCGCTCGGCGGCTTCGGCCGCTGGGAGGCGCGGGTCGCCCGCCACCTGCGCGACGAACGGCTGCGCCGCGTCTTCTCCTTCCAGGCCCTGTACGCCGGCGTCCCGCCCGAGCGGGCGATGGCCGCCTACGCGGTGATCGCCTACATGGACACCGTCGCCGGGGTGTACTTCCCGCGCGGCGGCATGCACGCCCTGCCCCGGGCCATGGCCGAAGCCGCGGCCGAGGCGGGGGCGGCGTTCCACTACGGGCAGCGGGTGACCCGTCTGGAGCGCTCCGGTGAGCGCGTCACCGCCGTGGTGACCGACGACCTGCGCATCCCCTGCGACGCGGTCGTCCTCACCCCCGAACTGCCGGTGACCTACCGCCTGCTGGGCCGCTCCCCGCGCCGCCCGGCGCGACTCAGGCACGCCCCGTCGGCGGTGGTCCTGCACGCCGGCTGCGATCGCACCTGGCCCGAACTGGCCCACCACACACTGTCCTTCGGCGCCGCCTGGCGGCGCACCTTCCGCGAACTCACGCGGACCGGCGAGCTGATGAGCGACCCCTCCCTGCTGATCACCCGGCCCACCGCCACCGACCCCGGCCTGGCCCCGCCGGGCCGCCACCTGCACTACGTCCTCGCCCCGTGCCCCAACACCGACATCGGGCCGGGCAGCGCCGACTGGTCCGGGCTCGGCGCCCGTTACCGCGACGGCCTGCTGCGCGAGCTCGACCGCCGCGGCCTCGCGGGCATCGCCTCCGCCATCGAGGAGGAGTGCCTGGTGACGCCCGCCGACTGGACCGCGCAGGGACACGCGGCGGGCACGCCCTTCTCCGCCGCGCACACCTTCGCCCAGACCGGCCCGTTCCGCCCGCGCAACCTGGTGCGCGGCACGGCCAACGCCGTCCTGGCCGGCTGCGGCACCACCCCAGGGGTGGGCGTACCGCCCGTACTGCTGTCCGGGAAGCTGGCCGCGGCCCGTGTCACCGGCGGCACCCGCGCCCGCACCACCGCCCGCCGGACCGCCCGGCAGACCACCGAAGGAGTACGTCCATGACCGCCCGCGAGCTGGACGCCGCTCGCATCACCGACCCGCGACTGCGTGCCGCCTACACCCACTGCCGCGAACTGAACGCCCGGCACGGCCGGACCTACTTCCTCGCCACCCGGCTGCTGCCCCCCGAACGGCGCCCCGCCGTGCACGCCCTGTACGGCTTCGCCCGCTGGGCGGACGACATCGTCGACTCGCTGGAGGACGGCCCCGGCGCCCTCACCGGTGACGAGGCGGCACGGCGGGCCGCCGCCCTGGACCGCCTGACCGAGGACCTGACCCGCGGGCTTGCGGGCGGCCGGGCGGGCGCACGGGACGCCGCGCCGGTGGTCACCGCCCTCGCCGACACCAGCAGCCGCTACGCCATCGACCGGCGCCACTTCACCGACTTCCTCGCCTCCATGCGCAGCGACCTGACGGTCACCGAGTACGCCGACTACGCGGCGCTGCGCGGGTACATGCACGGCTCGGCGGCGGTGATCGGCCTGCAGATGCTGCCCGTCCTCGGCACCGTGGTGCCGCGTGAGGAGGCCGCGCCGTACGCGGCCGAACTGGGCGTCGCCTTCCAGCTCACCAACTTCCTCCGGGACGTCGGCGAGGACCTCGACCGCGGCCGTGTGTACCTCCCGCAGGACCTGCTCGCCGCGCACGGCGTCGACACCGGACTGCTGCGCCGCTGCCGGCGGGACGGGCGCTCCGACCGCCGGGTCACCGAGGCCCTGCGCGCCTTCGCCGGCCTCACCCGCGCCGCGTACCGCCGTGCCGCGCCCGGCGTGCCGATGCTCGACCCCGTCGCCCGGCCCTGCATCCGCACGGCGTTCGTGCTCTACGGCGGCATCCTGGACGCCGTCGCCGACGACGGCTGGGCGGTGCTGCACCGCCGCGCCGTGGTCCCCCGCAGACGCCGCGCGCTGGTCGCCGCCGACGGCCTGCTCCGGCTCGCCGCGGCCCGCCTGGCCGCCCGCCGCGAACCCGCCGCCGCGCCCACCCCCACCCCGTACCCCTGCGAGGAGGCCGCGTGACGTCCGACCGTCCGCCCCGGCGAGCCCGACTGCCCCTGCGCCTGCGCCGTGACCCGGTTGCCTGGGAACGCCAGAGCCCGACCTGGCGCGAGGCGCGGCCCGCGCTCATCGCCGACGCCCTCAAGCGGGCGCAGCAGCGGCCCAGCGGCAACTGGTACGTCGTAGGGGCCGCCCGCGACCTCGCCGTGGACCGCCCGCTGGGCCGGACCGTCGCGGGACAGGAGGTGGTGCTCTGGCGTGACGGCCGGGGCGGCGTCGTCGCCGGCCCCGGCGTCTGCCCGCACCTGGGCGCTCCGCTGCGGGACAGCCCGGTGCGGTGCGGCACCCTCGTCTGCCACTGGCACGGACTCGCCCTGGACGGCGGGCCGTTCGGCGGCTGGGAGCCCTGGCCCGCCTACGACGACGGGGTACTGCTGTGGGTGCGGCTGGACGACGCCGGGGGCGAGCGGCCCACCCCCCGGCCACCGGTGCCGGAACGGCCCGCCGCGGCCGGCGCGCTGACCGCCGTCTACACCGGTCAGGGCGTCTGCGAGCCCGCCGACGTGGTCGCCAACCGCCTCGATCCCTGGCACGGAGCCTGGTTCCACCCGTACTCCTTCGTGGACCTCACCGTCGTGGACTCCCCGGGACGGGACGACGTCGAGGACGCGTTCACGGTCGACGTCTCCTTCAAGCTCGCCGGCCGGCTCGTCGTCCCGGTCCGCGCCGAGTTCACCGCGCCGGGCCCGCGCACCGTCGTCATGCGCATCATCGGCGGCGAGGGCGAGGGCTCCGTGGTGGAGACCCACGCCACCCCGCTGGGCCCGGGCCGCCTGGGCAGGCCGCGCACCGCGGTGGTGGAGGCGGTCGTCGCCACCTCCGAACGCCCCGGCTTCGCCGTGGCCCGCCGTAGCGCGCCCCTGCTCCGCCCCGTCATGCGCTACGCGGCGGGCCGCCTGTGGCGCGACGACCTGGCCTACGCCGAACGGCGCTGGGAACTGCGCTCCACGGGTCGCTTCCCCGGGTGAGCGCCCGCCCGCGGCCCTGGTGGCGGCTCGGGCGGAGGGTCGGTGGCCCGGAGTCGGCTGCGGCGGAGGGTCGCGACGGCCCGCAGCCGGCTCCGGCGGACGGCAGACGTTCCGCGCGCCGCGCCGGGCCTGAGCGGTCCGGCGTCCGCGTGGCGCCTGGCGGCCGTGACTGCGCCCAACGGCTGTGAAGCCCGGGGTCCGGGCGGGGCTGTAGGGGGCGTGCAGGGGCCGCCTACCCCGGCCGCCCCGTGAGCTCTTCTCGCGGTTCGGCGTGGCGCGTGCCCTGCACGCGAGTGACGCCCCCTGGGCATCCGGTGTGTGACGGTGACGGCCGTGTTCCCCGGCCGACCGGGGCGGGGAGGAGGAGGCCGTCAGGGCGGATGCGCGGCTCGCGAACGGCATTGGGCCGTCGGCCCGTCCATCCGTCGAGCCCTGCCGGCAGCCCCGCGCCGCCCGCGGCGGCCTGACACCCGGGTCGGAGCCGTGTCGTGGTCCGTGGGCCGAACGGCGCGGATCAGGGCGGCAGGGGGCGTGCGCACACCGTGAACCGTTTCCCCGCCCGCCCGGCGGAACGCGGGAGCGCGTCCGTACCCGTCTTGCGTGAGGGCACCGCCGGGCTCACCCCCGCACCGAGGAGCGCCCCGCGCCCTGCGTGCCGTAGAGGCCGCTCAGGGTGCGTACCGCGTCGCGCAGGCCCGTGCAGCGCGGGAAGTCTCCGGCCGCCCTGCGGTCCCAGCCCGGTCCCGCGGGCAGGACGAGTGGCCGCCTGCGGGCGCCCGCGGGCCCCCACTGCAGACCCGCGACGTGCCGGGCCAGCGGGCCGGAGGCCGTGGACCGGGTCTGGGCCCACAGCACGACGGCGACCGGACCGGTGCGCCGGACACAGGCGAGCAGCGCCTCCACCGGCACGGCGGCGCCCAGCATGCGCGTCGGCACACCGAGTTCGGCCAGCACCGCGTCGAGCGCCTCCAGCGGCAGCGAGTGCTGTTCACCGGGCGCGCAGGCCAGCACCACCGGCTCGGCGCCGAGGGCTTGCGCCGGAGGCGGCAGCACCATCGGCGCGCGGCGTAGCGCCGTGGAGATCTGCCAGGACAGCAGATGCTCCACCTCCACGTAACGGTCGCCGGAGGACTCCCACTTGCGGCCCACCGCGCGCAGTGTCGGCACCATCACCTCCTCCCACGCCGTCGTCAGCCCGTGCTGCCTGACCGCGTCCAGCAGCCGGCTCTCCAGCTCCGGCGCGTCCAGCCGCACCGCTGCCCGGGCCAGTCCCCGGCACTCCTGGCGCACGTCGCCGAGCGGGAGCCCGCCGCCGGCGCCGCCACGGGCGGCCGTCCCGGGCGGCTGGACCGCCGCCGGCCCCGCGGGGGGACCGGCCGGGGCCGGTACGGACGCAGGCCCCGCGCCGTGCGCGGTCCGGACCGAGCGGGACCCTTCGCCGTGGGTGGCGCGGGCCACGCGGGCCGCTTCGGCCGGGGCGACGCCCGCCGCCGCCAGCCGGCACATCTCCTCCACCATCGCCACGTCCCGAGGGCTCCAGCGCCGGTGCCGCCCCTGCGACCGCGAGGCCGGGCCGAGCCCGTAGCGGCGGTCCCAGGAACGCAGCGTGGTGGGCGAGACGCCCAGGCGGCGGGCCACAGCACCCGTGGTCAGCCCGGCCGCCTCCGTCACGTCCAGATCGCTCATGACCGCCGCCCCGCCGCTCCGTGGGCCCGTGGACCCGTCCTTCTCGCTTCCCCGCCGGTTTCCCAGACTACTCGATGCGATATCGATGCGACTTGTCCCACCAGGTGTCCGCGGCACAGGCTGGAGACACGGACAGCGGCGAAGCGGGCGCGGTACGAACCGGGACCGTGCCGCTCACCGGACGGGCGCCGCGGGACACCTGCGACGCACCCCGGGCTCACGAGGAGAGACGTGGTCATGGACCGTATCGCGGGTGTATCGGGCTCCGCCGTCACCGCCGGGGACGGCTCCACCCGGGCGTCCGCGTCCGCCGGGGACGGCCTCACGCCGGCCGCGGGCGACGCCGCCTGGTCCGAGATCCACCGCCGGTGGGGCGGCCTGGTGCACGGACTCGCCCAGCAGGCGCTCGGCGACGCCCGGGACGCCGAGGACGTGGCGCAGCAGGTGTTCGCCGACGCCTGGCGCGGCCGGCACGGATACGCGCCCGAACGGGGGACGCCGGCCGCCTGGCTCGTGGGGATCACCCGTCGCAAGGTGGCCGACGCGCTGGCCGCCCGTGCCCGTCGCGCGCGCATCGTCGCGGCGGCGGCCGAACAGCCCCCGGCCCGGACCCGCGACGACAGCTGCGAGCCCGAGGCCGCGCTGGACCGGATGGTGGTGGACCGGGCCCTGCGGCGGCTCAGCACCCCGCAGCGCCAGGTGCTGCACCTGGCGTACTACGAGGATCTGACGCAGACGCAGATCGCCCGCGTCACCGGCTGGCCGCTCGGCACGGTCAAGAGCCACACCCGCCGGGGCCTGGACCGCCTCCGCCACTGCCTGGAGGACGAGGGCGTCACCGACGCGGGGCGCGCAGAATCGATGCAAGTTTGACTCGCGCGTTCGCGTGACCGTCGGTCAGACTGTGGAAACCACACGGACGTTCCGCGGGCGGTCCTCCGACTGGCCCTACTGTGCCCAGGTTGACGACATGTCACCCACCTCCGCGACGGACGCGCCGGGCGTGATCCGGTTGCGGTGCATTCCGGGCGGAGTAGCCTGAAATTTGATCGGTCCTGCCTGGTTCTCTGATCGGTCCTGCCTGGTTCTGGAGGTGGGCGATGTTTCTCCGATTGCTGTGGCGTCACAGGCCGCACCGGCTGGTCCTGCTCGGCAACGGCCGTCTGATACGGGGTTTCAGCGGCGGAATGTACGACGGTCACGGATACCAGCCCTGAAACCGTTCGCGGTTGAATCCTGGAGGAAGTGCGGTGACAGAGGACGCCCGCGCCCTGGCAGCCATGGCAAGGCTCCTGTCACCGCACTGCCGTGTCACCGGTACGTCCGACGGAGCGCTGATCGCGGACTGGAAGCGGACGCGCTTCATCGGCATGGCGGCGGCGGACGTCCGGAAGCTGACCGGGGGCAGCCCCGAGGAACGCGCCGAGCTGGTCGGCGTTCTGACACGTGCCGGGTGCGCGTCGGGCCGCCGGAAGCCGCCGGCGGACGTGGTCGTCGCGCGCTGGCTGCGTGGGGTGCACCTGCTGATCCGGACCGCCGGATTCGGACGCGTGCTGCGGCTGCTGGCCCTCGCCGCGCCGGGTTACGCCCGCGCGGACGTGCCCACACGCGACGAGGTCGCACGGCTCAAACGGGTGGTGCAGACACGCGGTCGCGGCAGCTGGGTCGTCAACGGCGACTGCAAGTCACAGGCGGTGACGGCCTTCGTCCTGCTGCGGCGGCTCGGTCTGGCGGCCGTCCTGCACGTGGGTGTGCGTGAGCACCCGTTCGCCATGCACGCCTGGACGGAGTCCGCGGGCCTGTGCATCCCCGACGCCGATCCACGGGGGCACGCCTTCACCTCGGTGCTCTCGGTCGGCTCCTGGGGCCGCTGACATGGAGGCGCTTCGCCTCGAATGGGCCGGTGGCGCACCGGTCCTGCGGACCGCCGACGGCATGGTGCGCCAGGGCCTCGTGACGACGGTCCGCTCGCCGGCCGGCACCGCGGCCGTCGTGGGCTGGGCCGGCTCGGCCCGCCACCGGGAGGCCGGCGCGCTGGGCCTCCTCGCCGCCTTCGCCCGGCCGGGGCCCGCCCCGCCGCTGCCGGCCGGCGACTACGCGGCCGTACTGGTGTACCGGGACCGCGTACTCCTGATGCGCGACGAGCAGGCACGCGTCCCCCTGTTCTTCCGCGGGTCCGCCGACCGGGTGAACGCCGTGAGCACCTCCGCGAGCGGCCTGGGGAGCGCCACCGGGCTGGACCCCCGCTACTTCTGCCGGTACCTCACCGGGAACACGGCGCAACCGCACACGGAAGTCACCCCGTTCACCGGAGTCCACCGCGTCCTCGGCGGCCAGGTGGTGGAGCTCTCCCGCACCGGCCGGGTGCGCGGCCTCACGCCGCCGCCCGTCCGCCGGGTGACCGGCCCGCCCGTGCGGCCGGCCGACGGACCGACCCGCGCCGACGCGGCGCGGGAACTCCGCACGGTCCTGGAGAACGCCGTCCGGTGTCGCATGGGCGCCGCGACGGCCTGCCACGTCTCGGGCGGCACCGACTCCACCAGCGTCGCACTGCTCGCCGCACGCGCGCTGGCCGGCGGACGCGACGGCCCGGAGCGACTGGTCCTGCTCGCCGGGCGCTTCTCCCGCGGCGAGCTGGCCGCTGAGCGGCCCTATCTGGACATCGCGGTGGAGGAGATCCGCCGGCACGCGCCCGCCGCCCGGACCCTGATCGTCGACGCCGACGACGTGGCCGACTTCGACGACTTCGAGCAGCACGCGGGAGAAGCGGACGAACCCCATCCGCACGCCTTCCGCGCACCGTTCTGGAGCAGGCTCCACACCGCGGCCGCCGAGCTGGGCTGCGACACCCTCCTGACCGGCTGCGGGGCCGATCCGGTCGCCGACGCCAACCCGTTCCTCCTGCACAGGCTCGCCCGCACGGGCCGGCTCCGGGAGATGACCCGGCAGGCACGGGCCTGGGCCGTGGGAAGCGAGCGGGGACTGCGGGACGTCGTCCACGCCTACGTGGTCCAGCCGGCGCTTCCGCTCGCGACCGAGCGGGTCACCGCCCTCCTCCGCGGCGGCACGGTGCTCGGCGGACTCGGCACCTTCAGCCGCCCCCCGTGGCTGAGGCCCGGGTTCGCGCGGGCTCACGGCTACCGGGAGGCCGGCATCGCGGAGAGCCGCTTCGCGTTCGGGAGCAGACCGGAACGGTCGCTGTACGACGCCGCCAACTACCTCGCCGCTCCCGACCCGTTGTCCTGGCAGCGGGCGCAGCGGGACGGTTTCCTCCTCTCGCACCCCTTCCTCGACCCGGAAGTGATCGCCACCATGAGACGACTCCCCGCCGCGGTCACATTCGAGCCGGGCCGCCCCAAGGCCGTCCTGCGCGCGGCCATGACGGACCTGCTGCCCGCTCCGATCGCCGGCAGGGCGGTCAAGGTGCCCTTCGACGACCTCTACGCCCGTGGCCTGCGGGCGCACGGCGACGAACTCGTCGCCCTGTGCCGTTCCGCCCGGCATCCGCTGGTCGAGGAGATGTTCGACGTGGAGACGCTGTGCCGGGCGGTGCTGGAGGCCCGTCTCGGGACGGGGGACTCGTACTCCTGGGACCGGGTGAACAGGTCGCTCGCCCTGGTGGCCTGGCTGGAGCGGCTCAACGCTGGCTCTTGACGTCCCACAGGGTCCGCAGCTGCGGGCCCGCGATGAGGTCGACGAGGCCGTAGCGGCTCACCAGCTCGCGCTGCTCCGCCCCGCTCAGGACGCGGTCCTGCTCCCCCTGGCGCGCTATGGACGTGATCACGTCCGCGCCCTGCGGGCCGAACTTCCAGTAGACGGTGACGAAACGCGGGTCCCTCGTGTACTCGTCGAGCGCGTTGTTCTCGTGCACCCGGGCGCGGTAGATGAGGGAGTCGACGCCCCTTTTCTGATCCTCCTTCAGCAGCCCGGTGGCCTGGTGCCCGTCCCAGGAGTTGGCCACGAAGTTCAGCGGCGGCTGCAGCACGAGCCGGTCCTTGCGCGCTAGGCTCGCGGTGGCGTAGAACGCCACCTGGTCGTACGGCGTGTCCATGGGCAGTTGCACCACCAGCCGCGTGGCGAAGGTGTCGCTCGCCTCGATCCACTGGCCCTGCGGCATCCACGGCTCCGCCTCCACCAGTTCCCCCGGCTGGTGGACCTCCCGGCGGGAGAGCGGGTTCACCTCGGAGGACCTGCTCCACTGCTCGGCGTCGTCGCGCCACTGCTGGCGGAGCCGGTCCCGCGGGCTGAGCGGCACCCGTAACCCCATGGCGTGGAACTCGGTGCCGAGGACGTAGAACCCCACGGAACCGCTGTTCCGGAGCGTGATGTCGACCGGTACGGAGAAGGCCTTGCGGTCCTTGCTGAGCACCGCCTTCCCCATGGACAGCGTGATGAGCGGCCTGGTCTCCCGCTGGTACGGCACATAGAGGTTCTGGTAGCCGAAGTTGGCGACCGCGATGACCGAGGAGACGATCACCGCGGCGGCCACCCGCTTGGGAGCGGGAATCACGACCGACGTCCGCCACACCGTGACGACTGCCCACGCGGAACCCGCCGAGAGCGCGGCGAACAGCGTCGGAAACCACTTGGAATCCCCGTCCCTCACCATCTCCACCAGGATCAGGACGTTGGTCAGCAGAGCCGCGAAGGAACCGATCAGCGCGACCAGGCCGGAGTAGGCGAAGGAGTGCCGCACCCAGTGGTCCAGTACCCCGGCGGCGCCCAGCAGGGTCGTCAGCGCGACCACGAGCAGGACGGCGCCGGTGATCCGGCCGGGGAAGGTCAGCGCGTGGGCGAAGTCCTCGGTGCCGAACCGGGCCAGCAGCGCCGTCGTCGCGATCAGGGTCAGCAGCATCACCGCGAGCGACACCCGTGACTGCCAGGTCTGCACCGAGGGCCGTACCGCTTTCGGGCGCAAGCCGGCGCGGGGCCTGGGGGGAGTCCGCACCCGATCACCTCCTGGGACCGTGGGTCGCGCACCTGCCCGTGCGGGAGCGGGCGCCCATGTGCGCGAGGCGGAGACTGACCTGTGCCGTGCGGGGACGCAGGTGTGCGACGCGGCAGCGGTCGGCCCGCCGCCGTGCCGGGGGTTCGCCCTCATCGTCCGTCGTGACCGGCCGGGCCGCCATCCGGCGCCCCCGGACGTGGGACCTGGCGGCGCTCCCACGGCTTCGCTCCCGCGGTCGGCGGGCCCCGCAGGTCCCCGGCCGCGCTCTCCCGCGCCCGGCACGGTGAGCTGCGGGCGACCGGCCGCCGCCCCGCCACCCGGCCGAGGAGCGGCGCGCTCCTCAGCCGGGGGAGGGGTGCGGCCAGTACGCGAGGCTGTCGGGCGAAGGGGCGGACTGCGTCGCGTCCGCTGCCGAGGCGTAGATCTCGTAGCTCTCGCGCATGCCGCTGATCTCGAACAGCCGGAGCACCCGGCCCGAGGAGCACGCGATGCGCAACGAGCCCTCGTGCTCCCGGATGCGCTTCGTGATCGCGACGATCACGCCCAGCCCCATGGAGTCCATGAACCCGACAAAGCCCAGGTCCAGCACGAAGTGGCGATGTCCTTCGTCGAGGAGCCTGATCATCGCTTCGCGGATCATGGGGGCGGTGTGGGCGTCCGGCTCACCGTCGACCTCGACGACGGTCCAGTCGCCGACCACGTCGTAGCTCACCATCATTTTCTCGTGCCGGATGATGTTCGTGCGCATGGCCGCTCCCTCGTCCGTGCCGCTCACCGGCCCTCGGCCGGCCGCTCGGCGAGCCCGGCGGCCCGCAACCGCGTGATCCTTCAGTGGGCCTGCCGGGTCACGGAGGTGTGCGGCCGCCTCGCGACGCCCGGGGCCGGGGCCTGGCACGTGCGGCTGGGCGGAGTGTCGTGAGGACAGGATATATCGGCAGGAAGAGCGTGTATCGTCGCCCGGCCCGGCCGCGGGCCGAGAAGGGGCGTCCGGCGGCGAGCTGCAGGGAGCGACCGGGGAGCCGCTGCTCCTCGGCCGCAACGCCGACCTCGGGTGGTCGCGGATATCACCGGTCGCGCGCCGCTGACCAGCTCGCCGGCCATCGTGTTCAGGATGTGTTCAGGCCCGGACGGGTCTCGGGCAACGTGAGCACCAGAGGCGCCAAAGCTCTGGCAAAGGGGTCTGGGGCAACGGCTGCCGGGCGTGTCATCGTGCCTGCCATGACGACAGATCACCTCATCGGGAAGCGGCCGCTGCGCCACGTACGACAAGCGGCGAGCAAGGTGCCGGAGGTGACCGTCTACTTCTGGATCATCAAGGTGCTGACGACCGGCATGGGGGAGACGGCCTCCGACTTCCTGGCGCAGGTGCTCGGGCCGGTCCCCGCTGTCGGCCTCGGCGGCATCGGCCTGGTGGCCGCCCTGACGGTGCAGTTCGCCGTCCGCCGGTACGTGGCCTGGATCTACTGGACGGCGATCGTCATGGTCAGCGTGTTCGGCACCATGGCAGCCGACGTCCTGCACGTCGGCCTCGGCGTGCCGTACACGCTCTCCACCCCGTTCTTCCTGGCCGGCCTGGCAGCCGTCTTCGCCCTCTGGTACCGCAGCGAGGGCACCCTGTCCATCCACAGCATCCACACCCGGCGCCGGGAGGCCTTCTACTGGGCCGCCGTGCTCGCCACGTTCGCACTGGGCACCGCCGCGGGCGACCTCACCGCCACGATCGGCCTGGGCTACCTGGGCTCCGCCGTCCTGTACGCCGCCGCGATCGCGGTGCCGGCCGTCGCTCACCGGTGGGGGAACCTGAACGCGGTGGCCGCGTTCTGGGCCGCTTACGTCATCACACGCCCGCTCGGCGCCTCTGTCGCCGACTGGATGGCCGTCGGCCACGGCAGGGGCGGACTCGGCCTGGGTCTGGGGCCGGTCACCCTGTCCTGGACGGTGGCGATCCTCGGCTTCGTCGGCTACCTGGCCGCCTCCCGCAAGGACGTCCAGCGCGACGTCGTGCGGTGACGGGACGCTGAACGGGGGCGTGCTCCGACTCGCCGCCCCGGACGCGCGCGGAAGGGCGCCCGGCCGGACACCTGCCCGGCCGGGCGCCCCTTTCCCGGGCCTAGAAGAAGCCCAGCTTCTGCGGCGAGTACGACACGAGCAGGTTCTTCGTCTGCTGGTAGTGGTCCAGCATCATCCGGTGCGTCTCCCGGCCGATGCCGGACTGCTTGTAGCCGCCGAACGCGGCGTGTGCCGGGTAGGCGTGGTAGCAGTTCGTCCACACGCGGCCCGCCTGGATCGCGCGGCCCGCGCGGTAGGCGGTGTTGACGTCGCGGGACCACACACCCGCGCCGAGGCCGTACAGCGTGTCGTTCGCGATCTTGATGGCGTCGTCGAAGTCGTCGAAGGAGGCCACCGAGACGACCGGTCCGAAGATCTCCTCCTGGAAGATCCGCATGCGGTTGTCACCCTCGAAGATGGTCGGCTGGACGTAGTAGCCGCCCTTCAGCTCCCCGTCGTACTCGATGCGTTCGCCGCCGGTGAGCACCTTGGCGCCCTCCTGCCGGCCGATGTCCAGGTAGGAGAGGATCTTCTCCAGCTGGTCGTTGGAGGCCTGCGCGCCGATCATCGTGTCGGTGTCGAGCGGGTGCCCCGTCTTGATCTGCCGGGTACGGGCCACCGCCGCCTCCAGGAACTCGGCGTAGTGGCCGCGCTGGACGAGCGCCCGGGAGGGGCAGGTGCACACCTCGCCCTGGTTGAGCGCGAACATCGTGAAGCCTTCGAGCGCCTTGTCCCGGAAGTCGTCGTCGTGCGCCCAGACGTCGTCGAAGAAGATGTTCGGCGACTTGCCGCCCAGTTCCAGCGTGACGGGCTTGATGTTCTCCGAGGCGTACTGCATGATCAGCCGCCCGGTCGTGGTCTCCCCGGTGAACGCCACCTTCGCCACCCGCGGGCTGGAGGCCAGCGGCTTGCCCGCCTCCACGCCGAAGCCGTTCACGATGTTGAGCACGCCCGGCGGCAGCAGGTCGGCGATCAGGCTCACCCAGTAGTGGATGGACGCCGGGGTCTGCTCGGCCGGCTTGAGGACGACCGCGTTGCCCGCGGCGAGCGCCGGCGCGAGCTTCCAGGTGGCCATCAGGATCGGGAAGTTCCACGGGATGATCTGCGCGACCACACCGAGCGGCTCGTGGAAGTGGTACGCCACCGTGTCGTCGTCGATCTCGCTCAGCGAGCCCTCCTGCGCGCGGATGGCGCCCGCGAAGTAGCGGAAGTGGTCGATGGCGAGCGGGATGTCGGCCGCCAGCGTCTCACGCACCGGCTTGCCGTTCTCCCAGCTCTCGGCCACCGCGAGAGCCTCGAGGTTCGCCTGCATGCGGTCGGCGATCCGCAGCAGGATGTCGGAACGCTCCGTCACCGAGGTGCGGCCCCAGCCGGGCGCGGCCTCGTGCGCGGCGTCCAGCGCCCGCTCGACGTCCTCCGCGGTGCCGCGCGCGACCTCGGTGAACGGCTGCCCGTTGACCGGTGACGGATTCTCGAAGTACTGCCCGCGCACCGGCGGAACGTACTCACCGCCGATGAAGTGGTCGTAGCGCGCCTGGTAGGAGACGATCGCGCCCTCGGTGCCGGGCGCCGCGTAACGGGTCATGCTGGTCTGCCTCCCGGTGAAGCGCTGCCCGCCGTTGGGCAGCTCTCGCCGCGAGGCTAGGCGCGCGGACGTTGCGAGTACGTTGCGCCGCGGCCCGGAGACGGCGCGGGCACCCGGCCCGGCGGCGGTGCCGGCAGGGCCAGCTCGCCCTCCAGCGCCGCCAGCCGCGCCCGTACCGAAGCCGACGGCCGCACCGCCGCCAGGGCCCGCCACACCTCCAGGTCGTCCTCGCCCCACGGGGTGCGCGCCCAGCCGGCCAGCAGGTCGGGGTCGCGGTGGGCGACGAGCGCCGACCGCATCCCGTCGGCGAGGCGCCGCCGGAGCCGTACCACCGCCGGGGCCTGGGAACCCGGCAGCAGCGGACCGGTGTACGCCGTCACCGCCCCGGTCAGCGCGCCCGCCTCCAGTCGCCGCTCCACCACGGTGACGTCGCACTCCACCGCCACCGTCAGCCGGTACGGCCGGGAAGCGAGCAGCCCCGGCCCGATCAGGCGCCGCAGCCGCGCCAGCTCGGCCCGCAGCGTCACCGGGGTCACCGCCTCGTCCTCGTACAGCGCGCAGAGCAGTTCGTCACCCGTCAGCCCCTCGGGGTGGCGGGCCAGCAGCACGAGGATCTCGCTGTGCCGGCGGCCGAGCCGGACGCGCCGTCCGCGCAGCCGGAGTTCGGCCTCGTCCCGGCCCAGCGCGCTGAGCAGGGCCGTCTCCTCGGCGTGCCGGGGCGGCGCGAGCAGCGCGAGCTGCGACTCGGCGGCCCGGGCCACCGCCTGCACGAAGCCCAGGCTGTGCGGGTGCGCCAGCCCGTCGCCACCGGTGATGTCGACAGCGCCCAGCACCCGCCCGGTGTGCGGGTCGTGGACCGGCGCGGCAGCGCAGGTCCACGGCTGCACCTGCCGTATGAAGTGCTCCGCCGCGAACACCTGCACCGGCCGGTCCAGCGCGACCGCCGTACCCGGCGCGTTGGTGCCCACCGCCGCCTCGGACCAGAGCGCGCCCGGCACGAAGTTCATCCGGTCGGCCCGGCGCCGGGTCGCCGGGTGCCCCTCCACCCACAGCAGTCTGCCGTGCGCGTCGCACACCGCCAGCAGATGCTCGCCGTCGGCGGCGAACGAGCCCATCAGCTCCCGGAACAGGGGCATCACCCTGGCCAGCGGGTGCTCGGCCCGGTGGGCGCCGAGGTCGCCGTCGGTCAGCTCCACGTTGGCGGTGCAGTCCGGCCCGACACCGGCCCGCGCGCTGCGCCGCCACGACTCGGCCACCACCGAGCGCACCGGGCGGGGCACCGTGCCCGCCGTCGTGAACGTCTCGTGCGCCCGGCGCAGCGCCAGGACGCGCTCGGCGGGGTCGGCCCCCGGTTCCAGGGCCACCCAGGGATCGGTCAATTGGCCCTCCCGGACGGTGAAACGGCTGGCTCCATCGTCACGCGGCGGGTCGGCGGGGACAACCGGTTCGACAGCCGCCTAGGCGAAATTGACCAGTCTGATGTAGCGAACCCAGTCCCACAGCGGCCCGGGATCGGTGTGGTTGCTGCCGGGTACCTCGTAGTGGCCGATGATGTGCTGTCTGTCCCTGGGAATGCCGTAGTGGGCGCAGACGGCGGCCGTCAGTTTCGCGGACTGCTCGTAGAGGGCGTCGGTGAGGTACGCCGGCTGGTCCACCCAGCCCTCGTGCTCGATGCCGATGCTGCGCGTGTTGTAGTCCCAGTTGCCCGCGTGCCAGGCGACGTTCGCCTCGCGCACGCACTGGGCCACGTGACCGTCCGCCGAACGGACCACGTAGTGGGCGGACACCTTCTTGTCGGGATTGCGGAAGATGGCGAGCGTGTCGTTGTACGTCTCCTGGGTGATGTGGATGATGACCCGGTCGATGGTGTAGCTGGCGGGCCGGTTCGACGCCGTGTAGTTGGTGGAGACCGCCGGCTGCCACTCGGCCGCGGGGTAGTCGACGGCTGCCAGAGCTCCCGCGGGGGCGTCGGGGAGCAGCGCGCCCGGGACCGCGGCGAGCGCCGCGCCCATCAGGATCCGTCTTCTGCTGAGCTGGAGTCGGGGCCGGTTCGTGTCCATCGTCGGCTGCCTTTCGGGAGCGGGTGGGGGGACGGGGGACGTGCCGTGGACGGCTGACGCGACGTCAGTGGGGGGAGCTACGGTTCCGCGCGGGTCGCGCGTGCGTGTCGTGCGTCAGTCACCGCACCAGGTCAAGCTGCGGTATCGGGAACGCGTCCTCCAGCGGACGCGCCGAGCCGGTCGAGATCGGCCGCGTGTCTGACTCCAACCGGGGCCAAGGGGCGGTGCCACCCCCGAGGCGGCCGACTGTCACCACCGTGCTCGTCTCGCACTCCACGCTCACTCCTCCCCGTGCGTGTCGGCGCCTTTCCCCCCGAGGGGCGGCAGCCGGCCTCACTCGATGTGTGTGTTCCGTGCCGCGAGAGGCACCGCCGCGCAGACACGGCTGCGATGGGGTGGCGGATGCTTCGCGTGCGAATCACGGTACGGCGTGGGGAAGTTGGGCAGAAGAGTGCGCCGTGGATCGGTGGACAGGGCGCGCGTTGTGAACAACTCGGCCGCCCGATCGGGTGAGGGCGGTCCGCCGGCTCGGTCCGTCAGGCCCGCTGCTCCGTGGTGGGCCGGGCCCGTTCCCCGGTGGAGGCCCACTGCCGGTGCCCGGGCCCGGCCTCCACCCCGGCTCCCGGGCCCGGCCGTGAGCCGCGGTGCGTCAGCCGCGCGCCGCCGCGGGCCGTTCCGCGACCGTCGCCGGATCGTCGAGCACCGCGCGGACGACATAGTGGGCCGCGCCGAGCAGCGGACCCTCGGGGCCCAGTCCTGACACGGACACCGGGCAGACCGGTCCCGCCGTACGGTCCGCCAACTCCGCCTCCAGCGAGGGCAGCAGCCAGGGGGACAGGCCCGCGAGCGCGCCGCCCAGGACCACCGTCTCGGGGTCGAGCAGATTGACGGCCCCGGTCAGGGCTATGCCGAGGGCCGAGCCGGCGTCCCGCAGGGCCCGGCGTACGGCCTCGTCGCCCTCCTCGGCGCGCTCCGCGAGCAGACCGGCCAGGTTCTCGCGCGGCTCGAGGCCGGCCGCGCGCAGCACCGCCTCCTCGCCGGCGTACTGCTCCAGGCAGCCGCGCCCTCCGCACGGGCAGGCGGGTCCGTCGGGACGGACCGGCACATGGCCCAGCTCGCCCGCGAAACCGCGGGTTCCGCGCAGCGGCCGCCCGTCCACGACCACCGCGGCGCCGATGCCGATCTCGGCCGACACGTGCAGGAAGTCGCGCGGTGTGCCGGCGCCGAGCCACAGCTCCGCCATGGCGCCGAAGTTGGCCTCGTTGTCCACGGTCAGCGGCGGCCCGCCGGGCAGCAGCGAACCGAGGTCCACATCGTGCCAGTCGAGGTTCGGGGCGCGTACGACGGTGCGGCCGTCGCGCGCCACGAGTCCCGGCACGGCGACCGCGAGCCCGGCGGGCCACAGGCCTTCCCGCCCCGCCTCCGCCACGACCCGGCCCACCAGCTCCGTCAGCTCCTCGAGCACCGGCTCCGGGGCCCGGCCCCGGTTCGCGCCGTACCGCACGGCGCGTGTGCGGACCGTGCCGCGCAGGTCGACCGCGCACACCGCGAGATGGTCCACGCCGATCTCCGCCCCGATGCCGGCCGGGCCGCGTCCGCTCACCGCGAGCGCCGAACCGGGACGGCCCACCCGGCCGGGCCGCTCCGGGCCCAGCTCCTCCAGCAGACCCCAGCGGATCAGCTCGTCCACGAGGGTCGACACCGCAGCCCGGGTCAGCCCGATGTGTGAGGCGACCGCGGCCCGGGACAGCGGACCGGCCGCGCTGACGGCGTGCATCACCCGGGCGAGGTTGCGCCGGCGCATGCCCTGCTGAGTGTCAGGCAGGGAGCGTCCGGTACCGCGCGAGCGGTCCTCGTGCAGCGGTGCGGTCATGCCCTTCGTCAGTCCTCGGTGTGTGCGGCCGGCCCAGGACTCCCGCTCGGGGCGGGTCCCGGCCTCAGCGCGGTTCCGTCCCCCGCTCGAGCAGCGGGGCCGCGTCGGAGAGTACCCCGCTGATCCGGGCCAGCGTCGCCTCGTCCCGCTGCACGGCCTCCAGCACCGGGCCGGCGGCCGTGTTCCAGCGGCGGGCGACCGCGCCGGGATCCTCCCCGGTCAGCAGGCCCGCGGCCTGTGCGGCGGCACCCAGGGCCACCAGTTCCCCGGCCCGGGGGACCTGCACCGGCCGCCCCGACAGCCGCCGTACCGTCTGCTGCCAGGCGGCGCCCCGGGCTCCACCGCCGATCAGCAGCAGCGGCGTGGTGCGGTCCGCGTCCTCCTCCAGGACCAGTTCGAGCGCGCCGAGCAGTGCGTGCACCGCCCCGTCGTAGGCCGCCTGCAGCAACTGGCCGGCCGTCGTGTCGTGACGCAGCCCGTGCAGCAGACCGGAGGCGTGGGGGAGGTTCGGGGTCCGCTCGCCGTCCAGGTACGGCAGCAGGGTGACGGAGGCGCCGGGCTCCACGGCCTCCCGGTCCAGGCCCAGCAGCGCCGCGACACGGTCCACGGCGAGGGTGCAGTTCAGTGTGCACGCGAGGGGCAGCCAGTCCCCGTGCGCGTCCGCGAAACCGGCCACCGTGCCCGTCGGATCGGCGGGGCGGCGCCGGGCGACCGCGTACACCGTGCCCGACGTGCCGAGGCTCAGCACCGGCGTGCCAGGCCTGAGCCCGAGGCCCAGCGCGGCTGCGGCGTTGTCACCGGTGCCCGGGGCCACCAGCGTGCCCTTGGAGAACGGCAGGTCGTGACTGTCGCGCACGGTGCCGGCCACCTCGCCGGGCCGCACCACCCGGGGCAGCAGCGCCGGGTCGAGCCCCACATGGGCCAGCGTCTCCTCGTCGTACGCCTCCGTGCCCGCGGCCCACCAGCCGGTGCCGGACGCGTCGCCGCGGTCGGTCGTGCCCTGCCCGGTCAGCCGCTCGGTGAGGTAGTCGTGCGGGAGCCGCACCGCCCTGGTGGCGCGGACGGCCTCCGGCTCGTGCTCGGCCAGCCAGGCCCACTTCGTCACCGTGAACGACGCACCGGGCACGCTGCCGGTCCGCTCCGCCCACGCCTTCGGGCCGCCCAGCTCCTCGACGAGCCGACGGGCCTGCGGAGCCGAGCGGACGTCGTTCCACAGCAGTGCCGGGCGCACCGGCTCGCCGTGCCCGTCCAGCGTGACCAGGCCGTGCTGCTGGCCGCCGATCGACACCGCGGCGGCCTCGTGCGCCGGCTCGCCGCACTGGCGCAGCGCCTCGCACAGGGCGTCCCACCACTGGCGCGGGTCACTCTCCCGGCCCGCCCCCGAGGACACGGTGTGCGGCGCCTGGCCGCTCGCCACCACCTCGCCGGTGGCCGCGTCGACGACCAGTGCCTTCGTGGACTGGGTGGAGGTGTCCACGCCCACGACGAGCGGACCCTCGGCTGCTGACATCGGGCTCTCCCTCTTTCCGCGGCTCCGCGGGATGTGCCGTGACCCGGCAGGACATAGGTCCGCGGCGGCGGTGGAACGGATCCCCCGCCGGCGAGGACACACCTTGTCTCTTCCCAGAGGTGCGTGCGCATACTAATTTGTAAACGGCCATGACGAAATAGTCGTACCAAGCAAGGAGCCGCGGCATGAACTACCAGCCCACCCCCGATGACAGGTTCACCTTCGGCCTGTGGACCGTTGGCTGGCAGGGCAGGGACCCGTTCGGCGACGCCACCCGCCGCGCCCTCGACCCGGTCGAGACGGTGCAGCGCCTGGCGGAGCTCGGCGCCCACGGAGTGACCTTCCACGACGACGACCTGATCCCCTTCGGGTCCTCGGACACCGAGCGCGAGTCCCACATCAAGCGCTTCCGGCAGGCCCTGGACGCCACCGGCATGACCGTGCCGATGGCCACCACCAACCTCTTCACGCACCCCGTCTTCAAGGACGGCGCGTTCACCGCCAACGACCGCGACGTCCGCCGCTACGCCCTGCGCAAGACGATCCGCAACATCGACCTGGCCGCCGAGCTGGGCGCGAAGACGTACGTCGCCTGGGGCGGCCGCGAGGGCGCCGAGTCCGGCGGCGCCAAGGACGTCCGCGCGGCGCTCGACCGCATGAAGGAGGCCTTCGACCTCCTCGGCGAGTACGTCACCTCGCAGGGGTACGACCTCCGGTTCGCCATCGAGCCCAAGCCCAACGAGCCGCGTGGCGACATCCTGCTGCCCACCGTCGGCCACGCGCTGGCCTTCATCGAGCGCCTGGAGCGCCCCGAGCTGTACGGCGTCAACCCCGAAGTGGGCCACGAGCAGATGGCCGGGCTGAACTTCCCGCACGGCATCGCGCAGGCCCTGTGGGCGGGCAAGCTCTTCCACATCGACCTCAACGGCCAGTCCGGCATCAAGTACGACCAGGACCTGCGGTTCGGCGCCGGCGACCTGCGGGCCGCGTTCTGGCTGGTCGACCTGCTGGAGAGCGCCGGTTACGAGGGGCCCCGCCACTTCGACTTCAAGCCGCCGCGGACCGAGGACCTCGACGGCGTCTGGGCGTCGGCGGCCGGCTGCATGCGCAACTACCTCATCCTGAAGGAGCGCGCGGCGGCGTTCCGCGCCGACCCGGAGGTCCAGGAGGCGCTGCGCGCCTCGCGGCTGGACGGACTCGCCCAGCCCACCGCGTCGGACGGCCTGCGGGCACTGCTCGCCGACCGCGCGGCCTTCGAGGACTTCGACGTGGCGGCGGCCGCCGCGCGCGGCATGGCCTTCGAGCGGCTCGACCAGCTCGCCATGGACCACCTGCTGGGCGCCCGGGGCTGAGACCGGCAAGCCCGCCGGGCGGCTGGGGTCCTGAGCCGCGATCCGGGGGGCGGCCGGCGTCCGGAACGGTGATCCGGTGGGCGGTTCGGGTCCGGCACGGTGATCCGCGGGGCGGCCCAGGTCGGACGCCGTGATCCGGCGGGCGGCTGGGGTCGATTCGGCGGCGGACGCCGGCCGGGTTCGGCGTCCGCCCGGGCGCCTGTTGCTGCCGTCCGGCGGCGGGGTCGGCGGGCATCGCCCAGCGGGCCCCGGTCCCGCCGCCGGTGTCCCGCCGGTGTGGAAGTGACGGCCGTCAGCCGCCCGCGGGCGTACCGGCCTCCGGGCCGAGTCGCGCCGCGGCCAGCGCTGTCGCCGGGTTCCGGTCCGGGGCGCCGGCCGGAAGCCAGTGTCCGTCCTCCTTCCGGTACGGCCACCAGCGGCCGTCCCGCCCGAGGCGGAGCTGTACCTCTTCGTCCGGGACCGTCCACCGGTTGCCGACCGACAGGAACGACGGCCGATCGTCCGCCTCCCAGGCCGCGTCCAGTGCCGCACGCGCGCGTGCGAGCGCCACGTCCCGGACCTGCCACTCCTCGTCGAGCACGGCCAGGGCCGCGGCGCCTCCCAGGCGCCAGGCACGAACGGCCCTCGCCAGCCCCTCGCGGCCCCGCCCCGATCCATGCGCGAGCCGCTCGGCCACGGCGTCGGGAACGGCGCCGTCGGCGTCGGCGAGCCGTACGACGTCCACGGCCGCCGCCGGCTCGCGGTGGTCCGGCGCCTCGGGACCACCGCTGCCGCGGGCCTGTGCCAGCAGCCGGTGGGCCTGCTGGGCCGTCCTCCCGGCCAGGTACCGCAGCACCTCGGGATCGAGTGCCGGCACCGGTGCGGTGCCCGCCTCGTAGGACGGCGGACCGCCGGGCGCCTCCGGGAGGGCGGGCAGCGCGGGGAGCGCGGGGAGGATGTCCGCGGCCGCCCACGCCTCCGCCGCGTCCACGCCCTCGCTCGCGTCCGCCTCGCCCGGCTCCGCCGGATCGTCCGGGGGCTTGTTGCTCCGCTGGTGCAGTTCGCGCAGGAACCTGCTCTCCGCCCGGCCGCGCACGAGCAGCAGCACGAACGGATCCTCGTCCAGCAGCCGTGCCACCTGATGGCACAGGGCCGCGGTGTGACCGCAGTGGTCCCACTCGCCGCAGTCGCACTCGGGTTCCAGGTCGCCGAGCCCGGGCAGCAGCTCGATCCCCCTGACCGCGGCGTCCTCGATCAGGTGCGACGGCAGGTCCCCGTCGAGGAGCGCCGCCAGATGTCCGGCCTGCTCCACGGCCAGGTCGAGGAACCGGGCCCACTCCAGCTCGGACAACTCGGGCACCAGGACGTCGGCCCGGTGCGCCGTGCCCTTCGGCTCCCGGACGACGGCGGTGATCCGTCCCGGCCGCACGGTCACCGCGCCCACCTCGCCCGCGCGCGCGAGCCGGCGCCCCGCCTTCACCGCGGTGGCGTCCAGTGCCGCGTCCTCCAGTGCCGCCAGCCATGCGCGGCCCCACCAGGTCCGCGCGAACGCCCGCCCGCGCGCGGGCGGCAACGCGGCGAACTGGCGCTCCACGCCGCTGTCCTGCTCCTGGCCGTGACTGCTCATCGCGCCTCCCCGCGCAGTTCCACCAGTGCGGCGAGTTCCGCGTCCGTCAGTTCCGTCGGTTCCACCGGCGCGGCCCCGCCGGCGCCGAGCACTGCGTCCGCGAGCGCGCGCTTGCGCCCGAGCATCTCCGCGATGCGGTCCTCGACGGTTCCCTCGGCGATCAGCCGGTGCACCTGCACGGGCCGGGTCTGCCCGATGCGGTACGCCCGGTCGGTGGCCTGCGCCTCGACCGCGGGGTTCCACCAGCGGTCGTAGTGCACCACGTGCTCGGCCCTGGTGAGGTTCAGGCCCGTTCCCGCGGCCTTGAGTGACAGCAGGAAGACGGGTACCGCACCGTCCTGGAAGCGGCGCACCAGCGTCTCGCGCTCGGCGACCGGGGTGCCCCCGTGCAGCAGTTGCGAAGGGACCCCGCGGGCCTTCAGATGCCGTTCGAGCAGCCCGGCCATGCGCACGTACTGCGTGAAGACCAGCACCCCCGAACCCTCGGCGAGGATGGTGTCGAGCAGCTCGTCGAGCAGTTCCAGCTTGCCGGAGCGTCCCGCGAGTTCCGGATCTTCCTCCTTGAGGAACTGCGCCGGGTGGTTGCAGATCTGCTTCAACCCGGTCAGCAGCTTCACGACGAGGCCCCGGCGGGCCATGTCGCCGGCGTCCGCGATCTGGCCGAGGGTCTCGCGCACGAACGCCTCGTACAGGCCGGTCTGCTCGTGCGTCAGGGCCACGGGATGGTCGGTCTCGGTCTTCGGCGGCAGTTCCGGCGCGATGCCAGGGTCCGACTTCCGGCGCCGCAGCAGGAACGGACGCACGAGCCGCGCCAGACGCTCCGCGGCGGCCGGGTCCCCGCCGCCCTCGACGGGCCGCGCGTACCGCATGCGGAAGTCGCCCAGGCGGCCGAGCAGCCCCGGCGTGGTCCAGTCGAGGATCGCCCACAGCTCCGTGAGGTCGTTCTCGACCGGTGTGCCGGTGAGCGCCACGCGCGCGCGTGCGTCGATGGAGCGCAGTGCGCCCGCGGTCGCCGCGTAGGGGTTCTTCACGTGCTGTGCCTCGTCGGCGACGACCATCCCCCAGGGCACTCCGGCGAGCCGCTCGGCGTCCATGCGCATGGTGCCGTAGGTGGTGAGGACGAACTCGCCCTCGGAGAGGGAGTCGAGGCCGCGCCCGGGGCCGTGGAACCTGCGCACCGGGACGCCGGGCGCGAACCTGCCGATCTCGCGCTGCCAGTTGCCGAGCAGGGACGCCGGGCAGACCACCAGCGTGGGGCCGGCCGACTCGGGGTCCGCCTGCCGGTGCAGATGGAGCGCGATCAGGGTGACCGTCTTCCCAAGGCCCATGTCGTCGGCCAGGCAGCAGCCCAGCCCGAGGGCCGTCGTCCTGGCCAGCCAGCCCAGGCCGCGCGACTGGTAGTCCCGCAGGGTGGCCGCGAGACCGGGAGGCGGTCCCACGGGCTCGGCCGCCTCCGGGTCCGCGAGCCGTTCCCTGAGCTGCGCCGGCCACCCCGTGGGCCGCACGTCGACCCGGTGGCCGTCGACCTCGGTGGAGCCCGTCAGGGCGGCGGCCAAGGCCTCCACCGGGGTGATGGAACGGTCCTCGCGGCCGCGCGCGCGAGCCGCCTCGCTGGGATCGACGAGCACCCACCGGTCGCGCAACCGGACCAGGGGTCGCTTGGCCTCGGCCAGCAGGTCCAGTTCCGCGCGCGACAGGTCCTTCCCGCCCAGTGCGAACGACCACCGGAGCACCGGCCGGTCATGCGCGGAGCGGAACGCCGGCCGTGCCGGGGCCTGCCCGTCCGGCGGGCCGACGGACGCGTGCGCGGTCAGCCCGCGGGACAGCTCCTTCGGCCAGTGCACGTCGACGCCGGCGGCTGCCAGGGCCTGGGCGCCCTCGCCCAGGAGGTCGGCGATCTCCTCGTCGGCGAGGTGCACCACGTCGGGCACGGCGGCGGTGAGCAGGGGAGTCAGCGGCGCCCATGCCCGGACCGCGCGCCGCAGGGCCAGCAGCGTGTCGGCCCGCGCGCGCGGGCCGAACGCCTCACGCGTGGCTGTCGGGCCGGACCAGAGCCCGGCGGCGTCCACGACGTCCACCGTCCCGCTCGTAGCGTGCACCTGGAGCACCGCGCGGAACCGCACGGCGTCGTGAACCTCGCGGGTGCCGTCGCGGAGCCCGTGCGCCTCCACACGCAACGACAGCCGTACGCCCGTGTCGTGGCCGGCGGCGACGTCGTCGGCCCACCCGCGCAGGCCGGGCAGGTGCTGGGGCTCGGGCGCGGCGAACGCGGCGCCGCCCGCCACGAGCTGGGCGGCGGGGGAGCGGGGCAGGGCGTCGGCGACGGCGTCCAGGAAGGAGCGCACCAGCCGCTCCGGGTCCGGCAGGCGGGGCCGGCCGTCCAGCGTGAGAGGCGTGGCGTGCGCCTCCGGGGGCATGGCGGCGGCGAGCTCACGGACCAGCTCGGCGTCGCGCGCGGACAGCGGTCCGACCCGCCACATGTCGTGGTCGGCCGGCGAGAGGCCGGGCAGCAGCAGACCGCGCGCCAGTAACCGCAGGGCGAGCAGGCCGGCCGTGCCCCAGAACGCGGTCGCCCGGTGCCGGCCGTCCGGCTCCGGCCGGGTGAGCACCGGGAGGGCCGCGCGGACCGGCAGCAGCAGGGCGGGCAGCCGCACCCGCTCCACGGCGCCGTCCGGCGCGGGCAGCACCAGGTCGAGCTCCGCGACGGAGCCCTCGGCGGCGGCAGGCGGTGCTTCGCCGTCGGGCCGCCAGAAGGCCATCGTGCCCGCGCGGGGCGGATCGGACGGGAGGAAGACCGCGCAGCAGCGGTTCAGCTCCGAGGGCCCGGGCGGGCCGCACGGCTCGGGTGGCTCGGACGGTTCGGGGAGTTCGGCGAGTTCGGACGGCTCGCACAGGTCAGGGAGTTCGGACGGCTCGGACGGTTCGCTGGTGATCCTCTGCACGACTCTGCCCGCACTCCTCAAATTTGACTACCGGCTCGGAGCGGCCGAGGGTACAGCACGCCGCGGGGCCGGCTCGAACGGCCGGACTGTGACGCGGGCCACTAGGGGATGTGTCTCGGGGATGTCTCAGGGTCAGGTCCCGGAACCGCGGGGAGCGTGCGGCCGTTCTCAAGGCAGAGAGCGGCAAGAGCTGCCGCGGAGGAGGCGACGCTCATGTCCAAGAACGCGAAGATCGCCGCAGGGGGCGTGGCGGTCGGTCTGCTCCTGCTGATCTGGCTGCCCTGGTGGGTGTCGTTCCTCATCGTGGTGGGGGTCCCGGTCGCCGCCTACCTGGCCCTGGACCCCTCGCAACGGCGAAGGCTCCGCCGCGTCTCGAGAAAGGAGCTCGGCCGCTGAGGGGCCGGCCGGCAGGAGCCGTGCCACCACGGGGGCGGCACGGCTCCACCGGCTCACAGAGGCCGAACGGCGATCTTGTCGAGCGCCTCCAGAAGGCCGGGCAGTTCGGGGCCCCGGCCCACCGGCAGCACCTCGCCCGGCTCCTCGTCCAGCAGGACGAACGCGATGTCGTCGGTGCGGGCCACGATCGACCAGCCGGGGCCGTCGGCCCGCAGCGTGCGGGCGTCGCCCGGGGCGAACGAGGAGCGGACCCGGCCGAGCGGCGGCGGCGAGTCGATGTAGGCGCGCGCCTCGGCCAGTACGCGCCGGATGCCCTGGTGGCCGGGCTTGGGACCGCTCTCGCCGCCGTCCGCCGGGGACTGAGCCGCCTGGGACCGCCTGTCGGAGGGCGCGTAGTCGTCGCCGAGCTGCTCCCGCCAGACCGCCCACTGAAGCGCGATCTCGTCGGCGCCCAGGCGTCGCTGGGCCGGCCCCCAGGAGCTGGTGTCCGGCGGGGCCAGCGCGGGCCCGTCCGCGGCGTCCGGAGTGGGGTCATGGGGTGCGGGCACCCCCGGTGCGGCGACGGCGAGCGCCAGTGGCCAGCCCGGCAGGGCGGCCACCACCGTGTTCTCGTCCGGCGACAGTTCGTACTCCATGCCGCAGTCCCAGGACGCGATCGCCACGGCGACCAGCGAGACGTCGTCGATGGCGACCGTCCAGCGGGCGCCGTCACCGTCCTGCCCCAGCACCAGGCCGTACCCGTCGGCGCGCGGCGCCAGACCCAGTGCCGCGCAGGCCTCCGGGTAGTCGTCGCCCAGCACGCTCGGGAACTGTGCGGGCGTCAGCAGCACCGCCGTGAGCACATACAGCGCCTCGTCCGCGGCGGCGACGGCCTGCTCGTCCGTCCCGGCCATCACAGCCCTCCCAGTGGTTCGTCCATCGGCGCGCACCCTAGTGTGCGGGGGAGGTGCTTGTCACGACTCCCCACACCACGCGGAGCTGCAGGTTTCCGCCTGGACAGGGGCGAAACGGCTCTCCGGCGGGAGGCCCTGACCCGCGGCCGGCACCAGGCTCAGGCGGCCGGCAGGCCCAGGAGGTCACGGGCGACCGCCCGGGGTGACTCGTTGCGTTCCAGGGCCAGCGCGACGACCGCCCGGCACGCCAGCTCGCTCACCCCGAAGGACAGCGCCTCCGGCGACACCCACGCCGCCGCGTCGTCGATGCCGTCCTGGTCGTCCGCCGTGCGGGCCGCCACGTAGGCCGCCGCGGCCTCGAACAAGTTGTGCGGAGGCCGTTCCCGGCCCTCCGCCGCCTCCGCACGCGGGGAGGTGCGGAGCCTGGCGGCGTACTTGCGCATCGTGTCGAACACGGGGACCCGCCTTCCTCTGAACGGGGTCGTCATCGACCACCCATCCGGCTCTGTTCAACGTAGAGTTGAAGCTCCAGCGGTAGAAGGGGGCAGTGACGGTGCGCTTCGACCGGCTCAGGCGGATCCGGCGGATGGACCCGGTGGCGGACGCTCACGAGATCTACCGGCTCAGCACGGCGTTCGAATTCCCGTGGGACTACACCCGGGCCCTCGAACTCGCTCTGTACCGCACCTACGCCGTACCCTCCATCGGGCGGCTGCTCGCACGGACGGGAGAGCTGACCGAGCGGGCGCAGAAGCGCTACGACGACACAGCGCTGCTCCTGGACACCGTCGTCGAACACGGCTTCGCAGCCCCCGAGGGCCGCACCGCGATCCGCCGCATCAACCAGATGCACCGCAGCTACGACATCAGCGACGACGACATGCGGTACGTGCTGTCAACCTTCGTGGTGGTGCCCCGGCGCTGGATCGACGCCTACGGCTGGCGCCGTCTGTCCCGGCACGAGGTCGTCGCCGCCACCGAGTACTACCGCACCCTCGGCCGGCACCTGGGCATCCCCGGCGTCCCGGAGACCTACGAGGAGTTCGAGGCGCTGCTCGACGGCTACGAGCAGGCGCACTTCGCCTGGGACGAGCAGGCCCGGCGGGTCTCCGACGCCACGCTCGAGCTGATGGCGTCCTGGTATCCGCGCCCGCTGGCGCCCCTGTTGCGCACGGCCACGCTCGCCCTCCTCGACGAACCCCTGCTGCGCGCCTTCCGCTACGAGCCGCCGGGCCCTGTCTCCTCCGCGCTCGTGCGCCGCGCGGTCCGGACGCGCAGCCGGCTGGTCCGGCTGCTCCCGCCCCGCCGCGCACCGCACTTCGCGCGGCAGAACCGGGAGATCAAGAGCTACCCGAACGGCTACCGTCCGGCCGACCTGGGCACCCGCCCGGTTCCGGGGATGGGCGGCTGCCCGGTGCGGCACCTGGGCGCCTCAGCGGGTGACGTCCCCGAGTGAGGCAAGGGTGTCGCTCAGCCAGGCGAGTTCGGCCCGGCTCGTGGCCCGTGCGATGGTGAGGACGCCGCGCCGGAACGGATCGTCCAGTTCCTCCGCGCTCAGCGGCCGGTCGCCGTCATAGAAGAAGCTCGCCGGCTCCTCCAGGAAGGCGAGCCGGCGGCGCAGCACGGTCGCCTGAGCGGCCGGATCGCCGAGGCGCCGGAGGAACGCGAGCAGGGTGAACCAGTGGTTCTCGTCGGTGATCTCGCGCTGTCCGGGCTCCGCCAGGCGACGGCGCAGCTCCCGCCTGCCCTCCTCGGTGAGCGTCATGACGCGCCGCGGCGCGGCGACGGCGCCCGGCGTGGCGGCCGTGGCCGGACAGCGCTGACGCGCCCCCGCGGTCAGTCCTCCCGCGCCGCCAGCGCGAGGAAGCGGGCGTCCTCGTCGACGTAGGAGGTCATGCGCCACCCGGCGCGTTCCAGCAGCGGGCCGAGGTTGGCCTCGGCCCGCAGGTCGTCCGGGGTGATCTGCCGCCCCTGACGCGCCGCCAGGGCGGCCCGGCCGATGGGGTGGAACAGCGCCAGCGTGCCGCCCGGACGCACCACACGGGCCAGTTCCCGCAGATTCTCCACGGGCCGGGGGAGGTGCGCGATCAGGCCGGCGGCGAAGACCGCGTCCAGGACACCGCCGCGCAGCGGCAGCGCGGCGACGTCCGCGAGCAGCAGTCCCCCTTCTTGATCCCGGCCTGCCCGGCGGGCGGCCTGGAGCATCGCCGGGGTCAGATCGATACCGGCGACCACCCCGGCCGGCCCGACCGCGGCGCGCAGGGGCGGCAGCGCGCGGCCCGTACCGCAGCCGGCGTCGAGCACGCGGTCGCCCGGACGCAGTCCGAGCGCCGCCACGGCGGCCGCGTAGGCGGGGCCGTCGTCGGGGAACCTGCTGTCCCATCCGGCGGCGCGGGCGGTGAAGAACTCCTGGACGTGTGTGTGGTCGTCGCTCATGTTCCGCATGATCCCTCACCGACACGGGGGACACTCGGGCGCACACGTTCGGGCGAGACCCGATCGTTCCGCCGCCTCTCTGCGTCATATTCCAACACCTTTCGAAATGCGCCCCCTTTGTGCGCCCCTGCCCCGGCTAGCGTCCCGGGGCCATGGGACACCTGGACCACGCCGCCTTCGGCTGGCTGACCCCCGTGCTGTCGTACCTGATGGCCTGCACGGGCGCCGCACTGGGACTGCGCTGCACCGTCCGCGCGCTCGCCGCCACCGGCCGGTCGCGCCGCAACTGGCTCCTCACCGGGGCCTCCGCGATCGGCACGGGCATCTGGACCATGCACTTCGTGGCCATGCTGGGCTTCCGCGTCAGCGGCACCGGCATCCGCTACGACATACCCCTGACCATCCTCAGCCTGGTCGTCGCCATGGCGGTCGTCTGCGCCGGCGTCTTCGCCGTCGGCTACAGCCGGGACCGCAACCGCGCGCTCCTGCTCGGCGGGCTCACCACCGGGCTGGGCGTCGCCAGCATGCACTACCTGGGCATGGCAGCCGTACGCCTGCACGGCGGCGTGACGTACCAGCCCGTCCTCGTCGGCATCTCGGTGCTGATCGCCGTCGTCGCGGCGACCGTGGCCCTGTGGGCGGGGCTCAACATCAAGTCGCCCCTCGCGGTCGCCCTGGCCTCCCTCGTCATGGGAGCGGCCGTCAGCAGCATGCACTACACCGGAATGTTCGCGGTGCGGGTGCGCGTCACCCCCTCCGGCGACCCCCTGCCCGGGGCCACGGCGATGCAGTTCATCTTCCCCCTCGCCGTCGGCCTCGGGTCCTATCTGTTCCTCACCTCGGCCTTCGTCGCCCTCTCGCCCACGGCAGGCGAGCGCGAGGCGTCCGCCTCCGCACAGCGCCCCGTGCAGAGCCCGGCCCGCTAGCCGGAGCCCGGCCCCGGACCCCCGTCCCACCCACCGAGCGAGGAGGCCATGCGCCCACCCCGTGACACCCCGCAGGCCGGCTCACCCGGCCGGCCCCCGTCCCCGCCGCGCGGACGCCGCGCGCACGCCGGACCACCGGCCGACGAGGGCAGCGACCGGCCCCTCGGCCTTCCGCTGAACGCCGCGCCCGCGCGCGTGGGACGCCGGCGGCTCCGCCCCCGCACGGTGCGCGCCAAGGTGATCTGCCTGCTGATGGTGCCCGTCGTCTCCCTGCTCGCCCTGTGGGCCTACGCCACCGTCAGCACCGCGCAGGACATCGCCCGGTTGCGCCAGTCCCAGCGTGTCGACACCGAACTGCGCGCCCCGGTGGCCGCGGCCGTCGCGGCGCTGCAGAACGAACGGGCGGCGGCCGTGCGCTACGCCGCCGATCCCGGCCCGGCCCGCGCCGACGACCTGCGGAGCCAGGCCGCGCGCACCGACCGCGCGCTGACCGGGCTGCGCCTCGGCGACGACAGCACGGTCGCCGACGGCCAGGAACTCCCCGGCCGGGTCTCCGGGCGGCTCGAGGCGTTCGTCTCCGGCGCCGAGCGGCTGCACGCGCTGCGGAGCGCCGTGCTCGACCGCAGAGCCGGCTGGAGCCAGGCGTACGACCAGTACACGAGGACCATCGGCACGGCTTTCACGGTGGACGGCGCCCTCACCGGCATCCAGCAGGCCGACGTCGGCTCCGACGCGCGCGTGCTGCTCGAGTTCTCCCGCGCCGCCGAGGCACTGGCCCAGGAGGACGCCGTCCTCGGCGGCACGCGTCCGGACGGCCGGCTCCAGGGCGAGCGGCAGCGGCTGTTCGCCGCCGCCGTCGCCACCCGCCGCACGCTCACCGAGGCCGCAGTCGCCGACCTGCCCGGCCCCCAGCGCGCCGCCTGGCGCCGCCTGGCCGGCAACGGCGCGCATACCGCTCTCACCGCCACCGAGGACAGGATCCTCGCCGCCGGATCAGGCGGCAGGGCCGTCGGCACGGCCCCGGGCACCACCTGGAACAGCGCCCACGCGCGCGTACGGGACGACATGCGGACCCTGGCGGCGGACACCGGGCGGGCCGTCGCCGGGCGGTCGGACCCCTACCGGCGCGGACTGCTGAGTCCGGCGGGCGCCGCGGTGCTCTTCGGTCTGGCCGCCGTCGCCGCCTCACTCGTCATCTCCGTCCGCATCGGCCGGGCCCTCGTGGTCGAGCTGGTCAGCCTGCGCAACGACGCACTGGAGATCGCCCGCCGCAAACTTCCCGCGGCGATGCGGAGACTGCGCACCGGTGAGGAGATCGACGTCGAGGCCGAGGCACCCGCCGGCCCGGCCGCGGAGGACGAGACGGGCCAGGTCGCAGAGGCCCTGACCATCGTGCACCGCGCCGCCCTGCGCGCGGCCGCGGAGCGCGCCGAACTCGCCGGGGGCATCTCCGGGGTCTTCGTCAACCTGGCCCGGCGCAGCCAGGTGCTGGTCCACCGCCAGCTCAGCCTCCTGGACAGCATGGAGCGGCGCTCCGACGACCCGGACGAGCTGAGCGACCTGTTCCGGCTCGACCACCTCACCACCCGGATGCGGCGTCACGCCGAGAGCCTGATCATCCTCTCCGGAGCGGCACCCGGCCGGGCCTGGCGCACACCGGTGCTCCTCACCGACGTCGTACGCGCCGCGGTGTCCGAGATCGAGGACTACGCGCGTGTGGAGGTGCGCGGACTCCCGGCGGCCTCCGTCGTCGGAGCGGCGGTCGCCGACCTCACCCACCTGCTGGCCGAACTGGTCGAGAACGCCGCCCAGTTCTCGCCGCCCCACACGCGCGTGCGGATCACCGGGGAGCCCGTCGGCAACGGCTACGTCCTGGAGGTCGAGGACCGGGGTCTCGGGATGGGGGCCGAGCTGCTCGCGGAGGCGAACCGGCGGATCGAGCAGTCCGAGGCCCTCGATCTGTTCGACAGCGACCGCCTCGGACTCTTCGTGGTCAGCAGACTCGCCTCCCGGCACGGCATCAAGGTGCGCCTGCGCACGTCTCCCTACGGAGGCACGACCGCCGTCGTCCTGCTGCCCACCGTCCTTCTGCACACCGGACCCCCGGAACGCCCAGCGGAGGAGCCGCCGCCGGCCACCCAGCGGCGCGCCGGGCACGCGCGCGTACCGGAGAACTCTCCGGCCGCCTCCGAGGTCACCGCCCGGACCGGCCCGGCCGCCCTCACCGCCCCGGCACACCGGTCCCCGGCCACTCGAGCCCCGGCTCCGCCTTCCGCCCCCCAGCCCTCGGCTCCCGCGCACCAGGACCCGCCCCCCGCACCCCAGCCCCCCGCGTACCGGCCCTCGACGCCGGCACACGAACCGCCTCCCCGCAAAGTCACCGCCTTGAGGCCGCACCGTCCGCCACGGGACGACGGACCCTGCGACGACCTCCCGCGCCGCGTGCGCCAGGCGAACCTCGTCCCCCAGCTCCGCCGGCAACGTGCC
The DNA here is from genome assembly GCF_042793175.1 of Streptomyces sp. NPDC056580. NCBI lineage: Bacteria > Bacillati > Actinomycetota > Actinomycetes > Kitasatosporales > Streptomycetaceae > Streptomyces > Streptomyces sp. NPDC056580. The sequence goes on along the minus strand of NZ_JBHTVE010000001.1, from coordinate 587,722 downwards.
GAGGAGCCGGCTTTGGAACCCGCCCCGCGCGGTGACGACGCGCGCACCCCCGAGCTCGTACGGGACCGCATGGCGGCCTACCGCGACGGCTGGGTCCGGGGCGGCGGACAAGCCGGCCGTGGCGTCGTCCGCGGAACCGGAACGGGCAGTGAGAGCAGTGAAGGAGACCCGGCATGATCCACGAACCGAACACGACGGCCGCCCAGCGATCCGGCGAACTCGACTGGCTGCTGGACGACCTGGTGATGCGGGTGAGCGAGGTGCGGCACGCCGTCGTGCTGTCCAACGACGGCCTCGCCGTGGGCGCCTCCACCGGCCTGCGGCGGGACGACGCGGAACACCTGGCCGCCGTGGCCTCCGGCTTCAACAGCCTCGCCAAGGGCGCCGGTCGTCACTTCGGGGCGGGCGGCGTACGCCAGACCATGGTGGAGATGGACGACGCCTTCCTCTTCGTGGCGGCCGCCGGAGAAGGCTCATGCCTCACCGTGCTCACCGCCGTCACCGCTGACATCGGCCTGGTCGCCTACGAGATGGCACGGCTGGTCAGACGCGTCGGCGAGCATCTGTACACCGCGCCGCGCACCACCGCCCGGCCGCCCGCCGCCGGATGATCCGGGAGGGCGGCGGCGATGACCCACACCCCGACCGGCGGCCCGCGCGAGCCGGGCAGCCAGTGGTACGACGGCGAGGCCGGACCTCTCGTCCGCCCCTACGCCATGACCGGCGGACGCACCCAGCCCGGACCCACCGGAGTGCGCTTCGACCTGATCGCCCTCGTCACCCTCGACCCGGCCGCACCTGCGGACGACGACGACACCGAGCTCGGGCCCGAACACCGGGCCCTGATCGACCTGTGCCGCCTCGAGACGCAGTCAGTCGCCGAACTCGCGGCCGGTGCGGACCTGCCGGTGGGCGTGGTCAGAGTCCTCCTCGGCGACCTGCTCGAACTGGGCCGTGTCACCGTCAGCCGCCCGGTGCCCCCGGCCCGCCTGCCGGACGAGCGCGTGCTGCGCGAAGTCATCGAGGGCCTGCGGGCGCTGTAGACGACGAACCCTGTGGAACCCAACTCACGCCGAGAGAAGTGATCATGGTCTCCGAGCACTCCGACGCAGCGGCCGACAGCTCCGCCCTGGCCCTGAAGATCCTGGTCGCCGGCGGCTTCGGGGTCGGCAAGACGACCCTCGTCGGCGCCGTCAGCGAGATCCGTCCGCTGCGTACCGAGGAACTGCTCAGCGAAGCCGGTCAGTCGGTGGACGACACCGACGGAGTGGACCACAAGGTCACCACGACCGTCGCCATGGACTTCGGGCGCATCACCATACGCTCGGGCCTGTCCCTGTACCTCTTCGGGACACCGGGGCAGGACCGTTTCTGGTTCCTGTGGGACGAACTCTCCCAGGGAGCGCTCGGCGCCGTGGTCCTCGCCGACACCCGGCGCCTGGAGGACTGCTTCCCCGCGGTCGACTACTTCGAGCACCGGCGCATCCCGTTCGTGGTGGCCGTCAACTGCTTTCCCGGAGCGCGCGGCTACGGCGCCCGCGAGGTCTCCCGGGCGCTCGACCTGGACCGCGGAACACCCGTCGTCCTGTGCGACGCGCGCGACCGGAACTCCGGCAAGGAAGTACTCATCCAGCTCGTCGAGTACGCCGGGCGGATGCACACCGCCCGGCTCCTCGACTCCGTCGGCTGAACCGCCTGTTCAGGCGGCCAGGTCCTTCACCGCCACCACCTTGTCGACGGTGACCCTGACGAGCAACTCGCCCGGGACACCGTTGCGGGCGCCGTACTCCTCGGCGCGCTCCTCGCCCATGTACCGGGCGGCGATGCGGGTGGCCCACAGCCGCACGTCGTCCAGTTCCTCCGACAGCCGGGCCCGGCCGGTAAGCACCACGAAGTGGAACGGCGGCCGGTCGTCGTCCACGCACAGGGCGATACGCTCGTCACGGGCGAGATTGCGCCCTTTCACGGTCCCCTTGCCGGTGTTGAAGACCAGTTCGTCCCCGTCCAGCAGGAACCAGATGGGGGCCACGTGCGGGCTCCCATCGGCACTGACGGTGGACAGCTTGCCGGTTCGGGTGCCGTTCGAGACGAACGCCCGCCATTCCTCATCGGTCATCTTCTGTGCCATACGCCCATCCTGCTTGCCCGGACGCCGGTCGTGGGGAAGGCTGGCGGACAGGTCCTCCGGCCAGGAGGAGACGCCACACGGGGAGGCGGAACATGGCGCAGAACCAGGGACTCGGCTGGCTCCTGGACGATCTGACCGAGCGAGTGGACCATGTGCGGCACGCGCTGGTGCTGTCCAACGACGGGCTGGTCACCGGGGCGAGCACCGGACTCCGCCGGGAGGACGCCGAGCACCTGGCCGCGGTCGCCTCCGGGCTGCACAGCCTGGCGAAGGGATCCGGACGCCACTTCGGCGCGGGCACGGTCCGCCAGACGATGATCGAATACGACGACGCCGTGCTGTTCGTGACCGCGGCCGGTGCCGGAAGCTGCCTGTGCGTGCTCAGCGGCGCGGAAGCGGACATCGGCCAGATCGGCTACGAGATGACCCTGCTCGTCAACCGCGTCGGCGAGCACCTCGGCGTGGACCCCCGGCAGCCGGATCGCCCCCTGACGGACCTCTGACCAGCGTGCTCCGCTGAGCCGCGGAGTTTTCCACAGGCTCACCGCACCCCGCACCGATCCGGCTACGGTGTGTGCACGGGCAACGCACAGTGCGTGAGCCACCTGCTCCACGGGGGAGTACCACCATGCCGGACAGCACTCTTGTCCCCGCCGTCCCCGCCACCTGTTCGCCGAGCCGGGCCGCTCGCGAACTGGGGCTCAGGCGGGGGGAATTCGACCTCGCCGTCCATCTCGGCCGGATCCGGACGGCGCCCGCCGAAGGCGGCGGCGGAGGCCGCGTGGTCGAGCGGGCCGAGATCGTCCGCCTCCTCGCCCGGCACGGCTTTCCCAGCACCCTCCGTGAACGCCTACGGGTGGTGGGCACGGCGGAGGGCGCGGCGCTCATGGGGATTCCCGCGGGCAGGTTCACCCGGCTCGCCCGTCTGGGCCTTTTGGTGCCGGTCCGCTTTTATCTGAACCGCTACCGGGCCGTGGTCTGGCTGTATCTGGCCGAGGAACTCGAGCAGTTCGCGACCGGCGCGGGGAACACGTGCCTGCTCAAGGGGCGCATGCCCGAGACCCTCAGGGGACAACTGGCGGCCGGGGTCGATCTGCGGCCCCGCAACTGGCGGGGACGGCACTTCGGGTTCCTGCTCCGGCAGGCTGCGGACCCCTGGGCCCGGGCGGCGGCCGCGGCGGCGTTCCTGGCCCCCGCCGAGATCGAGGACGTCGTCCGCGACCCCGGTGAACGCGCTCTGCTGGAGCGGCTCCGTCCCGCTCCACCCGCCCACGGAGCACCGGGTTCCTCCTTCGCCCACCTCGCCGAGCACCTCATGACCGCGCAGGACTTCGACGAAGTCGGCTGGCTGCGCAGCGATCTGGCCCAGGCGATGCGGGAGGCTCGGACCGCTTCCGCCGCCCCGCGGACGCCGGCACGGAGCCCGCAGGCCGCAGAGCGTGCTCCGGTGCGGTGCGCCGAGGCCGGCCCACGTCTGCCAGCGAGGCCCAGCGTCACCCCGGGAGACAGGCCTGCCCGCAACCGCCGGGCGGTGGCGCACACCGTGGTCACGGCGCCGCCGGCCCCGAGCCAGGCCCCCGATGCCCGGCCGGAGGTGCCCTCCGCCGCCCGTGGCCTGCGAGCCTGGCTGTTCCGCGCGAGCGACCGGCCGGCGCAGGGCCGACCGGGCTACAGGGCCCGGAACAGACCCTCCTGCACGACGGAGACGAGCAGCCGGCCGCGCACGTCGTAGATGCGGCCGCGGGCCAGCCCGCGCCCGCCTGTCGCGACCGGGGACTCCTGGTCGTACAGGAACCACTCGTCCGCGCGGAACGGCCGGTGGAACCACATGGCGTGATCCAGCGAGGCCATGTCGAAGTTCCGCGGACCCCACAGCGGTTCCACCGGGATGCGGACCGCGTCCAGCAGCGTCATGTCGCTGGCGTAGGTCAATGCGCAGGTGTGCACCAGCGGGTCGTCCCCGAGCGGGCCGACCGCACGCATCCACACGGCGCTGCGCGGCTCGGCCCCCTGGATCTCCTCGGCGTTCCAGCGCAGCCGGTCCACGTACCGGATGTCGAACGGCTGGCGGCGCGCCATCCGCTCCAACTGCTCCGGAAGCGCGCCCAGATGCTTGCGGATCTCCTCGGCCACCGTCGGCAGGGACTCCGGGTCCGGCACCTCGCGGGCGGGCGGCAACTGGTGCTCGAAGGAACCTTCTTCGGGCTTGTGAAAGGAGGCGGTGAGATTGAAGATCGTGCGGCCCTGCTGCACGGCCGTGACCCGTCGGGTGGTGAACGACCGGCCGTCGCGCACCCGCTCCACCTGGTACACGATGGGCACACCCGGCCTGCCCGGGCGGAGGAAGTACGCGTGCAGCGAGTGCACCGGGCGCTCGCCGTCCGTGGTGCGCCCGGCGGCGACCAGCGCCTGGCCCGCCACCTGGCCGCCGAAGACCCGCTGCAGGGACTCCTGCGGGCTCCGGCCGCGGAAGATGTTGACCTCGATCTGCTCCAGGTCGAGCAGGTCGACCAGCCTCTCGGCGGGATTCGTCGTCACCGGTGGAGTTCTCCCGTGCTCAGAGCTGGCCGACATCGCTGACGCGGACGACCGCGCGGCCCTCGGCGTCCGAGGCGGCGAGGTCGATCTCCGCGCTGATGCCCCAGTCGTGGTCGCCGTTCGGGTCGTCGAAGATCTGGCGTACCCGCCAAAGGCCGTTCTGCGGCTCCTCCTTGATGACCAGCAGCTTGGGGCCGCGGGCGTCAGGACCGGTGCCGAGGTCCTCGTACTCGTCCCAGTACTTGTCCATCGCCTCGCCCCACGCCTCCGCGTCCCAGCCGGACTCGGCGTCCATCTCGCCGAGTTCCCCGACCTGGTCGAGGGCGGCGAGCTCGACCCGGCGGAACATGGCGTTGCGGACAAGGACCCGGAAGGCGCGCGCGTTGGCGGTGACCGGCTTGACCTCGTCGGCCTTCTCCTGGGCCTCCTCGGCGGTCATCTCCTCGGGGTTGGCCAGTTGCTCCCACTCGTCCAGGAGGCTGGAGTCCACCTGGCGCACCATCTCGCCGAGCCACTCGATGAGGTCCTGCAGGTCCTCGGACTTCAGGTCGTCCGGGATCGTGTGGTCCAGGGTCTTGTAGGCACTGGCGAGGTAGCGCAGCACGATGCCCTCGGTGCGGGCCAGCTCGTAGAAGGACACCAGTTCCGTGAAGGACATCGCCCGTTCGTACATGTCCCGGATCACCGACTTGGGCGACAGCGGGTGGTCGCCGACCCACGGGTGGCTCTTGCGGTAGGTGTTGTAGGCGTGGAAGAGCAGCTCTTCCAGCGGCTTCGGGTAGGTGACGTCCTGGAGGCGCTCCATGCGCTCCTCGTACTCGACGCCGTCGGCCTTCATGGCGGCGACGGCTTCGCCGCGCGCCTTGTTCTGCTGGGCGACGAGGATCTGCCGGGGGTCGTCCAGCGTGGACTCCACGACGGACACCATGTCCAGGGCGTAGGAGGGCGACTCGGGGTCGAGGAGCTCGAAAGCGGCGAGTGCGAAGGTCGACAGCGGCTGGCTGAGGGCGAAGTCCTGCTGCAGGTCGACCGTGAGCCGCACGATGCGGCCCTCGGCGTCCGGCTTGTCGAGCTTCTCCACGATCCCGCCGTCGAGCAGCGAACGGTAGATCGCGATGGCCCGCCGGATGTGCCTGAGCTGCTGCCGGCGCGGCTCGTGGTTGTCCTCGAGGAGGTGGCGCATCGCCTCGAAGGCGTTGCCTGGCCGGGCGATCACCGACAGCAGCATCGTGTGCGTCACCCGGAACCGCGAGGTCAGCGGCTCGGGTTCGGAGGCGATCAGCTTCTCGAAGGTGTTGTCCGTCCAGCCGACGAACCCCTCCGGCGCCTTCTTGCGCACCACCTTGCGGCGCTTCTTGGGGTCGTCGCCGGCCTTGGCGAGGGCCTTCTCGTTCTCGATGACGTGCTCGGGGGCCTGTGCCACGACGAGCCCGGCGGTGTCGAAACCGGCCCGGCCCGCACGGCCCGCGATCTGGTGGAACTCGCGGGCGCGCAGCGTACGCACCCGGGTGCCGTCGTACTTGGTGAGGGCCGTGAAGAGCACGGTGCGGATGGGCACGTTGACGCCCACTCCGAGCGTGTCCGTACCGCAGATGACCTTCAGCAGGCCGGCCTGCGCGAGCTTCTCCACCAGGCGCCGGTACTTGGGCAGCATGCCGGCGTGATGGACGCCGATGCCGTGCCGGACGTAGCGGGAGAGGTTGCGGCCGAACTTGGTGGTGAAGCGGAAGTTGCCGATCAGCTCGGCGATCTGGTCCTTCTCCTCGCGCGTGCACATGTTGATGCTCATCAGCGCCTGCGCCCGCTCGACGGCCTGCGCCTGGGTGAAGTGCACGATGTACACCGGCGCCTGCTGGCTCGCCAGCAGATCGGTGAGCGTCTCGGTGAGCGGGGTGAGCTGGTACTCGTAGGACAGGGGCACCGGGCGGGTGGCCGAGCGGACCACCGAGGTCGGCCGGCCGGTGCGGCGGGTGAGGTCCTTCTCGAAGAAGGACACGTCGCCCAGGGTGGCCGACATCAGGATGAACTGGGCCTGCGGGAGCTCCAGCAGAGGGATCTGCCACGCCCAGCCGCGGTCGCCCTCCGCGTAGAAGTGGAACTCGTCCATGACGACCTGGCCGACGTCCGCGTGCTTGCCGTCGCGCAGCGCGATGGAGGCCAGCACCTCTGCGGTGCAGCAGATCACCGGCGCGTCGGCGTTCACGGAGGCGTCGCCGGTCAGCATGCCGACGTTCTCGGTGCCGAAGAGCTTGCACAGCTCGAAGAACTTCTCGGACACCAGCGCCTTGATCGGCGCGGTGTAGAAGGTGACCTCGTCCCGGGCCAGCGCGGCGAAGTGGGCGCCGGCGGCGATCATGCTCTTGCCGGAGCCGGTGGGTGTCGAGACGATCACGTTCGCCCCGGAGACCACCTCGATCAGCGCCTCCTCCTGGTGGGGGTAGAGGGTGAGGCCGCGCTCCTGCGCCCACGACTCGAAGGCTTCGTACAGGGCGTCGGGGTCGGCGGTCGGCGGGAGCTGATCGATGAGGGTCACGCCCCCATCTTGCCTGGCCTTGCGCCCCAGGGGGGAATCGGCTGCCGGTACGAAGATCACTGCGGCTACGCTGTGTCGCCGACGACGCGTCACCGCACCAGGTCAACTGGACAGCGGCACACGAGAAACGGGGCGGGCAGCGGCCATGATGGGACCAGCACACTCTCTGTCGGGGGCCGCCGCCTGGCTCGGCGTCGGCGCGGCCGCCGCCGCGGCGGGACGCCCGATGCCCTGGCCCGTCCTCCTCGTCGGCGCCCTGATCTGCGCCGGCGCCGCGCTCGCCCCGGACCTCGATCACAAGGCGGCCACCATCTCCCGCGCCTTCGGGCCGGTCTCCCGCTGGATCTGCGAGATCGTGGACAAGCTCTCCTACGCCGTCTACAAGGCGACCAGGAAGAAGGGCGACGCCCGTCGCTCGGGCGGCCACCGCACGCTCACGCACACCTGGCTGTGGGCGGTCCTGATCGGCGCGGGCAGCTCCGCAGCGGCGATCACCGGGGGCCGCTGGGCGGTGCTCGGGATCCTCTTCGTGCACATGGTGCTGGCGATCGAGGGCCTGCTGTGGCGGGCGGCCCGCGGGTCCAGCAGCGACGTCCTGGTCTGGCTGCTCGCGGCGACCAGCGGGTGGATCCTCGCGGGGATACTCGACGAGCCGGGCAACGGCTCCGACTGGCTGTTCACCGACCCCGGGCAGGAGTACCTGTGGCTGGGCCTGCCGATCGTGCTCGGCGCGCTGGTGCACGACATCGGGGACGCCCTGACGGTGTCCGGCTGCCCCATCCTGTGGCCGATCCCGGTGGGCCGCAAGCGCTGGTATCCGCTCGGGCCGCCGAAGGCGCTGCGTTTCCGGGCCGGGAGCTGGGTCGAGCTGAAGGTGCTGATGCCCGCGTTCATGCTGCTGGGCGGAGCGGGCTGCGCGGCGGCGCTCAACCTGATCTGACGCGCCGCTGCCGCTTAGGCCCCGCCGGGCTCGCCCCCGCCGTACCGGCGCTCGAAGCGGGCGATACGTCCCTCGGTGTCCACCGTGCGGGCCTTGCCCGTGTAGAAGGGGTGGCTCTCGGAGGAGATCTCCACGTCGATCACCGGGTAGGTCTCGCCGTCGTCCCATTCGATGGTCTGCTCGCTGGTCGCGGTGGACCGGGTGAGGAAGGCGTATCCGGCGGCGCGGTCCCGAAAGACCACGGAGTGGTAGTCGGGGTGCTTGTCCTGCTGCATGGCGGCTCCTCACGCGGGGCGGTCGGGCAGGGGGCGTCCGGGTCAGCCGGGGGAGGTGTGCTCGTCGACGACGTGCACCGCGGCCTCCTCGGCGGAGGCTGCGGCTCCGTCGATGCCGACGTCGGTGGCGACCAGGGCGCTCTCATCGTCCTCGTGCGCGCCCTCGTCGGGGGCGACCAGGCGGCCGGAGCGGGAGGCTCCGACCTCGTTGTCGAGGGGTTCCCCGTCGGTGCCGTCGCAGTCACCGATGCCGTCACCGTCGGGCACGCCGGGTTCGGGCACTTCCTCGGCGAGCCGCTGGTCCAGGGTCTCCCCGGTCCGGGCTTCGCTCGCCGTCACTCCGGTGTGCTCCACCGCCCACGGCCGCTCGGGAGGGGACCAGCCCCGGTCGAGGGGATCGTCGACACCGTCGAAGTCCAGGGTGTCCTCGACGTCGAGCACGCCGGAGTCCTCCGGGATCTCCGAGGGATCGGGCTGGTAGACGTCATCCCCCCATCCGTCGGCGCTGTCCACGGGTACCTCCATGTGGTGAGGACGGCCTTGTGCCCCCAGCAGGGGCAGTGCGCCGTCGGCACGCCCGGCACCGGTTGCGCGACCCGGGACCCGACGGGTTCCCGGCCGACCCCCGAGCCGGTGCCGCTATCCAGCCTTCCACCCGTGTTCGCTCCCGCGCAACGCCACGGGCCGTGGCCTGGGGCGGCACACCCCGGCCGGCGCGGCCGCGACCACGGTCCGGGCGCGCCCTGCCACGCCCGCCCCGACGCGCCCGCGCGCCCGGGCGGCACCCGCCCCGGCTGCCTGGCCCCAACCTGGTCCGGCTGCCCAGACCCCGCCTGGCCCTGCTGCCCGGCCAACGCCTCGCCCTGCTGCCCGGCGACCGCCCGCCCACTCGCGCGGCGTCCCGTGACCGACCGGCCTACCGCCCGATCCCGTCGCCGGACGCCCGCCGGGGCTCCTCACGGCCGGCGGTCAGGCCTCACCGCCGCGCGCTCACCCGTGCCACGACCGCCACAGGGCCGCGTAGGCCCCGTCCGCGGCGACCAGCTCGGCGTGACTGCCCAGCTCGCTGATTCGGCCGTCCTCCACGACCGCGATCACATCGGCGTCGTGGGCGGTGTGCAGCCGGTGGGCGATCGCGACCACCGTGCGGCCGTCGAGCACCCGGGCCAGCGAGCGCTCCAGGTGCCGGGCCGCACGCGGATCGAGCAGCGAGGTGGCCTCGTCCAGGACCAGCGTGTGAGGGTCGGCCAGCACCAGCCGGGCCAGCGCGATCTGCTGGGCCTGCGCCGGGGTCAGGGCCAGCCCCCCGGAACCGACCTCGGTGTCCAAACCGTCCTCCAGCGCCCGGGCCCAGCCGTCCGCGTCGACCGCGCCCAGCGCCGCCCACAGTTCGGCGTCGGCGGCACCGGTGCGGGCCAGCAGCAGGTTGTCCCGCAGGGAACCCACGAAGACGTGGTGCTCCTGGTTGACGAGGGCGACGTGCGAGCGGACCCGTTCCGCCGGCATCCGGGACAGTTCGGCACCGCCCAGGGTGACCCGGCCGTCCCGGGGCGCGTAGATCCCGGCGAGCAGCCTGCCCAGCGTGGACTTGCCCGCGCCGGACGGGCCGACCAGGGCCAGCCGGGTGCCCGGTGCGACCTCGAGGGACACCTGGCGCAGCACGTCGACGCCCTCGCGGTAGCCGAAGCGCACCCGTTCGGCGTGCACGTCCCGGCCGCCGGGTGCCAGCGAGGCGTCGCCGGCGTCCGGCTCGATGTCCCGGACGCCGACCAGCCGGGCCAGCGACACCTGGGCCACCTGCACCTCGTCGTACCAGCGCAGGATCAGGTTCACCGGATCGACGAGCATCTGCGCCACGAGCGCCCCCGTGGTCAGCTGGCCGACCCCGATCCAGCCCCGCAGCACGAAGACCCCGCCCACCATCAGCACCGAGCCGAGCACGATGACATGGACGGCGTTGATGACGGGGAAGAGCACGGACCGCAGCCACAGGGTGTAGCGCTCCCAGGCGGTCCACTCCTTGATCCGCCGCTCGGACAGGGCGATGCGGCGGTCGCCCAGGCGGTGCGCCTCGACCGTGCGCCCCGCGTCCACGGTCTCGGCGAGCGCGGCGGCGACGGCGGCGTATCCGGCCGCCTCCGAGCGGTAGCCGGAGGGCGCCCGTCTGAAGTACCAGCGGCATCCCACGACCAGCACCGGCACCGCGAGCAGCACGGCCGCCGCGAGCGGCGGGGCCGTCACCACCAGGCCGCCGAGCAGCAGCAGCGCCCACACCACGCCGATGGCCAGTTGCGGCACCGCCTCCCGCATGGCGTTGGCGAGGCGGTCGATGTCGGTGGTGATGCGGGACAGCAGGTCACCGGTGCCCGCCCGCTCCAGCACGCCCGGCGGCAGCCCCACCGAGCGGACGAGGAAGTCCTCGCGCAGGTCGGCCAGCATCCGCTCGCCGAGCATCGCGCCCCGCAGCCGCACCTGCCGCACGAACACGGTCTGCACGAGCAGCGCGAGAACGAACAGCCCGGCCGTCAGGCCCAGATGGAGCTCCCGCGCCCCGTCCGACACCCGCTCGACGAGGCCGCCGAGCAGGTACGGGCCCACCATGGAGGCGACCACGGCCACGGTGTTGACTGCGATGAGGAGGAGGAAGGCCCGGCGGTGCCGGCGGAACAGTTCGGCCACGTAGGCGCGCACGGTCGCGGCCGCTCCCACGGGCAGGGTGGCGGCGGTCGTCGGGGCCGCCGGATCGTGGGCCGGCGGCGCAACGCCGATCATGCGCTCTCCTCGATCTCTTCCATCGTGTCGAAGGCGCCCAGGAGGGCGGCGCCCTGCCCCGGCAGGGCCGCGTCCGCCGCGGCCCGTTCGTCGTCGGTCTCCCGTGTCACCACGGCCCGGTACCGCGGCTCCGCTTCGATCAGTTCGCGGTGCGCGCCGACCGCCAGGACCTCGCCGTCGTGGACGAGGGCTACCCGGTCCGCGTGGTCGAGCAGCAGGGGCGAGGAGGTGAACACCACCGTCGTGCGTCCCGAGCGCAGCCGCCGCAGGCCCTGCGCGATCCACGCCTCGGTGTGCGAGTCGACGGCGGAGGTCGGCTCGTCCAGGACCAGTACCTCGGGGTCGGTGATGAGCGACCGGGCCAGGGCGAGCCGCTGCCGCTGGCCGCCCGAGAGGGAGCGGCCCCGCTCGGTGATACGGGAGTCCAGCGGGTCGGCGGCGTCCAGCGACCCCTGCACCAGTGCGTCCAGCACGTCCCCGCACCTGGCGGCGGCCAGCGCGTCCTCGGCCCGCACGGCGCCGGAGGCCGGGACGTCGAGCAGCTCGCGCAGCGTTCCGGACAGCAGCACCGGGTCCTTGTCCTGGACGAGGACGGCGGCGCGGGCGCTGTCGAGAGGGAGTTCGTCGAGCGGCACCCCGCCGAGCAGTACCGGAGCACCCGCCTCGGCGGGGTGGCCGCCCAGGCGTTCCGCCAGCCGTCCGGCCGCGTCCGGGTCGCCGCACACCACCGCGGTGAGCAGGCCCGCGGGCGCGAGCAGGCCGGTGGCGGGGTCGTACAGATCACCGTGCGGCACCTCGGCCCCGCGCGCTCCGCCGGCGTCCGTGGACCGCCGCAGCGACAGCACGCCGGCGGCCCGTTTGGCCGAGGGGCGCGAGAAGGAGTAGGCCATCGCGATCTCCTCGAAGTGCCGCAACGGGTAGTTGAGCACCATCACCGCGCTGTAGACGGTGACCAGTTCACCGACCGTGATCCGGCCCTGGCGGGCCAGCTGGGTACCGTGCCAGACCACCGCGATCAGCAGCAGTCCCGGCAGCAGCACCTGGATGGCGGAGATCAGCGACCACATCCGGGCGCTGCGCACAGCCGCGTGCCGTACCTCCTGGGAGGCGCGGCGGTAGCGGTCGAGGAACAGTTCCTCGCCGCCGATCCCGCGCAGCACCCGCAGACCGGCCACCGTGTCCGAGGCCAGCTCGGTGGCCCGGCCGGCCTTCTCGCGCTGCACGTCGGCGCGGCGGGTGGCCCGGGGCAGCAGCGGCAGCACGGCGAGCCCGACGACCGGCAGGCCCACCGCGACGACCCAGCCGAGGGCGGGCTGGTAGACGGCCAGGCCGACGCAGACCACGACGACGGTGAGCGCGGCGGCGGTGAAGCGGGAGACCGCTTCGACGAACCAGCCGATCTTCTCCACGTCGCCGGTGGACACGGCGACCACCTCGCCGGCCGCGACCCGCTGGGTCAGCGCGGAGCCCAGCCGGGCCGCCTTGCGGGCCAGGAGCTGCTGGACCCGGGCGGCGGCGGTGATCCAGTTGGTGACGGCGGCCCGGTGCAGGAAGGTGTCGCCGACCGCGATCGCCGCCCCGCACAGCGCCATCAGACCGCCCGCCAGGGCGAGCCGGGTGCCGGAGCGTTCGACGACCGCCTGGACGGCGAGACCGACGCAGAAGGGCAGCGCGGAGACGGCGACGAAGTGCAGCAGGCCCCAGGCGAGTGCCTTGAGCTGGCCGCCCAGTTGGTTGCGCCAGAGCCACCACAGGAGGTGAGGACCCGAACGCGTGTCCGGTACGCCCGGATCGGGATATGGAAGGTCTTGGATTCGCATGACGTCCCAGTGGCTCGTGTCAGGGAGGGCGGGATGGCGGCAGCAAGCCGAGAAAGGGTCGCGTCGCGAAGCGGGGAATTTCAACCGGATTTTCCCGGGAGCCGGCGCGATTCGCCGTGTTCCGGCGGGGGCCTGAGGCCGGTGGCGGGCGAAGGCCGTGACCCGGCAGGGTGAATGTGCGTGGGAGCGCCCGGCGGGCCGGTGGCCGATGCCAGCATGGGCCGCGTGCGGAGCGACAGTGCGCGGTGCGCGGCGTTGGTGGTGACGGCGGCCGGGATCCTGCTCGCGGCCCTGGCGTGCGGATCCCCGGGTGGCGGCGCCCCGGAACCGGACGGCCGGGCCGGGCGGTCCGGCGCGGCCGGAGGCGATCCGCACCGCGTTCCCGGGATCGGCCCCGGGCTGTGGCGGCGTGTCCCGGCCGGCTCCGGACAGGTGGTGGCCGTCTACGGCGACGGCGCCGACTCGGCCGGCTCCACGGTCGTTCTCTACGTCCGGCGAGGCGAGGCGTGGCGGCGCGTACGTGGATGGCGGGCGCACAACGGCAGGAAGGGGTGGACCACGCACCACCGCTCCGGTGACCGGCGCAGTCCCGTCGGTGTCTACACCCTCACCGACGCGGGCGGCGTACTCGGCGACCCGGGCACCCGACTGCCGTACACGCGCGACCGGTCCTTCGCCGCCCCCCGCTGGTGGGCCAGGCCGTACTGGCACGACTTCGACTACGTCATCGCCGTCGACTACAACCGCGTGCGGGGCACCCCGCCGAACGACCCGAGGCGGCCCGAGGGGGAGGACAGGGGCGGGTCCATCTGGCTGCACATGGACCACGGCAGCGGCACATCGGGCTGCGTCAGCATCTCCCGGCAGGCCATGGAGTTCCTGCTGCGCGCGTTGGACCCGGACCGGCACCCCGTCGTGGTGATGGGGGACCGGGCGCACCTGGCGGCGTGACCCGGATCGCGTCACGCCTCATTGCGGGCGGGCCCCGGTCCCCGTAGAACCGGGCCCATGAGAAGACGGATAGTCATGTCCATGCTTGCCGGAGCGACCCTCCTGGCGAGCACGCTCCTCGGCACCGGGGCGATGGCCGCCGAGACGGCGACGCAAGCCCTGGACGCACCCGCCGAGTTCGGCACCGACTGGCACGACCCCGTGACCGCGGCCCCGCCCGTCACCCGGCCGCACACCAAGTCCTGCCAGGTCACCCTGGCCGAGACCCAGTTCCGTGACTTCACCCCCTACCGGGGCGCGTACACGCCGCCGCGGGGCTGCGGCGACCGCTGGAGCAAGGTCGTCCTGCGTCTCGACGGCAAGGTGAAGGGCCGTCAGTTCGACCGTCTCGGCTACCTGCACGTCGGCGGGGCCGAGATCCTGCGCACCTCGACGCCGGAGCCGTCGCCCGACGGCATCGAATGGCACGTGGAGAAGGACGTCACCCGGTACAGCGACGTCTTCCGCGGCCCGCGGGACGTGGAGATGCTCATCGGAAACGTCGTGGACGACACCTACACCGGCGTCATCGACGTCAAGGTGACGCTCACCTTCTACCGGGGCCGCCCCGACGCGCCGGCGCCCGACCGTGTCCTCACCCTCGCCGGCACACCCGACGGCGCCACCCTCACCACTCCGCGCAACAGCGAACGCGTTGTCGCCGAGGTGTACGCGACCGGATCCGGCGGCGGCTGCGAGGAGTTCTGGTACCTGACCGTGGCCGACCCCGCCGCGTACTCCTGCAGGGCCGGCCACGGCCCGTACCGCGAGGTGCAGATCAAGGTCGACGGGCGGCTCGCCGGCATCGCCGCGCCGTACCCCCACGTGTGGACGGGCGGCTGGTCCAACCCGTTCCTCTGGTACGTCGTGCCGGCGCCGCGCGCCTTCGACGTCCGGCCCGTCGAGTACGACCTGACGCCGTTCGCCGGGATCCTCAACGACGGCCGGCCACACCGCGTCGAGGTCTCCGTCCTGGGCGTGCCCGCCGGCCAGTCCGGGTGGAGCGCCCCGGTGAACGTGCTGGTCTGGCAGGACGCGCACCGCGCCCACGTCACCGGGGCGCTCACCCGCACCGCGGCGACCGACGTCGCCGACTCCTCGGTCTACACGCCCGGCGCGGAGAACCGCGTCGACACCGAGGCCGGGCACCAGCTCACCGTCTCCGGGTACCTGAACACCTCGCACGGCCGGGTGACCACCACCGTCACCCGCACCCTCGCCAACACCTCCGCGCACCGCTGGACCGACGGCGAGAACACGGACGGACTCGACGCGTCCTGGACCGACGACGAGACCGTCGCGGCCGAGGGAGCCGGTCCCGCCCGGACGACGCACGCCCACCGGACGTACACGATGAACGGCGCCACCACCGTCGGTACGGACGACCGGCTGCGCACCGTGCTCACCCTGGGCGACCGGGCCACGGTCGTGCGCCGCGAGGGCGGCCGGCGCACCGGGTGGTCGCGGCTCGACGACACCTACAGCGGCGACGCCGCCTACACGGTCGGCGTACCGCGCGATCAGCGGCACGCGATCGGCACGTCCAGCGAGCGCTACCGCCTGTACGGCTCGGCGGGGTGCTACGACCGGTCGCTGACCACGGAGCAGGGCACGCTGACCGAGGACCGCAGCCGCTGCTGAGACCCTCGGCCGTCCCCGCTCCCGAGGCCGGCGGGGCGGGGGCGGCCGCGCGCGTTCAGCAGGGTCTGGCGGCGTCCGAGTCGACCAGGGTGTCCAGGAGCACGCCGAGCACCGCGCGCTCCTTCTCCGTCAGCGGGGCGAGTATCTCCTCGGCGGCGGACCGGCGCGCTCCGCGCACTTCGCGCAGGGTCTCCCGGCCCTCGTCCGTCAGCTCGATACGGGTCACCCGCCGGTTCGACGGGTCCGGCACCCGGCGCACCTTGCCGCTCGCCTCGAGCCCGTCGACCAGCGTCGTCACCGCGCGCGGCACCACTTCGAGGCGCTCGGCCAGGTCGGCCATGCGCGGGGGCGAGCCGTAGTGCGCGAGGGTGCGCAGCAGCCGGGACTGGGCCGGCGTGACGCCCAGTTCCCGTCGCTCCAGATGGCGTTTCTGGATGCGGTGCACCCGGCGGGTGAGCCGCAGCAACTGCTCGGCGAGCACGCCGTCGGGATCGGGGGAGGTCATGCGGGAACAATATCAGGATGCCGTTCATTGTGAGTATAGGTAACAATGAGCTACGATCCGTCAGTCGCCGGCGACCGGTCCCGGCCGCCGCCCGCCACCTCCGTAGGAGCCCATGCATCCCGAACGAGAACCCTCATGGACCCCGCCCGCCGACGCCGGGGAGCAGCCCCGGCAGGTGCGCCGCATCCTGAAGCTCTTCCGTCCCTACCGCGGGCGCCTCGCGGTCGTCGGCCTGCTGGTCGGCGCCTCGTCGCTGGTCTCCGTGGCCACACCGTTCCTGCTCAAGGAGATCCTCGACGTCGCGCTCCCCGAGCGCCGCACCGGCCTGCTGAGCCTGCTCGCGCTCGGCATGATCCTGAGCGCGGTCCTCTCCAGCGTCTTCGGCGTCCTGCAGACCCTGATCTCCACCACCGTCGGCCAGCGCGTCATGCACGACCTGCGCACCGCCGTCTACGGCCGCCTGCAGCGCATGTCGCTCGCCTTCTTCACCCGCACCCGCACCGGCGAGGTGCAATCCCGCATCGCCAACGACATCGGCGGCATGCAGGCCACCGTCACCTCCACCGCCACATCCCTGGTCTCCAACGCCACCAGCGTCGTCGCCACGATCGTCGCCATGGTGGCCCTCGACTGGCGGCTCACCGTCGTCTCCCTCCTCCTGCTGCCGGTGTTCGTGTGGATCAGCCGCCGCGTGGGCAACGAGCGCAAGAAGATCACCACGCAGCGCCAGAAGCAGATGGCCGCGATGGCCGCCACGGTCACCGAGTCGCTCTCCGTCAGCGGCATCCTGCTCGGCCGCACCATGGGGCGTTCCGACTCACTCACCGCGTCCTTCGCCGCGGAGTCCGAGCAACTGGTCGACCTCGAGGTCAGGTCCAACATGGCCGGGCGATGGCGGATGGCCGTGATCACGATCGTCATGGCCGCCATGCCGGCCGTCATCTACTGGACCGCGGGACTCGCCCTGCAGTTCGGCGGCCCGCAGGTGTCGCTCGGCACCATCGTCGCCTTCGTCTCGCTCCAGCAGGGCCTGTTCCGCCCGGCGGTGAGCCTGCTGGCCACCGGAGTGCAGGTGCAGACGTCCCTGGCGCTCTTCCAGCGCATCTTCGAGTACCTGGACCTGCCCGTCGACATCACCGAGCGCGAGCGGGCGGTCCACCTCGACGAGGTCAAGGGCGAGGTGCGCTTCGAGGGCGTCGAGTTCCGCTACGACGGCAAGGGCGCCCCGGTCCTCGACGGCCTGGACATCACCGTGCCCGCCGGCGGCAGCCTCGCCGTCGTCGGCCCCACCGGCGCCGGCAAGTCCACCCTCGGCTGCCTGGTGCCCCGGCTCTACGACGTCACCGGCGGCCGCGTCACCCTCGACGGCGTGGACGTGCGCGACCTCGACTTCGACACCCTCACGCGCGCCGTCGGCGTCGTCTCCCAGGAGACCTACCTCTTCCACGCCTCGGTCGCCGACAACCTCCGCTTCGCCAAGCCGGACGCCACCGACGAGGAGCTGTACGCGGCGGCGCGGGCCGCCCAGATCCACGACCACATAGCCGCGCTGCCCGACGGCTACGGGACCGTCGTCGGCGAACGCGGCCACCGGTTCTCCGGCGGCGAGAAGCAGCGTCTGGCGATAGCCCGCACGATCCTGCGCGACCCGCCGGTACTCATCCTGGACGAGGCGACCAGTGCCCTGGACACCCGCACGGAAGCCGCCGTGCAGCAGGCCATCGACGCCCTGTCGGCCGACCGCACCACCCTCACCATCGCGCACCGCCTGTCCACCGTCCGCGGCGCCGACCAGATCGTAGTCCTGGACGCCGGCCGGGTCGCCGAACGGGGCACGCACGAGGAGCTGCTGGAGCTGGACGGACGGTACGCGGCGCTGGTGCGCCGGGACGCCCGGCTGGAACCGGCGGGCTGACGCGGGCGACCGCCCCCGACAAGCTGACGATATGTCGGGTTTCCGGCAATATGCGTATTAACATACCCGTATGCAGATGAACATCCCGCCACGGAACACGATGCGACTGACGCACCGGGGCAAGCTCGTCCTCGTCGCGACCGGTGCCGTCCTGGCCGGCACCGCCGTGGCGGTGCCGCTGCTGAGCCTGACGAGCGGTCCCACCCAGGAGGACAGGCCCCGCACGCTGGTGGTCTCGAAGGGCGCGCGCGCGAGCCAGGTGTACGAGGCCGTCGACAAGGCACTCGAGCTGCCGCCGGGCAGCACCCTCAAGTCACTCGCCAAAGCAGACCTGAAGCTGCCCAAGGAGGCCGAGGGCAACCCGGAGGGCTACCTCTACCCGGCGGTCTACCCCGTGGCGAAGGGCACCACCCCAGAGTCCCTGCTGCGGAGCATGGTCGACACGGCCAACAAGAGGTTGGACGTCACACCGGTCACCGCCGGAGCGCAGCGCAACGCCATGAACGTCTACCAGACGGTCATCGTCGCCAGCATCGTCCAGGCCGAATCGACAGCCGAGGCCGACATGGGGAAGGTGGCGCGGGTCATCCTCAACCGGCTCCAGCAGGGCGTGCCGCTGCAGGTGGGCTCCACGCTCAACTACGCGCTGAACCGCACCGGCGGCAACGCCGGCCAGCACGCCGACTCGCCGAGCCCGTACAACTCCTACCAGCGCGTGGGACTGCCGCCCACCCCGATCGGCAACCCCGGCCCGGAGGCGATCCGTGCCGTGACCAACGCGCCGTCCGGTGACTGGCTGTACTACATCACGGTCAAGCCCGGGGACACCCGCTTCACCGCCGACTACGCCGAACACCTACGCAACGTGGCCGAGTTCAGCGCGCTGCAGCAGAGCGCCGCGCCGCAGCAGAACCCCGCGCCGCAGCAGAACCCCGCGCCGCAGCAGCCCAGCGGCAGCCCACAACAGCCCGCTCTCACCCAGCCGCCGCGCTGAACCGGGGCAACGTCACGCGGCGGCCGGTCTCAGCGGCTCACTGGCCAGCAGCCGCCGGATGTCCCGGACGGCCGCGCGCCCGGCCCGGTTCGCGCCGACCGTGCTGGCCGAGGGACCGTAGCCGACCAGATGGACGCGAGGGTCGGCCGTCGCCCGGGTTCCCTCGACCCTGATACCGCCGCCGGGCTCCCGCAGTCGCAGCGGTGCCAGGTGGTCGAGGGCCGCCCGGAAGCCGGTGGCCCACAGGATGACGTCGGCCTCAACCCGCTGTCCGTCGTCCCACTCCACTCCGTCCGGGACGATCCGGTCGAACATCGGCCGGCGGTCCAGGACCCCCTCGGCGACACCCCGCCGGACGGCGTCGTTGAGGGGCAGACCGGTGACGGAGACGACGCTCCTCGGCACCAGGCCCTGGCGTACCCGCTCGTCCACCAGCGCCACGGCCGCCCGGCCCGCCTCCTGGTCGAACGGGCCCTCACGGAAGACCGGGGGCCGCCGGGTGACCCAGGTGGTGGCGGCCGCGTACGGGGCCAGCTCCAGCAGGTGCTGGGTGCCCGAGGCGCCACCGCCCACCACCACGACGCGGCGGCCGCTGAACTCCTCGGGTCCGGCGTACTGCGCGGTGTGCAACTGCCTTCCCCGGAAGGTCTCCTGACCTGGATAGCGCGGCCAGAACGGCCGGTCCCAGGTACCGGTCGCGTTGATCAGCGCCCGTGCGGCCCAGTCGCCGTCGGAGGTCTCCACGAGCAGGCGTCCGTCGGGTCCCCCGCTTCCGGGGCGCACGGCCGACACGTCCACGGGGCGGCGTACCCGCAGGTCGAAGGCGTGCTCGTAGCGGTCGAAGTAGGCGCCGACCACCTCGGCGGACGGCCGCGCCGGATCGGCGTCCGTCAGCTCCATGCCCGGCAGGGAGTGCATCCCGTGCACCTTGCCGTAGGTCAGCGACGGCCAGCGGAACTGCCAGGCGCCGCCCGGCCCGGGGGAGTGGTCCAGGACCAGGAAGTCACGGTCCGGCTCGAAACCGGTGCGCCGCAGGTGATAGGCGCTGGACAGGCCCGCCTGTCCAGCGCCTATGACGACCACGTCGACCATGCGCGTCTCGCTCACGCCCCTGCCAACAGCGCGGCGCTCGCCGATCTTCCCGCGTCCGCCGCCTCCCTGACCCTCGCCGCCTGGCGTGTGAAACCCGGCACATGGGTCAGGATGGAGGGCATGTCAGATGCCTTCACCACGCGAATGCTGAACGTCGCCACCGGTTCCCGGGAGCGGGTCGTCGATCTCACCGGCGAATGCGAGGAGTTCCTGCGGGAGGCGGCGGCCGGCCGCGACGGCCTGCTCAACATCTTCGTCCCGCACGCCACGGCCGGCGTCGCGATCATCGAGACGGGCGCCGGCAGCGACGACGACCTCCTCGCCACCCTGCACTCCCTGCTGCCCGCCGACGACCGCTGGCAGCACCGGCACGGCAGCCCCGGCCACGGCCGCGACCACGTCCTGCCCGCCCTCGTGCCGCCGTACGCGACCCTCCCGGTCGTCGGCGGCCACCTGGAGCTGGGTACCTGGCAGTCGGTCTGCCTGGTCGACACGAACAAGGACAACCCCGAGCGCAAGGTGCGGCTGAGCTTCCTCGGCTGAGGCGGGCGACGCGGCGCCGTTCGCTCCACCCCCGCCCCCGGCTCCCATCGGCCCCGGACGGGCTGACCCGGCCCGTGCCCCGTCACCCCGCGCCTCGCCCCTCAGGCACCACCCCAGCCCGCGGCGCACAGCGCGCGGTCGACCTCGTCGGTGCAGCGGGCCGCAGCGAGCCACGCCCGGCGAACCGGTCCGGGTCCGCGGGAAGCAGCCGGCCGAAGACGTCGCGTGAGCGCTGCGCCGCGGCCGCGTGCAGTTCGTCCAGGAGTTGGCCCGCCGTCCCCAGCCCGGCACGGCCCAGCAGCCGCACGTCGGCGTCCGTGTCCCCGGGAAGGACAGCACGAGCCCGCCGTCGCGGGCGGCTCGTAGTCGCCGGCGGCCACCCACCCCGTACATGCCTCCCCGCACGCGCAGTGATCAACTGACGCGAACTGCAGGGGAGGCCACTGACAACGCCCGCGGGGCCGGGGGCGTCAGCCGGCTCAGGCGTCCGGCGCGTCCTTCTCCTTCTTGAGGCTCTTGAGCCGAGCCCCCTCCTTGCGGACCTCGGCCTGGGTGGCGCGCTCCTTCTCCAGCCACTCGGGCCGCTCCTGCTTGAGCGCCTCGATCTGCTCGGTGGTCAGCGCCTCGGTGACGCCGGCGCGCGCGAGACCCGAGACGGACACGCCGAGCTTCGCGGCGACCACCGGACGCGGGTGCGGACCGTCCGCTCGCAGCGCGCGCAGCCACTCGGGCGGGTCGGCCTGCAGCTCGTTCAGCTCGGCGCGCGTGACCACACCCTGCTGGAACTCGGCGGGGGTGGCGGGGAGGTACACACCCAGCTTCTTCGCCGCGGTCGCGGGCTTCATCGTCTGGGTGCTCTGCTGCGAACTCATGAGGTCAAGGGTATCGGCCGGGTGCGGGGCGGCCGACCACGGCCGGTAGCCTGGCCTGGTGACAGGCTCGGAGGAATCACCGTCGTTCCGGCTCGCGTACGTCCCCGGAGTGACGCCGGCCAAGTGGGTGCGGATCTGGCGGGAGCGCCTGCCCGGCGTCCCCCTCACCCTGCTCCAGGTCCCCGCCCCGGAGGCGCCCGGGCTGCTGCGGGCGGGAGAGGCGGACGCGGCCTTCGTCCGGCTGCCGGTCGACCGCACGTTCTTCAGCGCGATCCCCCTGTACACCGAGGCCACGGTGGTCGTCGTGCCCAGGGACCACCTGTTCGCGGCGGCCGACGAGGTGACCCTGGCCGACCTTGCCGACGAGGTCGTGTTCCACCCCCTGGACGACGTCTTCGACTGGGCCGCCCCGCCCGGCGAGCCCGCCTTCGAGCGCCCCGCGACGACGCCCGACGCCGTCGAGCTGGTGGCGGCCGGGGTCGGCCTGCTGATCGTCCCGCAGTCCGTGGCCCGGCTGTACCACCGCAGGGACCTCACCTACCGTCCCGTCACTGACGCGCCGCAGTCGAGCGTCGCCCTGTCCTGGCCCGAGGAGGCCACCACCGACCTGGTGGAGGACTTCATCGGCATCGTCCGCGGCCGCACGGTCAACAGCACGCGGGGCCGTCCGACGGAGAAGGCGGAGGCGGAGCAGCGGCGCGGGCGGCCCCAGCAGGGGGGCGGCCGCCAGAAGCCGGCGGCCGGGAAGTCGGCCGGCTCCAAGCCCGAGAGCCGCACCGCGCGGGGCCGGACCGGCTCCGGGGGCGGGGGCAAGCCGGCCAAGCGGGGCAAGCCGCGCCGCAAGTCGTAGCCCGCCATCACCCAGCGGGGGGGGGGGCGACTTCCGCGCGCCTCGCTCCCGTTCCCTGGCCGGTCCGGTTCTCCGTCGCCCCCGGCCGGTCCGTCTTCTCCGCGACCCGCCTCAGGACCCGGGCCGGACCGGTTCCTCCGCGCCGCCCTCCGCGGAGCCCCGCCGGACGCCGTCCGCGACCCACGCCGGGCCGGGGTGCGCCTGGCGCTCGCGCATGTCCGCGACCGCCAGGGTCAGCGCGATCATGATGATCCCGACGGCGGTGAGCAGTCCCATCTGGATGGCGGTGCCGGGCCCGCCCTCGGCCTGATGCGCGAAGTACACCGCGCCCACCACCGCGATCCCGGCCGCCGAGCCGACCCGCTGGCCCGTCTGGAGGACACCGCCGGCCGCGCCGGCCAGGTGCACGGGGACCCGGGTGAGGGTGAGGGTCGTGTTGGGGGAGACCGCCAGACCGGAGCCGATCCCGCCGACGAGCAGCGGCAGCGCCGTCGCCCAGCCCACGTTCCGCCCCGGCACCAGCTGCACCGCCACCACCACCCCGAGCAGCCCCAGCGCCACCCCGCCCAGCCCGATGACGACCAGTCTGCGGCCGAAGCGCACCACCAGCCGGCCCCCGGCGGCCGCGCCGACCGCCGAGGCCGCCGCGAACGGCAGCACGGTCAGGCCCGCCGCCAGCGCGCTGTAGCCGACGGTGTTCTGCAGGAACAGCGTGTAGACGAAGAAGACCGTGGTGAAGCCCGCGAAGTAGGTGAGGCTGATCAGGGCGCCGAGCGTGAACGACCGCAGCGCGAACAGCTCCAGGTCGACCAGCGGAGCCCGCCCGCGCCGTCCCTGCCGTCTCTCCCACGCCCAGAACGCGCCCAGCAGCAGCGCCGCCACGGGCAGCAGCGCCCACTTCAGCCGCCCGGTCCACTGCTGCTCCTGCACCAGCGGCAGCATCAGCGCGAGCACCCCGCAGCCGAGGAGCAGCACTCCGAACAGGTCGAACGTCTCCCGCTTGGCGGCGGTCGCGGGATAGCGCGGGAGCAGCCGCAGGCCGGCGGCGAGGGCGGCCACCCCGATCGGCAGGTTCACGAAGAACACCCAGCGCCAGCCCTCCTCGGTGCCCACGGCGTCGATCAGCACGCCGCCCGCCAGCGGCCCCACCGCCGTCGAGACCCCGATGACGCTGCCGAGCAGCCCGAAGGCCCTGGCCCGTTCGGAGCCTTGGAACATCTGCTGGATCAGCCCCGAGGTCTGGGGCGCGACCAGGCCCGCCGCCGCGCCCTGGATCAGCCGGAACACCACCAGCCAGGACGGCCCCGGGGCGAGTCCGCAGGCAGCCGAGGCCAGCGTGAACAGGGCCAGCCCGAGCAGGAAGGCCTGGCGCCGGCCGCGCATGTCGCCCAGCCGGCCCGCCGGGACCAGCGCGAGCCCGAAGGTCAGGGCGTACCCGGAGACCACCCAGGACTGGGCGGCCTCCGAGGCGCCCAGTCCGTGCTCCATCGAGGGCAGTGCCACGTTCACGATCGAGGTGTCGAGCAGCGAGATGAAACCCGCCGTCAGACAGACCCCGAGCGCCTTCCACCGCCGGTCGTCGGGGGTGGGCCCTGCCTGGACTGTGGTCATGGGGTCACGCTAAGCAGCCGTCCGGTCCGGCGCACCCCGGGAGCCGCTCCGCGCGCCCCGGGAAACGCCCTGACCGCCTCAGCGCGGGCCGGCGGTCTCCATGAGCCACGCGTACGCCGACTGGGCCGTGAACTCGGCCTGGCCGCCCCGCACCAGCAGCGCGGCCGTGGCGAACTCCGGCGCGTCGGCCTGTGCGGCGACGTACGGGACGGCGATGCAGCGCATCCCGGCCGCGTGCGCCGCCGCCGCGCCCGGTGCCGCGTCCTCGACGACGACGCAGCCGGCCGGAGCCACGCCGAGCCGGCGGGCGGCCTCGAGGAAGACGTCTGGGGCGGGCTTGCCGCGGGGCACCTCGTCGGCCGAGACGACGGTGCGCAGCTGGGCGGCGAGGCCGGTGCCGGCGAGGATCGCCTCGATCGCCTCCAGGGAGGAGCCGGAGGCCACGGCCGTGGGCACGCCCTCGGCGGCCAGCAGCTCCACGAACTTGCGCATCTCCGGGTACGCGCGCGTGCCCGTGCGGGCCAGCTCCAGATAGCGCCGGTTCGTCGCGTCGAACAGCTCCCGCGCCGAGGCGCGCAGGCCGTAGCGCTCCCGCCAGAGGACGGCGGACTCCCAGGTGCTGATTCCGACGTAGCCCTCGTGCTCCGTCCAGGTGAAGTCCGGCACGCCGTGCTCGGCCAGGGTCCGCCGGGCCGCCTCGTAGTAGTTCGGCTCGCTGTCCACCAGCGTTCCGTCGAGATCGAAGACGACCGCAGGGGTACCGGGCTCGCTCATGGCGTCCAGCATGCCAAGCGTCAGCCGCGGTCCGCCCGCCCGACCGACTCCACCAACGGGAGCAGCCGGTACGGCACACGCTCGCGAAGGGCCACCTCCGTGCGGGTGCGCACCACGCCCGGCAGGCTGATCAGCTTCTGGATCACGTCCTCCAAATGGGCGTTGTCCCGCCCCACCACCCGGGCGAGCAGGTCGCCGCCCCCCGTGATCGAGAAGGCCTCGACGATCTCCGGCACGGCGGCCAGCGCGTCGCCCACGTCGTCCAGGTGGCCCTGGGTGACCTCGACGTGCACGAAGGCCAGCACCGGGTGGCCGAGCGCGGCGGGGGACAGCGAGGGGCCCGTCCCGGTGATCACACCGTCGCGCTCCATACGGTCCAGCCGGGCCTGGAGGGTGCCCCGGGCGACGCCGAGGATGCGGGCGTACTCGCGCACGCTGGTGCGCGGCTGCTCCAGCAGCAGCCGCAGGATGCGGGTGTCGAGTGCGTCCACGCTCATGAGGTACGACTGTACCAATGGCTCACTCGTGAGCGGACCGCGTGTGCCGTCCGACCTGGTCTGTTGGCATTCCGGGGGCCTCTTCTGCCAGGTTCCCCGCTGGGCCATTGGACCAGTGATCCGGCCGACACTTGAGCCAGGGACCCCGGTGATGCTCTCATGGACACGTCGATGGCGCTGCGGATCCCCGCGGCGCCTTTTCTGTGCCGGTGCGCCGCCCGGCGTTCGAGGCGTTCCGGTCGTACCGGTGTGCCAGGGGGAGGGGTAAGTGCTGAAGAGGGTGTTCGTGGCCGCGGACCCGGGGCGGACGCGGCTGCGTTTCGCCGCGCGGGCCGTGCTCGGCATCGGGCTGGCGGTCGCCGTGTGCGGGCTCGTGGGGCAGCCCCTCGCCGGCCAGGTCACCGGCGGTCTCGCCGCACTGCTCGCCCTGTTCACCGTCGCCGACGCCACCGTGCGCGGGCAGGCGGTCACCACCGCGCTGCTGCCCGTGGCCGGCCTGCCCGTGCTCGCCGCCGCGGCCGCGCTGCACGACTTCCCCGTCGCGCGGGACCTGGTGTTCCTCGCCGTGGTCGGCGCCGGCGTGTACGCCCGCCGCTGGGGTCCGCGCGGCCACAGCCTCGGCGTCTTCGCCTTCATGACCTTCTTCATGGCCCAGTTCCTGCACACCACGCCCGGACAGCTGCCCGCGCTGTACGCCGCCGTCCTGCTGTCCGTGCTCAGCGCGGCCGCGGTGCGCTTCGGCCTGTGGTGCTACGAGCGCGGGCTGCCCCCGGCCGCGGCGCTTGCGCCTCCAGCGGGCGCCGGCCTGGCCCGGGTGACCACGCGGCAGGCCGTGCAGGCGACCGCGGGCGCGGGCTTCGCGCTCGTCGCCGGCCAGCTCATGTCCGGGCAGCGCTGGTACTGGGCGGTGGGCGCCACCTGGTGGGTCTTCGTGAACACCGCCTCGCGCGGCGAGACGCTGGTCCGCGGCTTCCGGCGGGTGCTCGGCACCGTCATCGGCATCGGCCTCGGCTTCCTCGCGGCCGTGCCGCTGCACGGCGCTGCCGCGCCCACCGCCGTCCTCGTCGCCGTCGCCGTCTTCGGCATCTTCTACACGGCCGCCGTCTCCTACACCTGGATGATGCTCTGGGTGACGGTGCTCGCCGCGTCGCTCTACGGCCTCCTCGGCGTCCTCACCCCCGGCCTGCTCGCCCTGCGCCTGGCCGAGACCGGGGTCGGCGCCCTCGGTGCCGGGCTCGCCGTGCTCTTCGTGCTGCCCGTGACCACGCACGCCACCACCGACGCCTGGATCCAGCGCGCCCTGCGCTGTGTGCACGCCTGCACCGCCGAGGCCGCCGCGCGGCTCGCCGGATCGCCGACGGCCGACCCGGCGCCCCACGTGGCCGAACTGGAGCAGCTGCTCGGCCGGGTGCGGCTCTCGGTCGCCCCGCTCGTGCACCCGCTCAACCCGATGCTGGGCCGCAAGCGGCGCGCCCGCCGGGTGCTGGCCCTGCTCGACGACTGCGCGCGCGAGATCCGCGGTCTGGTCGCGGTCGCGGCGGACCCCGTGGCCTCCCACGACGCACGCCTGGCCGCCGCCTGCCGGCGGGCGGAGACCGCCGTCGAGGCGCTCACCGAAGGCGGCTCCGAGCAGGTCCACCGGCCCGCCGAGGCCCCGGCCGAGCCCGCCCTGGCCCATCTGCACGGCCTGGAGCGGGCGCTCGCCGAGTTGGCCGAGCCGCTGCTGGCGCCCTCCGGCTCACGGCTCGTCGGCGCCTGAGGGGAAACGCACTCTGTTGGTCTAGACCGACGCTGACCGACTGCTACCGTCGGCACCACTCGCGCGGACCGAGAGGGGACAGCGGTGACAGCAGTCGGCAGGCGGCACAGGGCGTTCATCGGGTCGTTCACGGCCGCCGGCGGCCCCGGACTGGTCACCGCGGCGGTTCACCCGGCCACCGGCGCGCTGACCCTCACCGGGAGCCTCGGCGCCGTGCCCGACCCCGCCTACCTGGTCCTCTCACCGGACGGCGCCATGCTGTACACGGTCAGCGAGACCGCCGAGGGCGCCGTCGCCGCGTACCGCGTCGGCGGGGACAAGCCCGAACCCGCAGGCCAGCCGGTGCCGGTCGGCGCCGCCGGCCCCACCCACCTCGCCCTGCACGCCGGCCATCTGCTGACCGCCAACTACGGATCCGGCAGCGTCACCGCGGTACCCGTGCGCCCCGACGGCACCCTGGCCTCCGAACCCTCCGGACTGCTCCAGCACACCGGATCCGGCCCGCACGACCGGCGCCAGCGCGCCCCGCACGCCCACCAGGTGCAGCCCGATCCCAGCGGCCGGTGGATCGTCAGCGTCGACCTCGGCACGGACTCGGTGCGGGTCTGCACCCTCGACGGGGGCGTGCCCGCGCTGCACCGGGAGATCGCGCTGCGCCCCGGCGCAGGCCCCCGCCACCTTGCCTTCCATCCGGACGGCGAGCGCGCCTACGTGGTCAACGAGCTCACCCCGACGGTCACCGTGTGCCGCTGGGACGCGGACGGCGGCTCCCTGAGGCCCCTGGCCGAGGTCCCGGTCCTGCCGGGCGCCCCGGCCGGCGACGCCTACCCCTCGGGCGTCGTGGTCTCGCCCGACGGCCGTTTCGTGTGGACCGCGACCCGCGGCGAGGACGTCCTGTCGGCGTTCGCCGTGCAGGGGGACGGCCTGCGACCGGCCGGCACGGTGCCGTGCGGGGGGCACTGGCCCCGCGCCCTGGCCGAGCACGACGGCTTCCTCTACTGCGCCAACGAGCGCTCCGGCGACGTGACCTGGTTCGACGTGCGGGAAGGTACCGGGCTGCCCCGCTACGACGGCTCCGTCGAGGTCGCTGCGGCCTCCTGCGTCGTCTTCGGCTGAACGAACACCCGCGCTTCCCCGCGGCACGCGCAAGGGCCCGCTCCGGTCAGCGGAGCGGGCCCTTCGGCCTAAGGGTGTGCGACGCGTCAGCGGACCGGCGTGCCCTGCTGCTGCGGCGGGGCGATGCCCAGCGCGGTCGTGTACTTGGCCAGGGCGAGCTTGCCGATCGCCGGGTAGGCGCCCAGCGCCTCGGCGGTGGCGCAGCCGGCCTCCTCGGCGGCGGCGGCGAGCAGCGCCGAGTCGATCTCCGGGCCGATCAGGTACGGCGCGAGCGCGAGCTGCTGCGAACCGGAGGACCTGAGCTGCTCGGCGACCGAGGTGATCGCACCCTCCTCGTCGAGCGCCGCGGCCATGACCGGCACCGCCAGACGGGCGGCGAGCAGCATGCCGGTGATACCGGCCGCCTGCACGGCCTCCTCGCCGCCCACCGAGGCCAGGATGATGCCGTCCGCGGCCGTGGCCACGGTGAACAGGCGCGCACGGTCGGCACGGGCCAGGCCGGCCTCGGACAGACGCACGTGCAGCGCCTCGGCGAGCAGCGGGTGCGGGCCGAGGACGTCGGTCAGCTCGGCGGCGACCCGGCTGTCCATCACGGCCTGGCGGACCTGGCGCAGCAGCGCGCTGTCCGGACCGGCCAGCAGCGGGACGACGACGGCGACCGGGCCGTCGGGCTCCTTGACCTCGGCGCCGGCGGCACGGGCCTGCTCGTAGCGGGCGGTCCGCTCCTCGGCGGCGCCGGTCAGCACGGAGCTGAGGGTGGGGTAGTCGGTGTCGTCCCCGTCCAGGTAGCCGATGCGGGCGTCCAGGCCGGGCAGCTCGGAGCGGGCGATGCTCACGACCTCGTCGGCGAGGCCGCGTGAGGCGGCGCCGGGCGCGCCGGGCACCGCGAGGACGAGCGCGGGCGCGCCCTCGGGAGCCACCAGCGGTTCCGGTCGGCGGTGCCTTCCGGGCTGGCGGGGTCGCGGCATTCGTACTGGCAGGCCGGACGCGGGCCCAGTGGGGGAGCTCATGGCGCCGCATGTTACTGGCTCTTTGGGCTCCCCTGTTCGGGGAGGGTGCAGGTGAGCGGTATCCGTCCGCTTTTGTCTGATGAGTTGCGCCCGTTTGACGCGTGTTCTTGGCATGTGTCGGACAGATGACTTCAGAAGCGGGGTAATCCCCTTATCCGGTGACGATATGAAGCATGGTCGGTTCATCCGGAAGTGTGAGCCGGCCGGCCGCCAGCTCGTCCGCGATCCGCACGCACCCGTGCAGCGGGTCACCTCCGGCGGGAACCAGCCGGGCCCGCGGCAGCCGGTGCGCCAGCTCCTCGCGCACCGGCACGAGCAGCGGGTCGCCCATGTTGAACAGGCCCCCGGTGAGTGCCACTTCGGGCGCACCAGCGACAGGGCAGACGGCCGCGGCGGACTCGGCCATGGCGCGGGCCGCCGCGCGCAGGATGCCGGCGGCCACCGGGTCGTCCCCGGCGCAGGCGGCCACCCGTGGCGCGAACGAGGCGAGCAGCGCCGGGCGGTCGGAGCGCGGGTAGAGCAGGCCGGGCAGTCCGGGCAGCGGCCCGAACTGCTCCTCCGCGGCGGCCCGCAGCGGTGCGGAGCCGCCGTCGCGGCCGTCGTGGGCGCGAAGCGCCGCCTCGAGGCCGGCCCGGCCGATCCAGGCACCGCCGCCGCAGTCGCCCAGCAGGTGCCCCCAGCCGTCGGCCCGGTGCCAGCGGCGCAGGTCGGTGCCGATCGCGATCAGTCCGGTTCCCCCGGCCACCACCGCGCCCGGCCGTGGTCCCAGAGCGCCGGCGTAGGCCGTCACGGCGTCGGCCGCGAGCG
This sequence comes from Streptomyces sp. NPDC056580, assembly GCF_042793175.1. Classification (NCBI taxonomy): domain Bacteria; kingdom Bacillati; phylum Actinomycetota; class Actinomycetes; order Kitasatosporales; family Streptomycetaceae; genus Streptomyces; species Streptomyces sp. NPDC056580. The sequence goes on along the minus strand of NZ_JBHTVE010000001.1, from coordinate 557,740 downwards.
CCACGGACCGCGCGCCCAGCTCACGGGCGAGCAGAGCCGGCAGCTCGGCGCGGAGGGCGTCGCCCAGGGTGGCGAACCCGGCGGCGCCGACGACGGCCGTGCCCAGCCCGCCGAGCCCGGCCCGTGTGCTCAGCTCCCGGGCCAGCGGGACGAGCTGCGCCATGAGGTGCGCCGGGTCGATGCCCCGCGCACCGGTGCGCACCGGTTCCCGCGACTCGCCCCGGGCCGACGGCGGCCGCCCCGGTACCCCGACGGCGACCCGGAGGCCGGAACCCCCGGAGTCCACGGCCAGGTAACCGGCGCCGGTCACGGCAGACGCCAGTCCACGGGCTGACCGCCCTGCTGGATCAGCAGCTCGTTGGCCCGGCTGAACGGACGCGAGCCGAAGAAGCCGCGGTCGGCCGACATGGGCGAGGGGTGCGCCGACTCCACGGCCGGCAGCCGGCCCAGCAGCGGACGCAGATTGCGGGCGTCCCGGCCCCACAGGATCGACACCAGCGGCTTGCCGCGCCCGGCCAGCGCCCGGATCGCCTGCTCGGTGACCTCCTCCCAGCCCTTGCCGCGATGGGCGGCCGGGCTGCGCGGCGCCGTGGTGAGCGCCCTGTTGAGCAGCAGCACGCCCTGCTGCGTCCAGGGGGTGAGGTCGCCGGTGGACGGCTGGGGCAGCCCCAGGTCGCTGTTCAGCTCACGGAAGATGTTGATCAGGCTCGGTGGCAGCGGACGCACCTCGGGCGCGACCGAGAACGAGAGCCCGACGGCGTGTCCCGGGGTCGGGTACGGGTCCTGACCGACGATCAGGACCCGTACGTCGTCGAAGGGTTGCTGGAAGGCGCGCAGGACGTTCGGTCCCGCGGGGAGATAGGTGCGGCCGGCGGCGATCTCCGCGCGCAGGAAGTCCCCCATCGCGGCGACGCGTCCGGCGACGGGCTCCAGGGCCTCGGCCCAGCCCGGTTCGACGATTTCATGCAAGGGTCGTGGTGCCACGGGCGTCACCCTACTGCCGGGCACCGGTTGGCGTTCAAGCCGCGGCCGGGCCGGACCGGGCCGGACCCCTGAGGGCGGCGGCCGCGGGCCGCCGCCCTCACCTCCCGCGCGGAGCGGGCCGTGTCAGCCGATCACCGCGGCCCGTACGCACAGCACGTCCGGCAGATGGGAGGCCAGTTGCCGCCAGGTGTCGCCGTCGTCGGCCGAGGCGAACACCTCGCCGTTGCGGTTGCCGAAGTAGACCCCGGCCGGATCGGCGTCGTCCGTGCAGAGCGCGTCGCGCAGCACGGTGCCGTAGTGGTCCCCGGACGGCAGCCCTTCGGACAGGGGCTCCCAGTTCTCGCCCGCGTCGTCCGTCCGGAAGACCCGGCAGCGGCGCTCGGCCGGCACCCGGTCGGCGTCGGCGTTGATCGGGAAGACGTACGCCGTCCCGCCCCGGTGCGGATGGGCGGCCACCGCGAAGCCGAACGTCGACGGCAGCCCCGCCCCGATGTCGGTCCACTTCCCGCCCGCGTCGTCGCTGCGGTACACGCCCCAGTGGTTCTGCAGGTACAGCCGGTCCGGGTCGGCCGCGTCGCGCGCGACCTTGTGCACGCACTGGCCGAACTCCGGGTCGGGATCCGGCAGGAACACCGCCGACACCCCGGAGTTGGACGGCTCCCAGCTCGCCCCGCCGTCCCGGGTGCGGAACACCCCGGCGGTGGACACGGCCACGGTCACCGCCCGCGGGTCGCGCGCGTCGGTGAGGACCGTGTGCAGCCCCTCGCCGCCGCCGCCCGGCACCCACCGGGAACGGGTCGGGTGCTCCCACAGCGGGCGCACCAGCTCGAAGCTCTCACCGCGGTCCACCGAGCGGTAGAGCGCGGCCGGTTCCGTCCCCGCGTACACCACGCCGGGCTCGGCGGCGGCCGGGTGGAGCTGCCAGACCCGCTCCAGCGAGGCGCCGGTGTCCTTGGGGAACTTGACCGCGGGCCGGGCCGGTTCGGTCCAGGTGCGGCCGAGGTCGTCGGAGTGGAACACCGACGGGCCCCAGTGCGCGCTGTCCCCGCCCGCGAGCAGCCGGGGGCGGTCGCCCCGGGTGTCGATGGCGACCGAGTAGACCGCCTGCGCGTTGAAGTAGGGAGTGTCGTCGAACTCCCAGCCGCCACCTCGCCTCCGCCCGATGAACAAGCCCTTGCGGGTGCCCACGGCGAGCAGGACCTCGGTCATGCCGGTCACCTCCGGGACGTCGTCGTCCAGGTAGTCGTCAGATATCGGCCAGTCTGCACCCCACCACTGACAGTCACCCTTGGAAACCAGGTCGCCGCAGGTCACAGCGGTGCGGTCGGCCTGTCACGCGGTTCGGCGCCGATGCGTTGCGGCATGCGCCTGCGCGGCGGGGGGCTCTCGTGCGACCGTCGGGGAGACGGTCCGCCGTGAGCAACGGGGCGGCCGCGCCCGTATGGGAGTCAGGTCCGGCCTGTCGGCGCGCTCGTGAGGAGGATGCCTTTGAAGGCGTTCCGTGGTCCCAAGGTGTGGCTGTGGCGCTGGCGGCGCAATCCGCTGCGGCGCCGGGCCGACGTGCTGGAGGCCTGGGTGGTGCTGGCCGCCTGGCTGCTGACCGTCCTCGCGGGGGTGTCGGCCGGCCTCGCCGCGGCCCGGTCGGTGGAGCACGGACTGGCCAGGGAGCGCGCAGACTGGCGACCGGCCGTGGCCCGCGTCGTGGCCCGGGCCCCCGGAAGGTCCGACTCCGAGGCGGCAGGCGGCGAGCGGGTCTGGGCGCGGGTGCGCTGGACCGCCGCCGACGGCTCCGTGCACGCCGGCCAGGCCCGGGTCGCGCCGGGCAGCGGGGCGGGCAGCCCGGTCACCGTGTGGACCGATCCGCGAGGCCATCTCGTCAGCCGCCCGGCCACCGCGTCCGAGGCCGCCTTCCGCGCCGTCCTCATGGGCGGCCTGGTCGGGATGAGCGCCGCCGCGATCCCCTTCGTCGGCGGACTCGCCCTCCGCGGCCGGCTGGAACGCCGCCGCATGGACGACTGGGACGCGGAGTGGGCCCGGTTCGGACCGCAGTGGGGGCGGATGACGTGGTGAGGCTCCCGGCCTGACGCCCCCGGCCGCTCCCGCCCGCGGCCGGGCGCGCCTGCCCGCCTCGCTCGTGCCCGGCCGTGGCTGCTCACCCCATCCGTGCCCGGCCGTGGCTGCCCACCTCACGTGCCCGGCCGTGCCCGCCCGCCCGCGCCGGGACGGCCGCCGAGAGTGTTCCGGGCGGGCGCCCCGCCTCCCGCCCACCGGCCGGACGCCGCCGGCGGAGGCCTCGGCGCCCCGCCTCCCGTTGACCGGCCGGAGGCCGCCGGCGGCGTCCCCGGCGCCCCGTCCCCGTGCGCCGGGAGGGTTCACGAGAGCCCGGTCAGCACCTCCTCGCAGGCGCTGAGCAGCGCCTCGTCCTCCGGGATCGCCCGGCCACCGTGGCCGCCTACGCGCGCCGTGTGCCGTCTCGGGGCGGCCAGTTCCGCGGCCACCAGGTCCCGCAGCGGTTCGGCCGCCGGGCCCATCGCGGCCAGGCACCGTGCCACTGGTCCCCGGCTGCCGGGGTTCTCCGACCAGGCGGCCCGGAGCACCGGCAGTACGGGGTCGGGATCGCCCCCGACGTGCCACAGTGCGGACGCGGCGGCGGTGCGCAGCCCGGCCTGCCCGGACGCCGCCGCCCGACGGAGCTCCGGCAGGGCGGCGCGGGCCGCCGGGCCCATCCTGGCCAGTTGCCGCGCGGCCAGGCGGCGGCCGCCCGGCTCGCCCTGCCTCAACTCCCTTACCAGCACGGGCAGCACGGTCCGGGCGTCACCGTCCGCCGACCACAGCGCGCCCGCCGCGGCGGCCGCGTGCCGGGTGTGCAGCAGCGCGCGCAGGGCCGGTGCCGCGCGGGTGGCGGCCCCCAGCGCGTCCAGTGTCCCGACGGCCTGTCCCGCGATCCTGTCCCGCGCGCCGAGGCCGTCCGGAGCGCCGGACAGCAGCCGCAGGACCTCCGGCACCGCGTCCGTGTCCCCGATGGACCTCAGTGCCGTCAGCAGCGGCGCGGCCAGGGTGTCCGCGGCCGGCGAGTCCAGCCGGATCCGCCCCAGCCGGTGCCGCAGCGCGGGGGCGAGGGGAGCGGCGGCCGGGCCCAGGTGCGCGATCTCGTCCCCGAGGCCGCCGGGCACGACGGGGCCGGCCAGGATCTGGGCCAGGACCGGGACGGCCCGTGGGTCGCCGCTGCGGGCGAGGGCCTTGAGCGCGCCGCCCACGGTGGGCGTGCCGCGTTCCCAGCGGTGGGTCCACAGGTCGGGCCGGGAGGCCACCAGCGCGTGCAGGTCGTCCGCCGCGGGAGCGGCCAGGCCGAACAGCTCGGACAGGACGGAGACCGCCGCGTCCCGCAACCACTCCTCCTCCGCGCCCAGTTGAGCGCCGACCAGGGCCACCGGGCCGGCGAAGCGGGCCCGCCAGCCGCGGAACAGCGCCCCCGCCATCCACACGGCGTTGCCCCGGTCCACCGGGTCCGCACTGGCCAACTGCCCGGCCAGCAGGGCCGTCCGCTCACCGGTCCGGTCGCCGAGCGCGGTGTGCAGCGTGCGCAGCAGGCGGGCGCCCTCCTCGTCCGAGGGGCGCAGCCGCCGTAATCGCCCGACCAGAGTGTCGTTGGCCGAGCGGTCCGGGACACGGGCGCGGCGGGCGGACCGCTCCCGCAGCAGCCGGACGGCCGTCGGCACCAGGTCGGCGGGGAGCCGGCCCGGGGCGCCGAGCGCGAGCTGGCCGAGCGCGGCGAGACGCAGCCCGGGGTCGTGCGGCGGGGCGCTGTGCGCGGCCAGCAGGTCCACCGCCGCTGCCCGTGCCGGGTACCGGCGCACGAACGCGCCGACGGCCTCGGTGAGGGCGAGCAGCACCCGGCCGTCCCGCTCGACCGGGATCCGCCGCCGCAACAGCCCGAGTACCCGCGCCGGGTCGTCGACGAACCGGACGACCGCGCCGGCCGCCGCCCGCCGCACCCCCGGGTCCGGATCCCCGAGCAGGGACACGAACACCTCGCCGTCCGCCCGTACGGCGTCACGCGCGCGTGCGTCCCCGCTCTCCGCCCCGATGCTGACCAGCAGTTCCACGATGCAGCCCCGCTCCGGCACCGCCTCGCGGGCCGCGAGCGAGAACAGGAAGGGAACGCATGCCAGCGTCGAGTCGTACACGTTCCCCTCGTGGTGCACCGTGCCGAACATGCCGTCCAGCGCGGTCTGCCGCTCGGCGGCGTCCGCGGACGCCAGGCCCCGCAGCCACCCGGGCACGTCCCGCGCGCTGCCGCACGCGTGTCGCAGCGACGCCCAGTCGACCTCGTCGATCCCCGAGAACACGATCCCCTCCCCAGACGAGTGGCACCCGGTCGCGAGTGTGCACCACAGCACTGACAACGTAGTGCGAGCATGCGCTGACTGTGTGCGATCCGTCGGCTCTCACCGGCCAACGCCTGGGAGGCCCGGCCCTCGCCCGGGACGGGGTCAGCTCGGGTCGGGCAGGGCCCGCTCCAGGATCGCGTCCAGGCCGGTCCCGGCGGGCAGGGTGCCGAAGGAGTGCCCCCAGTCGCCGCCCAGCCGGGTCGCGCAGAAGGCGTCCGCCACCGGGTGCGGGGCGTGCCGGACCAGCAGGGACGCCTGGAGCGCGAGCGCCATCCGCTCGACCAGCCGGCGCGCGCCCGCCTGGCCGGTCTCGGCCAACTGCGTCCGCAGCCCGGCGACGGCCGCGTCGAGCCGGGCGTCCGCCCCGCGCGCGAGGGCGAGTTCGCCGAACAGGGCCTCCGCGGTGTCCGGTTCCCGCCCCAGGGCGCGCAGCACGTCGAGCGCGTTGACGTTGCCGGAGCCCTCCCAGATGGACAGCAGCGGGGCCTCCCGGTAGTGGCGGGGCATGCCGGAGTCCTCGACGTACCCGTTGCCGCCCAGGCACTCGAGGGCCTCCGCGGTGAACGCCGGGCCGCGCTTGGTCACCCAGTACTTGCCCACGGCGGTGGCGATACGCCGGAAGGCCCGCTCCCCGGCGTCCCCGCGCACCGCCCGGTCCGCGGCGCCGGCCAGCCGCAGCGTGAGCGTGGTCGCCGCCTCCGACTCCAGCGCGAGGTCGGCCAGGACGTTGCGCATCAGCGGCTGGTCGATCAGCCGGGCGCCGAACGCGCTGCGGTGACGCGCGTGATGGCCCGCCTCGACCAGCGTCTTGCGCATCAGGGTCGCCGAGGACATCACGCAGTCCAGCCGCGTGCAGTTGACCATCTCGATGATCGTCTTCACCCCCCGGCCCTCCGGCCCGACCAGCCATGCCAGCGTCCGGTCGAACTCCGGCTCGGAGGAGGCGTTGGACCGGTTGCCGAGCTTGTCCTTCAGCCGCTGGATGCGGAAGGTGTTCCGGCTGCCGTCCGGCAGCACGCGCGGCACCAGGAAGCACGACAGGCCGCCCGGGGCCTGCGCGAGCACGAGGAACACGTCGCACATGGGCGCCGAGGTGAACCACTTGTGCCCGCGGAGCGTGTATACGCCCGCCTCGCCGGTGGGCGTGGCCACGGTGGTGTTGGTGCGGACGTCGGAGCCGCCCTGCTTCTCGGTCATGCCCATCCCGGCGAGCAGCCCGGGCTTCTCGGTGGGGACGCGCAGCCCGGGGTCGTACTCGCGGCTGGTCAGCAGCGGTTCGTAGACCTTCGCGAGGTCCGGCTGGGCGCGCAGGGCGGGCACGGCGGCGTACGTCATGGAGGTCGGGCAGCCGTGCCCGGCCTCCGTGTGCCCCCACACCAGGCCGCCCGCCGTGCGGGCCACGTGGGCGCCGGTGCGGTCGTCCGCCCAGGGGGCGCCGGCCAGGCCCTCTGCGACCGCCGTCCGCATCAGGTGGTGCCAGCTCGGGTGGAACACGACCTCGTCGACCCGGTGGCCATAGCGGTCGTGGGTGCGCAACTCCGGCTCGTGCAGATTGGCCAGCTCGCCCCACTCCTGCGCCTCCGCGCTGCCGGCCTGCCGCCCGAGCCGCCGCAGGCCGTCCTCGGCCCAGCCCGCGCCCTCCCGGCGCAGGCCCTCCAGCAGGGCCTGGTCCTCCGAGGCGTCGTACGGCGCGAGCGGTGGGGCCTGGTTGGTGACGTCGTGGGTGGCGTGCTGCGACTGCGGCTGCGCGGATGTCGAGACCATGCAGCCATGTTGCACTCTTCCTGCGGCTGTAGCAATGATGCAACAGAAGCTCTCCGTACAGTGTGTGCCCATGCGCATGAATGTGTCAGCCGAACCGGGCGGAGCCGCGCTGCGGCCGCTGTCCGCGCGGTCGGTCGTGCTGAGCCTGCTCCTGGGCGCACACCCGCCGGAGCTGCCGGTGAAGGACCTGGTCGGGCTGGTGGAGCCGTTCGGAGTGGGCGGTTCCACGCTGCGGGCCGCGCTCAGCCGGATGGTGGCGGCGGGCGACCTGCGGCGCACGGACGCCGTCTACCGGCTCAGCGACCGGCTGCTGGCCCGGCAGCGCCGTCAGGACGAGGCGCTGCGCCCCCGCACGCGCGCGTGGCACGGCGACTGGGAGATGCTGGTGATCACGGCGACGGGCCGCGGCCCCGCCGAACGGGCCGAGCTGCGCACCCGCCTCACCGCACTGCGCCTGGCCGAGCTGCGTGAGGGCGTGTGGCTGCGCCCGGCCAATCTCGGCCGGCCGCTGCCCGCCGAGCTCGCGCGCGTGACGCTGTGCTGCGCCGCGCGCCCAGACGGCGACCCGCGCGAGCTCGCCGCCGGCCTGTGGCCCCTGGACGAGTGGGCCGCCACCGCGCGCACCCTGCTCGCCAACGCGGCCGCGGCCCGCCGGCCCGCCGACCGGCTCACCGCCTTCGCGGCGTCCGTGCGCCACCTGCTCACCGACCCCGTGCTGCCGTCCGGGCTGCTGCCCGCCGGCTGGCCGGGAGAGGCCCTGCGCGCGGCCTACGCGGACTACCAGGAGGAGCTGTCCGCCTCGCTGGGACCGCGGGGCCGCGTCCGGTAGCCGCGTCCCCGCGCGCGTGGTGCCGCCGCCCCGGCGGGACGGCGGCACCCGTGTCCTTCAGGCGGTCACTTGTAGGTGATGTCCGAGGGCGAGTACTCGCAGTAGGCGCCGTCGGCGCCCGAGCCGTTCGTCGACGGCTCCTTGCCGGTGTTGTTGCCGATGTACTTCTGGCACGGGACGATCTTCTTGCCGCTGTCGCCGACGATCGTGACGTTCTTCAGGGCCGCGCTGTCGCCGTAGTTGGTGTTGATGCCGACGAGCTTGCCGCCCTTGTACGTCCTTGAAGGTGTTCCAGGAGACGGTCACGTAGTCGGACCCGTGGGTGACGTCGACCAGGCCGTCGTAGTAGTCCTTGCCGTGGTCGCGGTCCGAGGACAGGGTGTTGTGGTCGATCCACACCTTCGTCGAGGCCTGCACGGTGATCGCGTCGGTCTTGACGGCCTTGCTGAGGTTGAGGTTGCGTGACCGGGCGGCTGAGCGGCACGGGCCGCCGCCTGGCCGCCGGTTCGATGCCACCGGTGCGCGTCACGCGGGCCGGGGTCACCGCCGCCCGGACGGCGCCCGCCCGTAGCTACGCGGTGCGTGCCGCCGTCAGCAGGGCGTCCCAGTCGGCCAGTTTCACCACGCCCCGGCCCAGCCGCGCCCCCAGCTCCGCCTCGGCGCGCTCGATGGCCTGCCAGCCCCGCCACGGCACCGGCTCGATCCCGGCCGCCCGCAGCGCCGGGAGCGGGTCGCCCCGCGCCTCGCGCACGAGTGCGGGCGCGTCCGTGAGCAGGGAGGTGACCGTCTCCTTGGCGCACGGCCGGTTGGTGCCGATGACACCCGTCGGGCCGCGCTTGATCCAGCCGGCGACGTACTCGCCGGGGGACGTGGCGCCCTCGCGCAGCACACGGCCCTGCCGGTGCGGCACCGTGCCGCTCGCAGCGTCGAAGGGCAGCCCCTCCAGCGGCACCCCGCGGTAGCCGACCGACCGCAGTACCAACTCGGCCGGCACGGTCTCGAACCGGCCCGTGCCGGTCACGCCGCCGTGACCGTCCGGCGCCGTCCGCTCGAAGCGCACGGCACCCACCCGGCCGTCCCGCGCGAGCAGTTCCACCGGCCGCAGGAAGAACCGCAGCCGGATCCGGCGGGCGGGGGCCGTGGTCCGGCCGGACCGGTCCGCGGCCCAGCCGCGCAGCGCCTCCACGTTGCGGCGCTGCACGGCAGGCAGCGTCGCCGGGTCGGCGCACCCGGGATCCAGCGCCAGCTCCTCCGCTTCCACCGACACCTCGGTGCCGGGCAGGCCGCCCAGTTCGCGCAGCTCCTTGGTGGTGAATCGGGCCTGCGAGGGGCCGCGCCGGCCGACCATGTGGACCTCGGCGACCCCGCTCGTCGCCAGGGCGTCCAGTGCTGCCTGCGGCATGTCCGTCGGGCGCAGCTCGCCCGGGCCCCGCACCAGCATCCGGGTGACGTCCACGGCCACGTTGCCCACCCCGATGACCACCGCCGACCGCACCCCGCGCACGAATCCGGTGTCGGCCGCGTCCGGGTGGGCGCTGTACCAGGACACGAACTCGGTCGCCGACCAGCTGCCCGGCAGCTCCTCGCCGGGGATGCCCAGCCGGCGGTCGGCGGCGGCGCCCACGCAGTACACGACCGCGTCGTACAGCTCCCGCAGCCGCGCCACGGGCAGCCCGCCCGGGCCGCCGACCCGGACCCCGCCGAGGAACCGCACCCGCTCGTGCTCCAGCACCGCGCGCAGGCTGCCCTGCAGGGACTTGATCTTCTCGTGGTCCGGGGCGACGCCGTACCGCACCAGGCCGTAGGGGCACGGCAGCCGGTCCAGCACGTCCACCCGGACCTCGGGATCGAGCTGGACCAGGTTCTGGGCGGTGTAACACCCGCCAGGCCCGGAACCGACGACGGCGACACGCAGCACGGCGGTACTCCTTGCCCCGAAGGAGAAGAGTGTGCGGACGCCTCCAGCATGGCACCGCCCGGTGCACGGCGGCAGGGGCCGGGAGGGTGACTACTCGGCCCGCTCCCCGGTCGCGAAGAACCGCGAGAGGTCCTCGCACCGGGCCGCACCGGCCTCCGTGCCGCTCCCCGGCGGCGTGCCCAGCTCCCAGTCGAGCCGGTACCGGTCGAACAGCTCGGCCCGCAGGGTCGGGACCGGCATCGGCACCCCGGGGACCAGCGCGGCGAACACCGCCCCCATCAGCGTGGCCCGCAGCATCGGGTAGTCGGCCGTCACGTCCGCCGAGCCGTGCCGGGCGACCGTGTCGCTCAGCAGCTCCGACAGCCGCCGCTGCTCCGGGCACTGCACGAAACCCTCGGCCTGGAGCAGTCCGGCCATGTGCTGCCGCATGAGCACCGGGCGGTCGTGGGCGAGGCCCAGGATGGCGTCGATGGCCCGGGCGAGCCGCTCGGGGCCGTCCTCGGTGCGCGGCTCCCGCTCCAGTGCCTCCTCCAGCGTGCGGTGCATCAGCCGGTGCACGGCCGACTGCACGAGCTGGCGCTTGCCGGGGAAGTAGTAGGACACCAGTCCGCGCGCCGAACCCGCCCGGTCCGCGATGTCGGCCAGCGTGGTGGCCTCGAACCCGCGCTCGTCGACCAGCTCGACCGCGGCCTGCAGCAGCCGCTCCCGGGAACGCCGCCGCAACTCTTCATTGACCGAGGCGCTGCGCGGGGACATCCTGTAACTCCTGCGTTGACTGGCTGCCAGCCAACTATACTCGGGCGCAGGGGTTCCGCCGCGCGCGGAGCCTGCTCAGAGCTGCCGTCCGTCTGGGACGACGCGGGGGATCGTCTCAGACGGACGGCTTCGGCTTGTTCGGCCGGTTCGGCCGGTGACGCCTGCCGCCCCGGCCGGCGGACCGGGATCCACGGTCCACGCCAGGGGCGGGATCTTCGGCCCAGGCCGGCCCGGACGGCGACGGGGGACGGCGCGCCGGTCAGCCGATCAGGTCGAGGACCGGCAGCAGCGCGTCCGGCCGCTGCGCCACCGGCAGATGGTCCACGAAGTGCACCCGGCAGCCCAGCGCGGCCGCGCCGCCGTCGGCAGTCCTGTTGTCCCCGACCATCAGCACCTCGAGCGGGTCGGCGCCCAGTTCGGCGCAGGCGGCCGAGAACAGCCGCGGGTCCGGCTTCTGCACGCCGTGCTCGTAGGACAGCACATAGGCGTCCACATATGCGTCGAGGCCGTGTTCGCGGAAGACCGGGCGTAGGTCCCAGCCGATGTTGCTGACCACGCCCACACCGATCCCCCGCTCGCGCAGTGTGCGCAGCACATCGGCGGCGTCCTGGTACGGCGACCAGGCGGCTGGCGACATATGCCGCTCATACAGCGCGTCGTGCAGTTCGGGGCCGGGCAGCGGCACGCGTCGGGACAGCCCGGTGTAGGCGGCCCGGTGCTGCTCGGCGCTCTTGTCCCGGACGGCCCACAGCCCGGCCAGTTCCGCCGGCACCTCGACCGGGTCCGCACCGCCGGGCAGCGCGCCCGCCGCCTCCAACGCGGCCGCGGCGTCGGCGAGTTCCGGGCCGGGAAGGGTGAGGCCGGCCTCGTCCAGCACGGCCCGCAGCCAGGACTCGGTGGACTCGACGCGGAACAGGGTCCCTGAGAAATCGAAGAGCACGGCAGCCATGCGCCGGACTCTACCGGGGGCTCGGACCCGCTCGGCCGCCCCGCGGCCACTCGTACACCGCCACGGCCACCGCCACCACCAGCGCCCCCAGCAGCCACCCGCCCAGCACGTCCGAGGGCCAGTGCACGCCCAGCCACACCCGGGTCAGGCCCACACCGGCCACCGAGACGGCCGCCACGGCCACGGCCGTACGCCACAGGGCACGGCCGGCGCCGCGGCGGTGCAGCAGCCACAGCAGGAGGCCGCAGACGACGGTGGCCGTCATGGCGTGACCGGAGGGGAAGGCCGCGTAGTGCGCGTGGTCGACGGGGTCCGGCCAGGCCGGCCGGGGCCGGCCCACGGCGGTCTTCAGCCCCTGCTGCAGGAGCGTGGCCAGCGCGACGGTGACCGCCAGCCACAGCGCCGTCCACCAGGCCGCGCGGCGCCACACGAGCCACACCGCCGCGGCCACGCACACCAGACGCATGGTCAGCGGATCCCAGACCCAGTCCGTGAGGATCCGGAAGGCGTGCGTGACACCGTGGTCGCTCACCGCCCAGCGGTGGGTGGCGGTCGAGATGTCGCCGTCGAGGTCGAGCAGCGGACGCCACCGCACCACGACGAGCGCCGTCAGCAGGGCGCAGCAGGCGGCCAGTACGGCGGCCACGCGGACCGCGTCGCGGTGGGGCCCGGTACGGGCCGGGGGCTGGGTCGGCGCGGGGTGCATGCTGCGATCTTCGTGGACGGGACGGCCCGATGGCCACCGTCGTGTCCGGCAGGCAGGACGGCTCGGGGCCGTGACGTCCCTCGGCGGGCCGGACGGCTGGGCCCGTGATGTCGCCGGCGGGTGGACGGCCGGGCCCATGACGTCGCCGGCGGGCGGACGGCTGGGCCCGTGTCCCCCGGCGGCTCACATCGTCAGCAGCATGGCCACCATGCCGATCCCCATCGACAGCCGGCACGCCCGCGCCAGTTCCGGGCGGTCGCCCCAGCGCACCGCCTTCGGTCCGCCGGCCGGGACGGCCGAGGGCACCAGACGGGCGCCGGTCACCAGCACGTAACCGGCGAAGTAGAGCATGAGCAGGCCCGTCACCAGCGGCACCCCCGAACCGCCGGCCGTGTGGTGGTGCGCGGCGGGGGACGCGGCCATGGCGAGGGCCATGTAGACCATCGCCGCCGTTCCCACCAGATGGTGCAGGTGGTGCGGTCCGCCGCGCCCGGCCCACAGGCCGCGCAGCGCCGCAGCCGCGAACACGGCCGCGTACAGCGGCCACGCCCATCTCGGTGGGGTGAACACCGTGGCGGGCACTGCCATCGCGGCCATGCCGAACCCCATCAGCGCTTCCCCGCCGGCGGCGCGGCGCTGCTCCTCGACCCCGCTGCGCATCCGCAGCAGGCAGTAGGCGCCGGTGGCCGCGCACAGCACGACCAGCAGCCAGGCCGCCGACCCCGGTCCGTGCACACGCACCCCCCTGCTCGACGGTCGGTCGAGGGATGCGATGCCCACGGCACGCGGCGCGCACGCGAGCGCAAGGGTGTACGCGGGGAGCGTTCGCCGGAGCACAGCAGGCGGCCGATGTGATTTACGAGTAAAACACATGCTAAATTAGTAGTCATGAGCAGTGCGACCCGATCCCGTCTTCCCCTGGCCGGCGTGCTCCGCCTGGGGCGGCCCTCCGACATCTGGTTCAAGCCCGCCCTGAGCGTGGTGGTCGCCACCGCTCCGCCCAACCTGATCCTGCTGGCCCTCGGCCGCCTGGATCTGGCGGTGTACTCGATGGCCGGCTCGCTCTGCGCGCTCTACGGCCACAACCGGCCCTACGCCGCCCGGGCCCGTGTCCTCGCCTGGGTGGTGCTCGGCATGGTGGGCGGCCTCGCCCTGGCCCTGGTCGCGGCCTCGCTCACCACCAACGCGGTCATCCTGGTCACCGTGGGCGCCCTCATGGCGGCCGCGCAGAAGGCGGTGTGCGACGTCACCCGCATCGGGCCGCCGGGGAACGTGATCCTCGCCTTCATCAGCTCCGCCTCCCTCTTCGTGCCGCAGAGCCTCGGCCAGGTGCCCGGCCACGTCGGCCTCGCCCTGCTCGCGGGCGTCTGGGCCTGGCTGGTCGGCATGGCGCCCGGGCTGCTGCGCCCGCACGGCCCCGAGCGCCGGGCCACCGCGCAGGCCCTCACCGCGGCCGCCGCGTACGCCGAGACCGGCGGCACCGGCGAGGGCCACGTCCGCGCCCGTGCCGCCACCGCCGCGGCCGTGCACGCCGCGTGGCAGTCCCTGCTGGCCGGCGGCGCCCGGCCCGACCACACCCGGCGCGCCCTCGAACGGCTCCTGGTCCGCGCGGAGGTCGCGCTCGCCGCCCCCGCCGACACCGACGCCGGGCGACTGCGCGCCTGGGCCCGCGAACTGCGGGGCACCGGCCGGATCCCACCCGTGGAGTCCCCCCGCGAGTCGGCCGACGAACTGCTCGGCGTGGACGCCGAACTCGCCGCCCCCCGCCGCCCGCTGCGCCGGCGGCTCGCCCCGCTCGCCCCCATCGCCGCCCGCACCGCCATCGGCTGCGCCCTGGCCGGGTACGCCTCCCTGGCCCTCGGCGTCGGCCGCCCCTACTGGGCGCTGGTCACCGCGGCCTCCCTCTACCAGGCCAACGTCACCCTCACCTGGAACCGCAGCGTGCAGCGCGTCGTCGGCAACCTGCTCGGCGTCCTCGTCTTCGCCGCGGTGGCGCCCGTGGCGCACCTGCACCCGGCGGCCCTGGTGCTCATCTGCCTCGCCTTCAACTTCAGCGCCGAGGCGCTGATCACCCGCAACTACTGGCTCGGCACCGTCTGCGTCACGCCGATGGCCCTGCTCATCACCGAGTTCGCCCGCGTCCAGGACGCCGGACAGCTCATCGGCGAGCGCGTCGCCGACACCGTCGTAGGCGCGCTGGTCGGCTTCGTCGCGGCCGTCGCCGTCACCAACCGGCGCGCGGGGGACCGCCTCGAACAGACGCTGACCGGCGCGGAGCGGGCCCGCGAGAACGCCGCGCGGCTGCTCGCCGAGCCGCATCCGGCACCCCGCGCCCTGGAGACCGCGCGCCGCGCCCTGGCCGCCGCCCTGGTCGACCTGCGCGCCACGGCGGACGCCGCCTCCGGCGAGTGGTGGCAGCGCGCCCTGCCCGAGGAGCGGGTCGTGCTCGCCGAACAGTCCGGACACCGTACGCTCGCCGCGACGGTACGACGCCAGGGGCTCGCCCCACTGGCGCAGGACGCGGGCAGTACGACGGAGGACGCACGGCCATGACCCCGACGAACGGACGGCCGGCGGCCGCGCACACCCCGGCCGGCGCGCCTACGGGTACCGGGCCGGAAGGGCCGGCCGAGGCGGACGGGACCGCGCGTGCGAGCCGGCCCGCCGCGAGCGGCGACGGCGACACCGTCGCCTCCGTGGTCCGGCAGTGGCGGGCTGTGCACCCCGAGCTGAACACCGGGCCCATGGAGGTCATCGGCCGGATCAACCGGTGCGCCGCCCTCCTCCAGCAGGCCGAGGACGCCCCGCTGCGCCGGGCGGGACTCAGCCGCCCGGAGTTCGACCTGCTCGGCGCGCTGCGCCGCACCGGCCACGAGCTGACCCCCGGTGAGCTGGCCCGGGAGACCTTCTCCTCCGGAGCCGCCGTCACCAAGCGGCTCAAGCAGCTCACCGAGCGGGGACTGATCGAGCGGCGCGGCGACACCCGTGACCGCCGGGTCGCCCACCTCCGCCTGACCGACGCCGGCCGGGACCTCGTGGACGGCATCCTCCCCGAGCAGCTCGCCTACGAGACCGCCGTGCTGTCCGTCCTCGGCCCCGGGGAACAGGACGACCTGGCCGCGCTCCTGGGCGACCTGCTGAGCCGCCTGGAAGGCCGGATGGGCGCGCTGCGCGCCTGAGCGCACGGAATCCTGGGCCATGCCCCGGTCGCCGGTCCGGGTGCGGGCCGGGGCAGGCCCGCCGCCCGCGCAATTCGCTTGCCGCCCCCGGCGGCCGTCGGCCAGGGTGCTGGGCATGGACGCCGACGAGACGACAGCGGCGGGGCCTCCCGCGCTCGCCGAGGAGATCGCGGAGTACTACGGCCGGGACGGTGAGGACGGGAGGCTGCGCTCGGGCGCCGGGCGCCTGGAGCTGTGGCGCACCCAGGACGTGCTGCGCCGCCTGCTGCCGCCCGCTCCGGCGCGCGTCCTGGACGTCGGGGGCGGCAGCGGCGTGCACGCGCAGTGGCTCGCCGCCGACGGCTACGCGGTCGAGCTGGTCGACCCGGTCCCCCTGCACGTCGCGCGGGCGGCCCGGCTGCCCGGGGTGACCGCCCGCCTCGGCGACGCCCGTGCCCTGGACGCGCCCGACGCGTCCGCGGACGTGGTCCTGCTCCTCGGGCCCCTCTACCACCTGCCCGAACGCGCGGACCGGGTCCGGGCCCTCACCGAGGCCCACCGTGTGCTGCGCCCCGGCGGACTGATCGTGGCCGCCACCATCAACCGGTTCGCGGGAGTGCACGACAACCTCGCCACCGGCCTGTACTTCGACCCGGACCTGCGGCCGCAGATCGAGGCTTCGGCCCGGGACGGCCGGATGCGGCCCGTGGACGGGGAGAAGTCCCTGTTCACGACGGCCTACTTCCACGAGCCCGCGGACGTGCCCGATGAGTTCGCCGCCGCGGGCCTCACCGCGCAGGGGCAGTACGGCCTGGAGGGCGCCGCCTGGCTGATGGCCGGCATCTCCGAACGGCTCGACGACCCCGGGGACCGGGAGCTGCTCCTGGAGGCGCTCCGGCGGACCGAGTCCGTGCCCTCGCTGCTGGGGGTAAGCGGTCACCTGCTCACGGCGGGCCGCAAGGGCCAGGGCCCGTTGCGCAGGCGGCCTGGTCGCCGGAAGGAGGCCGCGCGGCGTCCGGCCTCCGGCGGAGGTCTCGTCAGCAACAGGGCCTAGATGCCCGGCCGGTGGCGCAGCGGATGGTCCGCGGGGATCTCCACCAGCACGATCGGCGTGCCGTCCGGGTCGGCGATCCACATCTCGACCAGGCCCCACGGCTCCTTCACCGGGGGTCGTACGATCTCGACGCCCTTGGCCAGCAGCTCCTCGTGCGCCGCGGCCACGTCCGCGACCTGCAGCCACAGCCGCACGTCCGGCGGCGCCGGGGTCTCGGAGCGTCCGGAGACCTCCAGGAAGCCGCCGCCGAGGAAGTACACGGTCCCGCGTTCGGGGCCCGTGCCGAACTCGCGGTAGACGGCCAGGCCCAGCCGCTCCCCGTAGAAGGCGCGGGAGCGCTCGGGGTCGGCGGGGCGCAGAAGTGTCCGGCTGCTGAGTACATGCACCATGCGTCCGGAGCTTAGTGGCAGGGTTACCCTCGTCCTGTTTCAGCAGCGCCCGAGATCGGAGACCGCCCCCATGGAGACCGCCGCCACCGAACTGACGTTCCGCGACGCCGGTGACGCCGACGTCGACGCGCTGGTCGCGCTGATCGAGTCGGCGTACCGGGGCGACGCCAGCCGGGCCGGGTGGACCACCGAGGCGGACATCCTCCAGGGGCAGCGGACCGACCCCGAGGGCGTGCTGGAGGTCGTCAAGGATCCCGGCAGCCGGCTGCTGACCGTGGAACAGGGCGGCCGGATCGTCGCCTGCTGCCAGCTGGAGCACCGCGGTGACGCCGCCTACTTCGGCATGTTCGCGGTCAGCCCCGCCCTCCAGGGGGCGGGCCTCGGCAAGGCCGTCATCGCCGAGGCGGAGCGCCAGGCGCGGGCCACCTGGGGCGTCACCGAGATGCACATGACGGTGATCTCGGTCCGTGAGGACCTCATCGCCTGGTACGAGCGCCGCGGCTACCGCCGTACGGGAAGGATGACCCCGTTCCCGTACGGCGACGAGCGTTTCGGCATCCCGCAGCGCGACGACCTGCAGTTCGAGCTGCTGGTCAAGCCGCTGGTGTGACGACCGCGCGGGAGAGGGCGCGCCGGTTCACGCGGTGAAGCGGCCGGTGCGCTTGATCTCCGGGTAGTCCGTGGTAGCCCCGTCAAGCCCGAGCGCCCGGACGAGCCGCAGGTGGTCCTGGGTGTTGACCACCCAGCCGATGATCCTCAGATCGGCCGCCCGCGCCTGCTCGACGATCTCCAGGGTCAGCCGCCGGATGTTGAGGCACACCGTCGCGGCCCCCACCGTCCTGGCACGCTCCACCACATCGGTGCCGTAGCGGCTCGCGACGAGCGCGGTCCGCACGCCCGGCACCAGCCGGGCGATCTCGGCGACGGCCTCGTCGTGGAACGAGGACACCTCCACCCGCGAGACCAGGTCCCGCCGGTGCATCACCTCCGCCAGCGCCCGGGCCGCCGCCACGTCCTTGATCTCCGCCTGCAGCGGCGACCTCACCGCGTCCAGGACCTCCTCGAAGACCGGCACGCGCTCCCCGCGGCCCGCGTCCAGGGCGCGCAGCTCCGCGAGCGTCTTCTCGGCGATGGGCCCCGTGCCGTCGGTCGTGCGGTCCACCTCCGTGTCGTGCATGACGACCAGCGCGCCGTCCTTGCTCAGGTGCAGATCGAGTTCGATCAGGTCGAGGCCGGCCTGCTGCGCGGCGACGAAGGAACGGAGGGTGTTCTCGGGCTCCACGCCCATGACCCCGCGGTGACCGATGGTAAGGAAGTTCAAGGTTCAACTCGCTTCCGTCGACGGCGGCTCGGCGCGCCCGTGGACCCGAAGGGGCCTCGCTGTCCACACGGCAGAGTCGCAGCCTAACGGCCGGGTCCCGCGATGACCCCGCATCTGCGCGGGGGATCGGAGTGCGCGGCGTGCGGCGACTGGCTCGTATCCGTCCCCGCCGTCACCCTGGCGTGGGCGCGTCCCCCGGGAGTTGACCGTCCGGAACCGAGCGGTGTCGCAGGCTCGTCGTGGTGTGGCGGTCCTCGATGAAGTGACCGCCATCACGGTTTGGGGCAGGAAAAACAGCGGTGACCATGAGGTCGTGCAGAATAATTTCCTGAGATGCCTCTTGCTGGGAGAAACGGGGTATGCATACGGTGTCCATACGCGAGGTTCTCCCGTGGAGGATGGGACATGACGGAAATTCTTGTGCAGGCGGCTACGGAGGAGCAGGTTCCTTCGCTGACCAGGGTGGTTGAGCACCCGGCCTGGCCCGTGCTCAAGGATGCCGTGGAGCAGATCCGGCCATGGCAGTGCAAGGACGGGTCGATCGACTTCGAGGCTGAAGGCGCCCCGGAGCGCGCCGACGCCGAGGCCGCCGTGCGCCGTGTCGTCGAGTCGGTCGAGCGGCTGTCCCCGCTGCTCCCGCACGACGCGGCCTACCACGAGGCGCTCACGGCCGACCTGCGCCGCTGGGCGGAGGAGGGCTTCGCGGTACCGGACTTCCTGGACTCCCTGCTGGCGTTCCAGCCCGCGGCGGGCCGGGCCGACGGCCTGCAGCACCTGGTCGTCTTCCCGATGTACACCCAGAACGGCAACCCCGACCGCAACCTCGAGGCGGTCGTGCTGCGCATGGTCTGGCCCGAGTGGCTGGCCGAACTGGAGCGCACCCGGTACGACAACCCGCTCTTCTGCGGCATCAAGTTCGAGGACTTCACGGCCGGCTACGACACCAACTCCGCCGTTCTCTTCCCGGAGACCATCGCCGTGCGCGAGGCGCCGGAACGATTCTCCTGGGGCGGCATCTTCTGCGACCGCGAGGCGGCCCGCTTCCGCCGGGTCACCGACGCCGCCGTGGACATCCTGGGCCTGGAGCTGCCCGAGGACATCGCCGCGATGGTGCACGACCAGAAGCGCTGCGAAGAGGCCTTCGTGCTGTGGGACATGGTCCACGACCGGACCCACAGCCACGGCGACCTGCCGTTCGACCCGTTCATGATCAAGCAGCGCCAGCCGTTCTGGATGTACGGCCTGGAGGAGCTGCGCTGCGACCTCACCGCCTTCAAGGAGGCCGTGAAGCTCGAGGGGGACGGCGTCCCGCAGGCCCGTGACGTGCAGTACGCGGTGCTCTTCGACCGCATGTTCCGCTTCCCGGTCACCGGCGACCGCAACCGCAACTACGACGGCCTCGGCGGCCAGCTCCTCTTCGCCTACCTGCACAAGCACGACGTCGTCCGCTGGACCGACAACAAGCTCTCCATCGACTGGGAGCGCGCCCCGCAGGTGACCAACCAGCTCTGCGCCGAGATCGAGAAGCTGTACAAGGACGGCATCGACCGCCCCAAGCTGGTGCACTGGTTCGCCGGCTACGAGCTGGTCGCCGCCTACCTGGCCCCGCACCCCGGCTCCAAGTGGGCCAAGGGCCCCGACGCACTGGACCTGACCCTGCCGCCGCGCAAGCTCGTGGACGACGTGCTTCCCGACGAGTTTCCGCTGAGCATGTTCTATGAGGCCCTGTCCAAGAAGCTGAAGAACGTGATCGCATCCACCCGGGGCATCACCGCGGACGGCGCCGAGCGGATCGCCGCGTGAGCGACCGCCTGAACGACACTGCTCAAGAGGGGAAGAACATGGTGGGGAACGGGTCTCTCAGTGGTGCGGTGATCGCGGTGGCCGGCGCGGGCGGCCCCGCCGGGCACGCCGCGATGGTCCGGCTCGCCGAGGCGGGCGCGATCGTCGTCGGCGCCGACAACAATCCCGAGCGCCTCGCGGAGGCCGTGGACGCGGCCCGCTACGCGGGCGGCGGCGCCACGGTCACGGGCGAGACGGTCGACCTGCTCGACCTGGGCTCCACCCGTTCCTGGGCCGACCGCACCGAGAAGGAGTTCGGCCGTGTCGACGGCCTGGTCCACCTCGTCGGCGGCTGGCGCGGCAGCGCCACCTTCGCCGAGACCGACCTCGCCGACTGGGACCTGCTGGAGAAGCTGCTGGTCCGCACCGTCCAGCACACCTCGCTCGCCTTCTACGACGTCCTGCAGCGCAGCGACCGCGGCCGCTACCTGCTGATCAGTGCCGCCGGCGCGTCGAAGCCCACCGCCGGCAACGCCGCGTACTCCGCCGCCAAGGCCGCGGCGGAGGCCTGGACGCTCGCCATGGCCGACGGCTTCCGCAAGGCGGGGGGCGAGGCCGGGCCGCGCTCGGCGGCTGCCATCCTGGTGGTGAAGGCGCTGGTGCACGACGCGATGCGCGCCGAACGCCCCAACGCGAAGTTCGCGGGCTTCACGGACGTCAAGGACCTGGCCGAGGCCATCGAGGGCGTCTGGAGCAAGACCGCCGCCGAAGTGAACGGAAACCGTCTGTGGCTGACCGAGAAGCCGTGAACCCTCCCAGGACCGACGCGCGTCGTCATCACGACCCCGAGGTCCGCGGTTTCGCCAGTGACAACTACGCCGGCGTCCACCCGGAGGTGCTGGCCGCCGTCGCCCTGGCCAACGGCGGCCACCAGGTGGCCTACGGCGAGGACGACTACACCGGGAACCTCCAGCGGATCGTCCGCGGCCACTTCGGCCCCACGGCGGAGGCCTTCCCGGTCTTCAACGGCACCGGCGCGAACGTCGTCGCGCTCCAGGCGGTCACCGACCGCTGGGGCGCGGTGATCTGCGCCGAGAGCGCGCACATCAACGTCGACGAGGGCGGCGCCCCCGAGCGGATGGGCGGCCTGAAGCTGCTCACCGTGCCCACGCCCGACGGCAAGCTGACCCCCGAGCTGATCGACCGGCAGGCCTTCGGCTGGGAGGACGAGCACCGGGCCATGCCGCAGGTCGTGTCGATCACCCAGAGCACGGAGCTGGGCACGCTCTACACGCCCGCCGAGATCCGCGCGATCTGCGAGCACGCCCACGCGCACGGCATGAAGGTGCACCTGGACGGGTCGCGGATAGCCAACGCTGCGGCGTCCCTGGACGTACCGATGCGGACCTTCACCAACGCGGCCGGCGTGGACATCCTCTCGCTCGGCGGCACGAAGAACGGCGCCCTGTTCGGCGAGGCGGTCGTGGTCATCAACCAGGACGCGGTCTCGCACATGAAGCACATCCGGAAGATGAGCATGCAGCTCGCGTCCAAGATGCGCTTCGTGTCGGTGCAGCTCGAGGCGCTGCTCGCCAAGGACCTGTGGCTGCGCAACGCGCGCCACGCCAACGAGATGGCCCAGCGGCTCGCCGAGGGCGTCCGTGCGGTCCACGGGGTGGAGATCCTCTATCCGGTGCAGGCCAACGGCGTCTTCGCCAGGCTTCCGCACGAGGTGAGCGTGCGCCTGCAGAAGCGGTTCCGGTTCTACTTCTGGGACGAGGCCGCCGGCGACGTGCGCTGGATGTGCTCCTTCGACACCACGGAGGAGGACGTCGACCTCTTCGTGGCGGCGCTCAAGGAGGAGATGGCGCGGTAACCCCGGCCTATGCATAGGTATGCGGCCACCTGGAAATTCATTGACTGTCAGGTGGCCGCATACCTATGCTCGGCGGCCATGGAGCCGATCCAGGAGACCGCCGATCTGTCCGCCTACCTGGCCGCCGACGAAGTCATCGACCATCACCACCCGGTCGTTCGGGAGACGGCCGCCCGCCTCGCCGAGGATGTCGCGGACTCGTACGATTATGCGAAAGCCGCCTATGAGTTCGTCCGTGACCGCGTCCCGCACTCCGCCGACGCCGGCGACCCGCGCGTCACCTGGCGGGCCTCCGACGTGCTGGCGCTGCGCACGGGCATCTGCCACGCCAAGGCGCACGCCCTGGCGGCGCTGCTGCGTGCCGAGGACATCCCGACGGCGCTGTGCTACCAGCGGCTGACGCACGACGACGGCAGCGGATACGTCCTGCACGGTCTGGTGGCCGTGCGTTTCCGCGGTGCGTGGCACCGGCAGGACCCGCGCGGCGGCAAGCCCGGTGTGGCCGCCCGGTTCTCCCTGGACGGCGAGCGGCTGGCCTGTGTGCCGGACCCCGCCTCCGGCGAGGCGGACCACCCGGTCCTGTACGCCGCGCCGCACCCCGCCGTCGTCGGCGCGATGAAGGCCGCCCCGGACCGCCCGCACCTGTGGCGGACGCTTCCGGACGCCCCGTAGAGAGCCGTGGCCGGCGGCGGACTCCCGCGTCGTTCGCGGGAGTCCGGTGCGCCGCGGGTCAGTGGGCCTCGGCCGCGCGGAGCTGCTCCACCGTCGGGGCCGAGCCGCCCAGGTGGGCCGGCAGCCACCAGGAGTCCTCGGCGTTCCTGGGGCGGGCGGGGTAGGCGCGCTGGGCGGCGTCCAGCAGCTCCTGGACGCGCTCGCGCAGGCGGCGGGTGATGGCGCCCGCGTACTGGTCGCGCGGGGCCTCGACGGGCTCGCCGACCCGGATGGTGACCGGGGTGTGGCTGCGCCGGAAGTTGCGCGGGTACCCCTTGGTCCACAGCCGCTGGGTGCCCCACACGGCCATCGGGACGAGCGGCACGCCCGCCTCCTGCGCCAGCCGCGCGGCGCCCGACTTGAAGCTCTTCAGGGTGAACGACTGCGAGATCGTGGCCTCCGGGAACACCCCGATGACCTCACCCGAGCGCAGCGAGTCCAGGGCGTGCGCGTAGGCCGCCTCACCCTGCTTGCGGTCCACCGGGATGTGCTTCATCCCGCGCATCAGCGGACCGGACACCTTGTGCCGGAAGACCGACTCCTTCGCCATGAAACGCACCAGGCGCTTCTGCGGCAGGGCGGCCAGGCCGTTGAAGATGAAGTCCAGGTAGCTGATGTGATTGCTCACCAGCACCGCACCGCCCGAGCGCGGGATGTTCTCCGACCCCTTGCAGTCGATCTTCAGGTCCCAGACCTTGAACATCGTCTTGGCGAAACCGATGACGGGACGGTAGACCAGCTCTGCCATGGGCGGGGCGGACCCTTTCTGCTCTGCTCGGGAAAGGGGGATCCCGGCGGGAAAGTTACGCAGCCGTAGGTTTACGGCGTCTCGCAGATCGTGCCCGAAGAACGGACGGGTAGCCAGCCCTTGTGCCCGGTGGCGGCGAGATTCTCGTCACTACGGCCGCACCGCGGGCCCCGCCGTCACGCGGCCGCGGCCGGTACCGGGCTCCGCGAGGACGGATGCCACGGCGGACGGGAATCTCCACGGTCCCGTGGACGCTTGTGCTGACACTGACCTGAGGGAGGGTGCGCGCGGCGGCGCTCGTCGCCGCGGGCGCCCACGGAGTGCCGCGCGGGCGGCGGAGCGGGAGAGTACGGGTGCGCGGGCGGGACGAGGACAGGCGGCTCGGTGCGGCGGAGCTGGGCGGCGAACTGGGCGCGCGGGCCACGCTGGTTCAGTTCTCCACCGCCTTCTGCGCCCCATGCCGGGCCACCCGGCGCGTGCTCGGAGAGGTCGCGGGCATGGTGCCGGGTGTCGCCCACGTCGAGATCGACGCGGAGGCCCGCCTGGACCTCGTACGGGAACTGGGCATCCTCCGGACCCCGACCGTCCTGGTCCTCGACGCCGCCGGAAGAGTGGTGCGGCAGGCCGCGGGACAGCCCCGCAGGGCCGATGTGATCGCGGCGCTCGGGGAGGCGGTGTGAGGCCCCCGGAGGCCCGGTGAGCCCCTGCCCGCGACCCGGAAGGAACTTGACTGTGTGTGCCATCTGTCGTCAGCCTGAACCCGTGCCGACCGAACTCCTTCTCTTCGCGCGGGTGCACGTCGACCTGGCCCGCACCGCGAGCGCGCGCTGTCCGGGCTGTTGACCCGCCCCGGCCCCGCTCGACACCCCTCGCAGAAGGACAACTCCATGACGGCCACGCCCGAACTCGGCGCCCACCGGATCGCCTCTCCCGACCTGCTGCGCGCCACCTTCCGCCGGCACGCCGCCGGTGTGGCGGTGATCACCGCCCGCGGTCCGGCCGGACCGGCCGGCTTCACCGCCACCTCCCTCACCTCCGTCTCCGCCGAGCCGCCGCTCGTCTCCTTCGGCATCGGCACCGGCGCGTCGAGCTGGCCAGCCGTGGCGGCGGCCGAACACGTCGGCGTCCACATACTCGGCGAGCACCAGAGCGACCTGGCGGCCACCTTCGCCCGCAGCGGGGCCGACCGGTTCGGCGCGCCCACGGCCTGGCGCGAGGGTCCCCAGGGCGTCCCCGTGCTGGACGACGTGCTCGCCTGGCTGGTCTGCCGCGTGGTGGGCCGGGTCCCGGCCGGCGACCACCGGATCGTGCTGGCGGAGGTGGTCCTCGGCGACTCCACGGGCGCCGGCCGCCCCCTGCTGTACCACCAGGGCCGGTTCAGCGGACTGAGGGACTGAGCCCACCCGGGCCGGGCTGCGCGGTCGTCGGATTCCGGTTACGCTGCGTTGCGAAGGTCACAGTTCAAAGCGCTTGCTTAGCGGGCAGGAACTGGGTGTACTGACGAGTAATATTTCGGTCGGAGCGCGCGGACGCCCTGGCCGGGATCGGCCGCTCGAGGCGCCTATGCTGCCTCCGAGAGGCAGCCCGGAAATGACGATGCAGTAGGAGAGCCGGCGTGAGCTTGAGGATCGTTGTCACTGTTAAGTACGTGCCCGACGCCACTGGCGACCGGCACTTCGCCGATGACCTGACCGTCGACCGCGACGACGTGGACGGTCTGCTCTCCGAGCTGGACGAGTACGCGGTCGAGCAGGCGCTGCAGATCGCGGAGGACGCGGACGACGCCGAGGTCACCGTGCTGACCATCGGTCCCGAGGACGCCAAGGACGCGCTCCGCAAGGCCCTGTCGATGGGCGCCGACAAGGCCGTCCACGTCGAGGACGACGACCTGCACGGCACCGACGCCATCGGCACCTCCCTGGTGCTGGCCAAGGCGATCGAGAAGGCCGGCTACGACCTCGTGATCTCCGGCATGGCCTCCACCGACGGCACCATGGGCGTCGTCCCGGCGCTGGTCGCCGAGCGTCTCGGCGTCCCGCAGGTCACGCTGCTCTCCGAGGTCTCGGTCGAGGACGGCACGGTCAAGGGCCGCCGCGACGGCGACGCCGCCAGCGAGCAGCTCGAGGCCTCCCTTCCGGCCGTCGTGTCCGTCACCGACCAGTCGGGCGAGGCGCGCTACCCGTCCTTCAAGGGCATCATGGCGGCGAAGAAGAAGCCGGTGGAGTCCTGGGACCTGTCCGACCTGGACATCGAGGCCGAGGAGGTCGGCCTGGAGGGTGCCTGGACCAAGGTCGAGGCCGCCAACGAGCGTCCGGCCCGCACGGCCGGCACCATCGTCAAGGACGAGGGCGAGGGCGGCAAGCAGCTCGCCGAGTACCTCGCGAGCCAGAAGTTCATCTAAGGGCTCGCCCCGCTGACCGCCCCTCAACTTCGTTACGCAGGAGTGCAATCCCATGGCTGAAGTCCTCGTCTACGTCGACCACGTGGACGGTGCCGTCCGCAAGCCCACCCTGGAGCTGCTGACCCTGGCCCGCCGCATCGGCGAGCCCGTCGCCGTCGCGCTGGGCAACGGCGCCGCCGACACCGCCGCCGCCCTCGCCGAGCACGGCGCGGTGAAGGTCCTCACCCACGACGCGTCCGAGTACGCCGACTACCTGGTCGTCCCGAAGGTGGACGCCCTGCAGGCCGCGGTCGAGGCCGTCTCCCCGGCCGCCGTGCTGGTCCCGTCCTCCGCCGAGGGCAAGGAGATCGCCGCCCGTCTGGCGCTGCGCATCGGCTCCGGCATCATCACCGACGCCGTCGACATCGAGGCCGGCGACGAGGGCCCGGTGGCCACCCAGTCGGTGTTCGCCGCGTCCTTCACCACCAAGTCCCGTGTCTCCAAGGGCACCCCGGTCATCACGGTCAAGCCGAACTCGGCCGCCGTGGAGGCCGCCCCGGCCGCGGGCGCGGTCGAGGCCCTGTCCGTGTCCTTCTCGGACAAGGCCACCGGCACCAAGGTCACCGGCCGTACGCCGCGTGAGTCGACGGGCCGCCCGGAGCTGACCGAGGCCGCGATCGTGGTCTCCGGCGGCCGCGGCGTCAACGGCGCCGAGAACTTCTCGATCATCGAGGCGCTCGCCGACTCCCTCGGCGCGGCCGTCGGCGCCTCGCGCGCCGCGGTGGACGCGGGCTGGTACCCGCACACCAACCAGGTCGGCCAGACCGGCAAGTCGGTCTCGCCCCAGCTCTACATCGCCAACGGCATCTCCGGTGCGATCCAGCACCGCGCCGGCATGCAGACCTCGAAGACGATCGTGGCCGTCAACAAGGACGCCGAGGCCCCGATCTTCGACCTGGTCGACTACGGCGTGGTCGGCGACCTCTTCGACGTCGTCCCGCAGCTCACCGAGGAGATCAAGACCCGCAAGGGCTGAGTTCCCCTCGCTCCACGAGGCCCCTGTGACCGGCGCGGTCACGGGGGCCTCGGTGCATGCTGGAAGCGCTCGGACCGGTGCCGGACGGCCTCGCGGGGTGTTGACCGGCGGGAAGCACCCCGGATAACTTCGTTCTACGGATTGTTGATTCCGTAGAGCGGAAAATTGGAGGGTGTGGGATGGGTCAGCAGGAGAAGGTGGCCACGAGCCTCGCGGGCGCCGTCAGCGAGGAGGTCAGCGCCTCCCTCGCGGCGGTCGACGCGGAACTGGCGCGCCGCTACCCGGGTGACCCCGGTACCCGGCAGCCCGTCCACACGGTGTACGTCCCCGGTGACGTCTTCGATGCCGGCACCATCCGCTCCTGGGGCGACCGGGCCCTCGCGGGGCTCGACGAACACGCCCCCGACGCCGCATCCTTCGCCGCGGTGCTGGGGCTGTCCGACGAACTCGCCGAGCCGGTGTACTCCCGTGTCCGCGCCAAGCTGGAGCGAGAGCCGGTGGAGGACCTGCGCGTCGACTTCGAGGACGGCTACGGCCCCCGCCCGGACGACGAGGAGGACGAGGCCGCCGCGCGCGCGGCCCGCCTGATCGCGCAGGCCTACCGCGACGGAACGGCCGCCCCGTACATGGGCATCCGCATGAAGTGCATGGAGGCCGCGGTGCGCGACCGGGGCATCCGCACCCTCGACGTGTTCCTCACCGGGCTGATGGAGCACGGCGGGCTCCCCGACGGGCTCGTGCTGACCCTGCCCAAGGTGACGTACGCCGAGCAGGTCGGCGCGTTCGCGCGTCTGCTGGAGGCCTTCGAGAAGGCCCACGGACTGGCGGCCGGCCGCCTCGGTTTCGAGATCCAGATCGAGACCAGCCAGTCCATCCTCGCCGCCGACGGCACCGCCACCGTGGCCCGGATGATCCAGGCCGCCGGGGGCCGGGCCACCGGGCTGCACTACGGCACCTTCGACTACAGCGCCTGCCTCGGCGTCTCCGCCGCCCACCAGGCGAGTGACCACCCCGCCGCCGACCACGCCAAGGCGGTGATGCAGGTCGCGGCCGCGGGCACCGGGGTGCGCGTCTCGGACGGCTCCACCAACGTGCTCCCGGTCGGCCCGACCGAGAAGGTCCACGACGCCTGGCGCCTGCACTACGGTCTCACCCGGCGCGCCCTGGCCCGCGCCTACTACCAGGGCTGGGACATGCACCCGGGTCACATCCCGACCCGTTACGCCGCCGTCTTCGCCTTCTACCGGGAGGGCTTCGAGCAGGCGGCGGCCCGCCTCGCCCGCTACGCCGACCGGGCCGGCGGCGACGTCATGGACGAGCCCGCCACCGCCAAGGCCCTCAGCGGCTACCTCCTGCGCGGCCTGGACTGCGGCGCCCTCGACGTCGCGGAGGTGTCCCGGCTCAGCGGACTGACCCGGGCCGCTCTTGAGGGCTTCGCGACGCCCCGCCGCGGTGACCTCACGGCTTCGGCCTCGTAGCGGGGTCCCGCGCCCGCGGCGCCGCGCCGGCCCGGCTCAGCGGGCCGGCGGCAGCTCGCCGGAGCCGCGGGTGATCAGCCGGGTCGGCAGCTCGATGCGGTCCGGCGCGACGAGGGAGCCGTCGAGCTGGCGGAAGAGGCGCTCGGCGGCGGTCCGGCCGAGCGCGGCCGCGTCCTGGGCGACCACCGTCACGCCCGGCTGGAGCAGGTCGGCCAGCTCGATGTCGTCGAATCCGACGAGGGCGACCGGGCGGATCCGCCCGGCGAGGACCCGGATCACGGTGACCGTCACCCGGTTGTTGCCGGTGAATATCGCGGTGACGGGGGAGGGGCCGGAGAGCATCTCCTCGGCCGCCCGGCGCACCCGCTCCGGATCGGTGGCGCCGAGGGACATCCAGGTGTCCTCGACGGGTATCCCGGCGTCCTCCATGGCCGCCCGGTAACCGCGCAGCCGCTCCGCCGCCGTGTGGATGCGGGGCATGTCGCCGATGAAGCCGATCCGGCGGTGGCCGTGCGCGATCAGGTGGGCCACGCCGTCCCGGGCGCCGCCGTGGTTGTCGGAGAGAACGACGTCGGCGTCGATCTTCCCGGCCGGCCGGTCCACGAACACGGTCGCCACACCCGCCCGCAGCTCCGGTTCCAGATAGCGGTGGTCGTCCCCGGCAGGGATGATCACGAGGCCGTCCACCCGGCGCGCGCACAACGCCAGCGCCAGCTCCTGCTCGCGCTCCGGGTCCTCGGCGCTCGAGCCGTTGATCAGCAGGGCGCCGTGGGCGCGGGCCACTTCCTCGACGGCACGGCTCAGCGGCCCGTAGAAGGGGTCGGCGAGGTCCTCCAGGATCAGGCCGATGCTGGCGGTGCGGCCCTTGCGCAGCACGCGCGCGCTGTCGTTGCGGCGGAAACCGAGCGCCTCGATCGCCTCCTGCACCCGGCGCTCGGTGTCCGGGGTGACGCCGGGCTCGCCGTTGACCACGCGGGACACCGTCTTCAGGCCCACCCCGGCCCGGGCCGCCACGTCCTTCATCGTCGGGCGGTTGCCGTAACGGTTCCCGGGGATGCGGTCTGCGCGGCGGGTGGTCTCGGGCACGATGCGGTGTCCTGTCCTGGGTCCGGGGGGTTTGCGGTAGGGCGGCTGCGGCGTTCGAAGGTCTGTATGAGGATGTGGCGTCGAGCATAGAGCCTGGACAACGTTGTCAGATGCGCGAGAGACTGTCCATCGCTGTCTGCCGGTCCGCGCCCCCACCGCCCGTCCGGCCTGCGTCTGTCTGGTTGTCGAGCATCAACGGGGAGATCTGACTCTGATGTACACCGACCTCGTGGCGGCCCTGGACATCGGCGGCACCAAGATCGCCGGCGCGCTGGTGGACGGTCAGGGACGGATCCAGGCGCGTTCCCAGCGCGCGACTCCGGCCCAGCAGGACGGAGAAACGGTCATGCGGGCCGTCGAGGGAGTCCTCGGCGATCTCACCGGCTCCCCGCTGTGGGGACGGGCCGGCTCGGTCGGCATCGGCAGCGCGGGCCCGGTGGACGCCTCGGCGGGCACCGTGAGTCCGGTGAACGTGCCGGGCTGGCGTGACTTCCCGCTGGTCGAGCGGGTGCGGGCGGCCACCGGCGGGCTGCCCGTCGAGCTGATCGGCGACGGGGTGGCGATCACCGCGGCGGAGCACTGGCAGGGCGCCGCCCGGGGCCACGACAACGCGCTGTGCATGGTGGTCTCCACGGGCGTCGGCGGCGGTCTGGTGCTGGGCGGGCGACTGCATCCCGGTCCGACCGGCAACGCCGGGCACATCGGGCACATCAGCGTCGACCTCGACGGCGATCCCTGCCCGTGCGGCGCCCGCGGCTGCGTCGAGCGCATCGCCAGCGGCCCCAACATCGCCCGCCGGGCCCTGGAGCGGGGCTGGCGGCCCGGCCCCGACGGGGACACCTCCGCCGCCGCGGTGGCCGCCGCCGCCCGGGCCGGCGACCCGGTGGCCGTGGCCTCCTTCGAACGGGCGGCGCAGGCCCTGGCCGCCGCCATCGCGGCCACCGCGACCCTGGTGGAGATCGACATCGCCGTGATCGGCGGCGGCGTCGGCAAGGCCGGCGATATCCTCCTCACGCCCCTGCGCAAGGCGCTGACCGACTACGCGACTCTCTCCTTCGTGCAGCGGCTGACGGTCGCCCCGGCCCGGATGGGCACGGACGCGGGTCTGGTCGGCGCCGCCGCGGCCGCGCTGTCCCGCCTTCCGGACCCGACGGCGGCGGGGGTCTGAGACCGCCCGTGCCGGGGCCGGCGGTCGCGGGCTCACCGGAACGCGTGCACGACCTCGGCCCCGCCGACGATGTGCGTCTCGAACCCCCACGGGCTCCCCGCCCGGGCCCGCGGTGCGAGGTCGGCGCCGCCGCCGGGCCGGGCGGCGGCCGGCGGGCCGGGCGGCGACGGTCGAATCGGGTCTCGGATCGCGCATCGCCGAGCGCGGCGTTCCGGTCCCGGGCGATCCGGATCGCGCGGTCCTCGGCGGGCGCCGGGCAGCAGATCGGCCGTCCGGGCGCATCCGCGTGACCCCCGGGCGGTTCCGGCAGTTGAACAGGGCATGAAGAAGCGCAGCATGCTCGCCATCGCCTCCCTCGCCACCGGATTCGTGGTGGCCGCCGTCACGCCGTCCCACGCCGCGGACCAGCAGCCCGCCCGTGGTTTCGAGCTCACCAACACGCTGGGCGACGTGGACCACCTCGTCAACCAGGCCACCCTGGCCGTGGCGGAGGACGCCCGGGGCAGGAAGTAGCCCCGGGCCCCGGGTCGAAGTGCCGGTGTCATCCTCGCGGGAGGCACCGGCACTGGCGTGTGCGTGCCCTCAACTGGACGTGGTTTCCGTGGCAGGGTGGAGCGGGCAAGCCACAGGGGGCCAACAGAAGAGGGGGAGTCCGTGACCGTCGTCTGGATCAACGGCGCGTTCGGTGCGGGGAAGACCACGACCGCACGGGAACTGATCGAACTGATCCCGAACAGCACGCTCTTCGACCCCGAGGTCATCGGCGCGGCGCTCCCGCACCTGCTGCCGCCCAAGCGCCTCGCCGAGGTCGGCGACTTCCAGGACCTGCCGATCTGGCGCCGGCTCGTGATCGACACGGCGGCCGCGATGCTCGCCGAGCTGGGCGGCACGCTCGTCGTTCCCATGACCCTGCTGCGCCAGGAGTACCGCGACGAGATCTTCGGCGGACTCGCCGCACGCCGCATCCCCGTACGGCATCTGCTGCTCGCCCCGGCGGAAACGATCCTGCGGGAACGCGTGGCCGCTCGCGAGTTCCCGCCGGACCCGCCCGACGGGGCTGCGCGGCAACGGCAGTGGGCCTACGGCCACCTCGAGCCCTACCGCGCGGCCCTAGCCTCCTGGCTCACCGCCGACGCCCACCTCGTGGACTCGAGCGACCTCACCCCCTACCAGACCGCCGTCCGCATCGCCGACGCCGTGGGCAGCGGCGCCGTTCCCCCTGTCGACATCGTGCAGACCCCGGAGCCCACCGCGGAGACCCTCGCCGCCGGTGTGCTGCTCTTCGACGAGCAGGACCGGGTGCTGCTCGTCGACCCCACCTACAAGCCGGGCTGGGAGTTCCCCGGCGGAGTCGTCGAGCGCGGGGAGGCCCCCGCCCGGGCCGGGATGCGCGAGGTGGCCGAGGAGACCGGCATAGAGCTGCGGGAGGTGCCCAGGCTGCTGGTCGTGGACTGGGAGCGGCCCGCCCCGCCCGGCTACGGCGGACTGCGCCTGCTCTTCGACGGCGGCAGGCTGGACTCCGCCGAGGCTGCCCGGATGCTGCTGCCGGGGCCGGAGCTGCGCGGCTGGCGGTTCGCGACCGAGCGGGAGGCCGCCGGCATGCTGCCGCCGGTGCGCTACGAGCGGCTGCGCTGGGCGCTCCGGGCCCGGGAGCGGGGGACCGCGCTGTATCTGGAGGCCGGCGTACCGGTCGTGGGCCGGGCGGCCTGACGTCTCCGGCGTCCTCGCGGCCCTCGCCGTCAGCCGGCGGGGCGCTCGCCGTCGGCCGCTCTCCTCAGGGCGGCCGACGCCCCGCCCACCACCGGTTCGCCGTGGCCGAAGCAGGCCAGCTCCGAGTCGAGCGCGGCCAGCCGGCGCAGGGACTCCAGCAGTCGCGGCCGGTCCAGGTTGAACACGCCCGGCATGACCGATCCGTCCACCGGCGAGGCGGCCACCGTGTCGCCGGTGAACAGCACGCCCTCGTCGGGGACGAACAGGGCGATGCTGCCGTCCGTGTGACCGGGGACGTGGAGCACCCGAGCGCCGCCGCCGAAGCCGAGCACCGCGCCGTCGGACAGCGCCGAGACCTGCCGGGGGCGCCGTGGTTCACCCTGCGGCAGGCGCCGTGACGCCTCCGCGTGGACCGGTACCTCCCAGTCCTCGAACCTCGGCGCCGGGCCCGGCCGTTCACCCCGCACGAACGGCGCGTCCAGCTCGTGCGCGAACACCTCGGCGCCGCTCAGCGCGGCGAACTCGCCCGCCCCGCCGGCGTGGTCCTCGTGGAAATGGGTCAGCACGATCCGCCGCACGTCCCCTGGGGAGCGGCCCAGCGCCGTGACGGCCTCGGCGATCGCACGGCCCGCGCCGATCGCCCCGGCGTCGACCAGCGTCAGCTCGTCGCCGTCGCGCCAGAGATAGGCCTGGCCGACCGGGAAGCGCAGCAGGTGCAGGCGGGGGAGCAGTTCGACGACTTCCATGCGCCGACCGTAGGCGGCGCCCCCGCCCGGTGGCCAGGGCGCTCTGCCGCGGGCAGAAGCGTCAGCCCGCCGCGTAGTTGGTCAGGAACAGCGCCTCGGCGACGGACAGCCGCTCCAGCTCCTCGGGGGACACGCTCTCGTTGACCGCATGGATCTGCGCCTCGGGCTCGCTCAGGCCGATGAGCAGGATCTCCGCCTGCGGGTAGAGGCCGGCGAGGGTGTTGCACAGCGGGATGGAGCCCCCCTGGCCGGCGTAGCTCATCGTCTCGCCGGGGTAGGCGACCGCCATCGCGTCGGCCATCGCCTGGTAGGCCGGGCTGGAGGTGTCGGCGCGGAAGGCCTGTCCCTGACCGATCTGCTCGGTGGTGACCCGGGCGCCCCACGGGGTGTGCGCCTCGATGTGCGCCTGCAGCAGCTTGGTGGCCTCGGCCGCGTCCACGCCCGGCGGCACCCGCAGGCTGATCAGCGCCCGGGCGCCGGCCTGCACCGACGGGGTGGCGCCCACGACCGGCGGGCAGTCGATGCCGAGGACCGTGACCGCCGGGCGGGCCCAGATGCGGTCGGCGACCGAACCGTCGCCGATCAGCCCCACGCCGTCCAGCACCTTGGCGTCCGTGCGGAACTGCTCCTCGGTGTACTCCAGGCCCTCCCACCGCGCGGTGGCGTCGAGCCCGTCGACCGTGGTCGATCCGTCCTCGGCGCGCAGCGAGTCCAGGACCCGGACCAGCGCGCCGAGCGCGTCCGGGGCGGCGCCGCCGAACTGGCCCGAGTGCAGGTTGCCGGCGAGGGTGTCGATCTGCACCCGCAACAGGGTCATGCCGCGCAGGGTGGTGGTGACCGTGGGCAGGCCGACCCGGAAGTTGCCCGCGTCGCCGATCACGATCGTGTCCGCGCGCAGCAGTTCGGGGTGCTGCTCGGCGTAGCGCTCCAGGCCGCCCGTGCCCTGCTCCTCGGAGCCCTCGACGATCACCTTGACGTTCACCGGGACGCCGCCGTTCGCCTTGAGCGCGCGCAGCGCGAGCAGGTGCATGATCACACCGCCCTTGCAGTCGGCGCTGCCACGGCCGTACCAGCGGCCGTCCCGCTCGGTCAGCTCGAACGGCGGAGTGGCCCAGCCGGCCTCGTCCAGCGGGGGCTGGACGTCGTAGTGGGCGTACAGCAGAACCGTTTTTGCACCCTCCGGACCCGGCAGGAAGCCGTACACCGACTGCGTGCCGTCCGGGGTGTCCAGCAGGGCCACGTCCACGAATCCCTCGGCGCGCAGGGCCTCGGCGATCCAGTTCGCGGCGCCCTCGCTCTCGCTCCTCGGGAACTGCGCGAAGTCCGCCACCGACTTGAAGGCGACCAGCTCGGCCAGCTCCGTCTTCGCCCTGGGCAGCAGGGAGGCGACGGTCTCGGCGACCGGATTCGACGACATGGGCACGCTCCTCGTGGGTGCGACGTTGTACCGGGTGAGTACACCGATCCTCCCACAGTGGCCCGCCGTGATCGTCGCCGTAGGATGCGGGGGACAGTGCGGCAGCGGCTTGATCGGAGCAGACGACCATCGTGAGCGGCGAGAACTCTTCGGCGGACGACGTGCAGCGGGTGTGGGACGTCGTCGTGGTGGGCGCGGGACCCGCGGGGGCGTCGGCGGCCTACGCGGCAGCGGTCGCGGGACGGCGCGTGCTGTTGCTGGAGAAAGCGGAGCTGCCACGCTACAAAACGTGCGGCGGCGGCATCATCGGACCGTCCCGCGACTCGCTGCCGCCCGGCTTCGAGCTGCCCCTGCGGGACCGCGTGCACGCGGTGACCTTCTCCCACAACGGCCGTTTCACCCGCACCCGCCGCTCCCGGCAGATGCTGTTCGGTCTGATCAACCGGCCCGAGTTCGACCAGCAGCTCGTCGAGCACGCGCAGAAGGCGGGCGCCGAGCTGCGCACCGGCGTCGCCGTGCAGCGGGTCGAGCAGCACGGCTCGGCGGTGCCCGACCGGCGCACCGTCGCCGTGGTGCTCCAGGGCGGGGAGACGGTGCTGGCCCGCGCCGTCGTCGGCGCCGACGGCAGCGCCAGCCGCATAGGCGCGCACGTCGGCGTGAAGCTGGACCAGGTCGACCTCGGCCTGGAGGCGGAGATCCCGGTCCCGGAGACGGTCGCCGAGGACTGGAAGGGACGCGTGCTCATCGACTGGGGCCCCATGCCGGGCAGTTACGGCTGGGTCTTCCCCAAGGGCGACACCCTGACGGTCGGTGTGATCTCGGCGCGCGGCGAGGGCGCCGCCACCAAGCGGTACCTGGAGGACTTCATCGCCCGGCTGGGGCTGGCCGGCTTCGAGCCGAGCATCTCCTCCGGGCACCTCACGCGCTGCCGCGCCGACGACTCGCCGCTCTCCCGCGGCCGGGTGCTGGTCTGCGGTGATGCGGCGGGGATGCTGGAGCCGTGGACCCGGGAGGGCATCTCCTTCGCGCTGCGCTCGGGCCGGCTGGCCGGGGAGTGGGCGGTCCGGATCGCCGAGGCGCACGACGCCGTGGACGCCCGTCGCCAGGCGCTGAACTACGCGTTCGCGATCAAGGCGGGGCTCGGCGTCGAGATGAGCGTCGGCAAGCGGATGCTGGCCGCGTTCGAACGCCGTCCCGGCGTGTTCCACGCGGTCCTCACCGGCTTCCGTCCCGCGTGGAAGGCCTTCAAGGACATCACCCAGGGCTCGACGTCCCTGGGCGAGCTGGTCCGCTCGCACCCGCTGGCGCAGCGTGCCCTGACCGCGTTCGACCGGGGCCGGGCCCCGGCCGCGGCCGAGGCGGCGCAGGACACCGTCACTCCGTGACGGTGATCCGGAAGACGGGGTGGTCGCCGGCCGCAGCGAGGATCTCCTCGTCGGAGGACTTGGCGGTCACGCCCCCGAAGTACTGATTGACCTCCCAGCCCCACTTCTCCAGATAGGTCCGCAGGATCGGGAGCTTCTCGGCATCGGGGAGCTCCACCGCGGTGAACGCCCGCACCCGGCGGCCCACCCGCAGCTCACCGCCGCCGGCGACCCGCATGTTGCGCACCCACTGGGAGTGGCCGCGCGCCGAGACGAGGTACTGCGCGCCCTCGTAGGCGTGCGGGTTGACCGGGACGCGCTGCATCTGGCCGCTCTTGCGGCCGCGCACGGACATCTCGGCGCTTCCCGCGAGGCTGATCCCGTGCCGTGCGAGCCAGCCGACGACCCCGTTGAGCCGGACGTTCAGCGGGCTGCCCTTGAGGTAATACGGCGAAGAAGACGACGACATGGTGACCCCCACAATCCGGGAGAGCAGTGCTCTCGGTTGATTCCAGTCTGGGGCAGGCGGGTGTTCCATGGCAAGAGCGGTGCTCTCTTTTTTGTTCGGTGCTCTCGTTTGTGTGCACTGCTCCGACTCCGTGGCACACTGCTGCCATGAGCACCGCACAGGGC
Source organism: Streptomyces sp. NPDC056580 (assembly GCF_042793175.1). NCBI lineage: Bacteria > Bacillati > Actinomycetota > Actinomycetes > Kitasatosporales > Streptomycetaceae > Streptomyces > Streptomyces sp. NPDC056580. The sequence goes on along the minus strand of NZ_JBHTVE010000001.1, from coordinate 521,386 downwards.
GCCCGCGCGCGAGCCAGGACCGAAGTGACGGCGGCCATCAAGGACGCCGCGCGCAGACAGCTCGCGGAGGAGGGAGCGGCCAAGCTGTCGCTGCGGGCCGTCGCCCGCGAACTGGGCATGGTCTCCTCCGCGCTCTACCGGTACTTCCCCAGCCGGGACGACCTGCTGACCGCGCTGATCATCGACGCGTACGACTCCCTCGGCGAGGCGGCCGAGGCCGCCCACGCGGCGGTGCCCGGCGCGGACCCGGTACGGCGATGGACGGCGGTGTGCGAGGCGGTGCGCGGGTGGGCCCTGGCCCGTCCGCACGAGTACGCGCTGATCTACGGCTCGCCGGTGCCCGGCTACTCCGCCCCGCAGACCACCGTGCCGGCCGCCGCGCGCGTCGGCCTGCTCCTCATCGGCGTCGTCCGCGACGCATACGGCGCCGGCGGCCTCGCCGAACTGCCCCTGCCCGCCGAGCTGCGCCCCGAGGCCGAGCGGCTGGCGGCCGACCTCGCGCCCGACCTGCCCCCGGAGACGGCGGCGGCCCTGGTGGCGGCCTGGGCCCAGCTGTACGGACTGGTCGGCTTCGAGGTGTTCGGCCAGTTCAACCGGGTGGTCGAGGACCGGGAAGCCTTCTTCCGGCACGCGGCGACGCGACTCGCCGCGAGCGTGGGCCTGATGGCCCGTTCCTGAGACCCGGCCGGCCTCGACGGGGGGCTTCCGGCCGGCCGGGACCCGACGTCCCGCGCGAGCCCGGCCGCCCGTTCGTCGGGCTCCGGGCCGCACGTCTCAAGGCCCCGGATGCTGCTGCGGGCGCCGAAGCCCGCCTCCCGCGAGCGGCGGACGGACCCGCCCAGCCGCAGCCCCCTGGGCGGTGGTCGCGCGTACTCCCCGGGGAGTACGCGCGACCACCACGTCCGGCTGACGGCCCGGGGCGTGGTGGGCGTCTAGCGTGGCGGGCATGGAAGAGCAGCGCGGACACGGCCCCTCGCACCGGTGGCGGTACGGGCCCGCCCGGTGGAGCGGCTCCGGCGGCGACGCCGAGCCGCGCGACTCCCGCCTGCCGTGGCGTTCGACGGCCCTGATCACCGTCTTCGTGCTGGTCGGCACGGCCTTCGGCGCGCAGGGGCAGCCGCAGCGCGTCCCGCTGGACGGGTACGCGCGCGTGCTGCTGCTCGTCGCCTCGGTCCTGCTGCTGTGGCGGCGGCGCCGGCCGGTGGGCGTCGTCTTCGGCACGGCGGCGGCTGTCCTGCTCTACACCGGCGCCGGCTACCCCTACGGACCGGTCCTCCTGACCGTGGTGGTCGGCTGTTTCAGCGCCGTCGTGGCCGGGCGCCGGCGGGCCGCCTGGACGGCTCTCGGCCTGCTGTGCGCGGGGCACGCGCTGATCACGCTCTGGCTCTACCGGTGGCTGCCGCCGGCGGGCGACGCGGCGGCGGGCCCGGGCCAGGAGACCGTGGTGATCACCTGGGTGCTGGCGGTCGCCGCGGTGTGCGAACTGACGCGGGTGCGGCGCGAGCAGTGGGCGCGGGAGCGCGCGGACCGCGCCCAGGCCGCCCAGCGGCGCGCGGACGCCGAACGGCTGCGGATCGCCCGCGAACTGCACGACGTGCTCGCGCACAGCATCTCCGTGATCAACGTCCAGGCCGGCGCGGGCCTCGCGCTGCTGGACAGCGATCCCGAGCAGGCCCGCGCGGCGCTCACCACGATCAAGGCGGCCAGCAAGGAGGCGCTCGGTGAGGTGCGCCAGGTCCTCGACACCCTGCGCGCCCCCGGCGCCGCGCCGCGCGCCCCCGCCCCGGGCCTGGACCGGCTTCCCGAACTGGCCGAACAGGCGGCGGCCGCCGGACTGGCCGTCGAGATCGAGGGTGAGCCGCCGCGGCTGCCGCCCGGCGCCGATCTCGCGGCCTTCCGCATCGTGCAGGAGGCCCTGACCAACGTCGTACGGCACTCCGGCTCCCGGCGGGCCCGGGTGCGGTTCGAGCACGGCGGCGGCGGACTGCGGCTGCGGATCGACGACGACGGGCCGCCGGCCGGGGCCGACGCCGGCGGCAGCGGCAACGGGCTGGCCGGCATGAGGGAGAGGGCGGCGGCGCTCGGTGGCGCCATCGAGGCGGGCCCGCGACCCGACGGCGGTTTCCGGGTGCTCGCCGTACTGCCCTCGCACACCGGGGAGGACCAGTGATCCGGGTACTGCTCGCCGACGACCAGTCGCTCGTGCGGGCCGGTTTCAGGGCGCTGCTCGACGCGCAGCCGGACATCGGGGTCGCCGGTGAGGCGGCGGACGGCGCGGAGGCCCTGCGCCGGGTGCGCGAACTGCGGCCCGACGTCGTGCTGATGGACATCCGCATGCCCCTGCTGGACGGGCTCGCCGCGACCCGGCGCATCACCGGGGACCCGGAGCTGTCCGAGGTGAAGGTGGTCATGCTCACCACCTTCGAACTGGACGAGTACGTCTTCGAGGCCATCCGCTCGGGCGCCTCCGGCTTCCTGGTGAAGGACACCGAGCCGGACGAACTGCTGCGCGCGGTGAGGGCGGTGGTCGAGGGCGCCGCCTTGCTCTCCCCGGGCGTCACCCGGCGTCTCATCGCCGAGTTCGCGGCCCGTTCCAAGGAGCCCGCGGCCGTCGGTGGCCTCACCCGGCTCACCGAACGGGAACGGGAGGTGATGGCGCTCGTCGGCATCGGCCTGTCCAACGACGAGATCGCCCGCAGGCTGGTGGTCAGCCCGCTCACGGCCAAGACCCACGTGAGCCGCACCATGGTGAAACTGGGCGCCCGTGACCGCGCACAACTCGTCGTGCTCGCCTACGAGTCGGGACTGGTCCGGCCGGGCTGGCTGGGCTGAGCGCCAGGCGCCCGGTGCGGGTCGAAGGGCGCCCGGCGGGAGCGTCGGCCCCCGCCGGGCACATCCGGGGGCGTTGTCCGGTGCCTAGTCGCGGACCGGCACGCGTTCCGCTTCGGCCTCCTCGACGGTGGACCGGGCGACGACGATCGACGGCAGGCCGCGGCGCCCGCGCAGTCCGGTGAGCGTCATCAGCAGGCCGGCCAGGGCGATGCCGGTGACCACCACGAAACCGGGCCGGTAGCTGTCCAGGACGGCTCGCGCGGTGGGCGCGTCGGGCGCGGCCGCGGTCACCACGGCCGTGACGACCGCCAGGAAGACCGCGCCGCCCACCTGCACCGAGGTGTTGAGCAGCCCGGAGACCATGCCCTGCTCGTGGTCCTCGACCCCGTTGGTGGCCTGGATGTTGAGCGAGGGGAAGACCAGCGCGCAGGCCGCGCCGATCAGCAGCATCGACGGCAGGATCACGGCCGCGTACACCGGGTCCAGGTCGACCCGCAGGAACAGCGCGTACCCGGTGGCCATCAAGGCGAAGCCGGCCGCGATCAGCCGAGGGGTGCCGAACCGGTCGACGATCGCGCCGACCTTCGCCGAGGAGACCGCTACCAGCGCGCCCGCCGGCAGGAAGGCGAGCGCCGTGTGCAGCGCCGACCAGCCGAGCAGCGACTGCATGTACAGGGTGGTCAGGAACTGGAAGCCGACGTAGGAGCCGAAGAAGGCCACCGCGCCGAGCTGGGCGCGGAGCTGGCTGCCCGAGCGCAGCACGCCGAGGCGGATGAGCGGGCTCGGCGACCGCCGCTCGACGAGGACGAACGAGGTCAGCAGGGCGGCGACGGCCAGGAAGGACAGCAGCGTGCGGGCCGAGGCCCAGCCGGCCTGAGGCGCCTGGACCACGGTGAAGACCAGCAGCAGCATCGACGCGGTGCCGAGGACGGCGCCCGGGACGTCGTAGCCCGCGTGGTTCTCCTCCCGGGCGCTGCGGGGCAGCAGCCGGAGGCCGGCGAGGAGGGCGAGCACCGCCACCGGAGCGGGCAGCAGCATGGTGAGGCGCCAACTGGCCTCGGTGAGCAGGCCGGAGAGGACCAGGCCCATGGAGAACCCGGTGGCGGCGCAGGTGGTGTAGATGGAGAGCGCGCGGTTGCGCAGCGGCCCCTCGGGGAACGTCGTGGTGATGATCGACAGGCCCGCCGGCGCGGTGAAGGCCGCGCTCAGCCCCTTGACGAAGCGGCTGGCGATCAGCAGCGGACCGGAGTCCACGAGCCCGCCGAGCAGCGAGGCCAGCGCGAAGACGCCGAGCGCCACCAGGAACACCCGGCGCCGGCCCAGCAGGTCGGCCGTGCGGCCGCCGAGCAGGAGCAGTCCGCCGTAGCCCAGGATGTAACCGCTGACGATCCACTGCAGGGTCGACGTGGACAGATGGAGGTCGGCGCCGATGGACGGCAGTGCGACGCCGACCATGGACACGTCGAGCGCGTCCAGGAACATCGCGGCGCACAGCACCAGCAGGGTGCCCCACAGCCGGGAGGTCCAGCGTCCCTCGGCGGCGGGGGTGATGAGCGGAGAGGTCATGCGGCGAGGCTACATGCGCGTGCATCGAATGCAAGCGCATTTAATTACGGCGCAACAATTGCGTTCCTCTGCTACGGTGCGCCCATGACGGCGAAGAAGGCCGAGCACGCGCTCGTGGAGCAGTGGCGCGACATCCTGTCCCTGCACGCCCGCACCCAGTGCGAGCTGGACCGCGCCCTGCACGGACACGGCCTGTGCGCCAGCGACTTCGAGGTGCTCGACGTGCTCGCCGAAGGCGCGGCGGCGGACGGCGGCTGCGCCTACCGTGTGCAGGAGATCTCCGAGCGGGTGCATCTCAGCCAGAGCGCGCTGTCCCGCCTGATAGGGCGCCTGGAGAAGGACGGCCTGGTGCGCCGGGCCATGTGCGAGGAGGACCGGCGCGGGGTCCGGGTGGCCCTCACCGCGAAGGGGCGCGCGCTGCACGACGAGGTGCGGCCGGTGCAGCGCGCGGTGCTCGGCCGTATGCTCGCCGCCGAGCCGGACTGACGGCGGGTCAGATCCCGGACGTCTCCCGCCACAGCGCGGCGAGCGCGCGGTCACCCGTCGCGTCGGGCACCGGCACCCGGTTCCACAGTCCCAGGTACAGCCGCTCGGCCGTCCCGGTCAGTTCGGCGTCCGCCTGACCGTCCGCGTCCCTCGACGTGACCGGCGGGCCGTCGGACAGGCGTACCGTCCACACGGCGTCCGCGCCCGCGTCCGTAGCGCGTACCCGCAGCACGCGCGGCCGCTGTGTGCGGACCCGGCTCCTGGCCCGGGCGTGGAAGCCGCGCAGCAGCTCGTCGACGCCGTCCGCGGCGAACCCCGCGGCGACCGGGGACGCCGGGCCGCCTCGGGCCGCCTCCGCGTCGTACCGGTGGACGGTCGTCTCATGGGCCTGCCGCCGGGCCCAGAAGGCAAGCGGGGACGGGCTGGGCGCGGGATGGAAGGTCCAGCACTCCAGACCGGCCGGGGCGCCGGCCAGCGTCTCCACCAGCCGGCGGTGGCTGTCCCGGTACCAGGCGACCAGCTCGGCCCCGTCCAGCTCCGGGCCGTCGCCGAGGGGACGCGGAGCGGTGTGCGCGTCGGCGACAATCGCGGCCGCCCAGCGGTGCACCGCGCCCGTGTGCCGCAGCAGGTCCCGCATCTGCCACTGCGGGCACGTCGGCACCTTGGCGTCCGCACCCGCCCGATCGGCGGCCGCGGCCAGCAGCCGGCCTTCCCGGTCCAGTGTGCGAAGGAACTCGGCGGTCTCCATGGCGGTGAGTCTGCCGGACGGAGCGCGTTCGCGGGGACCGGTTTCGCGCAGTCGTGCGGGTGGGGGAGGGGAGAGGGCGGGCGGATGGGCAAGGGCGGGCGGACGCCGGTGCCCGCCGTCGTGCTCAGCCGCTCAGCGCCCGCCGTCGTGCTCAGCCGCTAAGCGCCCGCCGTGTCGTCGCCCCGATGACCGCGGCGACGGCGGCCAGGACGGCCACGCTGGTGAGCGCGGCGGGCAGGGAGAGCCAGTCGGCCATGAAGCCGATCGCGGGCGGTCCGAGGAGCATGCCGCCGTAGCCCAGGGTGGAGGCGACGGCCACACCGGACGGGCCGGTCAGCGCGCCGGCTCGTTCCACCGCCACCGGGAAGAGGTTGGCGAGGCCGAGTCCGGTGACGGCGAAGCCGAGCAGCGCCGCCCACACCGAGGGTGCGAGCGAGCCGAGCAGCATCCCGGCGGCCGCGGTGGCGCCGCCGGCGACCACGGTCCGGGCCCGCCCGAGGCGCAGCAGCAGGGCCGTCCCGGTCAGCCGCCCGATCGTCATGGACAGCGCGAAGAGCGAGTAGCCGGCGGCCGCCGTGCCCGCGGAGGCCGCGAGGTCCTCCTGGAGGTGCAGGGCGCCCCAGTCGGCCATGGCGCCCTCGCCGTAGGCGGTGCACAGGGCGATGAGGCCGAAGACGACGACCAGCGCGCGTTTCCCGCCCTGGGGGCGCCGCGCGGCGCCGCCGGGCTCCGATTCCGGGCGCTCGGGCGGCGCAGGTGGCTCGTGCCGCAGCAGGGTGGGCCCGGCGGCGGCCGTGACCAGCAGCCCGAGCAGGGTGATGCCCAGCAGATGCCGGGTGGGGGAGAGCGAGCCGGCCACCAGTCCGCCGAGTCCGGCGCCGATCATGCCGCCCAGGCTGAAGGCCGCGTGGAAGGTGGGCATGATCGGCCGGCGCAGGGCCGCCACCAGATCGACGGCGGCGCTGTTGAACGCGACGTTGACTCCGCCGTAGGCCGCCCCGAAGAGCAGCAGCACGGCGCCCAGCGCCGGTGCCGAGTGGGTGAGCGGCGGCAGAGCGACGCTCAGCGCCAGGACGGTCATGCAGACGACGGTCACCGGGTGGCTGCCGTAGCGCCGGCACAGCCGGCCGGTCATGGTCATGGTGAGGACGGCCCCCGCGGAGACGCCGAGCAGTGCGAGCCCCAGGGTGGCGGCGGAGGCGTGCGTCTGCTCCTTGATGTCGGGGATGCGGACGACCCAGCCGGCGAAGACGAATCCGTCCAGGGCGAAGAAGGCCGTGATCGCGGCGCGAAGACGCGTGAGCCCGTGACCCGGCACGACGCTGTGCGTTCGGGTTTTGTTTATTTGCGGCACAAACGCAGGCTACGGGCGTCCGCCGAATTGATGCAAGAGCCACCGGTCGCCCCGGGACGCCTCGGGCCGCGGCGATGGCGGCTCCGTTTCCCGGTCCGTGGCGGCGCCGCCTCGCGTGCGCCGTCCGATGTGCCCTCACCCGCCGGCCTGGACCGCCAGGGCGAACGGCTCGAACCGGTTGGCCTTCCGCGGGCGCTGACGAAGCACTGCCCCTGTCCGTCCGGGTGCCGGGTGGCGATCGCCTTGGCCGTGGTCTCCTCGTCCAGCCGCAGATCCACGCTGTCCGCCGCCACCCGTCCCGCGCACTTCCGGCCCGGTTCCTTCTCCGGCGTGCTCGGCCCGTCGTCCCCGCCGCAGCCGCTGAGTGCTCCCGGCACCGCCATGGTCACGCCGGCGACTCCCGCTTCCCCGGGTGCCCGTGTCGTCACGCGAGGCAGCGTACGGGGCGTTGATCGAGTGCGACTCCACCGCAGACGCGCCCAGTTGACCGAACCCGTCCGCTGCCGGGTCTCTTCTCGGTCGTGCCGTGGCCCGGCCGCCGGGAGCGGCGCCGGAGAGCGGACGGCGATCGCTCCAACTGCACATCGCCATATGTCCGTTCGTGGAGGCTATGCGGGGAAAGGGGGGAAATCCGAGCGGATACAGGTCGGTTAATGCTTGCGCACTGGCTGGTTGCCGACGGGTGAGCAAGTCATGATGGCCCCATGACGTTGGCCTCGCGCGCGCTCGCGCAATTGGCGACCTGGCCGGATCTGAGACGAGCCGTCCCGAGCTGTGGCACGGGAGAGGCGGTCGACTCGGCCGGGGGCGAGATCGTTCACTTCCACTCGGACCGGGACGTCGACCTGCGGCTGACCGACCGGGCCGTCCGGCGGTTCGCCAAGGACCTGAAGGCCGCGGGCGCGGTCCGGATCGTGCCGGGGTCGCCGTGGGTCACCCTCCGGCTCGACGCGGCCAGCGACGTCGACCTGCTGCTGACCCTGGTGAGCGTGGCCCTGCAGGCCCAGCAGTCCTGGCCGGACCCGGAGGGCCGGGCGATGTCCGGCTGCAACGACCAGCGCGGCGCCGGATTCGTGAAGGCGGACCGCAGCGGCTACTGAGTCCGGGACGGCGCGCGGCACGCTGCGGCGGGCCTCCGCCCGGCGCCTCACACCGCCAGGACCCGGATCCCCGCCTCCTCGAAGCGGCGCGCGGTGTCCTGGGCCACCGCCGTGTCCGTGACCAGCGTGTCCACCAGCTCCGCCGCGCAGATCCGGGCGAAGGCCCGCCGGCCCAGCTTGCTGGAGTCGGCGGCCACGACCACCCGCTCGGCGCGTTCGCACAGCAGCCGGTTGATCGCGGCCTCCGCCTCGTCGTGCGCGGCCGCGCCGTGCGTGAGGTCGAACGCGACCACGCCGAGCACCGCCACGTCCAGCGTGACCTGGCCCAGCACCCCGTCCGCGAGCGGACCGATGAGCTCGTAGGACTGCGGACGCGCGACCCCGCCGGTCACCACGATCTTGAACTGGGGCCGTACCGCCAGCTCGTTGGCGATGTTCAGCGCGTTGGTCACGACGGTCAGGGCGGGTGAGCCGGCGCCCAGATCGCCGCGCACGGCGAGCGCGCGGGCCACCTCGGTGGTGGTCGTGCCCCCGGTCAGCCCCACCGCCTCGCCCGGTGCCACGAGGTCCGCCACCGCCTTGGCGATCCGCTGCTTCTCGGAGGCGCGGCGGGCCGTCTTGTAGCGCAACGGCAGCTCGTACGACACCCCGTGCACCACCGCCCCGCCCCGGGTGCGCACCAGCATCTGCTGTTCGGCGAGCCGGTCGAGGTCCCGGCGGATCGTGGCCGCCGACACCCCGAGCTCGGCCGCCGCCTCCTCGACCTCCAGCCGACCGCGCTCGACGAGCAGTTCCAGCAGCACCTTCCAGCGGGCGTCCCGGGACATCGGCGGCCTCCGTTCTCCGTGTTCCCGGCGACCCTAGTCCAGGCCGGCCACGACGCGACGGCCCGGGAAGCGGCCCCGAGCCACCGCGGTCCCGGCCGGCGGACGGACTCCCTGAACACCGGGGTCCCGGCCGGCGGCCGGGCCGCGCTCTCCCCCGCGGACCGGGAGGTCAGCCCCGCTTGACCGCCTTCAGCACCACGAACTTCGGGTCGCTCGCCACCAGCCTGCTGTTGCCGAACAGCCGCTTCAGCTTGACGTGGTAGCCCAGATGCCGGTTGCCGACCACCCACAGCTCGCCGCCGGGGCGCAGCGCACGCTTCGCCCCGGTGAACATCCGCCAGGCCGTGGCGTCGGTGGTCGCCTGGTGGGAGTGGAACGGCGGGTTGTTCAGCACGAGGTCCACACTGCCGGGCGCCACCCCGGCCAGCCCGTCCCCGACCCGGAACTCCGCGTGCCCGGGCACCCCGTTGGCCTTGTACGTCGCCTCCGCGGAGGCCACGGCCTGGAACGACTCGTCCACGAACAGCACTTCCGCCGCCGGATCGGCCAGCGCCATCGCCGTGCCGACCACGCCGTTTCCGCAGCCGAGATCGGCCACCCGCCCGGCGCCCGGCCCGGCCGGCAGGTGCCGCAGGAAGAAGCGGGTGCCGATGTCGAGCCGGTCGGCGCAGAAGACCCCCGCGTGGTTCACGACCGGGCGCCCGGAGACCGGGCCGACGTCGTCGGGGAGGTCGTAGCCGTACGGCCACGGGTTGGCGGGCCGCTCCAGGGCGGGGTCCGGGGAGCAGAGGATCAGCCGGGCCTTCTGCCGGGCCGGCGAGGTACGGGTCGGCCCGAGGATCCGCTCGAACAGGCTCAGCGTGGAGGTGTGGATCTCCTTCACCATGCCGGTGCCGACCACCACCGTGTCCGCGTGCACGGCGGGCGCGAGCCGCAGCAACTGGTCCTCCAGCAAGGCCAGGCTCTTCGGCACCCGGACGAGCAGCACGTCCACCCGCTCCGGCGGCGGGTCCTGCGTGGTCAGCAGGCGCACGGCACCGGGTTCGACGCCCGCCCGGGCCAGGTTCGCCCGGGTCGCCTCCTGAGTGAGGAAGGAGTCGGTGATCTGCGTCGGCCGGTACCGGGCGAGCGCCGTGACCAGCGCGCCCCAGCGGTCGCCGGCCACCACGACCGTGCCCGTCAGCGGCACCCCCTCCTCGGCCAGGTGCCGCAGCAGGTAGGCGTCGGAGGCGTCCCAGGCGCGCAGCCGGTCGCGGGGATCCTCGGGGAAGCGGGACAGCTCGAACCCGCCCCATGGCGTCGTCATACGGTCGTTCATCGCGCTCCAGGCTAGCCGAGCCGCAGCTCACGACCGTTCGGGCAGGATGGATGGCATGGAGGACATGGAAGGCATGGAAGGCATCGACGGCATGGACGGCACGGATGCCGCGCTGTTCGCCAGGGAGCCGGCCCGCGTCGCGCCGGGCGCCGTGCACGTCCCAGGCTGGCTGCCCGCCGGACGCCGGCGCGCGCTGCTCGCCGCCTGCCGCGAGTGGGCCAGGCCCCCGGCCGGCCTGCGCACCGTCCGCACACCCGGCGGCGGCACGATGAGCGCCCGGCAGGTGTGCCTCGGCCGGCACTGGTACCCGTACGGCTACGCGCCCACCGCCGTCGACGGCGACGGCGCGCCCGTGAAACCGTTCCCGGCCTGGCTGGACGAACTGGCCCGCAGCGCCGTGGCCGACGCGCTCGGCCCGCGGGCGCTCCCGGCGGAGCCGTACGACATCGCGCTGGTCAACTTCTACGACGGCGACGCCCGCATGGGCATGCACCGCGACAGCGACGAGCGGTCGGACGCGCCGGTGGTGTCGCTGAGCCTGGGCGACTCCTGCGTCTTCCGGTTCGGCAACACCGAGACCCGCACCAGGCCGTACACGGACGTCGAGTTGCGCAGCGGCGACCTGTTCGTGTTCGGCGGGCCGTCCCGCCTCGCCTTCCACGGGGTGCCGCGGGTGCACCCGGGCACGGCGCCGCCGGAACTCGGGCTGACCGGGCGGTTGAACATCACCCTGCGGGTCAGCGGACTGTAGACCGAGGCCCGGGCCACGAGGACCGCGGATCATGGGAGACTCGCCCTCATGAGCGGCAAGGCGGACCCCCGCGGAGCGGGGGACGGGACCACGTCGAGAGCGCGGCTGGACCGGGGGCGCGGCGCGCTCGGACCCGCGCTGCAGCTCGTGCACACCGGGCGCGCGCCGACCCGGGCCGTGCTCACCGCCGAACTCGGGGTCACCCGGGCGACCGCCGGTGCGGTGGCGGCCGAGCTGGAGGCGCTCGGGCTGATCCGGGTGAACGCCCGGCCGGGTGCGGCGGCCGGCTCCCAGGGGCGTCCCTCGCACCGTCTCGAGGTCGCCGAGGACGGCCCGGTGGTGCTCGCCGCCCAGGTCCACGCCGACGGCTTCCGGGCCGCGCTGGTGGGCCTCGGCGGGCGGATCGTGGCGACGGCGCCCGGCTGCGAGACCGTCGACGCCGACCCGGCGAAGGTGCTCGGCTCCGTGGTCGACGCGGGCGCCGAACTCCTGCGCACCACCGGCCGCCGCTGCGTGGGCGCCGGACTCGCCGTGCCCTCCGCCGTCGCCGAGCCCGACGGCCTGGCCCTCAACCCCCTCCACCTGGCCTGGCCGGCGGGCGCACCGGTCCGCCGGATCTTCGCCGAATGCGTGCGCGCCGCAGGCATCACCGGCCCCGCCTTCGCCGCCAACGACGTCAACCTCGCCGCGCTCGCCGAGCACCGGCACGGGGCCGGCCGGGGCGCCCGGGACCTGCTGTGCGTGGCCACCGGACACCGGGGCGTGGGCGGCGCCCTGGTCCTCGACGGCCGCCTGCACACCGGGAGTTCAGGGCTCGCCCTGGAGGTCGGGCACCTCACCGTCAACCCGGAGGGCCGGCCCTGCCACTGCGGCAGCCGGGGCTGCCTGGACGTCGAGACGGACCCGCTGGCCCTGCTCGTCGAGGCGGGCCGCGACCCGGGCCCGGAGGTCTCCCTGCTGAAGCAGGCCAACGACATGCTGCGCAACCAGTACACCGACCCGGCCGTGCGCACCGCGGCCGAGGCCCTGATCGACCGCCTCGGGCTGGGCCTGGCCGGTCTGGTCAACATCCTCAACCCCGACCGCATCATCCTCGGCGGCCTGCACCGCACCCTGCTCGACGCCGACCCCGGACGGCTGCGCGCGGTCGTCGCCGACCGCAGTCTGTGGGGGCAGAGCGGCGGCGTGCCCGTCCTGGCCTGCACCCTGGACCACAACAGCCTGGTGGGCGCGGCGGAGCTGGCCTGGCAGCCGGTGCTGGACGATCCGCTGGCGGTGCTGTGACGGGGGCCGGCCGGGTGGAACTGCTGGACGCCCCGCGCATCCGGCTCGTCGAGACCGCGGCGCCCGGGCTGTCCCCGGCGCACAGGTCGGCCATGGACCGCCGGTGGGAGGAGGCGGTACGGGCGAACCCGGCGCTCTTCGACGGTCCGGTGGCCGCGCTGACGGGGCTGGAACGGGACGGGCGGGACGGTCTGGTGCTGTCGTGGGCCCGGGCCACCTACCGGTACCGCGCGCTGCGCGGGGTGCCGGACGCGCCGCCGGTCGCCTCCCTGTTCGTCTCCGTGCTGCAGCCGTCCGAGGACGGGCGCCTGCTGGTGGGGCGGATGGCCGCCTCGACCGCGGCACCGGGGCGCTGGCAGCTTCCCGGCGGCACCGTCGAACCACCGGACGGGGAAGCCGGGCTGGACCTCGACGGCCTGCGCCGGCACGCGGCGCGCGAGCTGGCCGAGGAGACCGGCTCCGGCACCGCCGCCGGGTCCCTGACCCTGTGGCTGACCACCCGTGGGGCGAGAGGCAGTGTCGGCGTCATGTTCCTGGCCCCGCCGTGTCCCGCCCGGGAACTGCTGGACCGGTACGCGCATCTGGTGAGCGCGGAGGCCGGCCGGGGCCGCGAGCCCGAGTTCGACCGGATCGCACTGATCCGCCCGACGGCCGGTCCGGCGGAACTGGACGGGCCGCACGTCGACTACCTGGCGCCGGTCGTCCGCCGCTACGCGGACACGGCCGCCTGAGCCTTAGCCCGTAGCGGTCTGGGGTGTCCCGCCTCCGCCCTCGCCGGTTGCGCCGCAGCCCCGCCGGGAGCCAGGTGTCCGCATGGTCGGGCCACGGCGACCGAGGTCCGCCGGTCGGCGGGGAGCAGCCGGGCCCCTCTCGCGTACTCCCGCGGAGGTACGCGCACTGCCGCCGGCCGCACGACGACCCGGGCCCCTGTCGGGGGGAGTCTCGTGGCAGTACCCGAGGACCCGAGACGACGACGGAGATGAACGAGATGCAGACCCTGGCGAACTGGGACGGCGGGCCCGGCCCGTGGATCCTCTTCTTCCCGCTGATCTGGGCGGCCGTCGTGATCGGCGCCGTCACCGTGCTGCGCCGCACCGCCTGGCGGACGAGGCGCCCCTGGCGGCCGGTCGCCGGCGGCCGGCCGGCGGGCGACGCGCCGCTCGCGGTGCTCGGCCGCCGCTTCGCCTCCGGCGAGATCGACGAGGAGGAGTACTGGCGCCGGATGTCCGTCCTGGAGGAGCACTTCGGCCGCAAGGACGGCGCCGCCTGACGTGCGGGCGACACCGGCAGGACGCACCGCCGGCGTCGCCCGCACGCCCGCGTGGTGAAGGGGGCGCGACGGCGTTCCCGCCCGCGCCCCGCCGGCCGTGACAGCCTCGGCGCCGAGGTGGCGTCACCGCCCGGTCAGCCGGGAACGGCCGACCGGGCGGGAGCGGTTGCCGCGGCCGAGGCGCGGGCCACGGCGGGGGCGGGCGTCGCGGCGACCGGCGTGGGCGTGACCGGCATGGGCGAGGCCGTGACCGGCCTGGGCGCGGTGGTGACCGGCGTGGCCGCCACCGGGACCGGCCGTGCCTCGGCGAGCCGGGGCACGGGCTGCCGGTCGGCCGCGGGGCGCGGCGAGCGGGCCGGCTGCCGGAGTGCCGCGGACGGTGCGGGCAGGGTGAACCACACGACCTTGCCGTCGTCGCCTTCGGGGCGCGCGCCCCAGCTCTCGCTCATCGCGGCCACCATCGCCAGTCCCCGCCCGCAGGTGGCCAGCGGGACCAGCTCCGGCGCGCCGGCGTCGTCGGGGACCACGGGCAGGCGCGGATCGTGGTCGCGCACCGAGACCGTGAGCCGGCCGGCCTGCAGTTCCAGCTCGACCGTGCACGACTTGTCGGGCCGGGCGTGCCGGTGGACGTTGCTGAGCAGCTCGGTCACGCCGAGCGCTGCCCGGTCGATCAACGGGTCCATATGCCAGTAGCGCAACTGCGCAGATACGATTCTGCGGACCTGGCCGATCCGCGACGGCAGGGCTTGGAGCTCCACCGTGCAGTGCCTGCTTGAGTGACTGATCACGGCTGCGACTCCCCGATGTGAGGTCCGGAGGAACCGGAGGAACACGGAGAACAACGGATCCAGCAGGGTGCTTGCGTCCAAACGTCCGCCTGCTGTACTGGCCGGCGGGCTGGTTCGCAGCGTTATCGCCGGTAAACCCAGAGTGACGTGAGACCAGCGTGGCGCAGCGGCCGCGTCCCCGCAACTCGCCGCCGTCCGCCGCCGGTCAGCCGCCGCGCCCGGCCGCGCGGCGCACCGCCTCGATGAACCGCCGCGCCGCGGGCGGCCCCGGCTCGCCCGGAGCCGGGTCGTGCTCGCCCAGCGTCAGCGAGTACCGCTTGCCGTTGAGGTCCGCGTGCGCCCGGTCGTCCGGGGCGAACCACGGCTTGGACGCCCGTACCGCCTGCACCGGCGCGCTGTCGATCTCGCTGCCGTAACTGGTCAGCAGCTCCACCCTGCCGTCACTGATCCGGACCTGTCCGGCCCGGGTGAGCGAGCGCAGCCTCTTGCCGATCCGCACGCCCTTGGCCGTGAACTCCGGCTCCGCCATTTCCCGCCGCCCCCTCGTGCGCGTACTCCGCCGCGATGCCGGACCCCGCGGGGTCCGGATCCGGTCCGTGCCCGGCCGTACCGGCCCGGGCCGGCACAGCGCTGTGATCCAGTGTGCGCCGCCGTCCGGGTCGGTCGTCCCGTTCGCTGCAGTCTGCCCCGGCGAGGTCCGGGAGCACCAGTGCGCAGGGGGAGCGCGCGAGGGGCGCCCGGAGCACTCGCGCCAATGCGCCCCGAGGTGCGCGGCGCGGCTGTGTCCCAGCGTCCCTTTGAGTGGCCCAAAGATGCGTTTATGCAGGTGGGAAGAGGTGTGGAAGGTGCCTATGATGCGAGATGCCGGCCGCCGGAGGCGCCGTCGGCGCTCAGCGTAAGGAGCCCCGCCGTGAGCACCACCCCACAGATCCGGACCGGCGCCACCCTGGACGTCGACCGCAGTGACTCCGCCTACCGTGGCTGGCTGAAAGACGCCGTCCGCAAGGTCCAGGCCGACGCCAACCGCTCGGCGGACACGCACCTGCTGCGCTTCCCGCTGCCCGAGCGGTGGGGCATCGACCTCTACCTGAAGGACGAGTCGACGCACCCCACCGGCAGCCTCAAGCACCGGCTCGCCCGCTCCCTGTTCCTGTACGGCCTGTGCAATGGCTGGATCCGGCCGGACCGCCCGGTGATCGAGGCCTCCAGCGGATCGACGGCCGTCTCCGAGGCCTACTTCGCCAAGCTGGTCGGCGTGCCCTTCATCGCGGTCATGCCGCGCACCACGAGCGCCGAGAAGTGCCGCCTGATCGAGTTCCACGGCGGGCAGTGCCACTTCGTGGACGACTCCCGGAAGATGTACGAGGAGTCCGCCCGCCTCGCGGCGGAGACCGGCGGCCACTACATGGACCAGTTCACCTACGCCGAGCGGGCCACCGACTGGCGCGGCAACAACAACATCGCCGAATCCATCTTCCGCCAGCTTAAGTTGGAGCGGTTCCCGGAACCCGCCTGGATCGTCGCCACGGCCGGCACCGGCGGCACCTCGGCCACCCTCGCGCGCTACGTCCACTACATGCAGTACGACACCCGCGTCTGCGTCGCCGACCCCGACAACTCCTGTTTCTTCGAGGGCTGGACCACCGGCGATCCGGACGTCACCTGCGACTGCGGCTCCCGGATCGAGGGCATCGGCCGGCCCCGCATGGAGCCCAGCTTCGTGCCCGGCGCGATCGATCGGATGATGAAGGTCCCGGACGCGGCCAGCGTGGCCGCCGTGCGCGCGCTGGAGCGGGCCATCGGCCGCAAGGCGGGCGGCTCGACCGGCACCGGCCTGTGGAGCGCGCTGAAGATCGTCTCCGAGATGGTGGCCGAGGGCCGCACCGGCAGCGTCGTCACCCTGCTGTGCGACCCGGGGGACCGCTACCTGGACAAGTACTACTCCGACTCCTGGCTGGAGGAGCAGGGCCTGGACATCGCCCCGTACACCTCGGCGATCGAGTCGCTGCTGGCCACGGGGGTCTGGCCGGACTGAGGACCGGCCCGCGCCGTCAGACCTCCTCGTCGTCCTCCGTCTCGCCCGCCACCACCAGCCGGTGCAGATGCTCGGCGATCTCCGCGCGCGCCTCGGCGGGCAGACCCGCGTCGGTGACCAGCGTGTCTACCTGCGCCAGCCCGGCGAACGAACTCAGGCCCACCGTGCCCCACTTGGTGTGGTCGGCCACCACCACGACGCGGCGCGCCGACTGCACCAGCCGGCGGTTCGTCTCCGCCTCGGCGAGGTTCGGCGTGGACAGACCGGCCTCCACCGATATCCCGTGCACCCCGAGGAAGAGCAGATCGAAGTGGAGGGCCGCGATCGCCTGGTCGGCCACCGGGCCCACGAGCGAGTCGGACGGGGTGCGCACCCCGCCGGTCAGCACCACCGTCGCCGCGCCCGGCCGCTGCCCCGAGGTGCGCTGAGCGGCGTGGAAGACGTCGGCGACCCGCACCGAGTTCGTCACCACGGTCAGGTCCGGCACCTCCAGCAGGTGCTGCGCGAGCGCGTAGGTCGTCGTGCCGCCGGACAGGGCGATCGCCGTGCCCGGGGCGACCAGCCGGGCGGCGGAGCGCGCGATGTCCTCCTTGGCGGTCAGCTCCAGAGCCGACTTGGCCTCGAAACCGGGCTCGTGCGTGCTCGCCTCGACCACCGGGACCGCGCCGCCGTGCACCTTCTCCAGCACGCCCTGACGGGCCAGCGCGTCCAGATCCCGCCGCACGGTCATGTCGGACACGCCGAGCTTGCGGGTCAGTTCATTGACCCGGACACCGCCCCGGCGCCGGACCTCGTCCAGGATCAGGGCGCGGCGCTGCTCCGCGAGGAGGTTCTGATTCTCGCTCACGTACGCTCCGGTCCCTTCGCCGCGATCCGTCGTCCGAGCCGCCCACCGCACCGGCTCCGACCTGGAGCTTCCAGCGGTCCCGGGTGCACGGGCGTCCCATCTTTTCACGGGACGGCGGCAGCCGCGCCACCGCCTTTCCCGACGCGCGCATGCCATTCCGGTCGGCCCCGGCGCCGGGGACCCTGGCCGCTGTCACACGGATCGGGGAGATTCCGTGCCGAGAGGTGTACGGGCACCCCGGAACGGAGAACCTGAAGCCCGCGTGGACAGTGGCCCAGCAGGCGCGTCACGGGGGAAGTGCGAACAGTGGAACCTGCGCAGGAACGCATCGCCGGTCCGGAACCGGACGGCTCCGCCTTACCGCCCGCACCGGCCGGCGCCGAGCTGGAACTCCTGGTGCACGGGGTCGGCGGCACCACACCCGAGAAGATGCTCGACGACCCGCGCACCGTCCGGATCACCGGCGACGACACGGCCGCGATCTTCCGGCGCGCCGCCGACGCCGGGGAACCGGCGGATCCGGCCCGCCGTCGCGGCGAACCGGTCCAGGAGGCGTACGTCTGGTGCAACCTCACCTCCGGTGACGGCACGCGCGCCCTGTGGCTCCTGCTGCTGCCCTTCATGGTGGTCAACCTCGCCCACTGGATGCGCCCCGCCGCCCAGGGCCGCAGGCGCACCGTCCGGCTCTACGGCCTCCTCGTACGGCTGGTCGCGCTCACCCTGACCGTGCTGTTCACCGCCGCGGCCTCGGAGGTAGCGCTCGACCTGGTCGCCTGGCAGTGCGCGGGCGTCGCGGACTGCGCCCGCCGCCACACCTGGCTGGGCTTCCTGTCACCGGCCGTGGCCGGCGACGCCTGGTGGACCGCGCCCGGGCGCCGCCTGATGCTCGCCGCACTGGTCCCGGCCGCGCTGACCGCCCTGCTCTGGTACCTCTCGCACCGCACCTGGAACGCCTACGAGTCCCACCAGCCCCTGTCCCGCGACCCCGAACCGGAGACCGACGCGGGCGCCCTGGCCCGGCCCGGCTTCTGGTACGGGCGCCGGCTGGTGGCCCGGCTCCGCGCCGCCCACACCGCCGCCGGCCTGCTCACGGTCGCCGCCGCCGTGGCCACGCCCACGATCCGCTACGACCACCGTCCCGGCGGCCCGGCCGCCCTGAACGTGCTCGGCTGGCTTCTCGCCGCCGCCCTGCTCGGCTGCGCGGGCGCCGTGGTGGGCGTCGTCTGCCGCCGCGGCCGCAGCGAGCGGTGCCCCGACCACACGCTCGACCGCCACCTCGTACGCCGTCTGCCGCTCGGCGCCCTCGCCCTGCTGCTGCTCACCCTGGTCCACGCCGGCTGGTCCCGCCCCGGGTGGCGGTCCACCGGCCGGCTGCCCGGCGACGCGGCCTTCGGCGCCCTCATGCTGACCCAGGGACTGCTCGTCGTCGTCCTCGCCGTCGTCGCCCACGACCTCCACCGCAGGCGCCCCGACCCGCGCGCCGCGGGACGTGGCCTCGGCGGGCCGGCGGTGGCCCTGCTCGCCTGCGCGCTGGGCGGTGTGATGTCCGGCGGCGTCGCGCAGCGCGTCGCCGACTGGCTGGACGGCACCCGCTCCCTCCTCGACGGGCCGCCAGTGCTTCTGACCTGGCAGGCCTCCGTCATCCCGCCGCTGCTCGCGGTACTGCTCCTGCTCGCCGCCCACCTGGCCCGGCGCACCGCGCGGCTCGCCCGCGCCGAACGCGACCGGGTACGGCACGAGCATCCCGGCGAGCCCGAGGATCCCGCCCGCACCCGCCGCATCGCCCACTCGCGCGTCATGGCCGCCCTCACCGACCGGGCGCCGCTGGTCGTCGGCGTGCTCTGCGCCACCACCCTGCTGCTGGGCGCCGCCGCGCTGGCGGGCGCCCTGGCCACCGGCGAGCCGCCCGAAGGGGCTGCCCGGCGCACGTACGACGTCGTGCGGGCGGCCGCCGAGACCTCACAGGCGCTGGGCTCCTGGCTGATCGGGCTCGGCTTCCTGTTGTTCGTCACCTGGGGCCGGCGCGCCTACCGGGACGCCTCCGCCCGGCGCACCATCGGCATCCTCTGGGACGTCGGCACCTTCTGGCCGCGCGCCGCACACCCCTTCGCCCCGCCCTGCTACGCCGAGCGCGCCGTGCCCGACCTGACCTGGCGGATGGCGACCTGGACCGCGCGCACCGGCGGCCGGCTGGTCCTGTCCGGCCACTCCCAGGGCAGCGTCCTGGCCGCGTCCGCCGCCTGGCAGCTCAGTCCGTCGGCCCGCAAACGGGTGGCCCTGCTGACCTACGGCTCCCCGCTGGAGCGTCTCTACGGCCGCTGGTTCCCGGCCCACTTCGGGCCGGCGTCGCTGGCCGCGCTGCACCGGGACGTCGCCTGCTGGCGCAACCTGCACCGCCCCACCGACCCCATCGGCGGCCCGGTCCGGCTCCCCGGCGCATGCGGCCCCGAGGTGGACCACGAACCCCTGCGCGACCCCCTCGCCTACGGCCGCACCCCCGAGCACCCGCTCCCGGCCCCGATCCTCGGCCACTCGGACTACCAGGCGGATCCGGCCTTCGCCCGCGAACGGGCCCGCCTGCTGGCCCGGCTGCGGCCGGAGCTGCCCGCCCAGCGCCCGCAGCCGTGACGGCCCGCGCCGGGCGCCAGGTCAGGGCAGCTCCGGCAGGTCCTCCCCGTAGAGCAGGGTCAGGTCGTCGGTGCTGGGCTCCTCGAGCTGGGCGACACGGCTCGCGTGCCGTTCCACCATCGCCTCGAAGGTCTGGCGCGCGGTACGTCCGTTGCCGAACGCGGCGCCCTTGGGGATCGCCGTGAAGTACTTCAGCAGCGCCTCCGACGCACCCGGCGCCAGCCGGTACTCGTGCTCGTCGGCCTGCTGCTCGACGATCCTGAGCAGCTCCTCGGGGCCGTAGTCGCCGAAGGTGATGGTGCGTGAGAAGCGGGAGGCGACACCGGGGTTGACGGACAGGAAGCGCTCCATCTCGGCCGTGTAGCCGGCGACGATCACCACCACCGCGTCCCGGTGGTCCTCCATCAGCTTCACCAGCGTGTCGATGGCCTCCTTGCCGAAGTCGCGCCCGGCGTCCTCCGGGGACAGCGCGTACGCCTCGTCGATGAACAGCACGCCGCCGCGGGCCCGCTGGAAAGCCTCCTGGGTGCGGATCGCGGTCGAACCGATGTGCTCGCCGACCAGGTCGACCCGGGACACCTCCACCAGATGGCCCTTCTCCAGCACGCCGAGCGAGGCGAGGATCTCGCCGTACAGCCGGGCGACCGTCGTCTTGCCGGTGCCGGGAGAGCCGGTGAAGACCAGGTGCCGCTTGACCGAGGCCGCCTTCAGACCCGCCTGCTGCCGGCGCCGCCCGACCTCGATCATGTCGGTCAGCGCCCGCACCTCCCGCTTGACGCTCTCCAGGCCCACCAGCGCGTCCAGTTCGCCGAGCACGGCCTTCGAGGACCGGGCCGGCTGCTCCGGCTCGCTCGCGGCGACGGCCGGTTCCGTGTCCAGGACGCGCTGGCCGGGGATCGCACCGAGCAGACCGGCGGACGCGGGGGCCACCGACTGCTCGGCCGTCTCGCGCGGCGCCGGCGGGCGCAGACCGCCGCTCTCGTCGCTGGTGCAGTCCTCCACCACCGGACCCGTCCCGGAGCCCGCGTCCGGCCCGGCGTCCGCGAACTCGTAACCACCGCGCGCGCACCGCTCCGTACGGCACTTGCGCAGCGTCGTACGGCACCCGTCGATCACGTGGAAGCCGTAGCCGCCGCTGCCGGTGACCCGGCAGTTCACGAAGCTGCCCCGGCCGCCCGCGGACACGTAGAAGCCGGCCTCGGCGGGGGAGTCGACCGTGCACCGCTCGACGGTGGGGTCGGCGCCCTTGGTGACGATCACGCCGGTCTGGGTGCCGTCCAGGGTGCAGTTGCTGAGGTTGCCGCCGCTGCCGTGGTCGCGGAACCAGGCACCGGTGGCCGCCTCCCGGATCCGGCAGTCGTCGAGCTGCGCGGTGGCGCCGTCGCTCACCGACACCGCCGTGTTGCGCACCTGGAACAGGTCGCTGTCCACGACGTCCGCGCGTGAGCCGCGGTCCAGCACGAACAGCGCGTCCGGCACGTCGTGCACCCGGCAGGCGTCGAGCACCGCGGTCGCGCCGTCGCTCACCCACACCGCCGGGTAGTCACCGGTGCTGTCGAAGATCTCGCACTGGTTGGCGTCGACCCGGGTGCCCGGGTCCCACACCGACAGGCCGTTGCGGCCGAACTGGCGGACCGTCGTCCGGGTGAGCGTGAGCACCGAGCGGGAGCGCAGGTCGATCGCGTTCTCCGGGACGTCGTGGATCCGGCAGTCGGCGAGCGTGAGCACCGCGTCGGTGTCCAGCGTGACGCCGTCGGCCGTGGTGCGGTGCAGGTCGCAGTCGGTGAGATGGGCGGTGGCCCGCCCGGTGATCTGCACCCCGGAGCCGCGGACCTCGTACACCTCGCAACCGACCGCCTCCAGCGCCGAGTTCTCCCCGGTCACGGTCAGCCCGTTGCCGGCGGCGTGGTGCACGCGGCAGCGCTCCAGCCGGGGACGGGCGCCGCCGTGGACCGACACCCCGGCCTGACCGGCGGCGACCACCTCGCACTCCTCGAACACCCCGCCGGCGCCGTCGAGTACGACGATGCCGACGCCGGCCGGGTTGTCGACGGTGCAGCGGCGCACGGTCGGGCGCGCCCCGCCGCGCACCTCGATGCCGGCGGCGGACCGGGTGACGATCCGCACGTCCCGCAGCTCGGGCGTGCCCTCCTCCACGAGCAGGGCGGGCGCCGCCGCGTCCTGCCCCTCCACGAGCAGGTCCTGCACCACCGCCGAGGCGCGGACGGTCAGCGGGACGCCGTCGGCCGGCGCGATCCGCACCGAGCCCGGCGCGCCGTCGGGGCCCCGCAGGGTCACCGGCCGCCGTACGACCAGGTTCTCCCGGTAGGTTCCGGGAGCGACGGTGAGCACGTCGCCGTCGGCGGCGGCCTCCAGGGCTGCGGCGAGCGAAGCGTACTCACCCGTGCGGCGACGCCACCGCGAAGTACCGGTGTGCGTCACCTGGACCGTGCCCTGTGCCATGGCGTTGCCGTGCCCCCACCTCGTAGTACGCGGGTTTCGATGCCGAACGCGAGTCGGCCGCTCCACCGTAGCGTGCGCGCGGGCGGTGGGATGACCAGAGGCGCAAGGCCGTCAGCTGCCGGTGCCCGCCTTGCCCCAGTCCGGACCCGCCCGGTCCCAGGCCCGGTCCCAACGCGCGTACCGGCGGCGGACCATGCGCCACACGACCAGGCGCCGGCCGCACTCGACCAGTCCCGCGGTCAGCAACCCGGCGCCCGCACCGGCCAGTACGGCGTGCGTCGTCGCCGTGGGGGAGTCCAGCGGACGGGCCGTCACCCGGCCGTGGCGGTCCGTCCACAGCGCGAAGCGGCCGCCCGGACGCGGTGATCTCAGTTTGGCGAGGGCCGGTCCGCGCCGGTGACCGCCGTCCGGCGCCGTCCAGTCGGCGAGGACGCGGCTGTGGGAGTCCCCCACGGCGCTGGTGTCGGGATCGGTCTCCACCGGGGCGCCGTCGAGCACTCGGACCACGGTCGCCGTGACGAGGCGGCGTTCGTGCTGCTGCTCCCGCGCGGACCGCTGCAGGGAGTCCTGAGCGGTCGCGCCCACCAGGACGCCGGTCACCGGCGCTGCCACGGCGATCAGCACCAGCGCCACCAGGGCCACCCAGGCCTCGGTCAGATCGGTCGCACGGCGCAGCGGATTGCGCCGCCACCGCCACAGGCCGCTGATGGCCCGCACGTCGCCCACCCCCTTCCCGCTCCTCGACGGCCCCCGCCAAGCCGTCTCCCCCTGGCCAGGTCCGGGAGCAGGTCACCTCACCCCGGCACCGGACCGTTCACGCGATCCTCATGGTGTCCCAACGACCGGGCTACGCACCGGAGTTCCCGGGAGGTCAGGACAACACCCGTACCGAGTCGCCCACCCGGACGGTGCCGGGCGCGACCGGCACCAGGTTCTGGCCGAACAGCAGCCTGCCGCCGACTCCGCGGTGCCGGGCCAGGGTGTGCAGGGGTTCACGGCCGCGCCGTGCGGTGTCCTGGTCGGTCGTGGTCACCACGCAGCGCGCACAGGCCTTGGCGACCCGGAAGACCACCTCGCCGATGGCGACGCGGGACCAGTCGTCCTCCGCCCACGGCTCGGTGCCCTCGACGACCACGGTCGGCCGGAATCGATTCATCGGCAGCGGGCCCTCGGCGGCGTGGTCGCCGCGCGCGATCAGCGCGTTGAGGTCGTCGAGGGAGGCGACGGTGGTGAGGAGCAACGGGAAGCCGTCGGCGAAGCTCACCGTCTCGCCCGGCAGCGCGTACTCGGGGTCCAGCGGGCGGCGGGCGGCGGGATCGTCCATGTGGACCAAGTGGACGGCGGCGCCCAGCAGTCCGGAGCACCAGGCGTGGGCGGCGGCGGACGCCGGCACGGCCGGCACCTTCGTGCCGAAGACGCTCGCCGGCACCGTGGCGGCCGGCTCAGGGACCGCGACCTCCAGCGGTTCACGTCCGGGCGCGGACAGACGAACGCCGCCGCCGGGCAAGGGCTCGGCGGCGGCCAGTGCGAGACGCGGCTGCTCGCGTTGGGTGACGACCTTTCCCCCGTCGTCGATCAGTGCCCAGCGCCGGTCCCCGGCCGGCCCCCAGGGCTCCACCACGGCCTCCCGGGGCGAGACGCCCCGGAACGCCTTGACCGGATGGACGTGGATCGACCGCAGTCGTGCGTTCCCCATGCGGCCATCGTGCCAGGTGGCAGCGGTGGCCGGGGCAGCGGGTCAGTAGCCGCGGTACTGCTGGTTGTTGTACGGGTCCTGGTACGGAGCCGGAGCGGGCCGCGGGGCGGCCGGGCGCATCGCCTCGTAGCCGGTACCTCCGGCCATCGGGCGCTGCTGCTGCGGCGCCTGCTGGCCGGGGTAGCCGCGCGGCGCGCTCGCCTGCTGCGGGATGTACGCCGTGGGCGCCTGCTGCAGCGGGGCGGGCTGCGGCGCCTGCGGGTAGCCGTAGGCGGGCATCTGCGGGGACGGGAGCGCGGGCAGCGCCGACGGCAGCGCGGGCAGGCTGCTGCCCACGTCGTACGCGGCGGGGACCCGGATCGGGGCGATCTGCGGGGTGCCCCGCTCGGCCACGAGCGAGTCGTAGATCGGGGTGTCCGGGAAGGAGGCGGAGTAGTAGCCGCCGCCATAAGTGGAGCGGGGGGAGGTCATGGCCATAAGTTAAGCCCACGATGTGCTGGTTGGGGAGACCGATAAGAGGGTTGTTTTCCGTGTCGGCCGTGACGTGGGATCCCCAATACGAGCGAACTCGGCAAAAATGGACGCCGATCGGGGTTTGGATCGTGTAAAGGCCGAGTTCCCAGTGGGTTACCGGCGGTTGACCGGCGATCTCCGCGGGTCTTCCCGCGCCCCTCATGCGCCCGCGGCGCCCCCGGGAATAGGTTGGCGGATAGCGATCAAGCGGGGCGCCCGGGCACGTCCGGGACGCACGCCGACACGTTGGGGGCGGACATGACAATGCCGAAAGGATCGAACGCGCCGGTGCCGACCACGGCCCTGCGCGTCGAATTGGGCTGGCGCCCGGGACCCTCGGTGCCCGACGCGGACGCCTCGGCGCTGCTGCTCGCGTCCGGGAAGGTCCGCTCCGACGGGGACTTCGTCTTCTACAACCAGCCCGCGCACCCCTCCGGCGCGGTCCGCCACGAGGGCAAGCGGACCACCGGCGAGCGGGTCACCGACACCCTCCTCGTCGACCTCACGCGCGTGGAGGGCGGGATCGAGCGGATCGTCCTCGCGGCCTCGGCCGACGGCGGGACGTTCGGACAGGTACCCGGCCTCTACATCGAGGTGACCGAGGAGGCCGGCGGAGCGGTGGTCGCCCGCTTCGACAGCCCCGGCGCGACCTCGGAGACCGCCTTCCTGCTCGGCGAGTTCTACCGGCGCCAGGGCGGCTGGAAGTTCCGCGCCGTCGGCCAGGGCTACAGCAGCGGGCTCGAGGGCCTGGCGACGGACTTCGGCATCACCGTCGACCAACCGCGCCACGCCGCGCCGCCCGCGTCGTCGCCGGCCGCGCCGCCTCCGGCGCCGCTCTCCCCGCCCCTCGTGCCGTCCACGCCCCCCACGCCCGCCACGCCCCCCACGCCCGTCGTGCCGCCGGTGACCGCGCCGCCGCCGGCCACCGCGCCGGTCCCGCCGCCCCCGGCGGCCGCCGAACCGGTCCGGCTCTCCAAGGTCACCCTCACCAAGGCCGCGCCCTCCGTCTCACTGGCCAAGCAGGGCGGCACCTCGGGAGCCATGCGGGTCAACCTGAACTGGCAGGTGCGCAAGCAGTTCCCGGGCCGGCGCGGCCGCTGGGGCGGCGGCCAGGGCGACGTCGACCTCGACCTGTGCGCCCTGTACGAACTCGCCGACGGCCGCAAGGGCGTCGTACAGGCCCTCGGCAACGCCTTCGGCTCCCTGCACCGCCCGCCGTACATCCACCTCGACGGCGACGACCGCACCGGCGCGACGGCGAGCGGCGAGAACCTCACCGTCAACCTCGACCACACGCGGGACTTCCGGCGCATCCTCGTCTTCGTCACCATCTACGAGGGCGCCACCTCCTTCGCCGACCTGCACGCCACGGTCACCCTGCGGCCCCAGCACGGCGCCCCCGTCGACTTCTCGCTGGACGAGTGCACGGTCCCGTCCACGGTCTGCGCGCTCGCCCTGATCACCAACACCGGCGGCGACCTCGTCGTCCGGCGCGAGGCGCGGTACCTGGTGCCCGACCGGGGGGTGAGCCCGCAGCGGACCATAGACCGCGCCTACGGATGGGGCATGAACTGGACCCCCGGCCGCAAGTGACCGGGGTCAGCCCTCCTCCGGCCGCACGTCCGGACGCGCGTACGTGCGGCCCTTCCAGGCCGCGCCCCGCCCCCGGTAGTGCTGCACGGCCGAGTCGACCGTCATCAGGAGATAGAGGAACGCGGTGAACGGCAGCAGCGGCGCGAGCCACGGCGGCTGCCGGTAGTAACGGAGCATCGGCAGGTACGTCCCCGTCATCACCGCCCACGCCAGCGCGCCCGCCGCCAGGGTGGCCGCGCTGCCCGCGACCGCCCCCGTGACGACGGCCGCCGGCGGCACCAGGTACACCAGGGCGAGCCCGGCGACCGTGCCGAGCAGCAGCGGCGGGCTGTGCCGCAGCTGGGCGTAGGCGCTGCGCGAGACCATCCGCCACAGGTCGTGCAGCCGGGGATAGGGGCGCACGCTGTCCACCCGCTCGGCCAGCCCCAGCCAGACGTGGCCGCCGGCGCGCCGCACCGCGCGCGCGAGGGCGACGTCGTCGATGACCGCGTGCCGGATGGCGTCCGGAATCCCCGCCCGCCCGGCCGTGTCCGCGCGCAGCAGCACGCAGCCGCCCGCCGCTGCCGCCGTGCGCGATCCCCGCCGGCCGATCCGGCGGAACGGGTAGAGCTGCGCGAAGAAGTAGACGAACGCCGGGACCACGAGCCGCTCCCACAGGCTCTCCACCCGCAGCCGCGCCATCTGCGACACCACGTCGAAGCCGCCGGTGCGGGCCGCCGCCACCAGCTCGCGCAGGCTGTCCGGCGCGTGCGCGATGTCGGCGTCCGTCAGCAGCAGGTACTCGGGGTCGCGCGTGCGTGCCAGGCCGATGCCGTGCCGCACCGCCCAGAGCTTGCCCGTCCAGCCCGCCGGCGGCTCGCCGGGGGAGTCCACGGTCAGCGGCAGCCCGCCGTGCCGGCGCGCCAGCTCGCGGGCCAGTTCCCCGGTGCCGTCCGTGCTGCCGTCGTCCACCAGGACGATCTCGGCGCGCCCCGGATAGTCCTGGGCGAGCAGCGACGGCAGGCTCGCGGGCAGCACGGCGGCCTCGTCCCGGGCCGGGACCACGACGCACACCGGCGGCCAGGCGCCGGGACTGCGGCGCGGTGGCAGCCGGACGTCCGTGCGCCAGAAGAAGCCCTGGCACAGCAGCAGCCAGCACCAGGCGGCGAGGGAGGCGACGGCGATCCACACGATGGCGCTCACGGCCGCAGTCTGCCCCACCCGGCCGGCCGGACGGGGCCCATCGTCTATCGTGGCCGGGTGAAGATCGCGCTCATGGACTCCGGAATCGGCCTGCTGGCGGCCACCGCCGCGGTACGGCGCCTGCGGCCCGACGCGGATCTCGTCCTCTCCCTCGACCCCGACGGCATGCCCTGGGGGCCGCGCACCGCCGAGGACGTCACCAGGCGTGCGCTGGCCGTCGCGGAGGCCGCCGCGGCCCGCCGGCCGGACGCCCTCATCATCGGCTGCAACACCGCCACCGTGCACGCGCTGCCCGCCCTGCGGGCCCGGCTGGAGCCCGGTATCCCGGTGATCGGCACGGTCCCGGCGATCAAGCCGGCCGCCGCCGGCGGCGGCCCGGTCGCCATCTGGGCCACGCCCGCCACCACCGGCAGTCCCTACCAGCGCGGGCTCATCGAGGAGTTCGCCGACGGCGTCCCGGTCACCGAGGTGCCCTGCTGGGGTCTGGCCGAGGCCGTGGAGCACGCGGACGAGGCGGCCATCGACGCCGCCGTCACCGCCGCGGCCGCGCTGACCCCGGACGACGTCACTACCGTCGTCCTGGGCTGCACCCACTACGAGCTGGTGGCGGACCGCATCCGCGCCGCCGTGAGCGGCGGGGGCGCCACCCCGCTCGCCCTGCACGGCTCCGCCGGGGCCGTGGCCGCCCAGGCCCTGCGCCGCCTCGGCGAAGCGCCCACCCCCGAGGCCCCCGCCGAGGGCGCGCTGACGGTGCTGCTCAGCGGCCGCGAGGGCGCGCTGCCCGCGGCCGCGCTGCACTACCCCGAAGGGCGGCTGCTGCCGGCCGCCGGGCCGCTCGCCGACCGGCTCTGATCCGGGGCGCGCCCCGGCCCGGATCCCGGGCCGCACGGCGCGGTCACCCTCCGCGTGCGGGTACCCGCGCACCGGAATCTGAGTAATCTCATAACCATGAGCGAGCACCGCCACTCCGAGGACGCCTCGCACCCCGACGTCTGGACCGGACGCGCCACCAACCGGGTCCAGTGGCTGCTGGCCCTGGTGGGCGCCGCCTGCATGGCGCTCGGCATCGAGCTGGCGGTGGCGTCCGCCTGGACCTCCTCCGTCGCCGCGCTGGCCATGTCCGTCGTCGGCTGCATCGCGGCCGGACTGCTGGTCCTCTTCGGGACCCTGGCCTTCGTGCACGTCGACCTGAGACTCGACAAGGACTGCCTCGAGGTGCGCTGCGGCCACATCGGGGTGCCGCGCCGCCGCATCCCGCTCTCCGAGGTCGCCGGAGCCGACTTCGCCGCACTCGTCACCCCCTGCAACTGGGGCGGCTGGGGTTACCGCTGGCGCCCCGAGAAGGGCACCGCGGTCGTCGTCCGGCGCGGCGAGGGCATCGTGCTCAGGCTGTGGGACGGCCACACCTTCACGATCACCGTGGACAACGCGGAGTCCGCGGTCCGCGTGATCAGGGCCCGGCTGAGGGCGATCACACCGGGCACCACCAGCTGACCGGCGGCTGTCACCCGACCGGCCCCCGCGCCCGCAAGGTCACACCGGGGCCCCGCGACGCCCGGCCGTGCCATCGCCGCGGTGACGGCGTCCGGCGCCCGCCGTCACCGCGAGATAGCCCGGAACGTCGCCGATCGCGGTCCGCGCCTGCCACGGCCCTGTTGCCGTCGACACCGCCCCCCATCCTCGTGCCCGGCTCCCCGGCTCCCCGGACCCGCGGCGGCCCCGGGCGTGCGCCCGACCGGCCGCACCGCCGAGGCCGGGCGCGCGCTGTGAGGGCCGAGGGCCGCTCGGCGGACGTGCCGCGCGTGAACGCGTGCCCGGCGACAGCAACGCCTGGGGCCGCCGGGACGGCTTGGACGGCGCTGTCGGCATGGAGGGCGACCGCCGTACACTCCCCGGGTGACCGTCACCGCAACTTCCGTGGACCAGACCGACCAGCTCAGGCCGCCCTCCGAGCCCACGGCGCGCGGCCGCCGGCTCCTGCGGCGTCTGGTCCCGGCCGCCGCCTCCGCCCTGTGCGGTGTGCTGCTGTACGTCAGCTTTCCGCCGCGCACCCTGTGGTGGCTGGCGCTGCCCGCCTTCGCCGGCTTCGCCTGGGTGCTGCGCGGCCGCCGCTGGAAGGCGGCCCTCGGTCTCGGCTACCTCTTCGGGCTCGGCTTCCTGCTGCCGCTGCTGGTGTGGACGGGCGTGGAGGTCGGCCCCGGGCCCTGGCTCGCCCTCGCCGCCATCGAGGCGGTCTTCGTGGCCCTGGTCGGCGTCGGCGTGGCCGCGGTCTCCCGGCTGCCGGCCTGGCCGGTGTGGGCGGCGGCCCTGTGGATCGCCGGTGAGGCGGTACGCGCGCGCGTGCCCTTCCGCGGTTTCCCCTGGGGCAAGATCGCCTTCGGCCAGGCCGACGGCGTCTTCCTGCCGCTCGCCGCGGTGGGCGGCACACCGGTACTCGGTTTCGCCGTCGTCCTGTGCGGTTTCGGCCTGTACGAGGCCGGGCGCCTGATCGCCGAGCGCCGCCGCACCCGGACCCTGCGGCGCGGCGCCGCGGCCGCGGCCCTGCTGAGCGTCGCCGTCCCGGTGGCGGGAGCGGTCGCCGCCCGGCCGCTGGTCAGCGACGAGGCGCAGGCCGGCACGGCGACCGTCGCGGTCATCCAGGGCAACGTGCCCCGCGCCGGTCTGGAGTTCAGCGCCCAGCGCCGGGCCGTGCTCGATCACCACGCGCGGGAGACCCTCAGGCTCGCCGCCGACATCAAGGCGGGCAAGGCCGCGAAGCCGGACTACGTGCTGTGGCCGGAGAACTCCTCCGACATCGACCCCTTCACCAACCCCGACGCGGCGGCCGTCATCGACGAGGCGGCCAGGGCCGTCGGGGTGCCGATCTCGGTCGGCGGGGTCGTGGAGAGGGACGGCAGGCTGCTCAACGAGCAGATCCTCTGGGACCCGGCCAAGGGACCGACCCAGACCTACGACAAGCGGCAGGTGCAGCCGTTCGGCGAGTACCTTCCCCTGCGCGGCCTGGTCGGCGCCATCAACAAGGACTGGACCGGTATGGTCCGCCAGGACTTCAGCCGCGGCAGCGAGCCGGGCGTCTTCGACTTCGGCGGCGCCAGGGTCGGCCTCGCCACCTGCTACGAGGCCGCCTTCGACTGGGCGGTCCGGGACACCGTCACGCACGGCGCGGAGATGATCTCGGTGCCCAGCAACAACGCCACTTTCGACCGCAGCGAGATGACCTACCAGCAGCTCGCCATGTCCCGCGTCCGTGCCGTCGAGCACAGCCGGACCGTGACCGTGCCGGTCACCAGCGGCGTCAGCGCGATCATCATGCCCGACGGCCGGATCACCCAGCGGACCGGCATGTTCGTGCCCGCCTACCTCGTGCAGAAGGTGCCGCTGCGCACCTCCGAGACGCCCGCGACCCGGCTCGGCATCCTGCCGGAGATCGCCCTGGTGCTGGTCGCCGCGGGCGGACTCGGCTGGGCGATCGGCTCCGGCCTGCGCGCCCGGCGCGCCGGCGGCGCCTGACCGTACGACGGCGGTACGCCCCCTGACGTGCGAGGCGGCCATGGACCGGCCGGTTAGGGTCGGTCCATGGCTACTCCTGACTTCATCCGCACCCTCAGGGCCAGCGCCGGCACGCAGCTGCTGTGGCTGCCCGGGGTCACCGCGATCGTCTTCGACGACGACGGCAGAGTGCTGCTGGGCCGGCGGTCCGACACCCGCAGGTGGTCGGTGATCGGCGGCATCCCGGAGCCGGGCGAGCAGCCCGCGGCCTGCGCGGTGCGGGAGGTGTTCGAGGAGACGGCGGTGCGGTGCGTCCCCGAGCGGGTCGTCCTCGTCCAGGCCCTGGAGCCGGTCACCTACACCAACGGCGACGTCTGCCAGTACATGGACATCACCTTCCGCTGCCGGGCGGTGGGTGGCGAGGCGCGGGTGAACGACGACGAGTCGCTGGAGGTGGGCTGGTTCACGGTGGACGCCCTGCCGGACCTGCACGAGTTCGGGCGCTTGCGGATCAAGCAGGCCATGTCCGAGGCACCCACATGGTTTGACCCTACGACTATTTGCTGAAGTATGGGTGGCGGCCACATGTGGTGAGGGTTGGGCCGCGCCTATCGTCGGCTCATGACCACGTCCAGCCCCCCGCTCGCCGCCCCGTACCCGTCCCTCGACCTCGGTGGCCGCACCGCCCTCGTCACCGGCGCCGCCAGCGGCATCGGCCGTGCCTGCGCGCTGCGGCTCGCCGCCGCCGGCGCCGAGGTGAGAGCCGTCGACCGGGACGCGGCGGGCCTCGCCGAGCTGACGGAGCTCGCCCGGCGGGCCGGCGACCTCGCGGGCACGGTCGTAGCCCACCCCCTGGACCTCACCGACCTCGACGCCGCCGAGCGCGTCGCGGCCGGCACCGACGTCCTGGTCAACAACGCCGGACTGCAGCTCGTCCGCCCCCTCGAGCAGTTCCCGCCCGAGGTCTTCCACACCGTGCTGACCGTGATGCTGGAGGCGCCCTTCCGGCTCATCCGCGGCGCCCTGCCCCACATGTACGCCCAGGGCTGGGGGCGGATCGTCAACGTGTCCTCCGTGCACGGACTGCGCGCCTCCGCCTTCAAGTCCGCCTACGTGGCCGCCAAGCACGGCCTGGAGGGCCTGTCCAAGACGGCCGCGCTGGAAGGCGCCCCGCACGGGGTCACCTCCAACTGCGTGAACCCCGCCTACGTGCGCACCCCACTGGTGGAGAAGCAGATCGCCGACCAGGCGCAGGCCCACGGCATCCCCGAGGAACGCGTCCTGTCCGAGATCCTGCTCAAGGACAGCGCCGTCCAGCGGCTCATCGAGCCCGAGGAGGTGGCCGACGCGGTGGCGTACCTGTGCGGCCCCCAGGCCTCCTTCGTCACCGGCACCTCCCTCGTCCTCGACGGCGGGTGGACGGCCCACTGAACCGGACGGCGCCGCCGGGCCCGGCAGTTTTCCACAGGCCCGACGGGCCGGGCCGCCGATGCGGAATCCTGTGACCATGTCTCGTGATCACCTGCAGCAGGCCGGACCCCCCGCCACCGAGGGCGCCGCGGGGGCGCCCGACGACGGCGCGGGGGCCCCGTACCTCGAGCTGCTGGCCCGCGACGCCCCGGTGGAGGCCTACGAACAGCCGGTGCTGCTCGCCCGTGCCGGGGGGCAGCCGGCCGACCGGGTCGCCACGCTGGAACGGGCCAAACTGCTCGCCCTGCGGGTGCGCTCCGAACTGGAGGGGCGCCGCCGGCGCGAGGCCGAGCTGTCGGCGCTGTTCGAGACCGCCCACGACCTGGCCGGACTCCGGGACCTGGACGCCGTCCTCCAGGCCATCGTGCAGCGCGCCCGGTCGCTGCTGAGCACGGACGTCGCCTACCTCAGCCTCAACGACCCGGCACGGGGCGACACCTACATGCGCGTGACCGAGGGCTCCGTGGCCGCCCGCTTCCAGCAACTGCGCCTCGGCATGGGCGAGGGACTCGGCGGCCTGGTCGCCCAGACGGCGCGGCCCTACGTCACCGACGACTACTTCAAGGACGCGCGCTTCCGGCACACCCGCGCCATCGACGCCGGCGTCGAGGACGAGGGCCTGGTGGCCATCCTCGGCGTACCGCTGATGCTCGGCCCCAACGTCATCGGCGTCCTCTTCGCCGCCGACCGGCGCGCCCGCGTCTTCGAACGCGGGCAGATCGCCCTGCTCGGCTCCTTCGCCGCGCTCGCAGCCGCCGCCATCGACACCGCCAACCTGCTCACCGAGACCCGTTCGGCGCTGGCCGGCCTGGAGCGGGCCAACGAGATCATCCGGGACCGCAGCGCGGTCATCGAGCGCGCCTCCGATGTGCACGACCGGCTCGCCGAACTGGTCCTGCGCGGCGGCGGGGTGCACGACGTGGCCGCGGCCGTCTCCGAGGTCCTCGACGGGACGGTGGAGTTCACCGAGGCAGGCACGGCGCCGGCCGCGGCGCTGAAGGCCTCCCGCACCGAGGGACACGCGGTGCGCCACCAGGGCGACTGGATCGCCGCGGTCGCCGCCGGCGGCGAACTCCTCGGCGCGCTCGTGCTGCGCGGCCACCCGGACCTGGACCCGGTCGACCAGCGCACTCTGGAACGCGCGGCGATGGTCACCTCGCTGCTCCTGCTGGCCCGCCGTTCCGCCGCCGAGGCCGAACACCGGGTGCGCGGCGAGCTGCTGGACGACCTCCTGGACGCCCGCGACCGCGATCCGCGCCTGCTGCGCGAACGCGCCACCCGCCTGCACGCCGACCTGGACACCACCCATGTCGTCCTCGCCGCCCGGCTGGACGGCCCGGCCGCCGACGCCGACGAGGAGGCCGCCGCCCGGCGCCGCCTCTGGTCCGCCGCCTCCCACCTCGCCGCCACCCGGCATGGTCTGGCCGCCGCCCGGGACGGCGGCACGGTCCTGCTGCTGCCGCTCGCCGCCGGTGACAGCGCCACGGAACTGGCCCGCCGGACCGCCCGCCACCTCGGCACGGCCGTCCACCAGCCGGTCACCGTCGGCGCCTCCGCCCCGGTCACCGACCTCACCGTCCACCACGACACCGTGGCCGCCGCCTACGCCGAGGGCCGCCGCTGTCTGGACGCGCTGCTCCTGCTGGGCCGCGGCGGAGACGGCGCGGCGGCCGAGGACTTCGGCTTCCTCGGCCTGCTGCTCGCCGGCGACCGGGACGTGGGCGGCTTCGTCGGCCGCACCATCGGCCCGGTGGTGGACTACGACGAGCGCCGCGGCACGGAACTGCTGCACACCCTCGACGCCTACTTCGCCTGCGGGATGAGCCCCGCCCGCACCAAGGACGCCCTCCACGTGCACGTGAACACGGTCGCCCAGCGGCTCGAGCGCGTGGGCCGCCTGCTGGGCCAGGACTGGCAGGCGCCGGCCCGCGCCCTGGAGATCCAACTGGCCCTGCGGCTGCACCGGCTGGCGACCCCCGAACGGCACTGACCGGCCCCCGGGCCGGCACCGACCGGTCACCGGAACGGCGCCAACTGGTCCCCGGAACGGCGCCAGTCCCCGGAACGGCGCCAACTGGTCCCCGGAACGGCACTGACCGGCCCCCGGGCCGGCGCCGACCGGTCCCCGGAACGGCGCCGACCGGCCCCCGCGAGGGGAGCCGGTCGGCGCGGTGAGCCGTGCGGGACGGTCAGACGGTGCCCGCCCTGGCCGCCGGGCTGGCCTCGGCGCGGTCGTCGTCCCGGGATTCCACCTCGGCGAGGTCCCGGTGCCGCGTCTCCTGGGCCACGCCCACGGCGATCAGCGTGAGCACCGCCGCCGCGATCACGTACAGGGCGATCGGGGTGGAGCTGCCGTAGTCCGACAGCAGCGCGGTGGCGATCAGCGGCGCGGGCGCGCCGGCGGCCACCGAGGCGAACTGGGCGCCGATCGAGGCACCGGAGTAGCGCATCCGGGTCGCGAACATCTCGGCGAAGAAGGCCGCCTGGGGCGCGTACATCGCCCCGTGCAGCACCAGCCCGACGGTCACGGCCAGCAGCAGGTACCCGAAGGAACCGGTGTCGATGAGCCGGAAGAACGGGAACATCCACAGCCCGACACCGGCCGCGCCCAGCAGGTAGACGGGCCGCCGCCCGACCCGGTCGGAGAGCGCACCCCAGGCCGGGATCACCGCGAAGTGCACGGCGGAGGCGACGAGCACGGCGTTCAGCGCCGTCTGCTTCGAGACGCCGGCCGAGGTCGTGGCGTAGACCAGGATGAACGCGGTGATGACGTAGTAGCTGATGTTCTCCGCCATGCGGGCGCCCATGGCGACGAGCACGTCCTTCCAGTGGTGGCGCAGCACGGAGACGAGCGGCAGCTTCTCCGGCTTCTCCGCGCGCCGGCTCTCGGCCCGCTGCAGCGCCTCCTTGAATACGGGCGACTCGTCGACGGAGAGACGGATCCACAGGCCGACGATCACCAGCACACCGGAGAGCAGGAACGGTATCCGCCATCCCCAGGTGCCGAAGGCGTCGTCCGAGAGCACGGCAGTGAGCAGCGACAGCACACCGGTCGCCAGCAACTGCCCGGCCGGCGCCCCGGTCTGCGGCCAGGCCGCCCAGAACCCGCGCCGCCGCGCGTCGCCGTGCTCGGAGACCAGCAGCACGGCGCCGCCCCACTCACCGCCCAGTGCGAACCCCTGCACCAGGCGCAGCATGGTCAGCAGCACCGGCGCGGCGGAGCCGACGGTGGCGTGCGTGGGCAGCAGCCCGATGGCGAAGGTCGCCCCGCCCATCATCAGCAGACTCAGCACCAGCAGTTTCTTGCGCCCCAGCCGGTCACCGTAGTGCCCGAACACCAGGGCGCCCAGCGGCCGGGCCGCGAAGCCGACGGCATACGTCAGGAAGGACAGCAGCGTTCCGACGAGCGGGTCGGAGTCAGGGAAGAACAGCTTGTTGAACACCAGTGCGGCGGCGGAACCGTACAGGAAGAAGTCGTACCACTCGATGGTGGTGCCGATGAGGCTGGCGGCGACGATGCGGGGGAGGTTCGAAGGAGCGGGTGGGGCGCTTGCTGGCGACGACATCGGCACCACTTCCTGCGTGTGACGGGGACGTTTGCGTGTCGCCACACCGTAGGAAGGCAGAGGTCGTAGGCGTATGTGGCGGGGCACCATAGTTTTGTCCGTGGGAGTGCGTGCGTCGACCATGAAGGACGGTGCCTTCTCGGCCACCCGCCTACCCGCCGGCCACGTGGCGGGACCCGCCTCCCGGCGGGCCACGTGGCGGGACCCGCCTCCCCGCGCTTCGGTCGGCGGGTCCGCGTGACTCGTGCGCCGCTCAGTCGGCGATCTCGACCTTCCCGTTGAGCTGGGCGGAGCGCGGCGACCGGCCGGCTGCCGCCGTGGTGGTGCGCTCGGCGATCCCCTCCAGCAACCCGGTCAGATCGACGCCGGTGGTCGAGCCGAGGAGTTCGATCTACAGCGGCGCCGGCGACGAAGCGCCGGGGATCAGCAGGCGGGGGGCGCCCGTGCCGTCGGCGGGCACCGTCCACAGGTCGGCAACGCCCACCTCGCCGTCGGCGGGCAGGGCGTAGGCGAGGGTGCGGTCGTCCAGCCAGGTGGCCTGGTCGTCGACGCTGTGGCGTTCGGCCAGGGGTGTCTGGCGCAGGGTGCGCAGGTCGAGGACGTACTCGTGCCAGAGCGTGGCGCCGGACAGGACCCGCTTCTTGAACGCGACCCGTGTGCCGTCGGGGGAGAGCGAGGGGCACTCCACGTTCTGGACCAGGGTGGTGACCGTACGCCGGGAGACCGAACCCCGGACCAGGTAGGTCCTGCCGGCCGTGTTGAGGGTGGCGTAGAAGGTGTCGTCGTCGGCGGCGAAGGTGACGCCCCAGAAGTTGACGTCCGAGGCGTGGTACGGCTTGCCGTCCTTGACGACGGAGAACTTCTCCAGGCTGGGGACGAGCCGCATGGTGCGGGTGTCCAGGATCGAGGTCCGGGTGGAGAAGAAGGCCGAGGAGTAGGACTCCCCGGAGACGAAGACGGTCCAGGCGGCGAAGCGGCCGCTGGGCGAGACCCGGGCCCGGCTGGGGGTGCCGGCGAGCGGGAAACTGCGCCGGGTGCGCAGGTTCGCGTCCAGGAGCAGGGCGCGGTTGCTCTGCTTCAGGACGCCCGGCTCGGACCGGAGGCAGACACCGGTGCCGGCCGCCGCGTAGAAGCGCGCGCACTTCAGGTCCGAGGCGACCCGCCGGCCGCCGGGGTCGGCCGACGGCACCGAGGCGACCGAGGCGCGGTGCGGGCCGGCGGCCGCGTTGACGAACGCCAGCCGGTGCTTCTGGGCGAGCGTCAGCCGGCCCTCGCCGACGGCGGGGCCGCCCGCCCGCGGCCGGTCGGCACGGTCGGCGCGGTCGGCGGCGTGCAGGACGACGCCGGTGCCCAATCCCGCGAGCAGGAGGACCGCCGCGGCGAGTATGAGCAGGCGGCGATGGAGCGTTGTCATGCGGGTCCTTGGGGCTGAGGTGGTCATCGGGTCCCGCCGGCCGGCCGCAGGACCAGGCCCGCGACGGCCGCACAGCACAGCAGGCCCACCGCCGACCCGGCCAGCGCCGGGCCGTCGCCCCACACCGTCCAGGCGGCGCCGAAGGCGAGCGAGCAGCAGAACCGGGCCAGCGCCTGGCTGGTGCCGACGATGGCGAGGCCGCTGGCGCGCAGTTCCTCGGGCACGAGGCCGGCGAGGGCGGCCGGGAGCACGCCGTCGGTGGCCGCGTAGAAAGCGCCGTGCAGGGCGAGCACGGCCGGGGCCAGGACCGGAGTGGCCGGCGCCCACAGCAGCAGGGCGTAGGCGGTGAGCAGGCCCATGTGCCCGGCGAGGAACACGGTGCGCCGCCCAATCCGGTCCGCGAGCGCGCCGACGGGCACGGCGAGCGACAGGAACACCACGGCGGTGCCCAGCGGCAGCAGCGTGAACCACTGCTCGCCGATGCCCGCGCGGCGTTGCAGGAGCAGATAGACGAAGGCGTCGCTGACGGTGGTGAGGCCGAGCAGCGCGGCGCAGCCGGCGAGCGCCCGCAGGCGCGGCAGGCGCAGCAGCGCCAGCGCCTCGCGCACCCGCACCGGCGGCGTACCGTCCGACGCGTCAGGCCCGTCCGGCCCGCTTGTTCCGTCCGGCCCGCTAGTTCCGCCGGGTCCGCCAGTTCCGTCCGGTCCGCCGGGCCCGGCCTCCCCGTCCGTCCGTGCCGTCTGCCGCCTGCCGGGTACGAACAGCACCAGCACGAGCACGCCGAGCGCGGCGACGCAGGCGCTCACCCCGAACACGGCGTCATAGCCGTCGGCCGCCGCGCGCAGGATGAGGAAGGCCGCGAGCGGGCCGAGCATCGCGCCGGTGGTGTCCATCGCCCGGTGCACGCCGAAGGCGCGGCCCTGGTCCCGGGCCGGCGTGGAAAGGGAGATCATCGCGTCGCGCGGGGCGGTGCGCAGGCCCTTGCCGGTGCGTTCCAGGGCGAGGACCGTGCCGAGCGTGCCGACGCTTCCGGCGAGCAGCAGCAGCGGTTTGCACAGCGCGGACAGGCCGTAGCCGAGCCCGGCCATCAGCTTGTGGTTGCGCACCCGGTCGGCGAGGTGGCCCCCGGTGAGCTGGACCAGGGCGCTGAACCCGTTGTAGACGCCGTCGAGGGTGCCGAACCCCAGGGGGCTGAAGCCGAGTCGGCTGACCAGGTAGAGCGGCAGAACGGCGGTGACCATCTCGGAGGAGACGTCGGTGATCAGGCTGACCGTGCCGAGCACGAGCACGACCGGGGCGACCCGGCGTCCGGGGCCGTTTCTGCGGACCCGCCCGGTGTCCGCCCTGGCGGGTGCGGAACGGTCGGTGAGGTACATGGTCGGGGACTCCAGGTGCGGTGCGATCAGTTCTGCCGGCTGCTCTCGTCCCGCAGCCAGGTGCCGAAGTCCTGTTCCCTGATGGCTTTTCTGGCCCGCCACCGGGCGACGACCGCCGCGGCCACGAAGACCACGGCACCCGCGAGGAGCCTCGGCTCCTGACGGACCACGGCCAGCAGATCCGCCTTGCCGGTGCGCGCCGACGCCTGCGCCGGGTCCCGGTGCCGCTCGACCTGGGCGGTGGACACCGCGGCCCGGATCCGCCGCCTGAGCAGGTCCGACCAGGTGCGCGGCGGATGGACCACGACCCGGGCCGCACCGACCACGAGCCGCTCACCGGGGGCGAACGCCAACGACGCGGCCAGGTCGTCCGCCATCAGCGGCGGCAGGGCTGCGATCCGGGCGTACCCGGCCTCGGAGACCGCGATGACGCCCCGGCCGAACAGCCCCTCGCGCACCGCCGGGAGCCGCTGCCACACGCCGTAGTAGGCCCGCACCGGCCAGGCGCAGGCGGCCAGCGGGAGCTGCCGTTCGGGGGCGGTGGCGAGGACGCCGGAGGCGTCGTCGTCCAGCGGCCCGGTCAGCGCCCGCACGTCGGCGCCCGTGATCACGACGTCGGCGTCCACGTAGACGCGCGGGAAGCCCCGTGCGTGCTCGTCGCCGGCCCGCAGGGCCGCGTGCTTGGAGGGCACGGGGGTCTCGACCACCCGGACGCGCGAGCCGCGCGCCGCCGCGATCCGAGCGGTGTCGTCCGTGCAGCCGTTGCACACGACCACGATGTCGGTGTCGTCCCCGGCGGGGTCCGCCAGCAGCGAATCGAGGAGCCGGCCGAGGACGCGCGCCTCGTTGTGGGCCGGGATCACGATGCTCGTCACCCGGGCAGTATGCCGCCGGTGCCGGCATCGCGGTGTGTGTTTCGTCCAACTGTTCCCGCGACTGCGTCCAGTGGTCTAGATTGAGGTCCGCCGCACCGGTTTGGGAGGGACATCTGCATCTGACGCTCCGTCAAGTCGCAGATTCGTGAGCCGGATACGGCACAGGCAACAACCAACATGCAGGGCGCGCAGAGCGGTTGGGGAACCGCTGGGCGCTCCCTGGTTTTCCGGCGCCGTTGTGTTGAGGAGACGCATCGGCGTCGTTCCGGCCCTGGCCGCGGACTTGCGACCGTATGTCCGCATCGCTCGGTCAGGGGTAGCCGCGCATGTGGTGGGGGGGGCATGACCATTGAGGTCACGCATGAGCAGGTGGTTCTGGATCACAGAAGTCCAGAAGCGCGCCGAAGACGCTGGGAACGGAACTACCGTACGGCCCTGTTGGTCGCGGACGGCCTGGCGGCCGTGGCCGCGGCCTTAGTGGTCCACGGGACCTGGGGCCGCTGGACGGTGGCGCTGGTGCTGCCGCCGCTGTGGATCGTGGCGATGCTCGTCCATCGCTCGTACGACCGCCGGGCCCTGGGCCTGGGCACCGAGGAGTACCTGCGGGTGCTGCGCGGCGCCGTCGCCCTGCCGGCACTGGCGGCGTGCGCCTACTGGCTGTTCGCACGCGATCCGGGGCTGCTGCACGACATGATCGCGGCCGCTGTGCCCACCGCCGCGATCGCCCTGTCGGTCCGGTACGCGCTGCGCCGCCGGCTGCACCGGCGCTGGGCGCGGGGCCGGGACCGCAGCGCGACGCTGCTGGTCGGGCCGTCGCACGGGATAGTCGAGCTGGTCGCTGTGCTGCGCCGGGCGGGCGGCGCACAGGAACTGCAGGTCGCCGGGGTGTGCCTGAGCGACCCGGAGAACGCGGTCGCGATCCGCGAGCTGGGGATTCCCGTCCTCGGCGGGATCGCCGACATGAACGACGTCGTGCGGGCCATGGGCATCGGCACCGTGGTGGCGCTCCCGGCCCCCGAGTTCGACGCCTCCGTCCTGCGCCGGATGTCCTGGACGGCCGCCGTCCAGGACATCGACTTCCTGGTGGCGCCCGTGCTGACCGACGTCTCAGCCTCCCGGCTGGTGGTACGGCCCACCAACGGGGTCCCGCTGATGCGGATACAGGCGCCCAACCTCTCCCGCTCCTCCAGGCTGCCCAAGGAGGTGCTGGACCGGGCGCTCGCCGCGGCCCTGCTGCTGGTGCTGCTGCCGGCCATGCTGGTGATCGCCCTGGTCGTCCGGCTGGACAGCACCGGCCCCGCCCTCTTCCGGCAGCGCCGGGTGGGCCGCTACGGCAACCACTTCACCATGCTGAAGTTCCGCACGATGCGGGAGGACTCCGAGGCCCTCCGCGCGGAACTGGAGCACCTCAACCAGAACAGCGACGGGCTGCTGTTCAAGGTGAAGGAGGACCCCCGGATCACCCGGGTCGGCTCGGTGCTGCGCCGCAGCTCGCTCGACGAACTCCCGCAGCTCATCAACGTGGTGAGAGGGCACATGTCGCTCGTCGGCCCCCGCCCGTCGCTGCCCGAGGAGGTCGAGGAGTACACGCCGGACATCAAACGCCGGCTGCTGGTGAAGCCCGGCCTCACCGGACTGTGGCAGGTCAGCGGCCGCTCCGACCTGCCCTGGGACGAGGCGGTCCGGCTCGACCTCGGATACGTGGACAACTGGTCGATCGGCCTCGACCTGACCATCCTGCTGCGCACCGGGTCCGCCGTGGTGCGCGGAGCGGGGGCCTACTGATGGACCGAAGGAAGAGGGACGCAGTGACTCAGACCACGGATCCGCTGGGAGTCGCGGTCGTCGGGGCCGGCTACTGGGGCCCCAACCTCGTACGCAACTTCCAGGCCAGCGACCGGTTCCGGCTGCGCTGGCTGTGCGACCTCGACGTGGACCGGGCCCAGCGGGTCCTCGGCGGCTACTCGACGGTCCAGGCCACCTCGGACTACGCGGCCGTCCTGGCCGACCCCGACGTGGCCGCCGTCGCCGTGGCCACACCCGCCGGGACCCACCTCGACATCGCGCTGGCCGCCCTGCGCGCCGGCAAGCACGTCCTGGTGGAGAAGCCGCTCGCGGCCACCTACGCCGACGGGATGCGCCTGGTCACCGAGGCGGAGGAGCGCGGGCTCACCCTGATGTGCGACCACACCTACTGCTACACGCCCGCCGTGGGCCGCATCCGCGACATGGTCCGCTCCGGGGAACTCGGCGAGATCCACTTCGTCGACTCGGTGCGGATCAACCTCGGACTCGTCCAGAAGGACATCGACGTCCTGTGGGACCTCGCCCCGCACGACCTGTCCATCCTGGACTTCATCCTCCCCGACAACGTCGAACCGGTCGCCGTCGCCGCCCACGGGGCCGACCCGATCGGCGCGGGACAGGCCTGCGTGGCCTACCTGACGCTGCAGCTCGACACCGGCGCCATCGCCCACGTGCACGTCAACTGGCTCTCCCCGACCAAGGTGCGCACCACCATGGTCGGCGGCTCCAAGCGCACCCTGATCTGGGACGACCTCAACCCGGTGCAGCGCGTCGCGGTCTACGACCGCGGGGTGGACCTGGCCGCGCCGCAGGAGATCGGCGCGGACGAGCGCCGGGAGATGCTCGTCTCCTACCGCTCCGGTGACATGGTCGCCCCCGCGATCGGCGAGAAGGAAGCGCTGCGCAGCATGGTCGACGAGTTCGCCGACGCGATCAGGGGCGGCCGGGCCCCGCTGACCGACGGCCGGGCCGGGCTGCGCGTGCTGGACATCCTCGAAGCGGCCTCCCGGAGCCTGGAGTTCCGCGGCGCGGTCGTCGGCCTGCGCGCCGGGCATTGACAGTTCCACTAGGGAGAGGGCACTTCAGTTGAGCAGCGTACGGGGCAAGAAGATCCTGGTCACCGGAGGGGCGGGGACCATCGGGTCCAATCTCGTCGACCTCCTGGCCGAGGGCGGTGCCCGTGAGATCGTCGTGCTGGACAACTTCGTCCGCGGGCGGATGGGCAATCTGGCCCGCGCCCTGGACAGCGGCGTCGTCGAGGTCGTGGAGGGCGACATCCGCGACGCCGCCGCGGTGCGGAAGGCCACCGACGGCGCGGACCTGGTGTTCCATCTCGCCGCGATCCGCATCACGCAGTGCGCGGAGGAGCCACGGCTCGCCAACGAGGTCATGGTCGACGGCACCTTCAACGTCCTGGAGGCGGCGGTCCAGGCCGGGGTCGGCAAGGTGATCGCCTCGTCCTCGGCCTCCGTCTACGGCATGGCCGAGGACTTCCCGACGACCGAACGCCACCACCCGTACAACAACGACACCTTCTACGGCGCGGCCAAGGCCTTCAACGAGGGCATGCTGCGCAGCTTCCACGCCATGTACGGCCTGGACTACGTGGCGCTGCGGTACTTCAACGTCTACGGCCCCCGGATGGACATCCACGGCCTCTACACCGAGGTGCTCATCCGCTGGATGGAGCGCATCGAGTCGGGCGAGCCGCCGCTGATCCTCGGCGACGGCAGCCAGACCATGGACTTCGTCGACGTCCGGGACATCGCCAGGGCCAACGTGCTGGCCGCCGAGTCCGACCTGACCGACGAGGTCTTCAACGTCGCCAGCGGCACCGAGACCTCTCTGAAGGAGCTCGCCCAGGGTCTGCTGGAGGCGATGGGCGCCGAGGGCCTGGAGCCGGAGCACGGGCCGGCCCGCGCGGTGAACGGCGTGGTCCGGCGGCTCGCGGACACCTCTGGCGCCGCCGAACGGCTCGGCTTCACCGCGCGGATCGACCTGCGCACCGGGCTCAGGGACCTGGTGGACTGGTGGCGTGCGGAGCGCGCCGCGGGGGAGGCGGCCCGGTGAGCGTCGACCGCATTCCCGTGATGATCCCCTGGCTCGGCGAGGAGGAGGCCCGGGCCGCCTCCGAGGCGGTGCTGTCCGGCTGGGTCGCCCAGGGCCCCCGGGTCGCCGCGTTCGAGCGGGCCTTCGCGGAGCGGGTGGGCGCCGAGCACGCCGTCGCGGTCAGCTCCTGCACCACCGCCCTGCACCTGTCCCTCGTCGTGCTCGGCCTCGGCCCCGGC
This sequence comes from Streptomyces sp. NPDC056580, assembly GCF_042793175.1. Taxonomy (NCBI): domain Bacteria; kingdom Bacillati; phylum Actinomycetota; class Actinomycetes; order Kitasatosporales; family Streptomycetaceae; genus Streptomyces; species Streptomyces sp. NPDC056580. Next base: position 477,821 of record NZ_JBHTVE010000001.1, on the reverse strand, counting down.
GACGAGGTCGTGGTGCCCTCGCTGTCGTTCATCGCCACCGCCAACGCCGTGCGCTACGTCGGGGCCGAACCCGTCTTCGCCGACGTCGACCCCGCGACCGGAAACCTGACCACGGCCACCGTCGACGCCGTTCGCACCCCCCGCACCCGGGCCGTCCTCGCCGTCCACCAGGGCGGCGTGCCGGCCGACGTGCACGCCCTGCGCGCCGCCTGCGCCGACTGGGACCTGCCGCTGGTGGAGGACGCGGCCTGCGCCATCGGCTCCACCGTCGGCGGCAAGCCGGTCGGCCACGGCGCGCTGCTCGCCGCCTGGTCCTTCCACCCGCGCAAGCTCGTCACCACCGGCGAGGGCGGCATGGTCACCACCGACGACGCCGAATGGGCGGCCCGCCTGCGGCGGCTGCGCGAGCACGGTATGAACGCCTCGGCGGCCGAACGCCACGCGAGCAGCAAGCCGGTCCTGGAGAGCTACCTGGAGGTCGGCTTCAACTACCGGATGACAGACGTCCAGGCCGCGATCGGCCTGGTCCAGCTCGGCAAGCTCGACGCGATGATCGCCCGCCGGCGCGAGCTGGCGGCCCGCTACGACGCGGCGCTGGGCGACGTCCCCGGCCTCACCCCGGTGCGCGACCCAGCGCACGGGCAGAGCAACTTCCAGTCCTACTGGGTGCTGCTGGACGAGGACTTCCCCGTCGGCCGGGACGGCCTGCTGGCGTCACTCGCCGGAACCGGGGTCTCCGCCCGGCGCGGGATCATGGCGGCGCACCTCGAACCCGCCTACGCCGGCCACCCCCGCGCCCCGCTCCCGGTCACTGAGCGGATCAGCCGTGACTCGCTCATCCTGCCGCTCTTCCACACGATGACCGAGGCCCAGCTGGACCGCGTCGTGACGGCGCTGCGCGAACAGGCCCGCGGATGAACGGGCTGCTGATCGTCGGCGCCGGCGGCTTCGCCCGGGAGACCGCACAGGCCGTGCGGGACGCGGGCGGCACCGAGCTGCTCGGGCACCTCGACGACGACACCGCCCTGCACGGCACCGAGGTGGACGGCGTGCCCGTCCTCGGCGGCTGCGACCTGGTCCACGACCTGTCCCGGGCCCGGGTCGTCGTCTGCGTGGGCAACCCCAGGGACTACGCGTCCCGCGCCCGGCTGGTCCGCAGGCTCGGTCTGCCCGCGCACCGGTACGCCACCGTGGTCCACCCGACGGCCTCGGTGTCGCGGACGTCCGAGATCGGCCCCGGCTCGGTGCTGCTCGCGCACTGCGCGCTGACCGCCGCCGTGCGGGTGGGCGCGCACGTCGCGGTGATGCCGCAGGCCGTCCTGACCCACGACGACGTGGTCGGGGACTGCGCCACCATCGCCTCCGGCGTCCGCCTGGGCGGTGGCGTACGAGTGGAGCGGGGCGCCTATCTGGGCTCCGGTTCCCTGATCAGGGAAGGCACGACGGTCGGCGCCTGGTCGCTGATCGGGATGGGGAGCGCCGTGCTCGGCGACGTACCGCCGGGTGAGGTCTGGGTGGGGAGCCCGGCCCGGCGGCTGCGCGCGGCGGACAGGCCCGCGCTCGACCAACTCGCGCGAGGCGACAGCGACTTCGCGACGTACGCACTGGGGGGACCGGTCACATGAACCAGATACCGCTCGTGGACCTCAAGGCGGCCCACGAGGAGGTCGCCGACGAGGTACGGGCCGGCTTCGAACGCGTCCTGGCGGACACCGCGTTCATCGGCGGCGAGGAGGTCCGCCTGTTCGAGCGCGAGTACGCCGGCTTCGGCGGCGTCGCGCACTGCGTGGGCGTCGCCAACGGCACCGACGCCGTCGAACTCGCCCTGCGCGCGAGCGGGGTGGGGCCCGGCGACGAGGTCGTGGTGCCCGCCAACACCTTCATCGCCACCGCGGGCGCGGTGGCCCGGACCGGCGCGCGGCCGGTCCTCGCGGACTGCGAGCCCGGGACCTGCCTGCTCGACCCGCAGGCCGCGCTGGACGCGGTCGGCCCGGCCACCCGCGCCGTGGTGCCCGTGCACCTGTACGGGCAGATGGCCGACACGGCGGCGCTGGCCGGCCGCCTGCCCGAAGGCGTGGCACTGGTCGAGGACGCCGCACAGTGCCAGGGCGCCACCCGCGACGGCCGGTCCCCGGGCAGCGGCGCCATCGCGGCGACCAGCTTCTACCCGGGCAAGAACCTGGGCGCCTACGGCGACGCGGGCGCGGTGCTCACCGACGACGAGGAGCGGGCCGGCCTGGTGCGCGCCATCGCCAACCACGGCGGCGTCGCCAAGTACCGCCACGACGTGCCGGGCTTCAACAGCCGGCTGGACGGGCTGCAGGCCGTCGTCCTGCGGGCGAAGCTGAAGCGCCTCGCGGCCGGCAACGCGGCCCGCCGGGCGGCCGCGGCCCGCTACGACGAACTGCTCGCCGGCCTCGCCGCGACCGGACGGGTCGTGCTCCCGGTGACGGCGCCCGGCAACGTCCACGTGTGGCACCTCTACGTCGTCCAGGTCGAGGGGGCCGACCGCGACGACATCGTGGGCAAGCTCAACGCGGAGGGCATCGGCGCCGGGGTGCACTACCCGGCGCCGGTCCACCTGACCCCGGCCTACCGCCGTCTCGGCCACTCCCGGGGCGACTTCCCGAACGCCGAGAAGACGGCGGAGCGCATCCTGTCGCTCCCGCTCCACCCGCACATCACCCAGGACCAGCAGCAGCGCGTGGCGGACGCACTCGCCCACGCCCTGCGCGGCTGACAGGTCACCGCTTCACAGCGCCACCCCGACCGCACGGGTCGGTCCTGCACAGCACCGCGAGAGGTACACATGAAGAAATGGAGCAGACGGATCAGGGGCAGCCGCCTCGCCGTCGTGGCAGCGTTGATCTGGGCGGTGCTCCCGCAGGCGGGGTCCGCCCTGGCCGCCTCCGATCCGTGCGGAACGGGTTCGAACCCCGTCGTCTGCGAGAACTCCAAACCGGGCAGCCCGAAGTCCGACTGGTTCTCGCCCAACGCCTACGGTGACATCAAGGGCTTCTCCACCAAGGAGAGCGTCCAGGCCGGTGACACCGTGCAGTTCAAGGTGCAGTCGAAGGTCTCGTACCACGTCGAGATCTACCGCCTGGGCTGGTACGGCGGCGACGGCGCGCGCGAGATGTCCACCGCGGCCCAGGCCGCCGTCACCTATCCGGCCAACTACCTCACCAGTCCGGCGAGCTGCACCAAGAAGAGCAGCACCGGCCTGGTCGACTGCGGCAACTGGCCGGTCACCGCCACCTGGACGGTGCCCAGCGGCGCGGTCTCCGGCCTGTACATCGCCAACCTGACCCAGACGGACGGCGACGGCCTGATGCCGTACCCGTTCGTGGTCCGCAACGACTCCAGCACCTCCGACATCGTCGTGCAGACCAGCGACCAGACCTGGCAGGCGTACAACGACTACGGCGGCCAGGACCTCTACGGCGGCGCCGGACCCGCGCCGGACGGCCGCGCCTACGAGGTCAGCTACAACCGGCCGCTGGACATCGGCGGCGACAACGGCATCTACGGCTCCGAGTACATGATGCTGTCCTGGCTGGAGCGCAACGGCTACGACGTCAGCTACCTGTCCGGCGTGGACGTGTCGGTCAACGGCGCCACCCTGCTGAAGAAGCACAAGGTGTACATGTCCTCCGGCCACGACGAGTACTGGACGCAGAGCCAGTACTCCAACGTCCTCGCGGCCCGGAAGGCCGGCGTCCGGCAGGCCTTCCTCAGCGGCAACGAGGTGTTCTGGAAGACCCGGCTCACCCCGAGCATCGACGGCGCGAACACGGCCAACCGCACCCTGGTCTGCTACAAGATGACCAAGATGGCGCAGAACAACGGCGTCGCCGATCCCAGCGGCACCTGGACCGGCACCTGGATGGACCCCGCCAGCACCCAGTACGGGCAGGACTACCAGCCGCCGAACATCCTCACCGGCTCCATGTTCACGGTGAACGGCTACCGCAGCGACGCCATCACCGTCCCCGGCTCGTACGGGAAGAACCGGATCTGGCGCAACACCTCCATCGCCGGCCTGACGCCGAGCCAGACCGCCACCTTCCCCGAGGGGACCCTCGGCTACGAGTGGGACAGCGACATCGACAACAGCACCCGGCCCGCCGGGGCGATCGACGTGTCCTCCACGACGGTCGACATCAACGACGGCAAGCTCCGCACGGACTGGGGCAACGTCTACGGCAACGGCACGGCCACGCACAACCTCGTCGAGTTCCGCGACCAGGACTCCGGCGCCCTGGTGTTCGGCTCGGGAACCGTGCAGTGGTCGTGGGGGCTGACCAACATCCCGACCTACGATCCGGCCGACACCGTGGTCACCGAGGACGCCCGCATGCAGCAGGCGACCGTGAACATCCTGGCCGACATGGGCGTCCAGCCGCTGACCCGGCAGAGCAACCTCGCCGCGGCGACGGCCACCACCGACACCACAGGCCCGGCCGTCACCGTGACGGCGCCGGTCTCCGGGGTCACCGTCCCGGCCCTGAAGCCGGTCACCGTCACGGGCACCGCCACCGACTCCGGCGGTGTGGTCGCCCGGGTCGAGGTGTCCACGGACGGGGGCAGGACCTGGAACGCCGCGAGCGGACTCGCCTCCTGGAAGTACACCTGGACCCCGACCACCCCCGGCGCCGCGTCCGTCAAGGTCCGCGCGGTGGACGACAGCGTCAACATCGGCACCGTCAGCACCGTCCCGCTCACCGTCGGACCGCAGGCCTGCCCCTGCACCGTCTGGCCGGCCTCCGCGGTGCCCGGCACCGTCAACGGAGGCGACGGCAGCGCGGTCGAACTCGGCACCAAGTTCCGCACCACCGTGGCCGGTTCGATCACCGGCATCCGCTTCTACAAGTCTCCGGCCAACACCGGCACCCACACCGGCAGCCTGTGGAGCGCCTCCGGCACCCGCCTGGCCACCGGCACCTTCACCGGCGAGTCGGCCTCCGGCTGGCAGCAGCTCAACTTCTCCACCCCGGTGAGCGTCAAGGCCAACACCACCTACGTCGCCTCGTACTTCGCTCCCAACGGCGGATACTCCTACGACGGCGGGTACTTCTCCGGCGGCGACGCCGGCCTGGCCCCGCTCACCGCTCTGAAGTCGGGCACCGACGGCGGCAACGGCGTCTACCACTACGGCTCGGCCAGCGCCTTCCCGTCCTCGCAGTCCTCGGGCAGCAACTACTGGGTCGACGTGGTGCTGGACACCTCGGCGGCCAGCACCACCCCGCCCACCGTCACCTCGACCTCCCCGACGTCCGGGGCGACCGGCGTGTCGATCACCGCGCCGGTGTCGGCCGTCTTCAGCTCGGCCGTCGACTCCGACGGCCTGACCTTCACCCTGAAGGACCCGAACGGCGAGACCGTGCCGGGGACCTGGACGCTCCCCTCGTCCAACAAGGCCACCTTCACCCCGTCCACGGAACTGGCGCTGCACACCACGTACACCGCCTCCGTCAAGGCCAGTGACCTGTGGGGCAACACCATGGCGGACCCGGTGACCTGGTCGTTCACCACCAGCACCGTCCCGCCGGCGGTCACCTGCCCCTGCACGCTGTGGAACTCCTCCGCCGTGCCCGCCACCACCGACATGACCAGCGACACCAACTCGGTCGAGCTGGGCACCCGGTTCACGTCCTCGGCGAGCGGCTGGGTCACCGGTGTCACCTTCTACAAGGGCGCCGGCAACACCGGCACCCACACCGGCAGCCTGTGGTCCGACGACGGCACGCTGCTCGCCACCGGCACCTTCACCGGCGAGACGGCCTCCGGCTGGCAGCGGATGACCTTCACCACCCCGGTGGCCGTCAGCGCCGACACCCCGTACGTCGTCTCCTACCACGCGCCGAACGGCCACTACGCGGTCGACGGCGGCTACTTCGCCGCGGCCCACCAGTCCTACCCGCTGACCGGCACCGCCGACACCACCGCCCACCACAACGGGCTCTACCGGTACGGCGCCGACCCGGCCTTCCCCAACAGCTCCTACGGATCCGCGAACTACTGGGTCGGCCCGGTCTTCACCGCCGACAACCCGGGCGCCTCCCTGGCGGCGCCCGGCGCCTCCGAGGACAACGCCTCCGCGCTGACCCACACCGCCGACGCGGGCGACCCGCTGCTGACCGCCCTGCCCGCCGGGGCCGCGGTGTCGTCCGTCCGGGCGACCGTGACCGTGCTGTCCGGCCCCCGGGCGGCAGCGGCCAGGAAGCTCCACGTCACGGCCGTCACCTCCTACGACCGGGCCGGCCACAAGGCGTCCGTCCACCTGTCAGGACCGCTGCCGGACGGCACCCGGTTCAAGGTCACGGTCACGGCCCGGGACAGGCACCGTCACGTGCTGAAGTCGCACAGCTGGACCCTGACCGCCAAGACCGTGCACAAGAAGAAGAACTGACCCGACACAGCGCACCGGCGGGGGGGGCCCGCCCCCCCCCCCGCCCCCCCGGCCGCGGGGGGGGGGGCCCGGCCCCGGCCCCCCCCCCCGGTGATGAG